>CATLBQ010000008.1 GCA_949879765.1 uncultured Bacilli bacterium
AATCCTATTTTTAAATAGATTTTAAATTTTTAGACATTAAAAAAGCCCTAATTTACTTACGTTTATTAGGACTTTTAAGGCTAAATAGCCTTTTCGTATATTATATATGGTAGCCAGCACGGGGTTCGAACCCGCGAATCTCGCCTTGAGAGGGCGATGTGTTAAACCGCTTCACCAGCTGGCCATAACTAAGAAGATAAACTTCTTAGTAATTTAACTTTTCTATCACTTTTTCTATTCTTCTTGATACTTCTTTTTCTCCTAAGATTTGAAGAACATAATATGGATTAGGCGTATTCTTTCTTGTTGAAATAGCAATTCGAATCATTTCAGAAACATCTCCAATATGACCTAAATATGCCTCTTTGTTTTTCTTATATTCTTTTACATTAGGACAAAATCCACATTTTTCTGCAATACCTTTTAGATTCTCAAACCAACCATTCTCATCATAAGTTAATCCCATATTAGATTTGAATGCCTGTAGAACAGTAATAATTTGTTCTGTTGTAAAGCGATCAAATTGAAATGGCAATTCATTTTCCAATAATGTATCATATGCATCCGCATAGAAGAAATGAATCATTGGATAAATATCTCGATATGTGACATAATCTTTACGGGGATTTTCTTTTTCTCTTTCAATATTAATAATTGACTTAAAATAATCAACATCTCTATCTATTAATGCTTTAAGTTTTGAATCATACTGACAAGCATATGCATATGCTTTTTCAGTAAAAGTATCTTTATCTAATCGAGATAATCGTTCTTTGCAAATATTTTCTACTTTAGCTAAATCAAACAAAGCGCCATCTAGAGTCATTTTATCAAATGATAACATAAATGTAAAGATATCTGCATTCATATTTTGCAAACGCCACTCTTCAAAATTTGAATTAGCAATTGTAATCAAATACTCCAATATTCCTTCAACTGGATAACCATTTTCTAAAAAATATGAAACTGATGCTTCGGGATCCTTTCTTTTGGAAAGTTTACGCCTGTTACCATTATCTAGTTTCATAATAACTGGTAAATGGGCATAGTTTGGACGTTTCCAACCCGCTTTTTCAAATAATTCATAGTGAATTGGCAAACTAGGCAACCATTCTTCTCCACGTGTCACATGTGTAGTACGCATAAAATGATCGTCTACCAAATGAGCAAAATGATATGTTGGTAACCCGTCACTTTTTAAAATGACAATGTGCTGGTCATTTTGTGCTAATTCTATATCTCCTCTAATCAAATCTGTAATTTGCACCCGGTTTTGATAATTTCCCGTAGAACGAAAACGCATAACATATGGTTCTCCATTTTTGATTTTGGCCATCGCCTCTTGTGGAGTTAAACTAGCACACTTAGCAAATTCCCCATAGTAACCTGGATTTAATTTATGTTTTTCTTGATAATCTCTTAATTCGGTCAAGGATTCACTCGAACAAAAGCAAGGATAAGCCAATCCTCTTTTCACAAAATCCTTAATTACAGTGCGATATATCATTTCTCGATCACTTTGCTTATATGGTCCATAGTTTCCTTTTTCATAAGTTCCCATATAGCCCTCATCCGGAAGAATACCGAATGCGGCAAGTTGTTTGAGTAATTCCTCACCAGACCCCGCAACCTCACGCTTTGTATCTGTATCTTCTAAACGTGTGTAAAACACTCCTTGTGTTTGTTTAGGAAATTTCCACGCAATCAGCGTCGCAAATAAACTACCTGTATGTAAAAATCCAGTTGGACTTGGTGCAAATCGCGCAACCATCGCACCTTCTTCTAGTGTTCTTTCTGGATATCTTTTTTCTAAATCTTCAATCGTTTCGGTCACATCTGGAAATATCAATTCTGCTAATTGTTCTAATTCTGTCATATGCATACCCCTTTGATTCGTTATTCTGTCTTATTATATCACATTTTTGATATTTATGTGTAGAATTTGGTAAAGAAAATGAACGAAAAAAGTTTCGTTCATTATTTATTTTGATTGTATTGAGCTTCATACATATTTCGGTATTTTCCACCTTTTTGATACAATTGTTCATGAGTGCCTTGTTCTACAATTCGTCCATCATCTAAAACAAAGATATTGTCTGCATGACGAATTGTTGATAACCGGTGTGCTACAACAAAAGTCGTTCGACCTGCCGCAAGCACTTTTAGCGCATTTTGAATTAAAATCTCAGTTTCAGTATCAATATTGGCCGTAGCTTCATCCAATATCAGTATAGAAGGATTTCGTAACAATATTCTCGCAAATGAAATCAATTGTTTTTCACCAGTTGATAAATTGCCTCCTAAATACTCTAACTTTGTATGAATCCCCTCTGGATAATCTTGAACAAATTTTTTTCCACCAATCATTTCTAAAACATGTTCAACCTCAGCATCTGTAGCTTCATATCCTAAAGTAATGTTGGATTTGATTGTACCTGAAAATAGAGCTGGTTCTTGCAATACATACCCAATATTGCTTCTTACTTCTTGCTTGGTATATTGCATAAAATCTTGATGATCAATTAAAATCTGGCCTTCTTGCAAATCATAAAAACGTTGCAATAAAATCATCATCGTTGATTTACCACTACCCGTATGACCAACCAATCCAATAAATTGTCCTGGTGTCACATGAAGGTTAATATCTTTTAATACTACATTTTCATCATATGCAAAGGTAACATGATGAAAATGAATATCCCCTTTGAATTGAGGTCTTTCATGCATACCTAAATATTTATCTTCTTCTTGATCTAATAAATCAAATATTCTGCTAGATGCCACAAATGAATCTTCTAATGCATTTAAATTCGCAAAAATTTCTCGAATAGGATCAAATATCTTATTGATGTATGTCACATATAAATATAGTGCACCTGCTGTAATCGCACCTTCATGGCCCAAAAATCTTCTACCAAAATAATAAATAATCACAGCTAACAAAGCATTTTGAATCAATAAGAGCAATTCTCCTCCAAAAATAGAATTAATCTTTAATGCCTTCATTTTATTGCCATAATTGGTTAGCAATAAATCATCATACTCTGCAGTCATGGCTTTTTCTTGATTGAATTGTTGAATCATTGCCATACCATCTACATATTGCGCCATTGAAGCATTGATAATCGAATTCATTTCCCGAATGCGATGATGATATTTATTATTTGCCTTTCGGTAGACTGTCATCCAAAGGAGAATCACTGGCGTAGCAAGTAACGTAATAAGCGACAATTGCCAATTGACTCTAAAGAGTTCTACATATACCATAATCAAAGAAATGAATGCGGTTAAAATTGAAAAAATAACTTGATATAATCCCCGAACCCCCTCAGAATCACTGGTAATTTTTGTTACAATTTTTCCACTAGGCTCCGCAACAAAATATTCCATAGGTAATCGGTTCAATTTAGCAAAAGCATCTTTTCGGATATCTAGTGTGAGTCGCATCGATGCGGTTAGAAAAAAGACATGTTGAAAAAAACGAAGAATAATAATCAAGAGGGTTAAACTGCCATAAATGATCAATAATTTAGTGATTGGCGCAATACTTGGTTGATAAAAAGCACGCAATTGTTCTTTGGATACATGACTAGAAAAAATAGTCGTGCCATCTTTTAACACAAATACACTATTTTCCTCATCATAACGTTCCAAAAGCGTTGTAGTAGCAACTCCTTCTAATTGATAATAACTGCCATCAAAGTAAACAAGGGATATAATTGAATCTGTTGTTTGAATATCCTCTATCGCTATCTTATCATAATGTTTGTCTTGATAAGTAACCGTTCCTGAATCCTTCTGTATCCAGGTCGTTTGTACACCTAATAATTCATCATCCAACATTCTATCAATTAATTTGGGCTGCAATAATTCTAAATACGTAAAACCAATTAGGAAAAGCAGTGAACATATAATCATTACTTTGCTTTTCCAAGCATATTTTAAAACTCTTTTTAAAACAACTTCTGCTGGATAATTCGCATATTTATCATACTTACTTGCTTGTGGATTGGTAGAAGGATTATGCTTCCATTTTTGCATGTGCCTCACCCCCCATCTCTTGAATGACGTATTGCTCATAATACCAGCCTTTTTGTCTCATTAAAGTCTCATGTGTACCTCGTTCTATGATTTTGCCGTCTTCCATAACGATAATTTCATCGCATGCTTCTACTGCAGTTAAACGATGTGCCACAATAATATTGGTTTTCTTATTCCGAATCTGTTTCAAGTTGGCAATAATATTTGCTTCTGTTGTCCCATCAACAGCGCTCAATGAATCATCTAAAATAAGAATCGGTGCATCCTTCATCAAGGCTCTAGCAATCGATAGTCTTTGCTTTTGTCCCCCTGATAAGGTTACCCCATATTCGCCTACAATCGTTTCTAAACCATTATCTAAAAAGGCCAAATCTTTTGCAAAGTCTGCCATTCGTATGGCGGTTTGCAAATCCATTTGTGATGTAGTACTTTTTCCTAACATAATATTTGCTTCTACACTTCTTGCAAAAAGTTGATGTTCTTGTGGTACATAAGAGACCAATTTACGCATACTTTCTTTTTCTATTTCATCAATAGCCATTCCATTTACCAATAATGTTTCGGGATGTTCTACGGGATACCGTCTTAATAACTGCCGAATCAATGTTGTTTTACCTGAGCCTGTTTTACCGACAATCCCTAAAGACTTACCATTTTGAATGGTTAAATCAATTCCTTTTAGAATTTGCAATTCATCTTCTGGATAATGAAATTGATACTGTTGAAAGCGAATTTCTTCAAATGTCTCACAACGCTTTGCATCTACTTTATCCTTTAATTCAGGTTCTGCATTGAGTACTTCTAAAACACGTTCACAAGAAATATAACTTTGTGTAAACTGTGCTACTTGGTTGCCAAGTTGCATCATTGGTCCAGAAAATTGGGCAAGCAATAAGCTAAAAGTAATGAGTTCTCCAACTGTTAATTCTTGATTGATAATCAAATATGCCCCATAGCCATAAGCAACCAATTGACTTATATTGGTAAAAAAGCGAAATGTTGGTCCAAACGTTGATTGCATCATTACTGACTTTTTTTCTGTTGTGTAACACTCCTGCGCAGATGCAACCAATTTCGTATAATCACGTTCCTCATTCACAAAAGCCCGAATCAGCTTGACATGTTGAACACTTTCCATTGCTAAATTACTCATCGTACTATTTTTCTTTCGAACCAAACGCCAATTGGCACTAATTTTAGGTCGCATCACTACAACTACAATAAAAATAAATGGTAAAGGTAAAATCGAATACAGTGTCAATAATGGATCTAGTGTCACCATTTTAATCGCTGACATAACCAATGTCAATAATAACGAAATTAAGCCAAAAATAAGATGGGTTGAAACATTTGCCATTGCAAACGTATCCGCTGTTGCCCTAGTCATCAAATCACCTGGATGATATTCTGTGAAATAACTTGCATCTTGCTTCAAAATATTCTTCATGAATTCTATTTTAATATGATAAAATAGTCGGTGAAATAAATTTCCTAAACAAATACTTTTTATAATACTCACCACAAACTTAACCAACACGACCATTGTAAGCATCAAAATTAGGGAAAACAAACTCTTTTCCGTAATTTGACCTAGCCCAATTAAATCTACCGCATCACCAATAATTGTTGGTTTTAGTACCTCACAATAGATAATAGCAAGCGATAGCACAACAATCAGCATATATTTCCACCAATATCTTCGAATATACCATTTGATAATCGATGTTTGGATTGGAGAATTTATATTGAATTTTTCTTGATGTCGATTCGGTTTCTTATGTTGTTGCATATCAAGCTACTCCTTTCGTCAATAATTCTAATTATTATATCATATTTTCTATTGATTTTGTCGAAAAATACACTTGAAAAAATCCCCAAATTTCAATCATTTGAGGACGCTTTATTGCTATTGGTACTACCTATACCTCCAGTCCTATTTTCTTTTACATCATCATCTTTTACTTTAAAATATTGCAAGAATAAGCCTTGAGCAAATCGAGTCTGTTTAGATAAAGAAACAAATTTTCCTTCTACAGTACAATTGGTGACTTTAATCATAATGTGCCCTTCATTGAGAGCATGATAATAATCACTATCAATAATTCCTACTGTATTATCCAGTTGTAAACGATATTTGAAACCAAGACTGCTTCTTGGATAAATTTGTAATACCAGTGTCTCATTCATTTTGCACCGAATTCCCGTGGGAATGATTCTACTTTCACCAGGAGATAAATCCAAATCAAACGGAAGATAAAAATCATATCCTGCTGATCCACTAGTTGCCCTCTTCGGAAGATGAATCTGTGCATATGCCTCTTCTACATCTTGTATAAATCCATTTTGTATAGCATCTTTTTGAAATTGTTGAAAACTTATTTTTTGAAACTCAGTTATATTCATACCGCAACTCCTTTTTCTACGCTCTTATTGTATCAAATTTTTTGGTTTTCCGCAAGATAATGCCTTTGATGATTTGATTTGCAGCTATATGTTGTGGTTTATCTGTTTTTTTCGTTTCTTTTTCAATGTTTTTTTTGACATTTTATGATAAAATAAATAAAAAGGGAGGCACTACTATGAAACCTTTGGCTTATTTAATGCGCCCAAAATCATTTGATGATATTGTTGGGCAAGAACATCTTGTTGGACCAAATGGTGTAATTCGCAATATGATTACTTCTCACCATTTGTTTTCTTTTATTTTATATGGAAATCCTGGTTGTGGCAAAACAACAATTGCTCTTGCTACATGCGAAGAATCAAAGCACAAATATTTTAAATTTAACGCTTCTATTGATACAAAGGATGTATTGAAACAAGTCATCAATGAAGCCCGCTTCTTAGATACCCCTATTTTAATTGTTGATGAGATTCACCGAATGAAAAAGGATATTCAAGACTTTCTGCTCCCTTATGTCGAAGATGGCACAATAGCAATGATTGGACTCACCACAGTAAATCCTTATCACTCTGTCAATCCAGCAATTCGGAGTAGATGTCACATTTATCGTTTGCGTGATTTAACAGAAAAGGATATGATGACCATATTAAAGCGCGCACAGTCTTTTATTGATACTCCTTTAGAAATTGATGAGGATGCCTATCAATATATCATTTCAACAGCAAATTTGGAGATTCGTACACTCATTAACAATTTTGAAAGCATTGCACTTACCTCTCCTTCTCATCACATCACCCTAGAATTAGCCCAACAATATATCCAAAAATCCAATGTGTCCATAGATGCCAATGGTGATAGCTACTTTGACACGCTGAGTGGATTGCAAAAATCAATTCGTGGGAGTGATGTGGATGCATCATTGCATTATTTAGCCAAACTCATTATTGCGGGCGACTTTGAGAGTTTAGCCAGAAGATTACTGGCCATTGCGTATGAAGATATTGGCTTAGCCAATCCGACAATTGGTCCACGTGTGAAAGCAGCAGTGGATGCCGCAAGAGAGTTAGGCAACCCAGAAGCACGACTTCCCCTTTCTGTTATTGTCATTGAGATGGCGCTTTCACCGAAATCTAATTCTGCTTATTTGGCCATTGCAGGGGCTATGGCTGACATTGAAAATGGAAAAAGTGGTTCACTCCCCCTTCATTTGAAGAATACTTATTCATTTGATCCAAAACAAAAAAGTTATTTATATCCTCATGACTATCCTAATGCCTGGGTAGACCAACAATATCTGCCTGATGCTTTAGTGGGCAGAACCTACTATCATCCTAAAAATAGTTCTAAAATAGAAATGGGTCTAAAAGAACGTTATGACACGATTTTATCCTATAAGCAAAATGCAAAAAAATAAATCCAAATAGGATTTATTTTTTTATACTTTCTTTTTCTTTTTCACTCATAGACAATAAACTCATTCGTAAAATTGTATTTCGATAAGACAAATAGGCTTCCACTTCCGCATTCAAGTAATCAAAACGTTGATATCCTAAAATTCGTTTACTCATAGATAATTTATCATCTAAAAAGATTCGATATGAAAAAAGGTGAATCAGCCGCT
Organism: uncultured Bacilli bacterium; assembly: GCA_949879765.1. Lineage (GTDB taxonomy): Bacteria > Bacillota_I > Bacilli_A > ML615J-28 > CAG-313 > CAG-313. The sequence goes on from CATLBQ010000008.1 coordinate 8,067, forward strand.
GTAGGGATTCATTTTCACCACAAACCGTGAATATAAAATAAAACCCATTTTTTGCGCCTACCTCTAATAGATAAAATAATTTTTCAAGTAAATCATTTTCTAATGCCAATAATTCTACTCCGTGTATAATAACGAGTTCTTGTTTTTCTTTCTTTTTTACCTTTTGATTGTACTGCTCAAGTGAGGATACTCCGTTTTCTTGCAATTTTTGAATTCGCTCATTTAATAAACTAAGCACAGCATTTAATTCATCCATTTGATGACTGGTTGATAATACTGTATTTTGATGCAAATCCATTAAAAAATAATCTATTTCTTTCTTTTGATGAAAAATGCCTAAAATAATACTATCTATGTAGTGTGCAATTCGCTTTGTATCTTTTCCTATAATTAAGAGTTTATTTTCATTTGCGTCAAGCATCAATTGCTCATTGCGATCATCCATACCAAAGATAATTTCATCTTTGTGTCCCACTGCTAACTCGCCTATTGTAAGTGGTACTTGATAAGCATTGGTTAATTCTACCATCAACTCTTTTTTGACATCATCAAATTTAAGCAAAAATTTATCAAAGTAAGTATTCAACTTACTCTGAAATAAATTAAAATCAATGTTATGATAAGAAGCAATGAAGAAAACCGTTACATTTCGACAAACAATATAGGATATCTCCGCATAAAAGTAATTCATCTGATTCAAAATGTTTTGGATTTTTTTCACATGCTCTTTGGCTAACTTCAGTTCATTTTGATAAATATTTTCATGATGGGTATTTTCAATCTTATATCTCACCTTTGTTTTTTGATAAGAGGCATCATAAGTATCTAGTACCTGATGCAATGAACTTGCTGTTCTTCTACACCTCTTATAAATGCCTTGGAAGAAATGAATAATCATTTTCAAGAAATCTTTGATGGTCTTTTTACAAATAAAAACAATACCTAAAAAAATCAATACAATACTTAATAATACTACCCCTATTTCTGAAAACAAATAATAAAAGCAATAAAATATCAATCCACCAATGATGCCTCCACCTACAATCGCATCAGGATTTTCGCTTTTGAAGGCATTAAAATACAATCGAAACGTCAGTTTCAAATAGTTTTCATCATAGGCCTTTACAAAACGGTGCATCGCAAAGTGTGATAGTAAAATGATGGATAAAATTGATATAAAGATACCTAAATAACGTACATTATTTACCTTTAATTTTTGATGTACCAAAATGCAACGAATACCATAGGCGATTGTTAAAAACGTAACCATAAAATACCAATCTCCAAAAAGTAATTTGGTCATCAACATCAAATATTTTCCAACTAGTCCCAATTTAGCGATGGATAACATGGATAAAATCAAAAGGACTATACCTAATATTTCATAATAGAAAACTCGTTCATTGTCTTTAGCTTCTAATGTCTGGTACTTCTCTTTTGCCATCATAATCCCCCCATTTTCCTCCCTATATTTAACCACAAATGATGTACATTTTTTGTAGAAAAAGAAAAACACCCAAGGAAAATTCCTTAAGTGTTTCATTTCTTAAACTATTTTTTAGTTTTTTCTTTGTGAAGTGTAGTTTTCTTACAACGAGGGCAATATTTCTTTTGTTCTAAACGATCTGGAGTATTTCGTTTATTTTTTTCGGTTAAATAATTTTCTTCGCCACATACACTACATTTTAAAATAAAATTAATGCGCATTTCTAAGCTCCTCCCGATAAATCAATTTATTATACTATAAATTAAATTTTTTATCAACAAAATACACCTTTTTATTTGCGTTTTTTAGAATCATTGCCTATTTTTCAAAAAGCCCCTTCTTTTCAACAATAGATGTGACTTGATATCCTGCTTCTTCAATGGCTTTGATTAATGCATCATCAGTTACATCACCTTGAACAACTGCTTGATTTTTTGCTAAACTCACTTTTACTTGTTTGAGTTGATTTAAATCAGTCAAAGCCTTTTCAACTCTTGCCACACAATGTTCACATTTCATTCCACTAATTTGAATTGTCTTTTTCATATTGATTCCTTTCTGAACATATTGATTCGAAGTGCATTAAGCACGACACACACTGAGCTTAAGCTCATTGCTATCGCACATAACATCGGACTGAGCACTAGTCCATTGACATAATATAGTGCACCTGCCGCAATCGGGATAAAACATGCATTATAGAAAAATGCCCAAAATAGGTTCATCTTGATGGTACGAATGACCTTTTTACTTAACGCAATCGCTGTAGGGATATCTGTCAAATCATCTTTCATTAAAACAACTTCAGCACAATCGATGGCAACATCTGTTCCACTTCCCATAGCAATACCAATATCTGCTTTCATCAATGCAACAGAATCGTTGATTCCATCTCCAACCATAGCGATTTTCTTTCCTTCTGTATGCAAGGTTTCAATGACACTGGCCTTTTCTTCTGGAATCACTTGCGAAATAACATGGTCAATATGGGCATCACTTGCGATTACATCTGCCACTTTTTTTTGATCACCCGTCAGCATCACCACATCCATATGCAAAGCTTTCAGTGCTTCTACTGCTTGAATACTCGTTGGTTTTAATTCATCTCGAAGGGCAATCATACCTAATATCTTTTCCTTAGAAAATACAAAAACGACTGTTTTTCCCTCTGACAAAAGTGCTTCATACGGTTCTTGTTGATAGGGTTGATTTAAGAAACTAGCTTGGCCACAAAAATATTCTATGTCCTCAATTTTTCCTTTGACGCCTTGGCCAATACAGTTTTCAAATTCTACTACTTCAAGCAGATTCACTTTTTCTTGTTTGGCGTACTCAACAATACTATGACTGAGTGGATGTTCTGAATTTTTTTCAAGTGTTGCAGCAATTTGCATAAGTTCTTGCTTCGATGCAGAAACTGGAATGACATCTGTCACCACAGGAAGACCCCTAGTTAATGTGCCCGTTTTATCAAAAACTACAGTATTTACTGCACATAAATTTTCTAAACTCTCACCAGATTTAATCAAAATACCATACCGGACTGCTTTATATGTACCCACCATAATAGCAACTGGCGTAGCTAAACCCAAAGCACATGGACAAGAAATAACCAAAACAGAAATAGCTCTAGCCAAACTAAACTCAAAATCCTGCTTGACAATTATCCAAATCACAAAAGTAACCAAAGCAATGCCCATAACAATGGGCACAAAAAATAGACTAACTCTATCCGCAAGACGGGCAGTAGATGCTTTGGAATTACTAGCGACATCTACCAAATCAATAATCTTTTGAAGCGTTGTATCAAAGCTTTCACAACTAGCCTCTATTTTCATTACTCCGTTTAAATTGGTTGTACCACTTTTTACTAAACTGCCGATTTCTTTTGTTACAGGTACGGATTCACCAGTTAAACTCGATTCATCAACAGCACTCATTCCTTCGACTACTTTTCCATCAATGGGAATCAAAGTCCCAGGTTTCACCAATACAATATCCCCAATTTGTATATCCTCTACTTCTATTTCTACCTCTGTATTCCCTTGAATTAATGTCGCTGTTTTCGGTGTCAAATCGAGCAATTCGCCAATGGCTTTTGTTGCCCTTCCTTTTGATTTTTTCTCTACAAATTTTCCTAAAGAGACGAAAACAACAATCATGGCACTCGATTCAAAATATAACTCCATATGATAATTTTCTATCCAATCATGTCTTTGATAGATTACACCTAAAATGACCATAATCCAAGAAAACAAACCATAACCTAGACTTGCAATAGAGCCAAGCGCAATTAATGAGTCCATATTAGGAGACAATTTAAATAATCGTTTGGTTCCATTAATAAAATAGTGACGATTCATCACCAAAATAGGCATCAATAGGATCAATTGAATAAGACCATTGAGATAAGCATAATTGTGCTCAAAAAAGATATGAGGTAATGGTAACCCCAACATTGAACCCATTGAAAAATACATCAGTACAATCAATAAGATGATTGAAGCGATGAGGACATTCCGTTTTTTCTTTTCCTCTTTATCATTCGTTTCATTTAGTTTTTTACTTCTATCATAAATAGAAGCTGTATATCCTCCGTTTTGAACTGCTTCAATAATTTGTTGATTGGATGTGATAGCCTCATCAAACTCAACAACCATTGTTCCCGTCATTAAACTAACATCGACTTGTTGTATCCCCTCTAATTTTTGTACATCATGCTCAACATGGGCACTACAACTAGAACAAGTCATTCCCCCAACGTTAAACTTTTTTCTTATCATAGACTACCTCCGTCTTTTTATTTTACCATTATTCATCGTTTTTTTATTTTGATTTGCTTATATTATTCTTATTTTGACCTAAAAAAAGAAAAATAACCGAAAAGTTTTCGGTTATTTTGCATAATTAAAAATCGTTTGAATAGCTTGTTGATCAAGTGGTAAAAAACCTGGTATCGTTTGTGTATTATTTTGAGTAGCCCTGTCAATTAACTCTTGTAATTGCAGTTCAGTTAATCCAATTTCTTTCCAGGATACAGGCATTCCTAAATCGCTAAAGAATTGTTTCAATGCGTCAATGCCTGTGGCAATCGTTTTTTCTTTACTTTCTTCATGTATTTCAAATACTTCAACAAATAAACGATAACATTTATCTACCAAATGTGAAGAAATATATTTTAACCAGGCTGGAAAAAGAATGGCGAGGCCTGCCCCATGAGCAATTTGATCATACATTCCACTTAAAATATGTTCTAATTTGTGAACCGTAAAATACATTTTCACGCCCATTCCTGTTAGCCCATTATGAGAAAAACTGCTTGCAATCATTAGCGTTGCTCGCGCTTCATAATCTTGGAGATATAGTTGTACTTTTTTACCAGCTTGAACCACTGATTTTAAAAGTGCAAGTGCTATCTCATCCGTAAAAGAAAGTGAACTTTCTACAACCAAATATCGTTCTAATGTGTGCATTAAAATATCTACAATACCACAAGCCGTTTGATAAGGTGAGACACTATAAGTTAATTCAGGATTCATAATGGCAAAAAGAGGTCGGACACAATCTGTATTAAAGCCATTTTTTATATGATATTGCGGATGACTGACCACACAAGAGTTGCTCAATTCACTCCCTGCTGCGCTAATCGTTAAAATGACCCCAATAGGTAGTGCCTGTTCTGGTGTTTTTTCATGGGTGTGGAATAGCCAAGGGTCAAAATCAACACAAGCCCCACAAGCAATTGATTTGGCAGAATCAATGACTGATCCACCGCCTACGGCAAGAATAAAATCGATTTGTTCTTCTTTTACCAATTGCACTCCTTTTCGAACCAAATCAATTTTTGGATTTGGCTCAACACCACCGAATTCAACATAGTCAATTTGTGCTTGTTGTAATGAAGCAATTACCCGTTGATATAACCCTGTTTGAAAAATCGAATGCTTTCCATAATGAAAAAGTATTTTTTTGTAACCATAATTTGCAATAATCTCTCCAATATGTATTTCTTGATGAGGACCAAATATAATTTTAGTTGGCGAATAATAGGTAAATGGAATCATACTTTTCTCCTATCCATTGGAAATTATTTTTTTACATAGGGGAATAAGAAATCCCCCTATTGAATTGCCCATTAGCACAAAGAGAATGGAACTTACACTTTGAAAGGTTATGGTTTCATCTAAAGAAAAATAAAACATATTGGCAACGCAGTGTTCAAATTCACAAAGAATAAAGCCGGCTATACAAAGAATTAAAACGACATATTTACCTATTGGATGTTCTATTTTCGCAAATCCTTCTACCGCAAAATAAATCAACATTCCACAACACATACCAAGCAAGAGCAATTTCCACCAACTATAACTCATTTTTGTAGCAATCATTGTCTCAACAAATTCAGGCATTGCAAATAAATTTCTAAATAGCCATCCCATAAGAAGTGCCCCCAAATAATTCCCGATGCATCCTAAAAGGAGTTGAAGGGGATAATAACTTCCATCAGGCATTTGAAACCGTTCAAATACATAGCAAATCTTACCCGTGTATAGGAAAAAACCAAAATTGCAAATTAAAATCAATCCTATAGGAAATAAGAATGCGGCAAGAGCTAAATTAGATGTGAGATTTCTGGTTTGAATATACAATAATCCACCAATGGCAATGCAGATTCCCGCAAATATCCCTTGGATAAAAACCGATACATAACGCATATATTTCTTATTTGAATGGTTCATTGCTTACGTTTACCTTTGTAATTGAAATGATTTCAGTTGGAAAATCATCGAATCCATAACCTAGTGTTCCAGTTTTGATTTCGCTAAATTTTAGAATGACATCATTACTTGCCTCATCGGTTGTCTTACCAAATGCCGCATAATCACCATCTAACCAAGTACAAGTTCCACAACAAAGGAAAAATTGAGAGGTTGCGGAATTGGGATTAGAAGTTCTAGCCATTGAAATGACACCTAATGTATGTTTGATGTCATTGTTTGGATAACCATTATTGGCAAATTCACCTTGAATAGGCTCAACTCCCTTTTTGTCCATCAAATTATTTCCTTCTACATAATATCCCCCGGTTTGAATCATAAATCCCGCAATAATGCGATGAAAAATAGTCCCCACATAAAAATCCTCTTGGGCGAGGCGAACAAAATTCTCAACGGATGCAGGGGCCTTGTCATGATAAAGGACAAGATGCACTCGATCTTTTGTTGAAAATTCAATTTCTGCATATACATTTTGATTAAAATCTATCATATTGTTTTCTCCTTCTTCTTCTTTTGTTTTGGATTGACATGCACTTAGGCATAACATACTTTCCACTAAAAGTATCCATACTATCATATATCGTAATATTTTTCTCATATTCTATTCCTTATTATATAGTAAGTGTTCCCTTATGCGATTTCCGTTTCTGGATAAATATATTTTTCTTTCGTGAAATCATCTAAAACTTCTTTTTTGTATTTATTCATATATTTCTTCGCTAAATTCAGGTCTAAATCTTGATAATTTCCACATTCAATTGCTGATTCACCTGGAAGTTTTCCCTCATAAGATAAAATATACTCCGTCATACTACACATCAACTTATAAATATCTAATGGATATAAATCTCCCACCATAATCAAATAAAATCCAGTGCGACATCCCATCGGTCCAAAATAAATGACTTTTGTCCCCCATATTTTATCATTTCGTAAAAACGTAGCACCCAAATGTTCAATTGCATGGATTCCCCCCGTATCCATCACAGGTTCAACATTCGGACTCGTGATGCGTACATCAAATGTAGTTAAGCGATCAAACCCCAATTGATCTTTTCTAGAAATATATAATCCTGAATGTAATTTTGTATGATCCACTAAAAAACTTGCAATTGTATTCATTTATGACACCTTCTTTATAATTTGTTTGGCCTTACTTGTAAAGTCCATGTACCTTTCATAATATTGATCAATTGTTTCATCTAACGAGACTTGGCTTTTGGCAATCAACTCAAGAAATACTTCATCGACTTTCTCCATTTTAATCAAATATAAATACTTCCATATTTTGGTTTCAGTTACATCTAATTGATATCCTACTCTACTAGCACAAGAAGAACAAATTGTACCACCGAAAAATACCGAAAATGCATAATCATTTTCGATATTCTTACATCTCATACATTGATTGAGTATAGGTGAAATCCCTAGCAGATACAATAATTTGATTTCAAATAGATTGAGCACCACATGGGGATGATGAGTTATTTCTAACTGTTGCAAAATAGACTGTATAAAGTCATAGAACTGCGTTTTATTATCTATGTTTTCTGCAAACATCAAAACCTTTTCCGCAATCCCACTAAACAATAAACTTTTTTCGGTATCCATCTTTACCTGAGTATAGTTGGATAAAATAAAACCTTCTGTAAATGTAGATAGCGGTGATGGAGTCGTTGCTATATATTCTACTTCAACAGGAGCAATGGCGAAAGACTTATTCTTGCTATTGATTTTATTTGCTCCCCTTAAAATGGCTTGTTCTAATCCATCGGGAGTAAGGATAGTAAGCATCCTCGCACTTTCTTTATAATCTCTAGAGGTGATTACGATTCCTTTTTTCTTTATTAATTTTTTCATCTGCTGTTTCCTTCTTTCGATAGGATTTATACGTAAGATAATCTTCAATCTTTCCCGTTGAAGTAAATTGATCCCAAAGTTGATTGGATTTGTCGTTCATCAAGTTCATCCCTCCTTACATATAGGATGGAAGAATTCAAATGTTTTATACTTTGGAAAAATTAACAGTTTTTAGAAGTCATCATTATTGTAGCCAAATTCTTTTAACTGAAATTTTTTATTGCGCCAATCTTCTTCAACCTTTACAAACAATTCTAAGTATACTTTTGTTCCTAGGAATTGTACTATATCTTTTCTTGCTTCCATCCCAATTGTTTTGATCATACTTCCGCCTTTACCAATCATAATTTTCTTTTGTGACGGGCGTTCTACTACAATGGTTGCATGAATATCTACTCCATTGGCATGTTCTTTAAAACTCTCGATTGTTACAGCCACACTATGGGGCACTTCTTCACTCGTATGGTGTAGCACCTTTTCACGAATCATTTCACAAACAACAAAGCGTTCGGGTTGATCTAAGAGTTGATCTTCTGGATAATACATAGGCCCTTCACTCAAGTGGCCTTTAATCAATTCCAACAATGCCTCCACTTGAAATCCATATGCGGCACTGATGGTAATTCCATTGACAAAATGCATTTTTTCCCGATATGTATCTATATTTTCTTTGATTTGTTCATTATCTTTGGATAAGTCTACCTTATTTGCTACTAAAATTGTGGGTACTTTTGATTTAGATAATGCATCTATGATAAATGCATCCCCCTTCCCCAAAGGAACAGTTGCATCAATAAGATACAAAATCAAATCAATTCCAGAAATGCTAGAAATGGCAAATTCATTCATCACATCTCCTAGTTTATTTTTAGATTTATGAATACCAGGTGTATCTATGAAAATAATTTGTTCTTGATCGGTTGTATAAATACCTTGAATCTTATTTCGCGTAGTTTGCGCTTTAGGGCTCACTATCGCAACTTTTTGATTGAGGATTTGATTGAGTAATGTACTTTTGCCCACATTAGGACGACCAATGATACTCACAAATCCTGATTTAAATTTAGGCTTCTGCATCTAATTCACGCTCATCAAATGCATAGGGTAACAAATCTTTTACCTGCAATTCTTTATACTTTCCATCTAATCGAAACAAGGTGATTTTTGCATCCGCATGCATCAATTCACAAATCACTTGTCGACAGGCTCCACATGGATATAAATAGTCTTGACTTTTGCCAATCAATACCAATTCTATGATATCATCTTTTCGAATACCATTTGAATAGGCATTAAATAAAGCGCTTCTTTCGGCACAATTGGATAGTCCATATGATGCATTTTCGACATTCGCTCCTAAATAAGTTCTACCATCTTGAGTAAGCACCAATGCACCGACTTGAAAATGGGAATATTTCGCATAAGCATTCTCATATGCTTCTTTGACTAATTGAAATTTTTCTTCTTGATTCATCTGTTTCTCCTATCTTGTTATCTTTAAAGCATTTAATATTTGATCTTGTAAGGCAAACATCTGTTCTTCATCTTCTGGTTGGATATGATCATATCCTAACAAATGAAGAATGCCATGCGTAATTAAAAAAGCACACTCTCGATATGGTGTATGACCATACTCCATAGCTTGTTCAAAAACTTTATCTATACATATAAAGATATCACCTAATTCTTCAGGTATCTCTCTTGTAGGATCTTCATCAATATAGGCAAAAGAAATCACATCGGTTGGGCGATCGATTTGTCTATAGTCCTTATTAATTTGATGAATTTCTTCTTGACTAACAAAGACATAACTAGCGATATGGCGCCCCTTGATATGCAAAAGATGAGCGGTCTTTTTCATGATTCGTTTGGTTAGTTTTTGTACATCAAATTCAAATGCTTCTACTGCTCCTGCAAAATTTACTTTAATCATCATTTTCCTCGTATTTTTCAATTATTTTAGAAACTAGTGGATGACGCATCACATCATATTTGCCAAAATGGATATGTTCAATTCCTTCTATCCCATCTAATATTCTGGTTGCCTCAATCAATCCACTAGAAGTATGTATCGGTAAATCAATCTGAGTCACATCGCCTGTTATGACCATTTTTGAATTGAATCCAAGCCGGGTAACAAACATTTTCATTTGATTACTGGTTGTATTTTGTGCCTCATCTAAGATAATCACCGCATTATCCAATGTTCTACCTCGCATATAAGCTAGAGGGGCAATTTCAATCGTCCCCTTTTCAATGAGTTTGTCTACATTTTCTTTCCCCATAAATTCATATAATGCATCATAAATGGGAATCAAATAAGGATCCACTTTTTCTTTTAAATCTCCAGGCAAAAACCCCAATTTCTCACCTGCTTCTACTGCAGGTCTTGTAATAATGATTTTACGAATTTGATTCTTTTTCAGTGCATTTACTGCGTGAGCTACGGCCAAATAGGTTTTACCTGTTCCTGCACTGCCTGTGACAAATACAATACTTGCCTTATCTAAGGCATCTATATATCGCTTTTGAGCAAGTGTTTTGACAATAATTTTACGACTATCAAATGTATTTAAAATGACTCTTCGATTTTGGTAAAACTGATAGGCTTGTTCTTCCGCAACTTCTATATCTGATGCGGTTTGAAATAAGTATAGAAGATGTAAATAATCTCTTGCTTCTAGTCGAGTGTTTTTTTCAAGTAAAGTTGCAATTGTTGCAAATAATCGCTCTAATTGTTGACTCAAATCGGGATTCAGTAAAGCAATATCCTCATCAATGACAATGGCATGATTGATATGTTCTAACTTTAAATCTAACTCACTCGATATCAGACGAATGTATGTGTTATTCGGACCAACAAATTGTTGTTCTAATTCCATTTGATCAAATGTGATTAATTTTCTAAAAGTCATCATAAGTCCTTCTTTCATTATTATTATATCAAATTATGTAAAAAATATAAAGTAATTTAACAAATCATTTTTATTTTTCTTGACAACGTAACATTGTTATGTTATAATGTCGGTATAAAACAATGTTACGAAAGGAAAATGCCTATGATCTCTAAAAAAGACTTATTAAAAAAGACCCATATTTCGTATGGGCAGCTCTATCGTTGGAAAAGGGAAGGATTGATTCCAGAAGAATGGTTTATCAAACAAAGTGTAACAACAGGTCAAGAAACATTTTTCGATGAAGATTTAATTATTCCCCGTATTGAAAAAATTCTATCCTTAAAAGAGAGTGACTATTCCATTGAAAAGATTAAAAATGTACTCAATCCTGAAATCAAAGATATTACTTTTTCACTCGATAAAATCAGAGAACTCAAATGTTTTGATGAACGCATTGTCAAAAAGCTAGTCGGCAAGCAAGAATTACTGAACATCAATGAAATCGTGATTTTATATGCGCTTTCTCTTGCAAGAAAGGAAAGAGAAACATTTTTTTATCATTTGAAGTTTGATTTGACACTTGAACATTTTAAAGACTTTTCATTTCATCAAGCTAAAATGGCGCTCATTTCAAAAAAACATGAAGGTTTTATCATCTTTTTTGATGAATCGCTTCTTTTGTCAGATTTGGATGTAGATGTTCAAATTTATGACTTAACCACATTGGAACAAGAAGTAATTTCCATCATCAAACAAGCATCATATAAAAATTAAGGGAGGTAGCAAAATGGAAAACTTAAAAATAGCGGGCTATGGTAAAGCAAGTGGAGGAAACTTTGAAAAAGTAGTGATTACTGGATATGGTTCTGTCAGTGGCGATATTATCACCAAAGAATTTAGTGGTAGCGGAAATGCCAAGGTATTTGGTGCAATAGCCACAGGCAGTTTGCATTACGTGGGAGAAGTCGACGTAGATAGTTATATTCGGGCCAATTCAATTGACATTACTGGTCAATTACGAATGAATGGAGATTTACTTGCCTCAATCGTCAATATTACTGGAGGAATTACTTCTCAAGGAAATTATAAGGGGAAATCTCTTATGGTTACAGGAACAACCCAGTTCTTAGGCGATGTGAGTTGTGATACATTTAAAGTCAGTGGAAATACAAAGATTAGTGGTGAACTTTGTGCCGAGTTTGTCATGATCAAAAGCGTATCGTCTAAATTAAATGAAATTCATGCCCACCAAGTCGAAATCAAAAAGCAAAGCATCAGTTTCAAAAAGGCCAATATCTATGCGGAAGAAATTGAATGTACGGATATTGTTGCGGAATGCTTAACATGCAAAAAATTATGTGCAACCAATGTCAAACTGGCTAAAACTTGTGTCATAGATTATCTTGAATATTCTGGAAAATTAGAAATGGAAAATGGCGCTACTGTGAAAGAAATTGTTAAATTATAAAAATGAACCCTCATAGGTTCATTTTTTTTAAAGCAAGTTCATATTCCTTCATATTATAATTCCACTTCAATTGATATATTGGATGATGTTGAATGATTTGAGTTGGAAAATGATGATACATATGAATGACCCTTGTATCATCTGTAAAGGGTTCATCAATACATGAAGTACCATCAAACAATAACAATTGAGTCTCCTTCTGTAACACCAAATCTAGCAAATATTTTTCACCATGCATCGTCAAAATGGCTCCATAGTAAATGGTATATGATGGATAATTTTCCTGAAGATATTGATGCAACCCCAAACTCATTAAAATAGATGGCGTTTTGAAAAATTCCATATGAAAATCTTGATGAAAATGCAGTATCATAAATTCCTTTTTGTAAATAATCTTTTGAATGATTTGATAATTTAAAAAATCTTTAAGCATACCAAATAGAAATTGTAACTCTTTAAAAGGTAAATCATTTAAATTGAGTATTACGGTTGAATCTTTTGTATATACCATTTGCGGCTTATGGATTATGTCATATACAAAATAATTCCACCGAAAAGGATATGTTTGTTGATAAAATAGAGCTCTTTTTAAAAAAATATCATCTATATCCGTATGTTCTATGGTTTGAATGATATAACTTGTCCGCTTGAATAACATAACACCACCTCTATAAGATATGAGGTGGTGTTTATTTTTAGAACTTATTTTGAAATTTCAATTAACATCGTCAAAATGACTGGCCGTTTTTTAGTCAAACGAAAAACTAATTTTTGGACTTCTTCGTTGATTGTTTTTTCGGCATTATCTAAACTGAAATTCTTTTTGGTCAACTGATTGTTCATCATTCTTGTAGCTAACGCATTCAATTGTCGGGATAACTCAGGAATCGTTAATTGAGTAGATAATCCTTTGGTTACAATATCTGCGCAAGATATGACTTTTCGTTGTCGAATATCATAGTTGATAGTTAAAATGATGGCGCCTTCTTCTGCAAGTGCTTCACGATTTTTAATCACTTGTTCATCCACACTCCCCATCAACGATCCATCTACAAACAAATCTCCTGAGGGAACAGAAAAACGATTGACCAATTTTCCATTTTCGAACTCAGCCACTTCTCCATTATCCAATAGCAAAATATGATTTTCATCCCATCCTGCATTGGTTGCCACAATAGATTGTTCGTACATATGCCGATATTCACCTTTTACTGGCAGAATATATTTAGGCTTTAGCATAGCATAAAGTAATTTTAAATCTTCCTTATCAGCATGTGCACTTCTTAGAATATCTTTACCTAAAATATGCACATTGACATCATAACGATATAACATATTCAAAGCATCAATTGAGGCTTTTTCTGTTCCAGGAATGGGTGGGCACATCATTACCGCAGTATCTTTTGGGCCAATATTGACCAATTTATCTTCTCCCATCACCATTCTCATCAACAATGTATAAGGTTCATTGCGCACTCCCGCAACAATCACAACCAAATCATTTCGATGTTGTGCCTCATCAATTTCTTGATAGGGTTGTAACGTGACCAGTGCTTCTTTGGGAATATCCAAATAATGTGATTTAATGGCCACATCTACAATCTTTTCAGCAATACGACCAACAATAGCAATTTGCTTCCCTTTTTCAACTGACATATTGATAATTTTTTGAATTCTCGATAAATCAGAAGAGTAAGCAGAGACAATAATCCGCCCTTCCGCATTCACTAAAATGTTTTTATAGGTATGCTCTAACAATGAATCATTCTTAATCCGGTTGACAGTTCCAGCACCAATGCTTTCACTAAGTAATGCCAATACAGGTCTTTTGGCAATTTCGGTAATTTTATCAAATGAGGTTTGATATCTACCAAAAGGAATTGGACCAAAATTAAAATCTGTACAATAAACAATTGAACCATCTTCTGTAGCAATTGAAATTGCAACAGATTCAGGTATACTATGCGTTGTATTGAATAAAGAAACCGTTACTTTACCAAAGGTCAATACTTTATTCTCATTGACCCGAAATAATTTATAATTTTTGATATTCATTTTATTGCCTGATAATAAATTTTCAATCAAGCAAATGGTAAAATGAGTACCATACACACGAGTTGGTATTTGTTTTAATAAATAAGGTAAAGCATTGATATGATCTTCATGTCCATGAGAAATAAATATACCCTCTATTTTATCCTTATGTTCTATTAAATAAGAAATATCAGGTATAACTGCATCTACACCATACATATCAATATCGGGATACTTCAATCCTGCATCTAGTATAAATATATGTTCGTTTACTTCCACTACGTACATATTTTTACCATTTTCACCAAGGCCACCTAGAGCAAATATTTTTATTTTTGCCATATGTATCCTCCTTTTCTACTTATCTATTATACTAAATTTTGGAATTTCTTGCAAGGGTTTCGTATAGGGATTCTACTTTCTGCGATTCTGACGATTTTTTTTCAAATAAGAGCTTCTAAATAATTGTCTTGAAAAATCTTTTAAATTAAACGGCAATAGCGGATATAAATAAGGTCTACCAAAGCTTTTTCTTGTACATAAATATATCAGTAAAAGCAAGATACTACCAATTAACCCATATACATCAAATAAAAAAATAGCTACTATAATGAATATTTTAGCCATCTTATTGGCAAGACTCAGTTCATAACTTGGGGTAATATAAGAGCCAATGGCCGAAATTGCTCCTAGCAAAACAATTTGTTCTGATAGTATACCGATATCAATGGCCATTTCACCAATGACAATACCAGCAATAATCCCCATTGAAGTTGATAGTGCCGTTGGTGTATGAATTGAGGCCATTCGTATAAACTCAACCCCCAATTCCATCAAAATAATTTGAGCAAAAATAGCATATTTATTAAACTCAACTTCAAAAAAATTGCCAAAATATCCACCTAATTCAATCTTATATTCTAATAACGTATACCATATCGGTACTGCTAAAAAGGATACCACAATTCCTATAAAACGAATGAATCGCAAATAGGAGCCAGATACCCTTGATTGTCTAAATTCTTCCGCATGTTGCATATGATCAAAAATTGAAATAGGACCTAACATAGCACATGGTGAAGTATCTACTAAAATACCAAACATCCCCTGATATAAATGCGCACAAAACGTATCGGGTCTTTCCGTATATTTCACTAAAGGATATGGTGTAAGTGAATCATTGACCATCAATTCTTCTAACGCCTTATCTCCCATGGTCAGTTCTTCAATTTCAACACTTGCAAGACGCTGTTTGACATCTTCGATATATTTGGGTTGAATAGAGTCTTCCAAATATATCAAAGATACAATGGTTTTACTGAGTTTTCCAATTTCATATTTTAAAATTTTGAGTTGTCCTGTTTTGATTCTTCTTCTAATTAGCCCGATATTTGTTGCTATATTTTCTGTAAAACCATCTCTACTCCCCCGTACTACCTTTTCACTATCGGGCTCAGCGATGGAACGATTGGGATATTGTTTGACTTCACTTACAATGGTTTGACCGTCTTCACATATGATGGCTAGATGCCCATTTAATATCGCATAATAAATGGTTGAAACATCCGTTTCAATGGTTGTACTTTCATTGAGCACACTATAGGCAATATCTTTTGGTGTAGTATCTTCTCGATCGGCTGCTGTAAGGGTATAAATGATATCCACTATCGCATCATGCCCACAAAGAAAATTCAAAAACACCAAATCATATTGATGATAAGGCGTTTTAATGGTTCTAGTCGTTACATCAAATGCATCTTGACTAGATAATTTATTCTGGATGGTTTGCAATATATCATTCATTTTAGCCTCTTGGTCTAGTCGCTATTGCAACAAAGAAGGCAAAAAAGATAGCTGCAGCAATCCCACTCGAAGTCAAATCGAATATACCTGTAAATAAACCCAATAATCCTGATTGAGTAGCTTCTTCTACTGCTGCATGGGTAAGTGAATGCCCAAAACTCGAAATCGGTAACATTGCACCTGCTTCACAAAACTGAATCAAATGATCATAGAGTCCAAACATTTCCAAAATGGACCCCAAAACAACAAATAAAACCACAATATGAACGGGTAACAATTTACATAAATCCATTAACAATTGGGCAATACAACAAATGATACCCCCAATCAAAAATGCGTATAAAAAAATCATAACATACTCCTTTCTAAGGCAATGGCGTGTGCAATCGCAGGAATAGATTCATTTTGAGCCACCATAATCGGGTTCATCAATGCGCCTGTAGCAATAATCAATACTTTATTATACTTACCTGTCTTTAAAGCATGGACAACATATCCTAACGTAACCAGTGTCACGCAACCACAACCACTTCCTCCTGCAAATACATTTTGTTTTTCAATATCATATAACATCAATCCTGCATCGTTTGTATTTTCTGGTGTTTGAATTTGCCACTCCTCTAATATTTTTAAAAATATTTCACTTCCATATTTAGACAAATCCCCAGTAAGAATCAAATCATATTCACTAGGTTCAATTTGAAAATCTTCTAGGTGGGTTTTGAATGTTGTTGCGGCAGCAGGGGCCATTGTTCTTCCCATATCTTGAGCATCAGATAAATCAGGGTCTATAATTTTTCCGATTGTAGCTCGAGTCACTCGGATAGAAGATGGAATAGAAGAGATAATAGAAGCACCTGCACCTGTTGCTGTAGAAGTCATTGAAGTTGGTTTTTGCCCTCCATACTCAGTTGGATACCGAAATTGTCTTTCACTCGTTGAATTATGGCTAGAAGTAATGGTCATAATATTTTCGCCATAGCCACTATCAACAAGCATTGCTGCAAGAAGCATACTTTGTGTACAAGTAGAGCAAGCGGAAAAGACTCCTAAATAAGCTACATCATATGCTCTTAAAGAATAATTCGTTACCGCAATTTGATTGTTTAAATCTCCTCCGATAGCCAAATCAATTTCATCCATTTTTAGTCCTGATTTAGAAAGTGCTGCTTCAATGGCATGTTGTTGCAAAATAATTTCAGCTTGTTCCCAGTTTTGCCCGCCACAATAATTATCTTTATAACTGGCATCAAAATATTGGCCAAGTGGGCCTTCTGCTTCTTTAGGTCCTGATATAGCTGAAGAGGTTCTCAAATATACGTGATTAAATTCTACACTATTTTTTCCGATTTTTTTCATACACACCTACCGAACCAAATAAATAATCAATCCGCTAATAAATGCACTGACTACTCCTGCTGCAATGACTGCGCCTGCTAACTTAAACATATTGGTCATGATTCCCAATACGATTCCCTCACTCTTACTTTCTAATGCAGCTGACGTCATAGAATTTGAAAAACCTGTAATAGGAATCAGTGTACCTGCTCCTGAAAACTGACCAATTTTATCAAATATACCAAATCCAGTCAAAATAGATGTTACACCAACAACTACTATATACATTAAACTATTGGCTTGATCCTTTGGTAAACCCACTTTATCTTTAAACAAATACAAGATGACCTGGGCAATAAAACAGATTACACCACCCGTTATAAATGCTTTTACTGCATTCAAAAAAACGGGTCTTTTGACTTTATTTTCATTTAATACTTTTTGAAACACTTGTTTTTCCATATATTTACTTCCTTTCTAATATTTAGTATGAGTCATTTTTCCATTTATATGCACAAAAAGGTATGGCTTCAACCAGTTTTTTCCTCAAAAATTAAAAAAAGATATGGTCTTGCCATATCACCTTTTATCTGCCTTCTTTTACTCCTGTTGATTCTCCATTCTATATTCTTCCATTCGCATTCGTATTTTTTTCAATCTCCTGCTCACCGTCGTTTGATGAATTCCTAATTCCTTTGCAATTGCACTATCTGTATATCCCATTTTATACTTGAGAACATAGATTCTTTCTTCCTTATCTTCTTGTAGCGCCAATTGACAACAAATATCTTCAATATCGGATACAGGTTTTGAATTGGATGTAAACAATTGCTCTTGATGTTCTTCAATATATTTTTTCATACTAGGGAGATTTCTTTCTGGAGTAATTTTCTTCAATTCTTTTCGCATTTCTCCCAAAATAAACGGTACCGCATATGTAGATAACGCATATCCTTTAGTCGGATCATACCGCTGAATAGCTGTATATAACCCCAATAAGCCAGCCTGAATCAAATCATCTTTATCATACATTGATACTGTAAAACGTGATAATACTAGATAAACCAATCCAATATTTTCTTCTAAAATTTGATCAATTGTTTTCTCCATGGTATTTCTTTACCATTATCACTTTCGTTCCATCACCCACTCTAGATCTAACTTCCAATTTATCGGTAAATACCTCCATGATAGTAAATCCTAGTCCAGCCCGTTCTTCATCTACCTTGGTAGAGAAAAGTGGCTCACGTGCTTTTTCTATATCCGCAATTCCTACTCCCTTATCAATGACTTCAATGTATATATTGACATCATCATAAGACATATTGAGTTGAACAACTTTATTTTCATTGGATAAACACCCATGAACGATGGCATTGGTAATGGCCTCAGATATCACTGTTTTTACCTCATTGACAAAGTTTAATGTCAAATCTAATTCGACTAAAAAAGCAATTCCAATTGTTCTTGCCAACATCACATTTTCTATTTTTGCACTAAACGTTGATTTTATTTCATTGTACATTACGCTACCTCCACCATTTTCTCTGCCTCATCTTCTGTTTTTGCCACTAAACAAATCTTTTTAAGTCCTGATAGATTAAAAATTCTTTCAATCAACTGATTCATTGAACAAATCACAATTCGCCCATGTCTTTTTTTGATTTGACTATACCTACCTATAATAAAACCTATCCCACTGCTATCCATGAAATGTAGATTTTCAAAATTAAAAATCACATATCTGATCTCATATTTATCAATCAATTCGCTGATTCGAACCTTCAGTTTTTCAGTCACAGCTTGATCTAATTCACCATTTAAACGTACAAATAAACGATTTTTACGAATCGCCATTTGAATATGTATTGCCATTTTTCTTCTCCCCCTTCATCATAGAAAGTATACCATACTCTGTTTTCAATCACAAGATATCTTTATTAGGTTTTTGTTTTTCGCTTTTCTTTGACATTTTTCGCATGGCATAAAATAGAAAAAAAGTAGCCATTTTTACAGAATAACTAACATCCTGTAAAAACAACTACTTCTTTGTTTTATAAAATAGCTTCTAATACCGATACAAACAATTCAAAGAAATTTGTCTTTTTGACTTTCTCATCTAAATCCAAATCAATGGTGCGATACAATTTGTTATCAATATAAACATGCAATTTACCAATGCCTTCTTTGACATTACCACTTTGTAGTTTATCTTTATCCAATTCAATTTGGTATGTAATCAAGCCACCCGTATCTGTTTTTTTAATAATTCTTGAAATGTCTTGCGATAATACAATATTGTATACAGATGGTTTATGTAAAATATTTTCTTGTGTTTCAACGATAGCTCCTTTGGGACTAATCAATTGTTTATCATAGTTAGCAAAGGCATAATTCATCAAAGCAAGCGTGTCGGCTGTACGATCATTTACATTTTCTGCCCCCATCACAACGGTAATGACTCTCATTCCATTTTGCTTCTTAGTAGCCACTAAACAATACCCTGCTTGTGTAGTCCATCCTGTTTTTAGGCCATCTATTCCTGTACTCCCTTTAATCAATTTATTGGTATTGACTAGCCAAAATGGTTTCTCCGTATCTTTTCGTAAATAATCTTCATAAGTCGAGGTAAGTGGTAATATTTCATCCTCATATTGCAATAGCAATTCTCTAGCGATGGTGGATAAATCTCTTGCTGTAGTATAATGATTTTCTGTATGGAGTCCTGTTACATTATTATAGTGGGTATTCTTCATTTCAAGGCGTGCAGCCTCATCATTCATCATTTGAACAAAATTTTCTTCCGTTCCAGCAATAGCTTCTGCTAACACCACAGCCGCATCATTGGCAGAAGCAATGACAACAGCTTTTAATAAATCACTTACACTCATCTGTTCGCCAGGTGCTAGATAAATTTGACTGCCCCCCATAGATGATGCATATTCTGATGTAGTTAACATTTGATCTGCACTCAACTGCTGATGGTGCAAGGCATCCATAACCAATTTAATTGTCATCACTTTAGTTGTACTAGCTGGTGTACGAATATTATCCGCATTATATTCATACATGGTTTCACCTGTATCTAGTTCAATCACTATACCACTTTTTGAATTTTTGACGACATCATCTTTTGCCTCTACTACTTTTGTGGCATACACCAAGCTACATAAAAAGAGAACTATCATTCCCATTTGTATTATTTTTTTCATTTGTTATCACCACTTCATTGTATGACAATCTATCAAAAATATGTAATAAGCACATCATTGTTTTCAATCATTTTAAAAATACACCTTATAAAATAGCTTTATAAGGTGTATGTCTTTGTTATTTCATTGTACTCAAGTGCGTGATTGTCGTAAGAATTTGGGTAGCAATTTCTTCATTGCCGCTTTCAATAGCGATTTCTAAACTATCTGTAAGGGCAACGGACATCTTTTCAGCCAAATAGGCTTCTTTTGGGAGTAATGATTGATAAATTTCTTTTAGAAAATGAATCATTCTATTATTGGTTTCACAAATGGCTTGAATGGGATGTAATCCCCCTTCTGTGGTTGGTTGAAGATCATAATTTTTATTGATTGCCTCTTGATTCATTTTTAATATTTCATCAATTTTATCCATAATATATACTGAGTTGATGAGTGAAACGTTTTTATTTCTAGTGGTCTCATTATTGTTATTCATTTTATTATCCTCCAAAATATACTGTTTTGGCGGACACATCAGGCAAATGGTGTGCTCATCTACGAAATGTGCCCTACCAGATTTTACCAAACCTTTAGCTCTTTTCAAATACGTAGATTCGTAACGTTTACCATATTCATCTATAACAATAACGTGTTTTTTCGTTTCTGTTTGTTGCAATGAGTGTCTCCCCCTTTGTTATAGGATACAATGTCGTCAATTCCTGTTTTTAGTGATGAGTGTCGCTCCTATTGACTCCTTTATTGTATCACAACTCATTTTTTGAATCAAACCATACACTTTAGTTACTTATTTTGAGGTAAAATAAAATTTAATCCTTTTGCAACTACTTCTAGTTCAAAATGTTTGCCTATTCTAGTTTCACCATCTAAACACCCCACTACATCAGACTTGCTATCGATTTCAATGTGTTTTCCTTTTTGATAGGCAATAAACTTAGCAAATCTAGGATGATTCAAGTGTTCTCCTTTTTTATAATACTTGACCAAACGAATAAATGTAAATGGCGAAATCTTCTTAACTACCATTACATCTAATAATCCATCTTGATAATCAGAAAGGGGGGCACATTTGTATCCACCTCCATAGTACATTGCATTAGCAACAGTGATCAATAATGCTTTGCCTTGAAAAAGAAGTTGATGGTCAACTGTAACAGTCAACGTATCACCCAATTGGGGTGAAAAAATGTTTTTCATAAGCGCATAATTATAGGCACGTTTGACTGTCTTAAACCGATGACGATAACAAATTTGATCATGATTTACTTTAGCGTCAAATCCAAAATTAGCCACATTTAAAGCAAACTCATCATTGACACGGATAAAATCTACAGGTATAGCTTGCCCCTGAATTTGAGCCGCTAAATCCAAAAAGGGAATGTCAGGAAATGATTTTAGAAAATCGTTGCATGAACCCACAGGAATAATTCCCATTTCAACATTGGACTTTCCTTTTAAGCCATTGACCACCTCAAAACAAGTTCCATCCCCACCACAAGCAAAAATTCGAATGCGTTCTTTCGTATAGGTTTGACAAATTTGCTCAACCAATTCAGTCGCTTCATGTTGCTTCTTTGTAATATAATAATGAAACTCATGTTCTTGTTGCAAGGTTTGTTCTAAATGGGCAACTTGTTCCTTTATAATTTCTACTCCTTTACCATGACCTGCTACGGGATTGATGATAAAAAAATGTTTCATATAAACCTCACTTTTGATTTGTCACTCGTCAAATCTCGATAGATATATCTATTATACTCTTTTTTTCGATTTTTTGAAAAAACATTGCACTAAATTGCTATACAAAAAAGAAAATTTGTGCTATAATCTCTAGAATAAGGAGGTGTGAATATGACCTATCAATCAAAATTGAACATCTTAGAAACAGAAATTGCTATCAAGTATATCAAAGATCAATTTGAAAAAGAGTTCAGTGATGCCCTTGGTTTGACACGAGTATCTGCCCCCTTAATGGTACTACCCGAAACAGGATTAAATGATCAACTGAATGGGATAGAACGTCCTGTTCAATTTGATATTTTAGATTTGGGAAAGCAAGTGGAAATTGTTCAATCTTTGGCCAAATGGAAAAGAATGGCACTACAAAAGTATGGTTTTCACCCCAATACGGGCCTTTATACAGATATGAATGCAATTCGTCGTGATGAAAAACTAGATGCACTTCATTCTATCTATGTGGATCAATGGGACTGGGAAAAAATAATCTCAGAAGATGAGCGTAATTTGACTTATTTATTTGAAACCGTAAAATCAATCTATCAAGTCATTTTATCTTTAAACCAAAAAGTAACAATGACTTATCCTTTTCTCAAAACTACACTACCCAATCAAATTTTTTTGATTTCCACCAATGAACTTGCACGACTTTACCCCAAATTTTCTAGAAAAGAACGAGAACATGCAATTACCCGAGAAAAACGAGCCGTTTTCTTATATCAAATTGGTTGGCCCTTAGAAGATGGACTCCCTCATGATGGTAGAGCTGCCGATTATGATGACTGGAATTTAAATGGTGACATTTTGCTTTGGTATGATACCTTATCGTGTGCACTAGAAATTTCTTCTATGGGAATCCGTGTTAACGACAGTGTCTTGTATCAACAATTGCAAGAAAAAAACGAGTTAGACAAACTCAATCATCCTTATGTTCAAGCCATTCTTCAAAAACAACTTCCTCTTACTATCGGTGGAGGAATTGGACAATCTAGGCTTTGTATGTATTTTTTGAAGAAAGCCCATATTGGAGAGGTTCAATCTTCTATTTGGAGTGAAGAAATGATTCAATCCTTAAAACAAAAAAACATTCATTTATTATAAAAATATAAAGAGAGTACAGTATGCAAAAATTATTAGTAAAATTATTTATCAAAGATTATCAAAATGTAACTGATCCAAAGGTAAGGGGAAAATATGGTAGCCTCTCTGGTATAGTGGGTATCATTTCCAATTTACTACTTTGTAGTGTAAAAATTGCCTTAGGTCTTCTTACCGCAAGTGTGTCTATTCTTGCGGATGGCATCAATAACTTAACTGATGCTGGTTCTTCCATTATTACGTTGATTGGCTTTAAGTTATCTAGTGCACCTGCTGATGATGATCACCCTTATGGTCATGAACGAATTGAGTACATTACGGGAATGATGATTTCCTTTATCATTCTCATCATTGGTTTTACTTTAGGAAAGGAATCCATTGTAAAAATCATTGAAAAAGAACTGGCTAACAAAATTAGTTATTTAGCAATTGGAATTATGATATTTTCTATTTTAATAAAATTTTGGCAGTCCGTATTTTATAAAAAAATGGCCAAAGCCATTCAGTCTGAGGCGTTAATTGCTAGTTCTAAAGATAGTCTCAATGACTGTATTTCAACTGCCGCCGTTATTATTGGTATTCTATTGGTCAAATTGACCCATTGGCATTTTGTTGATGGATTAGTTGGTATTCTTGTTGCTATCTTTATTATGATATCGGGTATCAAAATGATTATTGATACAGTAAACCCCTTAATTGGCAATATGCCCTCTACAGAAGAGATTAACCTGATTAGTCAAAAAATTATGTCCTATCCTGGTATTTTAGGGATTCATGACTTAGTTATTCATCGCTATGGTAGTTGTACTACTTTTGTAACCGTTCATGCTGAAGTAGATTCACAAGTTGATGTGGTCATTAGCCATGATGTCATTGATAATATTGAACGTGACTTTAAATCCGATTTAAATATCAATTTAACGATTCACTTAGACCCCGTTGATATTAGTAACCCAGAGACTATTCGTTTAAAAGAACTGATCCACCAACTGCTAGAATCTATAGATCCGGCTATCAGTATGCATGACTTTAGGGTCGTTCATGGTACAACACATACCAATTTGTTATTTGATGTAGCGATTCCAGCCAAATATACTTGTACACCTAGTGAGTTGAGAGAATTGATTTGTAGTGAAATCAGTAAACTAGATGGTAATTACTATGCGATTATTCAAGTTGATCAACTTTATGTCAAAAATACAAAAAAAAAATGAGATTCCAAAGAATCTCATTTTTTTAAAAATCACTCATATGTAAAAATGGTTTTTGTTGCAATTTTTTTCCTTCTGTAATTGTAGCGTAAATAAGTTTATCAGCTTCTATTCCTTCTAAGTGGAGGATTTGTGAAACTTTTACAGATAATACGCGATTGGCATCTGCTAAAACAACAGCGCCATTGATATCCATTGTCGCAGTATTTTGTAATTTTTCAACTTCCATACTATGAGTTTCTCCAATTCTAGCCGCCAATTCCATTTGCTCTTGATTCAAGATAGATATTCCTAACACATCTCCTTCTTGAATTTGTTGTCCAGTTTGACTTTGTGAACCAATAAGCAATACGATTTTATCATCATCAACTTGCATTGCCCATGCACAAGTCATGGCATATACAAATGTATTCTTTCGTAGCGTAACTATATTTACACCATGATCCATTGCTTGATATTTCATACTTCTTTCCTTTCTATCCTATCTTTTTTCAAATACATATACACCCGGTTTAGAAATCCTGATTTTATCTACTTCTTGATAACAGATAGACTGACCATCATAAATCAAATATGTCCCCGGTGCAAAATATTTGGTTGCTACTTCATAATGATTAGAAATAACTACTTGAATGGTAGTATCTATATCTGATAACCGAATCGATATCAAGTCATCTGATTTTTCCAATTTGATGTTATTTTCCACCTTCTCTTTTTGATGATACCGAAATACATTATATTTTTTTCGGATGGCAATCAAATCTCTCAAACTCTCATAAGCCGTATGCTCTGTATGCCAATCTATTCCATTGATATCATCTGATGATTGATACGAATTTTCTATGCCCTTTTTGGTTCTCAGTAATTCTTCTCCAGCATGTAGAAACGGAATACCCGATGCCAAAATAACAAGCCCCAATGCCAGTCGCACAAAATCTATACTTTGTTCTCTTGCTATATTTTGTTTCATACAATAATCAAAGTATGTCGCATTGTCATGACATTCTACATAATTGACAGACTGATGAGGAGCCAATAATTGACCTTGATAGGTCGTACAACCTTGAAACATATGGCATATCTCTAGTGGGTCAAATGCATTTCCTATACTAAAAGATTTGACTTCATTACGGAATCGATCATTGAAAAAAGCAATATGAGGTAAATTTTGGGCATTTTGTAAATTGGCTCTTTCGGCTTGAGGAAGATGTACATCCATCGTCCATCCTTCACCATATAACATTGCCCATGGATTTTGTGCTTTGACTTGTTGTTCAATGGTTGCCATTGTCTTTGTATCGATTAATCCCATCAAATCAAAGCGAAAGCCATCGATTTGATAATGCACTTGAAAATGTTGAATGGCATCACAAATCAATTTCCTAACCATCAAATGATTGGTACAACAATCATTACCACACCAAGAAGAATCAGTTAAATACCCTCGTTCATCCGTCCTAAACGTATATCCTGGTACCAATTGTTCCATTGGAAACCACTTGGCATCAAACACATGATTGAATACAACATCCATATTTACACCAAGACCTATAGAATGAATCGTATCTATACACTGCTTTAATTCATTAATTCTTACATAAGGATCATTCGGACATTCGGAAAAGAAACCGCTTGGCACCAAATATTGCATAGGATTATACCCCCAGTTATAACGAAATGAGGAATGGTGCGCATCTTGAATTTCTTCATCTACACCCGCAAAAGCAAAAATAGGCATCAACTGGATATGCGTTACACCCAAGGATTGAATGTAACCTAATCCATAAGACTGATTGATACTTTCTATCAATCCCCGATAAGTCCCTCTTTTAGAAACAGGGAGTGATGTTACTTTTGATGTGGCATCTCGAATGTTCATTTCATAAATAATTGCATCTGTATACTGAAAATGAGGCAACTGATAATAGCCAGATTGCATAGGATAGGTCTTATCCCAATCAATTACATAATTCCAGCGATGATTACTTGTACTAGAAATACCATACGGGTCTATTGTAGTTAATAATGTCTGATTGATACGAAATTGATAGCTATATTGGCATCGTTCTACGTCTTTTTCAATCGTTACTTCCCATACGCCTTGCTTGGTATATGTCATTGGATATGTGCTATCTTCTAATATTAAATTCACTTCTTTGGCAACAGGCGTCCATAAGCGAAAGGTTGTTTTTTCTTTTGTATATCGGAATCCCAACCAATCTTCAAAATAAAATCGTTCATCAAATTGTGTAGATCTAGCAATTTTACCTAATTCAACAAAAACACAAATCGTTGTATTGATACAAACATAATATTCCCTATATGGCATCAAATCACAAGTTGTTGTAAGATACAATTGTATTTCATGAGCATATGTTTCTTGATGTTGAATGGAAAGAGGAATGATTTGATGATTTGAATCGCTTAAGAATAACTCTTGAATTTCTAACGCATCTTGTACGATTAATTTGATACATCTAAAATCTTCTAAATATGCATGTATATTCATCATCTATCCCCATTTCTATTCTTCTTCTGCATCGATATATCCCTTTTTACTATTATCAATAATCATAAATGCCGCAATACTTATACAAATCATAGTGAAAAAGCCAAAAACAATTGCTGTTACAGTACTAATTTCTTCTTTTTGCCAACTTCCACCTGGTATAGTATAGACTTTTACGCCTTTTTCACCAAAAGTTTCGGGTTCTATACTCATATATTGCATTTCCAATGTCATTGTGCCAGTTTGCCAATCTTGAATGATAAAATCAATTTTATACTCATATATTTTATGATTATTCACTTCTATCTCAGAAATCAGTTTCAAATCAATATTGGGAATTTGACCCGCTTGACCATTGGTACGATATATGATATTTTCAATTACAATTTCGTTTTGGGTTTTCCAATGAATACTATAATTGATTTTAATTTGGTGCTTTTCTCGAATTTTATTTGAAGTAAATTCAACCTCTTCAAATTCAATTCCGTTTGCCGCATAAACCGGTTTAGCTACTAAACACCAACAACAAGACAATAGCATTCCTAATAATATCATCATTTTATAGCGTGTTTTCATTATCGATCACGCTCCTTAAATTTCTTTAAATCGGCATTCAATGAATCATTACTTTTTTTGTGTGTCACAATGGCAATAACAGAAATAATCACCAATCCCAAAGCCAAAAAGCCAATTGTTGAAAAAAGCAATTTCGCGTTCACAAAGAAATCATAAATATACAAAAAGTAACCACCCACTAAAACAACAAGCGATAAAATGGCATATACAACAATCGCTTGAACCAAAACTGATATTTTATTGATTCGAAAAAATGCCAGTAATACAATACTGCCTACTAAAGAGGATGCAGCAATAATCATCAATTCTTTCATAAAGCGAACGTCTTTATAAACAAACTGTACAATGGATCCAAAAATAATCGTACAAAGGGCAAAGAGGATAGCAGCCATAACGACAAAGTTGATAATATATTTTTTTAGATTCACTATTTTCTTCTTCATTTGTCTTCCTCCTATTCACCAAGTTTATGTTTGAATTCATGAGCATATACACGGGTGATAATCACTTTTTCGCCGTTTATCAAAACCGCACTAATTCGTCCATTAACCAATGTGCTTACCTTTTCTATTTTATTGATATTTAAAATAATTGTTCTTGCCGTTTGAATGAAAGAAGTTTTAGCAAGCATCGTGGCTAATTCTTGTAATTTATACCCTACCTCATATACATTTTTTTCACAATAGGCAAACACCCGATTTTCGACTGCTTCAAAATAATAAATATCCTCTAAATGAATAATATATGCTTCACCATCGATTTTTCCAGTGATGGTGATATAACT
Organism: uncultured Bacilli bacterium; assembly: GCA_949879765.1. Taxonomy (GTDB): domain Bacteria; phylum Bacillota_I; class Bacilli_A; order ML615J-28; family CAG-313; genus CAG-313. Next base: position 36,858 of record CATLBQ010000008.1, read on the forward strand.
GGTTCGGATATAATTGGTTATTTTATTGATTTTTTCATCTATTTTTCTACATCTAATGCATATCTCAGTTTCGTCTAAAGTTGAAATTTCATCTATTTTCAATTTCATCATGCACCTCAATTTTTAAATCTAGTACGATAACTACATCCCTTGCACAATTCAAAATAGGGTTTTTGTGAACAGAAACCCTCTATTGCTTTTTGATACACCTGGGAAGTGATTATCTCTTTATAGGGTTGTATCAAAATATTTCCAATACAAGTACATCCTTGATAATCCAAACAGCAAAGTACCACACGACCATCATGCAATATAGCCAGCTGCTTTTTTCCTCCTAAGCAATTGCTAGATTGAACTACTTTACCATTCAGCGTAGGCCACTCAAACTCATCTGCTTCCGCAATACGTACATATGTATAATGGGCTATATCCCATTGGTCAAACTCTTCTTTTAATCTTTGATTGAGTAGACATACTTGAGGATTGCTTTTATCATTCCAAAGTCTCAAGTTAACGGCCAATTGGGGTTGATACTTTTCTTTTCTCTCTAAAAAACATCTCAAATGTTCTAAATACTGTTGTATATTTTCTTCATGAAAAGCAATCAAGCACTGCAATGAAATATTGATTTTTTGAATGGGAATGTGTTTTAAAATATCCTCATCTATTTGATCTATAGTCGTTCCATTGGTAGTAATTCCGATAGGAATTTTCTTCTTAGATACAATTTCTAAGAACCTACGAAATTTCGGATGCAAGGTTGGTTCACCTAAAACATGAAAATAAATCAGTTGTGCATCATCTTCTATTTGACCAACTATACTCTGAAAAACAGTTTCTTCCATGAACTGAACATCATGTTGATTACTAGAAGGACAGAATGGACATTTTAAATTACACTTTGTTGTAATCTCAATATAAAATATTTTATTCTTATTCTTCCTTATTTCCATCATTTTCATTCACAAAGCCATATACCCTTATATTTTCAGAGGGCATCTGCTCTAAAACAAATGGTTGTTTCCCCTCAGCATCTTGATACCACTGATCAATTGTTTGATTTTCTGTTTGATATTGATAAGGCTGAATAGATTGTTTTCGTTTATAATATACAGTATGTACCAACTGCCCATTGACAAAATAACGAATGCGATATTTCATTGTACATAAATAGATGATCAAAGCAATCCAAGGCAATATGCCTAACAATATAACAATAATTTTAAATATATCCCAGTTCTTTCCTAATTCATCTGCTGGTACAATATCCCCAAAATATCCTATGATTGAATATAAATTCATCATGATTGCTGCTCCTCCTTTAATAATAGACTTTTCATTTTCCATTTGCGATGAAGGACTTTAAATATAGATTTTTGGGTCAGCTTGCACAAGCGTTGATACATTTCCAACAAATCATACTTTATTCCTTCTTCTTTGGTTTCCTCATATAATTTTTCCATTGTCAAAGCGATATACCGATAATGAAAATAGGCTTTGCCACTATGTTTCATCTTTTCAAATCCTTCCGCAAGAAAAAGTCTTGAAAGGATGACATATTTTAAATCTTCATTGGTTTTGGTCTTTTTATATAAAATAACTGCCCTTTTTCTCATTCGAATTGAAAATAGAATCGCCTTTTTTTCATTTCCTTGGCTCTTCAATAAATCAATGGTTTTCAAATACCATTCCATGAGTAGATGATACTCATTCGCACTGGCATAGCTTTCAAATGAATCTTCAAGTGTAACCACTATTTTTTGATACCAAAGCGTGGCAAGATCTATCCGCTTGCTATATGTTTCGCAAAAATCACTGATTTGAACGTAACACTGAATTACTTTATTTTTATCATTTTCAAGATATGTTTTTCGGTAGATATTTTCAGATACGCGTACTGCCTTTAAATAGAATTTCTCTGCCTCATCAAAATGAGAAATTGAAACAAAATACTTTGCCTTTTCAATATAGGCATCAATTTTTTTTCGTCTTTCATCTAAAGACATATTCACTTGCATAGATGTTTCCGCCATTTCATCCTCCGTTACTTTCCATCTTCCTTTTTGTTTTCAAAAGGTCTATGATTTTTCTTTTGTACTGTACCAATATTTCTCATTTGCATGTCCATAATAAATAACTTGGGGATGATACGCCATCACACGATGCCAATCCCTTTGCAAATGGTTGTTGTTTGCATAAGCTTGTTGATAGTCCACTGGTTCTAAATCACCAACGATGCAACCCCCATCATCTAATATAAGCGATATACTATCTAGACTATGACTTGGTGTAGAAATGATTTCTCCTTGAATGCCTAATGTTGAAAGAAATGCTCTACTTTCTTCACAACGAATGACAACTGCATCTTTTTCATGAATAGGTTCATACATCAGCTTTTTATCACGTTTCAATAGTTCATCCGCAAAATGGACATATGGACACTGGACATCTACCAATAACAATTTTACCCCGAATTTCATTAACGAGGAAATGAGTCCTATATGATCGGGATGATAGTGTGTAGCCAGTACATACGTGATATCCGTTAAAATAATTCCTTTTTTCTTGATTTCTTTAAAAAACAAAGAAAGGGTTCCAGGACCATCTGTATCGATGAGTAAGCCTCCATATTGACCACGAATAAAATACGTATTTGTGTGTTTATAACGTATTGCAGTTATCATCTTTTTCTCACTATCCTCATCCTTATTTTAGATTGATGCATCCATAATCATTTGTTTTTTTAGATAATGGGCTACCATCCCATTTGATATAATTGTCTTCATTTAAAATCACAATGCCATTTTGATAGAGTAACTCTGCAGTAACCCCATTCCCTTGTTTTAATCTAGAAGAAAATGTACCATCATAGATTTCTCCGAAACCACATGATGGACTATTTTTTTTTAGAATGGCAACTCTACAATTTTGTTGTTTTGCCAGTTGAAGTGCCGCAGTTGCACCTAATTGAAATTGCTCGGTTACATCTTGTCCATCTTTGGTAATTACCTTTTCAAGATATCTTTCACTAGGCATTCTAGGTATTGAAAGACCTCCTTCAACCTCAGGACAAATTGGAAGAATATGGTATGACTTCAAATATTCAACAAGGTCAGCATTCAAATTGTTTTTTCCATTGTATTTGCAATTTTGACCAAGTAAACAAGCACTAACCATCACCCACATATTATGACTCCTGATAATTACCTGGTATTGTATGGTCTAAGGTATCTTCTTGATTACATAAGGCAATCTGATAATTCAAAATATTGACTTTATATTTTTCCATTCCAAAATTATCTAGCAAATACATAGCATACTCGCGTGCTTCATCAAACATGCCAATTCTTCGATATAAATCGACAATAATTAAACGAATCACTTCGTTTTCATTTTCAGTTAAAGCATTTTCTAAATAGCGAATCGCTTTGCTACGCATTTTTTTCGCTACATCTAGTTTCTTGGCATCATCTGCCAACCAAGCCGCCTTCAAATACATCATCCCTGCTTTTTTTGCGTTTTTCTTTTCACATAACATTCCTGCCAATATGCATTTTTTTATCGCAAAATTGATACTTTCATCTTGAAGAGTCATCTGATAGACGGGGTTTTGAAGTTGTGTTTTCTCAATATGATCCATATTTTTAGAAATATCATCATTAGCATAACCACAATAAGGGCATTTTTGTACCATCAAATGAATCATATTACGCATCATACCAGGTGGCCTTGTGTCTAAATCACGAAGACCAAAAGAAGTATGATCACGCAATTCCTGATAATGATATTCCTGTTGACAGATGGCACAAGTTTTTTGTTTATTCTCTAAATACGCCATATGACTACCTTAAATCTAAAATAGGATGCGCAAGTGGTGGAATATTTTCAATGGATTCAGGATATAAAACGCCTTCTTCTTCTTGATACTCTTCTGAATATTCAAATTCAAGTCGTGCAACTACCCTCACCCATGCTTTATTTTTTAATTTCATACCAGGAAGAACTTTACATAAATGTCCATATAATTGTACATCATCAGCACAACATGTCATTGCATGGCGTCCAGCAACAAAAGTGTTCTTTGGCAATTTTTTGGATTGTACAACCATACAATTAAAAGCTACCTTTTTCCCTCGATATCGTTCAGGATTATCATAGGTATCAATATACCATCTACCAAAGTCATCATCTGCAATTTCAATGATATCTGCATCAATATCATAAGGAAGCGGCTCTTCAAAAGCCTTCTGAGCTACTCCATTTTCATCCATTATCATATATTGAGCATTTCCATTCACTAATTTTAAGTTGGTTTGGTAACTTGCAAGTGCCGTAGAATCATCACAGCGATTGAACACAACTAAATCCGATAGTTTAATGAGATCTATAAATTTTTGTCTCATATTATTATAGTATACAGAAAATGTTGAAAAGTCAATAAATGTAATTACCTGAGCCATTCGATATTCTGCGGGGAAATACAATTCATTGATATTCCACATACAATTGAGTTCTATAATTACTCGATCAGGACAATATGTCACAGCTAATTCTTGTAGATATTCTGCGGTGAATTGATCTTGTTGTTGCAGCCTTTTGATAGTTGTATTGTGTAAATGAGCAAATTCATCTGATAATTCTAATTCGCCTTCTTCACACAAAATGACCAAAGTCCTACCTTTTTTCTCAAAACCATCTTTTTCTAATGCATCGATGATAAAAGTCGTTTTTCCAGCATCCAAAAATCCAGCAACAATAAAAATTGGAATTTCCATCATATGCTTCACCTACTTCTTCAATACAAGTGTTTCTATATTTTCTTTCTTTAGTTGAGAACCAATCACAACAATTCTACCTACAAAATCAGCTTCTCCTTCACGAATACTATAATCGCCTGCAACATAGTCAAAATAATGCCACTTTGCTTGATCACTTGCCTTTAAAATTCCTTTGGCACGAAGAACAACACCATAGTTTTCTTCTTCTTTTAATGTCTCTAATATCTTCGTTAATTCCTTTTGACTATAAGCCATTGGAGTTTCGTAACCTACAGATACAAATACCTCATCTGCATCGTGATGATGGTGTTCTCCATCATGGTGATGACAACATTCGTGGTCGTGCTCTTCTTCATCATGGTGGTGGCAACATTTATGATTGTGCTCCTCTTCATCATGGTGGTGGCAACATTCGTGGTCGTGGTCTTCTCCATCATGGTGGTGGCAACATTCGTGGTCGTGTTCTTCTCCATCATGGTGGTGGCAACATTCGTGGTCGTGTTCTTCTCCATCATGGTGATGACAACAACAACCATGCTTGAATTCTTCTTCAACTTTGTCTTGATAAGAAATCGTTCTTTCTAGTGCTTCTAATAATTTTTGAGGATCTACTGCATTCAAATCTGTTAGAATAACATTGCAATTTGGATTTTTTTCTTTGATTAATTCATACGCTTCAACCACTTTTTCATTAGCAAGGCGTTCAACTTTACTCATCACAATAATATGAGCATCACTCACTTGATTATTGAAAAATTCCCCAAAATTCTTCATATATACTTTACATTTTCCACCATCAACAACTGTAGCTACAATATTAAGTTGTAAATCTAAATCTAGTTTTTCGACTGCTTTTACAATATCTGATAATTTTCCTACACCAGATGGTTCAATAATAATTCGTTCTGGTTGATATGTTGAAATAACCTCACTCATAGATGCACTAAAATCGCCTACAAGTGAACAGCAAATACATCCAGAATTAATTTCTTTAATATTGACACCAGATTCCTTTAAGAAACTCCCATCAATTCCAATTTCCCCAAATTCATTTTCAATCAACACCACTTTTTCATTGTGAAATCCCGTTTCAAATAATTTTTTGATTAGTGTTGTTTTTCCAGCTCCTAAAAAGCCAGATATAATATCAACTTTTATACTCATTTTATCCCACTCCTTATTTTTACATTTTTCTATTATTCTTATTATACCACAACTCTTTATGAAAATGTTAGTATTTTACCTAAAAAATAAAAAGAAAGTCTTATAGACTTTCTTCTTGCTTATTTTGTATGTACATCAAGTTGTGGATAAGGGATTGTAATTTGTTTTTCATCAAACATAGCATGAATATTTCTCATCAAGTCATAATATACAGTCCAATAGTCTTGATTTTTGACCCAAACACGAGTTGTGATATTCACTGCATGTGCTGCTTGAGCAATCTCTTTTACAAAAGGAGCTGGTTCTTTTAAAACAAGTTCATGTGCGCTACAAATTTTTTTGATTTCCTCAATGACCATATCCACATTGTCGTCATAAGATATTGAAAACAATAAATCAACACGTCGCAATTCTTTTTTCGAATAATTGATAATTGTACTATTGGCAAGTACACCATTGGGAATCATCACCACCTTATTATCGGGTGTAACCAAATTGGTATAAAATAATTTCATATCTTCTACTGTTCCTGATGTATCATTTGATTCAATATAATCTCCTATTTGAAAAGGTTTTGTACACACTAGAACAATACCACCTGCCAAGTTTGATAATGAACCTTGAATAGCAAGACCTAAGGCCACACCACCAGAGGCAATCAAAGCTGCAAATCCTGCGGTATCAATACCGACTGTTCCCGCATAAGCCACAATTAAAATGATCCGAATACTCCATAAAACAGTTGTGTATAATACGCTAGTAATCAGTTTATCTTTGGTATGCAACATTGAACGTTTTCTTAATTTTTTAACAATTGTCGTGGTAATCCACCATAACAATAAAAAAACAACTGTTGCAACCAACACTTTAATAAAGGGATTGCTTAACAAGTTCGTGATAAATTGAACAACTTTATCTATACTAGATAAAGTTCCCGTTGCTTGTGCTTCATTTTCTAAAAATAACCCATTGTTCATCTTTTACTCCTTACATCATCGGTGAAAAAATCTTCAATATCATTGATAAAAATTTTTCTCTTCGGTTCAATTTGAAATGCTTTGGATCAATATAAATAGAATGTTTTAAGATATTGTCAAAATCATTTTTGATATCCTGAATACAATCTGTTTGATACATCCAAATGCCACATTCATAGTGATGAACCAAACTACGATAATCCAGATTGATTGTACCGACTACTGCTAGTTCATCATCTACTAAAATATTTTTGGTATGAATAAATCCTGGTTCATACTCATAGATTTCAACTCCATGTTTAATCAAATCCACATAATTTGACCTTGTTAGGGCAAATACAGATTTTTTATCTGGAATATGGGGCGTAAAAATCAAGATCCGCACATTTCTTTTGGCGGCAGAAATCATCGCATTTTTCATCTGCGAATCAATAATTAAATAAGGGGTAGAAACCATAATGGTTTTTTTAGCCTGATTAATTAAATTCAAATACACATTTTCACCAATTAAATCTGGATAAACTGGTGATGGTCCGTCGCAAAATGGTTGTACAAACCCTTTGGCTTCAACCGGCTCCCTATCAATTTGTGTATACTTTTGATAGGGTTCTTTTAATTTGGCTTGTAAGTCAAAATTTTGAAGAAACATTACTGTCAATTGCCGAGTAGCATCACCAATCAATTTGACAGAAGCATCCTTCCAGTATCCAAACCGCTCTACTACATTAATATATTCATCCGCAAAATTGATGCCACCAACGTATCCAATTTTTCCATCTATGATTGTAATTTTACGATGGTCTCTATTGTTATGTATCGCCGTTACAAACGGTAAAAAGCGATTGAATTTGATGCAATTGATTCCTTTTTTCTTGAGTAGTTTATCAAAATTGCTAGGTAACTTACCAATGGTTCCAATATCATCATAGATGATTCGGATTTCTACACCTTCTTTTACTTTTGACTCTAAAATTTCTAGCACAGTGTCTAACATGACACCCCGTTGTAAAATAAAGTATTCCATAAAAATAAAGGATTGGGCTTTTTTAATGTCTTCCACATATTCTTTAAAAAAATGTTCTCCCGAATCAAAATAAATGGTTTGAGTATTTTGAAACAATCCACATCCGGATGTATTTTTAATATAATTAGATTGACCAGCCACATCACCCAATTGATTGCTTTCTACTTCTAAGTCACTTATTGTCTGTTGTGTCTCTAATAGCACGCTATCATAAAATCGAATACTGCTTTTTCTCGCTAAATTGCGTGAAAAAAGCATATAAATAATTGGTCCTGCAATAGGTACAATGGTAATAATCGCAATCCAAGGCATCTTTAAGTCGGCTATCATATCCCGATTGATCAAATCAATCAATAGAAAAATATTAATGATTGTTGTAATGATTGGCATGAAACGATAGCCTCTATATGCAATAAAAACACCCCATATCAATAAACAAACTTGTGATAGAATCAAGATTGTCACAATAGTGAGTCTACCAAAAATAATTTTCAGTAATTTTTTCATATGTTTTCTCCTATAGATATTATACTTTTTTAGACTGATGTTTTCAACTATTACGCTTTTTCAACATATCTTGCATATATTGCATTTGTACTTGATGAAGAAATGCTTTTTATTTCTTATGAAAATGTCGATTCTACATAAATATGTCTCTTTTTCATACAATGTATTATATGAAGAAACTCAGGAGGTACACTATGTTATCAACTAAGCAAAAAGAAAAATTTTGGGGTCTAACGACTGCAGAAGCATCTGCGCATCTAAAAAAACATGGTAAAAATAAATTGATTGAAACGAAAAAAGAACATCTATTCATCCGTTTTATTCATCAACTCGCCAATCCAATGATGATTGTATTACTTGTATCTGCTCTATTATCTTTTTTAGTCGGCAAATGGAGTCATCATGAGGGCATATCGGATACCATTATTATCATTATTGTTGTCTTGATGAATGCGATTCTTGGGGTCGTTCAAGAAGCTAAGGCAGAAAAGGCCATTGATGCGTTAAAAGAAATGACTAAAGCAACTTGTAAAGTATATAGAGACCAAAAATTAACTGTTATTCCTACTGAAGATGTCACAATTGGTGACTTAATTTATCTTGAAGCTGGTGATATTGTTCCAGCAGATGGGGAAATTGTGGAAAGTTTTTCCCTACAAGTGGATGAATCCACATTAACAGGTGAATCTGTTCCAATCGCTAAAAATGCCCTTATGCATGATGTTTATATGGGTAGCGTAGTGACTTATGGTAGAGGTAATTTTTTAGTAACCCATATTGGAATGGATACTGAAATGGGAAAAATTGCGGGGGCCATCAACCAAGCCAAACAAATTGAAACACCCCTTCAAAAGAAATTATCCCACTTGAGTAAAGTACTCACCATTTTGGTTTGTCTTGTTTGCGTGGCTATCTTTGTTATCCACTTGGTCGCTTATCAAGATTTTTCTATTGCTACCATTTTAAATACATTTATGTTAGCTATTAGTCTTGCGGTGGCCGCAATACCAGAAGGATTAGCAGCTGTTGTGACCATTCTCCTTTCTTTAGGTGTGACCAAAATGGCAAAGCGACATGCCATTATTCGAAAATTAACTGCCGTTGAAACTCTTGGTTCGACACAAATCATATGCACGGATAAAACAGGAACACTTACAGAAAACAGAATGAAAGTGGTGGATACCTATGCCCAAAACAAATCTCTTTTGGCTAAAGCTATGTACTTTTGTAATGATACCAAATGGGTCAATCAACATCTAGAAGGTGATCCTACCGAAGTAGCACTTATGGAATTTGCACCTACTATTGTCTCGACCCTTCAACAGGATTTAGAAAATGAAAAAAGAGTGTCAGAGATTCCTTTTGATTCTAATCGAAAAATGATGTCTACATTTCATCAAACGACTAAAGGCTATACCCAATACACCAAAGGAGCTATTGATGAATTGCTCAAAAAATGTACCCAATATCTAACAGCAGATGGCATTCGCCCTTTGACTGAGCGTATAAAACAAACCATTCTAGCAGAAAATCATGCAAGAACTCAAAAAGCCCTACGAATTTTAGCTTGTGCCTATCGCCATCATCCCACTTTACCACAATCTATTCAGCCTTCTGTAGAACAGAATCTTATTTTTATTGGCTTTGTTGCGATGATGGATCCCATTCGTCCCGAAGTCGGTGATGCTATAAAGGCCTGTAGGAAGGCCCATATTGATGTTGTTATGATTACGGGGGACCATATTGATACTGCTGTTAGTATAGGTCAAACACTTGGGTTAATTCAAGATAAATCACAAGCTATGACAGGAGAAATGTTGAATCATCTTTCTGATATTGAACTCAAACAAAATATCCATCAATATAAAGTCTTTGCTCGTGTCGAACCCCTTCATAAAGCAAGAATTGTGGAAGCATTTCAAGCCAATCATTATGTTGTAGCCATGACAGGAGATGGTGTAAATGATGCACCTAGCATCAAGATAGCTGATATTGGCATCGGTATGGGTAAAAATGGTACAGATGTGACTCGCAATGTATCTGATATGGTTCTTGCGGATGACAACTTTGCCACCATTGTTGATGCCATTGAAGAGGGGAGACGCATTTATGCCAATATTCAAAAAGCAATCCTATTTCTTCTTTCGAGCAATCTTAGTGAAGTATTGTCGATTCTTATTGCAAGTATTTTGGGCTTTACCCTATTAGATCCGACGCATATTCTTTGGATTAACCTGATTACTGATAGTTTTCCAGCAATAGCCCTTGGAATGGACCCATTAGATGAATCCATTATGAATGAACCTCCACGCTCTTCAAAAGAAAATATTTTTTCTCATGGTGGATGGTTTGATATTATATATCAAGGTGTTTTTGTGACTTTCCTTACCTTATTCGCTTATGCAATAGGAAATTATCTTGCCTTTGGGCAATGGGGATTTCAAGATCACACACTCTCTAAAGCAATGGCTTTTTTGACGATGTCTATGGCAGAAACATTCCATGCCTTCAATATGCGTTCAAGAACAGATTCAATCTTTAAGATTATCAAGAATAATAAGTATCTATGGCTCTCTTGTCTTGCATCCGTTCTCTTAACCACTATGGTAATTTACTTTCCTCAACTGGCTAAGCTATTCCATTTTGAAGCCATTCCATATTATGCTTATTCTATATCAATTGGACTTGGACTCATGATTATCCCTCTTGTTGAACTGGTAAAAAAAATTAGAAGAAAACACCATTCCTAAACAATTATAAAAAAAGTGGTACGATTTGTACCACTTTTAGTATGTCTCACATTCTGTTTTTTATAGCTTTTCCTCTTTGAAAAAATCTCTCATCTTTTGAAGGGCATTTTTTTCAATCACTTGTGCTCGCTGTCTTGATATATTTAGACGCTTTGCTACTTCCTCAAAACTATGATAATTGCCATCCACATCTCCATATCGATAAGCAATTACTTCCTGTTCACGGACAGTAAGGGTTGCCCTTGATTGTTGTAAACGTGTTCTTTGTTCTTCTTTTAATACCCACTCTTGTGGTGTTTCAAGAGAATCTGCAATGGCTTCCATTAAAGTAACATCACCATCATATAACACTTGATCTAGCGATTCTATGTGGTTTACTTGAAACGCTTTTGCCAAATCAGTTGGAGCAATTTGCATGGCTTCTGCTACTTCATGAAAACTAACACCTCTTGCATACTTTTTTTCTAGAGCTTGTTCTGTTGTAAAATAGTCTTTTCGCAATTGATGGGCCAAAGTGGGCTGCGCAATCACAGATCTTCCCATTGTCTCAATTCCTTTGCCCATACTTTGTCTAATCCAATATGTCGCATAAGAGGCAAAACGAGTCCCTCTATTCACATCAAATTTATCTATCGCTTTTGATATGCCAATGAATCCAAGTTGAACTAAATCCTCAAGCGATATAGATGTAACACTACTATATTTTTTAGCAATATGATAAACCAATTTTCGATTGGCTTGAATCATAATGGTTTGAATCTCTTCTCTTAGGTGTTCATCTTTAGCATAAATTTCCAATATTTCTTTTTCTTCTTGACTATTTAACAAACGATTTATTCCTAATTCAGTATCAGTTAGCAAGCCAATGATTTTATTTTCATCTATCATTTACAAGTTCCAATCAATTGGTTCTTCACCATTTTGTTTCAAAATATCATTGATTTTTGAAAAGTGCCGACAACCAAAAAAGCCATTATAAGCAGATAAAGGGCTTGGATGTGCCGCAGTTAAAATGATGTGATTGGGATTGGTAATATATTCTCTTTTTCTTTTCGCATCGTTTCCCCATAGTACAAAGATAATGGGTTTACTTCTTTGATTTAATATTTGTATCACCGCAGTCGTAAAATTTTCCCATCCTTTGTTTTTATGGCTATTGGCATAATGCTCTCTTACGGTTAATACGGTGTTTAACAGTAAAACACCTTGTTTGGCCCATTTGGTTAAATTCCCACTTTGAGGTATACTTGCCCCTACATCTGCTTGTAATTCTTTCATGATATTTTGTAATGAAGGCGGAAAAGGCACACCATCTTGTACAGAAAAACAAAGTCCATGTGCTTGTCCTCGTTCATGATAGGGATCTTGTCCAATGATAACAACTTTGATTTGATCATAATCTGCATATTTTAAGGCATTAAATATGTCATACATTGGTGGAAAGATAACATAATGACTATATTCATATTTTAAAAATTCTCTCAATTGTAAATAATATTCTTTTTTGAATTCATCTTTCAAGATGATATCCCACTGATTTCCAAGTTGAACCATATTCACACCTACTTTCTTTTTCTATTATATCATACTGACCCTTTTTTTCAAAATAAAAGGATTAAAAAGACAAAATATGTCTCTATATAGAGACATATTCAATTCAATTTATCTGAATTTAATCTAGTTTGTTGATGGTTACATCACCTGAAACACTGTCAAAGCGATAGGTATTTCCGCCATCTTTATAAGTCAATTGTTTTTGACTATAACTAGTGGAGAAATTACTATTGATTTCACCACTTACACTATCTAGTTTTACTGTAAAACCATCATTATCTGGTATTGTCAATTCTACATCTCCTGATACGGTATCACAATTGATTTCTTGAGGTGCTTGTTGCATAGTCAAATACAAGTCACCAGATACACCGTCCATTTTCATTCGTAATATAGCACCAGAAATATCAATTCTAGAACTAACAAAGTCAATATCTAATCGATTGGCAGTAGTTTCCTTTAACGAAACGGACCCACTCACAGTATCTATATCAATATCATTTTTGCAATCTAATTGCAATACCTCAATTTTGCCTGAAACATTATCAATGTCTAAACGAGAAAGATGCGCTTGACGAATGTGAATATTCCCCGATACAGAATCAATTTTTAAAGGATAATAGACATCTGATTCCTTAGCTTGAACATCAATATTGGCACTGATAGTCGCAATTTTTACTTTTTCATAGAGTCGAATAGGCAGATATACCGTCAATGTTTTATCATTTCGTACGGTTTGATTGACATACCACTTAGATTTACAAAATTGAATTGTCAATTGATTGTTTTTCACCCAGTAACGCATCAAATTATCTTCATCTTTTCCTGTTTTTTCTGAATACGTTTCTTGCAAGCGAATCGTATCTTCACTAGTTTCCTCAACATTTACATTGCCACCTAGCCAATTGATTTCAATGCTGTCTATATCAGTGCTTGGAAAAGTAAGTTCTCCTTTGGCAATTTCATATGAAGAACTATTGGAATAATGATATCCACCTAAACCACAATTGATACTTGTAAAACCATTCACTAATCCGAAGATTAAAACCCCAATCAAGAGTACTGCCAAAATGGAGAAAGTGACAATTTTAAATATAGCTATTTTTTTCATCTATTTCACCTATTTTCTCAGTTCAAATATAGCATGAATAATTCCTTGAATGGCACTACCAATCAAAAAGATAATCCATGTAATATGCCATGCCATTGTCATAAAACTAATAATGAAATATATCACAACAATGATGGACCACATTGCACCACAAATTGATTTATATAGTGCATTTTTTTCAATACTATTGGCTTTCCATTCTTTGAACTCTTCTACTACAGTTTGATCCTTCTTCAAATATTTTGGCTTTGACATACTGTTGTATACAATTAGTCCTGTAGCTATGGCTATCAAGATAAACATGATCACAACCCCTAGAATACCTGTACCGATTTCCCCTAATAACATCACAGGTATTACACTCATAATATATAGCACTACCGCAATCGATGTGAACAGTGCAGAACGTTTTTTGCTTGCCAACATTTCCTTTTCAAATCCTTGTTGATAAGTTGGTCGGTTTTTCAATTGCGCAATTAAATCATTGACATCACCAATACTAGCTGTCGCAATGTTGTAGGCTGCCTCACTAGTTTTTCCTTCTGATACCAAATCATTGTATTTGTCAATTAGATTTTGTAGCATTTCTTCTTTTAATTCAATCACTTCTTTTGTTTTTGGAGCATCCTCAAACAAAAATTCAATATAGTTTCTTAACTTTTCATTCATAATATCCTTCCTCCATATGAATCAATTTATCAATTATCGCTTTCGCCTCTTGCCATTCTTTTTTCATTTCCAATAACGCTTGCCTGCCTTTTTTAGTAATCGTATAGTAACGCCTTCTTGCCCCACTATCACCATCACCCCAATAAGATGTGATATACTCTACATCTTCTAATCTTCGAAATGCCGTATATAGTGTAGCATCTTTTAAAATGTACCCTGTTCGTTCTTGAATAGACTTATTGATTTGATATCCATAACTATCTTGTTCTTCTAAATGAGCCAGTATAATAGTATCTGTATGTCCTCTAATCATATCCGATGTAATGGTCATGATGGATTCCTCCTTTCATCTCTTATATTATATTCAAATATACCTCGCCTGTCAAGGTATATACACATTATGATATATATTATATGAATAAAATCGCAATTGATTCCAACGGGTTCAAACAAAAACACTAGATGCATTTCATCTAGTGCTTTCATTTAGGCCTATTCTATTAGGCTGAATCTTTTCTTGCCAAATCAGAGACAATTTTTCCAAAGAATACGCGGCATTAGCAGGACTTGTAGAAGGAAGAACAATGGCCTGTCTATGCGTAACTGGAAAAATATACTTTTGATATAATTTGTAAGCGGTATTTCCGTTGACATAAATTTCCTGAATCGGAGCATGTTCCAAAATATACTGGATGTTATTCGGCACCACATTTCTAATAGAACCATCTGATGATCCCACAATATCGCAACTTTCAATGACATCCCATAACGCAATATGATGTCGAATCAAGAAGGTTTTCTTTTCGATAATTGTGCAAGGAACATCATCCTTGAAAATCGTTGATAGGACCTTCCAAAATCGATTTTGTGGATGTCCATAGAAAAAGCCCATTTCTCTTGATTTCACAGATGGAAAAGACCCCAAGATTAAAATGCTCGAATCATCATCTAAAACAGGTTCAATTGGATGACTCTGACGTAAATACACTTCCTTCATATATCATTTGTTCCTTCTTTTTACATTCTTCGTTTACATCACACTTTACCAAATAAAGTTAAATTGAGCAGCCTCACCATTATCAATCAAGATATCTTGAGCTGTCATCGATTGATTGATAACCGTTACAAAATATGCCCACTGTGCAATTTCACTTGCCTTTGCCCATCTTTTCAGTAATGTCTCATCTAGTACTTGTCGATACAAATCTGGACTATTTAAGATATGAGCATTTAAATCTGTAATCACTCCACCAGGTGAAAGACTATTTGCGGTGGCGGAAAAAGGAGCAAGACGAATCGCCACATTTTTCATATAGGCGACCATTCCCCCTTTACTTGCTACATATTCTGGGAATTCAGCACCCGTTTGAGCACTCGCAGAAGCAATGAACAAAACACTTTTAATCTTGGACTGAAAAGCATATTGTTCGGTGATTCGTATGGTTCCCTTCAAATTGATATCAATATCATTTTCGTTTTGTACCCCCGCATTATTAATCAAAATTTCACAATCCATAATTTCAGGAAGTGCACCTTGATAAATGTCAGTTTGAATGTGTTGATAATTGCTATTTTCTATTGATGATGTTTCTTTATCCATCCCAATCACCGTATGCCCTTTTTCTAAAAACAATTGCGCAATTTCACGTCCAATTCCTTTTGCAGAACCTGTTACAATCACCTTCATATTAATGTTTTTTTCCTTTCAAATATTCAAAATACGAATTCCCAACACAATTTTTTCTCCAATCTTTACATACTACATAACCAAAAGGTGAGAAAACCATTTCACAAATCAGTTCTACAATCATTCCTGTTAGTGCACATGTCAAACATTGAATAAGAGTCCATCCAAAAAAGAAATGACTCACCAATAGGGCAAAAATTAAATTATCAACAAATTGGCCTAGTGCTGTTGATAAATAGCTTCTCCACGCAAACGCTCCAAAGCTATCATTTTTAAAAATCTTACCTAATGCCCAATTTGAAAAATTATTAACAAAGGCGGAACCTAAAAAGGCAATAGAACTACCGAGCAAGACATACCAAATACCACCAAATGTATGGTTAAGTGCTGCATTAATGATGTTTTCGCTTCCTTCAACATAAGATTCTCCCCAAACACCAGGAATTAAACTTGCTAAAAAGAAAAGTAAACAAAAAAACAAATTTATTATTGCCACTAAAATTGAAATTTGTGTTGATGCTTTTGGACCAAAATGCTTGGTAATCATATCCATTGTTAAAAAAGCGAGCCATGAAAAAATAATCCCACAATCAAGTGCCAACCAATCTACTGGTAAATTGATGCTCTTATTGGCTAATAAGTTCATTGCAATGACTGAAAGCACAAATAAAGCAAGCACAAGCGAAGGAATACTTCGTAGTAGGATTTTAAGTTCAGAAACTTCTTGTTTTAATTTTTTTATCATTTTATCTTCTCCTTGTTTTTTATTTTAAAAGATGGTTTGGCAAGGAACATCTTTCTTTATAATTATACACTTTTTCACCATTTTTTCAACTATTATGACTCTATCGTATGATTTCAATTGGAACATTTCCTTCACATATTAAAAAATACTATGTATTTGCATTTTTTTTAATTAAAGCACAAAATATAATAATAAGATAAGGAGACTTGTAATGAAAATATTGTTTTATGGAACTAAAAATTATGATAAGGAATCATTCGATCAACAATTAAAACATTTTCCCAACATTGAAATAGATTATGTGGAAGCAGAATTAGATACTTATACTGTTTACTTAGCTCATCGTTTTGATGGGATATGTGTATTTGTCAATTGTAATATTACAAAAGAAATTATCGAAACGCTTGGCAACTTACATGTCAAACTCATTCTGTTAAGGTGTGCTGGATTCAATAATGTAGATTTAAATGCATGTAAGAAGCACCAAATTACAGTTATGCGTGTTCCCAATTATTCTCCTGAAGCGGTTGCAGAAATGGCAATGGCACTAGCTTTATCAGTTAATAGAAAACTACATAAAGCCTATATTAAAGTAAGAGAAAACAATTTTGCATTAAGTGGATTAACCGGAATCACACTATTTCAAAAAACAGCTGGAATTATTGGAACTGGAAAAATAGGTCAAGCAATGGCTAAAATTTGCCACGGTTTTGGAATGAAGGTTATCGCCTATGACAAATATCCCTCTAACCATCTTCCTTTTATTGAATACGTTTCTCTACATGAACTTTTGCAGCGGGCTGATTTAATATCACTCCATTGCCCTTTAAATAATGAAACTCATCATATGATCAATAAAAATACAATTTTTCAGATGAAAGAGGGCGTAATTTTGGTCAATACTTCTCGTGGTGGATTAATCAAAACAGAAGATTTAATCAAAGGAATCCGTGATCATAAATTTTTTGGCGTAGCACTCGATGTATATGAGGAAGAAGGCGACTATGTGTTTGAGAATTTAGAAGATGATATTCTAGAGCATTCCACTACAGCTAGGCTTCTCTCTTTTCCCAATGTAATTGTGACCTCTCATCAAGGCTTTTTGACAAAAGAGGCTTTAGAAGCTATTAGTAGGATAACATTAGAGAATGCACTTAGTTTTGAAAAGCAACAATTAATAGATGAGAATATCGTAAAATTGCCCTAATTAAAAAAATGAGCCCTCTTATGAAGACAAAGAACGCGCTATTCTCTTTTTTTGAATTATAATATCCACCTCTAAATTAGGTAGTAGAAAAACTTACATCTTAGAGGTTTTTTATTTGAAATAAACTATAGATGACTGATTAAAAGCAATTCACTTATATGGAGAAAACTATTCATATTGTTCAATCGCCAGCATATTTGATATCTTAAAGTTATCTATTAGGAGAGGAATATCTATATATAAACTAAATAGAATCAAAACTATTATCCATAGAAAGCATAAAAATTTCACATTTGAACAAAAATTAAACACAATTGCTAGATTATATTATGTTGAATTTTTTGATTCAAATCTATCATCATCAGTTCTTAACAATTAGATAGTAAAAAATGTGAAAAGTGAAAGGTCAAAAAAACACCTATGAAAGAAAAAGAGAGACGAAATTATAATAATAGTTAAAACTGCACTGCAAGACAAAATCGCTGAGCTTTAAGCCAAAATACAGCAGTAAAAAATGGAAAATGATATACTATAAAACTAAATATCCTAGTTCAAACAAAAACGAAATATAAAACAAAAATTTTTTAGAATGCTAAGAAAAAATGCATATCCTACTTTTTGTTAACTAGTGTCCAATATAAATTGTCATTTATATTATTTTCTTTTAGTATATTTTTCCTTTGCATATACATAAGCTTCTTGAATAAGTGATTTTAACTTTTTAAAAATACTATCAGTTGGACTAAGCACACAGATCCAACTCATCCAAGCATAAACTGGATGTGGTAAAATTTTATCGATTTGCGTAAAATCATATGGCATATCTGTAATTCCTCCTTTTGATGAACGCAAAGGAATATAACCAAACATATTTATAAAGGTATTTTTGTGAACACTTATATTAATGCACTAAATATTCTTTCTGTTCAAATCTGAACTTTTATCGTTTTCACCACCTTTTTCCTTTATGGTCAAAACAGAAATTCCTCGTTTGAGTTCATTATTCGAATTATAAAAAATTCCTTTTTCTCCCCAACGCTCTACTAAAATAGTATTTTTTAAATTGTCAAGACAATATTTTAGTATTTCTTCAGTTTTCATATTTAATTACCTATCCTTATGGTTTCCTATATAATTATTTCAGATTTATTTTAAAAAACTTTTCTTAAATTATTCATTGTATTATACACTGTTTTCCTCAAACAGTCTTGTTAATAGCATAAAAAACCAATCACTCACTATTTGCTAGCAGTTGGATTTACAATATTTATTTTAATACCATTTTTAAATTTAAAGGCTCTTGATTTACCTTTTTGAATTGTGGCACTTTCTAATAAAATATTCAAAAATTTGCGCATCACCCTCTGTTGGATCACATAATTCATTGTTAAACACATCACTATCATTAGTTAATCACTCGAAAATTATTTTCATTATATTTTTTAATCCTTTCCATAATTTTTTTGAGGTTCTTTTAATGTTTTAGTGGAGGATCTGAAAAACAAAAAAAGAACCAAATTATACTAATCTGGTTCTAATTTTTAAATTTATGTGTAAAGCATACAAAATGACTATTTAATCCTATTAAAAATAGAGGGACGATATGCATAATTCTTTTCGCCATTCAACTCATCTAAAATATTAGCTAACGCATCATAAACTTCACAAATTAAAAAATAAGTCATATTGAATTCTTCTTGTGTTTCGCTTAAGTCAACAAAAATTTTACTATCTTCTAAAAAACATAAATGCGTTAATTTATTTCGAATATCGATAACTTCTTGAATCTTTTTATATTGTATTTTAGTGATTTTTTTTGAATCTAATAATTTCTGATTCATCAAACCTAGAGTATTATATTTTTTACTTTCATCACCTATATCAAGTTTCATTATAAGCTTTCTACATAACTGTTCCCACTCTTGACATATCATCATTATTTTACCATATGCCATAAAAATATCATCATTATTCTTTAAACAAAATTTTGGATTATAATAATCTGTTTTTTCAAACTTGCTTTGAATTAATTTAAAACTTATATTCATAATTTTTCCTAGATTCTAAATCGATTAGATACAATTTAAATATTAGAAAATTTTTTCTAATATTATCTTCTTTTTTATCAAGTACTATCCACATATTTGACAATAGTGCTACGTGATGTCTTTTAAATATATTTTAATATTTTCTGATATATTTAATTCTTTAACACAATTATTAATATCTTTAATGAAACCATTTTGATAATTTTTTGGCAATATATTTTTAAAATATATTAACGCTTGTTTTAAGTTTAAGCCATCTAAATTAAAATCTAGTATGATCTTATTATGGGATACTCTATTTCTTAAACTATTTATGGCCTTTTTTCCCTTTTTTAAACTATCAAAATCGATGTCTGTATTTAATAATTTCTCTTTCTTTAAAACCTCTTCTATTACTTCTTTTAAATAAGATTTTTTCAACTTATTGTAATCAACTTTGTCTATGTTCCAAATGAGTGCTCTTAAATAATCTTCATAAAATGATAAATATTTAAAAATATTTATCAATAATCTTTTGTCATATCTTACTAAATCATCTAAAGATTTCCAAGTTATTTCTATATTATTATTATCAAGTATATCCGCAAATTGCTCATACTTAGCTACTCCTTTTAAATTCAACCACTTATCTGCTTCTTCCTTATTTGCATCATAGTCAGCGATTCTATCTTTTAATTCCGCCATATTTATTTACCTCTCTTACAAATACTTGCGCAGATGATATTTTGGTTTCATCATTTTCATTTTTACTTTTTTCCCTACATTTTGCAGGAATAATATAATTTTCAATTAAATCTCGTCTTTCATTAGGTAATAATCTCTTAAATTTTATATATGCATCATTCAATTTTGATAATTTGTTCCAAGTGAATTCATTTATACTTGGAGTTTCTATTTTATTATTTCTTCTTATAATTTGATTGTTTTCAGGAAATAATTTAATAATTACAAAATCAATATGAAAATGATGTTCTTCTTTATTTATTAAAGTAATTGCTGTTGTTGAGTTTTCAATTTTTTCATTTTTTGAAATATGTTTATTAAAAGCACCAATAAAATCCTGTTTTAT
>CATLBQ010000009.1 GCA_949879765.1 uncultured Bacilli bacterium
GCAGACTGTACGCATGCAAAGACATGTACAAGATGTAATGAAACAGAAGGGAATCCACTAGGACATACATGGAAAGAAGCAACAAAGAAAGAACCCAAAACATGTAAAGTCTGTGGAACAACCGTAGGAGAACCAAAGAAAGGATGTAAGAAAGCCAGTGCCATGACACTGATAACAAGTATCTTTGCCTTCACAACAACTTTGATAATACTGAGAAAGAAAAGGTAGAACAATCTAGAAGAAAATAGTTATCCTAAAGGGTAACTATTTTTTTGCTTTATTGTAGAAAATAGGAAAAAATTGAAAAACAATATAAAATGCCTAAGAATAAAACTAAAAAAATATAAACAAAAAGAGCATCTTATTTGCAAAAAAATGGGAAATGCGTATAATATAAAAGGCTAAAAAGAAGGCGATGATATGCGAGGTTGCTGATACACACGGTAGAGTTGTCATGAGTGTGTTGATTCAGGGAATTCGGATGGAGCTAATGTAGCTTATAGAATCAAGCTAGGAGGAAAAACATGGCAAAAGAAAAAAAGTTAAGAATAAGATTATTATCTTATGATCACAGATTACTTGATGAATCTGCGAAAAAAATTGTAGAGGCGTGCAAAAGAACTGGAGCAAAAGTTTCTGGTCCTATTCCACTACCTACAGAAAAGGAAGTATTTACAATTATTCGTTCACCACACAAATATAAAGATAGTCGTGAACAATTCGAAAGACGTACACACAAACGTTTAATCGATATTGCAAATATTACTCCTAAAACAATGGATGCATTAGTTCATCTAGAACTTCCATCCGGTGTCGAAATCGTTTTAAAATAGTGAGAAAATGGAGGTGTACTCATGGCCAAAGGAATCTTAGGTAAGAAAATCGGAATGACACAAATTTTTACTGAATCTGGCACTTTAATCCCAGTTACAGTAATTGAAGTAACTCCGAACGTAGTATTACAAAAAAAGACTGTTGAAACTGATGGTTATGCAGCCGTTCAATTGGGTTATGCTGATAAAAAAGAAAGATTAGCTACAAAACCTGAAAAAGGACATGCTGCTAAAGCTCAAACAGCCCCTAAGCGCTTCGTTAAAGAAATCGCTGGGGAAGAGATGCTAGCGTTTGAAGTTGGACAAGAGGTTAAAGGAAATATCTTCGTTGAAGGTGAATTAGTTGACGTTACAGGTACTTCAAAAGGAAAAGGATATCAAGGCGTTATCAAACGTTGGAATTATTCAAGAGGACCTATGTCACATGGTTCAGGATATCATCGTGGAACAGGTTCAATGGGATCTATTCAACCAGCTCGTATTAAACCAGGTAAAAAAATGCCAGGTCGTATGGGTGGCGAAACATCAACTGTTCAAAATCTTGAATTCGTAAAATACGATGCAGAGAATAATGTAATTTTAATCAAGGGTAATGTTCCTGGTGCTAAAAATTCATATGTAGTTGTTATGAATGCCGTAAAAGCAAAAAAACCAGAAGTTAACCCTGAAGCATTAGCTTAAGAAAGGAGTTAAATCATGCCAAAAGTTGTATTATACAATCAAAATGGTTCACAAGTTGGTGAATTAGAATTAAACAACAATGTATTCGCTGTAGAAGACAATCAACAAGCAATATTTGATACAATTGTTGCAGAACGTGCGGCAATGAGACAAGGTACTCAAAAGGCAAAAACACGCTCTGAAGTTCGTGGTGGTGGTCGTAAGCCATGGCGTCAAAAAGGGACAGGCCGTGCTAGACAAGGTTCAATCCGTTCTCCACAATGGCGTGGTGGTGGTGTTGTATTTGCTCCAACTCCAAGATCTCATGCTATTAAAGTAAATAAAAAAGTGGTTAAACTTGCAATGCGTTGCGCATTAAGTAGCAAATTACGCGAAGAAAAAATGGTCGTTTTAGATCAAATTGCATTAGAAACTTTCAAAACTAAAGGATTAGTAGAAGTTTTAAAAACATTTAATCTAGAAAACGAAAAGGTAGTTTTAGTATTAGCAGAAGCAAATGGTAATGTAGAACTTGCGGGCAGAAATATCCCTAATGTGCTTGTTCAACAATATAGTCATGTATCTGTATATCAAATGATGAATGCAAAAAATCTAGTAATCACTAAGGCTGCAGTAGAAAAATTTGAGGAGGTTCTTCAATAATGAAATCAAATTATGATATTATTAAAAGACCAATCATCACTGAAAAATCAAGTGGTTTAGTAGACAAATTACAATATACATTTGAAGTTGCAGTAGATGCTAATAAAGTTGAAATCAAAAAAGCGATTGAAGAAATCTTCAATGTAAAAGTTGAAGCAATCAGAACAGTAAATGTTCATAGAAAACCAAAAAGATTACAAAGATATGAAGGCTACAAAGCAGCTTATAAAAAAGCAATTGTAAGACTTGCTAAAGGCCAAACTATCGATGTATTCGAAATTTAGTAATGGGAGGAAGAAAATATGGCTATTAGAAAATATAAACCTACCACCAATGGTAGACGTAATATGTCAGTTTTGGTGTATGATGAAATTACAACTGACAAACCTGAGAAGAGCCTTCTAGTTCCTCTAAATAAAAAAGCAGGACGTAATGCTCAAGGTGTAATTACTGTTCGTCATAAAGGTGGAGCGGAAAAAAGAAAATATCGTGTTATTGACTTTAAACGAAATAAAGACAATATCCCTGCAGTAGTAAAAACAATTGAATATGATCCAAATCGTAGTGCTAATATTGCACTAGTGGCTTATGCAGATGGTGAAAAACGTTATATTTTAGCACCAAAAGATCTTAAGGTTGGTCAAAAAATTATGTCTGGCGCAAATGCAGATATCACAATTGGTAATGCACTTCCAATCGTTAATATCCCTGTAGGTACAACAATTCATAATATTGAATTGCATCCAGGTCATGGTGGACAAATGGTTAGAGCTGCTGGCGCAAACGCTCAAATCTTAGGTCGTGAAGATCGTTATGTACTTGTTCGTTTAGGAAGCGGTGAAGTTCGTCGTGTTTTAAATGAATGCCGTGCAACAATAGGAACAGTTGGAAATGTAGATTATTCACTTGTAAATGTAGGTAAAGCAGGTCGTACTCGTCATATGGGTATTCGTCCTACCGTTCGTGGTTCTGTTATGAACCCTAATGATCACCCTCATGGAGGTGGTGAAGGTCGCCAACCAGTTGGTAGAAAAGCACCAATGACACCTTGGGGTAAGATTGCTCTTGGTCTTAAAACAAGAAAAACAAAAAATAAATCAAACGGACTTATCGTTCGTCGTAGAAATGATAAATAGGAGGGAACCAAGTATATGGCACGTTCACTTAAAAAAGGTCCTTTTATTGATGAACATTTAATGAAAAAAGTAGAAACATTAAATGCAAACAATCAAAAGAAAGTAATTCAAACTTGGTCTAGAAGATCAACAATTTATCCTGAATTTGTTGGACATACAGTAGCAGTATATAATGGTAAAGAACATTTACCTGTATACGTAACTGAAGATATGGTAGGTCATAAATTTGGTGAATTTGCACCAACTAGAACTTATCGTGGTCACGGCAAGGATAAGAAAGCAGCTAGAAAGTAGAGGTGGCAGACAATGGCAGAAGCAAAAGCAATGGCAAAATCAATTCGAGTATCACCTCGAAAAGCAAGACTAGTAATTGATTTAATTCGTGGTAAGAAAGTAGGAGAAGCAGTCGGTATTTTACATACTACAAAAAGTACTGCTACTGAAAGTATCTTAAAAGTATTAAATTCAGCAGTCGCAAATGCAGATCATAATTATGGTATGGATGTAAATACATTATACGTAAAAGAAATTTATGTTAACGAAGGAGCTACTTTAAAAAGAATGCGTGCACGCGCAAAAGGTAGCGGTAATAGAATCTTAAAAAGAACTAGCCACATTACTGTAGTAGTGGCAGAAAAGAACTAGAAGGAGGAACATATGGGTCAAAAGGTAAATCCAATTGGAATGAGAATCGGAATCATTCGCGAATGGGATGCTAAATGGTATGCACCTAAAGCGAAAGTTGCAAATCTTTTACATGAAGATTTGAAGATTCGTGAATTTTTAAATAACTTCTATAAATCTGCATATGTTTCACGCATCGAAATAAAACGTACTGGAAAAAGAGTAATCGTTACGATTCGTGCTGCAAAACCAGGTCTAGTTATTGGTTCACAAGGTTCAAAGAAAAATGAAGCTGTAAAAGCTTTAGAAAAGATTACAGGAAAAACTGTATTTATCACAGTAGTTGAAATTAAACAAGCAGAAGCAGATAAAGATGCAAGATTAGTTGCTCGTAAGATGGCAGAAGATCTTGAAAATCGTGCATCTTTCCGCCGTGTTCAAAAGATGGCTATTCAAAAAGCATTAAAGAGTGGCGCAAAGGGAATCAAAACAATGGTTTCTGGTCGCCTTGGTGGTGCTGAAATTGCACGTAGTGAATCTTACATTGAAGGTAGTGTTCCACTACATACACTTCGCGCAGATATCGATTATGCAACTGCAGAAGCATCAACTACTTACGGAAAACTTGGAGTTAAGGTTTGGATTAACAAAGGTGAAGTATTACCAACTGCGAAAAAACCTACATCTAGTAAGGAGGCTAAGTAATTATGTTAATGCCTAAAAGAACTAAATATCGTCGTCCTCATCGTGTAAGCTATGAAGGAAAAGCTAAAGGTGGAAAGACAGTAACATTTGGTGAATTTGGTCTTCAATCTTTAGAAGGTGCATGGGTTACTGATCGTCAAATTGAAGCAGCCCGTATTGCAATGACACGTTATATGAAACGTGATGGTAAAGTTTGGATTAAAATTTTCCCTCACAATATTAGAACTAAAAAACCGCTAGAAGTACGTATGGGTTCTGGTAAAGGTGCCCCTGACGGCTATGTAGCAGTAGTAAAAGATGGTACAGTTATGTTTGAAATTGGAGGCGTTTCTGAAGAAATTGCACGTGAAGCATTAAGACTTGCTGCACATAAACTTCCAGTTAAAACAAAATTTGTAGTTAAAGAAAGTGGTGATCGTTAATGGCAGCAAAACAAAAAGTTGATAAAAAACTTGCAAAGAAAATTGCAGAAAAGAAAACACCTGCTGGTAAACTTCGTGAATTAAACGAAGCAGAAATTCAAACAAAGATTAACGAATTAAAACAAGAATTATTCAATTTACGTTTCCAAGCTGAGGTTGGTAAATTAGAAAATACTGCTCAACTCAAGAAAGTGAAAAAAGAAATTGCTAGATGTTATACCGTTCTTACTGAACGCAATAACGCTAAGTAATGGGAGGTAAACGATGGAAAGAAATAGTCGTAAAGTTTACGTAGGTAAAGTTGTTTCTGCTAAGAATGATAAAACGATTACTGTTTTAGTTGAAACTTATCGTAAACATCCTTTATACGGAAAAAGAGTAAAATACTCAAAGAAATTTAGAGCTCATGATGAACTAAATACTGCTAAAGAGGGAGATATTGTAGAAATTATGGAAACTCGTCCACTTTCTGCAACAAAACGTTACCGTTTAGTGAAGATAGTTCAAGAAGCTGTAATTATTTAATCGGAGGTCACTTATGGTTCAACAAGAGACTAGAGTAAAAGTAGCCGATAATACTGGCGCAAAAGAACTTTTAATTATCAAAGTTTTAGGTGGTTCATTCCACAAGACCGCAACAATTGGTGATATCTGCATCTGCTCTGTTAAATCTGCTACTACTGGTGGTATGGTTAAAAAGGGTGATGTTGTAAAAGCAGTAATTGTACGTACAAAAAAAGCAGTAAAAAGACCTGATGGTTCTTACATCAAATTTGATGATAACGCAGCAGTTATTGTAAAAGAAGATAAGAATCCACGTGGAACACGTATTTTTGGCCCTGTAGCTAGAGAATTACGTGAAAAAGATTTTATGAAAATTGTGTCTTTGGCACCTGAAGTACTATAGAAAGGAGAAGCGTATGAGAATCAAAAAAGGTGATGTAGTTGTTGTTACAACAGGAAATAATAAACCCAATCATGGTACATATACAACTGGTGAAGTATTAGCTGTATATCCATTACAAAATCGCGTTTTAGTTAAAGGCGTAAATATTGTTACTAAACATAACCGTCCATCAAACGCTAATCCTGATGGTGGTATTACAAAAAAAGAAGCACCAATTCATGTTTCGAATGTTGCTTACTTAGATCCAGTAGAAAAGAAACCAACCAAAATTGGTTATAAAGTAGTAGATGGTAAGAAGGTTCGCTATTGTAAACTTTCTGGTACTGTTATTAAATAGGAAAGGAGCTTGTAGTAAATTATGAATCGTGTATTACAACAATATAAAGATGAAGTAGTTGCAAAATTAACTGAACAATTCGGTTATACAACAATCATGCAAGTTCCTAAGATTGACAAAATTGTTGTCAATATGGGTGTTGGTGATTCAATCAGCAACTCAAAATTATTAGATGCTGCAGTAGAAGATTTAACTCAAATTACTGGTCAAAAGCCATTAGTAACAAAAGCTAAAAAGTCAATTGCTGTATTTAAATTACGTGAAGGTATGTCAATTGGAGCAAAAGTAACGCTTCGTGGTGAAAGAATGTATGAATTCTACGATAAACTTATTTCAATCGCATTACCTCGTGTTAGGGATTTCCGTGGTGTTAACCCTAACTCATTTGATGGAAGAGGAAATTACACCATTGGTGTAAAAGAACAATTGATTTTCCCTGAAATCAATTATGATAAAGTATTAAAGATCCGTGGTATGGATATCGTTATCGTAACTACTGCTCAAACTGATGAAGAAGGCCGTGCATTATTATCATACTTAGGCATGCCTTTTGCAAAGAAGTAGGAGGTAAAAAATGGCTAAAAAATCATTAAAAGTAAAATGTGCTAGACCAGCAAAATTTTCAACAAGAAATTACACTAGATGTGAACGTTGTGGACGTCCTCATGCAGTTTATCGCAAATTCAAAGTATGTAGAGTTTGCTTTAGAGAATTAGCATATGATGGATTAATTCCAGGCGTTACAAAAGCTAGTTGGTAGAAGGAGGTTATTCTATGGTGATGACTGATCCAATTGCTGATATGTTAACAAGAATTCGTAATGCAAATCAAATGAAACATGAAACTGTTTCTATGCCTGCATCTCGTTTAAAATTAGAAATTTTAAATGTGCTTAAAAACGAAGGATATATCAGTGAATATGAAAAAATCGAAGACGGAAAACAAGGTATTATTAAAGTTACTTTAAAATATGTTGATAAAGTACGTGTTATCAAGGGATTAAGAAGAATCTCTAAACCAGGACTAAGAGTCTATGCTAAAGCAAATGAATTACCTAAGGTATTAAATGGCCTTGGTATTGCTATTGTTTCAACTTCAAATGGAATTATGACTGACCGCGAAGCTCGTCAAAACAAGCTTGGTGGAGAAGTTCTAGCATTTGTGTGGTAGGAGGTATATATGTCAAGAATTGGTAATAAACATATCGACATTCCTGCAGGTGTTGAAATACAATTAGATGCAAATACAATTACAGTAAAAGGTGCTAAAGGTACTTTAACTTATACCTTCAATTCAGATATAATTGTTGAAGTAGAAGGCAACCAAATTAATGTAAAACGTCCTACTGATGACAAAAACCATCGTGCATTACATGGTACAACTCGTGCATTAATTCACAATATGGTAGTTGGTGTATCAGAAGGTTTTACAAAAATTTTAGAAATCAATGGTGTAGGTTATCGTGCACAATTACAAGGTGATACATTAGTAGTTTCTGCCGGTTATTCTCACACTGTTCCAATGAAATTACCTGAAGGTATAAAGGTAGTTTGTCCTACACCTACTGAAATCCAAATCACTGGATGCGATAAACAAGTTGTAGGTGAATTTGCGGCTGAAATTAGAGCGATACGTAAACCTGAACCATATAAGGGTAAAGGTATCCGTTATCAAGGCGAATATGTACGTCGTAAAGAAGGAAAGAAAGCTAAGTAGAAAGGAGAGACTATAGGAAATGATCGTTAAGAAATCTAAGAAAATTGCCCGTCAAGCTAGACATAATCGTGTAAGAGCTGTTGTTGAAGGCACTAACGCTAGACCTCGTCTTGCGGTATATCGTTCTAATAAACATATTTCTGCACAAATTATTGATGATGAAAAACAAATGACTTTAGTTTCTGCATCTACATTCGAAAATGGAAACAAATTTGAAAATGGTTCAAATGTTGAAGCTGCTAAAAAGGTTGGAGAAATGGTTGCAAAGCGTGCTTTAGAAGCTGGAATTACAACTGTTGTATTTGATCGTGGTGGATTCTTATTCCATGGACGTGTACAAGCATTAGCTGAAGCGGCTCGTGAAGCCGGACTTAAGTTTTAGGAGGTATCAACATGAGTGAACAAGAAAAAGTTGTTGTCAATACTCAAACTGAAGAAAAACAATATGAAGAACGTGTAGTTGTAATCAATCGTGTTACAAAGGTTGTTAAAGGTGGTAGAAGATTCCGCTTTGCAGCACTTGTAGTCGTTGGAGACTATAATGGTCATGTTGGTTTTGGTAGCGGTAAAGCTCAAGAAGTTCCTGAGGCTATTAAAAAAGCAGTTGAAGATGCTAAAAAGAATTTAATCGAAGTTCCTATTGTTGGAACAACTATTCCACATGAAATTACTGGTGTTCATGGTGCAGGACAAGTATTCTTAAAACCTGCTCCTGCTGGTACTGGTATTATTGCAGGTGGTCCCGTTCGTAACGTAGTTGAACTTGCAGGTATCAAAGATATCGTATCTAAATCACAAGGTTCAAATACACCAATCAATATTGTACGTGCTACATTTAAAGGACTTGAGGCACTTCGTACAGTTGAAGAGGTTGCTGCACTTCGTGGAAAAGATAAATCTGAAATTTTATAGGATGGTGAAGATATGGAAAAAACAGTTACAGTCAAATTAGTAAAAAGTCCTATCACATATCCTAAAAATCAAAGAGCAACATTAAAAGCTCTTGGTTTATCAAAAATTGGTCAAACAGTTACAAAAGTTGATAATGCTGCTATTCGTGGTATGATCAAAACAGTTTCTCATTTAGTAACTGTTATTGAAGCATAGGAGGCGCATTTATGTATTTAAATGAATTAAAACCAGTAGATGGTGCTAGACATGCAAAAAAACGTGTTGGTCGTGGTATTGGTAGTGGTATGGGAAAAACTGCTACACGTGGTCACAAAGGCCAAAACGCACGTAGCGGTGGTGGAGTAAGACCAGGTTACGAAGGCGGTCAAACACAATTATTTAAACGTTTACCTAAACGTGGTTTTACAAATGTAAACCGTAAAGAATATGCCGTAGTAAATTTAGGCGATATTAATGAAAAATTTGAAAGTGGCGCAGTTGTAGATGTGCAAGCATTAAAGACTGCTGGCCTTGTAAAAAAAGAGTATGAAGGAGTGAAAATTTTAAGCAACGGAGAAGTAACAAAAGCTTTAACTATTAAAGCAAAGAAATTCTCTAAAGCTGCAGTTGAGAAAATCAACGCTGCTGGCGGAACAGTTGAGGTGGCTTAAAATGAAAAAGTTCTTCGGGAAGTATAAAAAATTAATAGGAATGATTCTTTTCACAGCTCTGTGCTTATTGGTATGGAGAGTAGGAATCCATATTAAATTTCCATTTGCGAATTATTCTACATTACCTACTTCTGGTAATGCCAATATTTTTGGTTTCTTAGATGTATTTGCTGGTGGAGGTTTATCTCAATTTTCAATTTTATCATTAGGTATTAGTCCATATATTACATCTTCAATCGTGATTGAAATGTTGCAATTAGACATTATTCCAGCATTTAAAGAATGGGCTGAAGAAGGTGAAGAAGGAAAAGAAAAATTAAATCGTTGGACAAGATACATTGCCTTGTTCATTGCTTTTGTTCAAGCATTAGCTTTAATATTAGGTTTAAAGGCAACAAGTAATGTATACTTTAGAGATGTATCTGAATTTAATGCATTTACATATATCTATATTGCAATTGTTCTTACTGCAGGTACAGCATTCACATTATGGTTAGCTGATCAAATTACTATGCGTGGTATAGGGAATGGTTCTTCTATGCTCATTGTTGCAGGTATCGTTGTTAGCTTACCAACTATGATGTATCAATTGTTCCAATATTTCTTAGGATCAGAAAGTACATATCGTACAGATGGTGTACTAGGATGGCAAGGCGTTGTCTTGTATATTGTAATGATGTTGATTTTCTTAGGTATTGTGGTCGCAGTAGTATGGATGGAAGGTTTGCAAAGAAAGATTCCAGTTGTATATGCTAATCGTCCAGCAGGATCAAAATTAATTGGTCAACAAGATTCAAATATTCCAATTAAATTAAACTCTGCATCTGTTATTCCAGTAATCTTTGCATCAACTCTATTATCACTTCCAACAACAGTGCTTGAATTTATTGCCGCAAGTGGTAAAACAGTAAGCGAATGGTGGTATACGATTTTTAGTTATCAAAAACCAATTGGATTTGCAATTTACATTATACTTATTTTTGTATTTGCATTTTTCTATTCGTTCTTGCAAATCGATCCTGATAAGATGGCAGATAATTTGAAAAAACAAAATGCTCATATTCCTGGTATTAAGCCTGGGGAAGATACAGCGACATTTATTTCTAAAGTATTGTTCAAAGTAACATTACTAGGTGCAACTTATTTAGCAATACTTGCATCGATTCCAGTTATTGTCACATTTATTTTCCCATCGCTTCCATCATCTGTTCAAATTGGTGGTACTTCACTAATGATCGTTGTTGGTGTTGCCATTGAAACAGTAAAACAAATTAAAACTGAAGGTCAATCTCAAGATTACCACGGTTTTATGTAATCAGGTGAAATAAAATTATGCATCTATTAATCATGGGTGCTCCTGGATCTGGTAAGGGGACTTGTGCTGTAGCATTAAAAGAGTACTACAGCATCCCCCACATTTCCACAGGGGACATATTTAGAAAAGCAATCAATGAAAAAACTCCAGTTGGAGTTATTGCAAAAGAATATATTGATAAAGGACAATTGGTGCCTGATGAGATAACCAATGAAATTGTAAAAGAAAGATTGAGTGAAGACGATTGTAAAAACGGTTTTCTTTTAGATGGGTTTCCTCGTAGTTTGGAACAAGCAAAAGCTTTATCAATAATTTTGAACGAATTAAATATAACACTCGATGCAGCGATTAATTTGGAAATTGAAGATGAAATAATTGAAAAAAGAATTATCAACCGACGTATTTGCTCAAATTGTGGAAAGGGATATAATCTTATTTCATTACCACCATTAAAAGAAGGGGTGTGTGATGATTGTGGAGGTCATTTATATCAAAGAAAAGATGACACAATAGAGACAATCGGTGAACGTTTGATGATTTATAACACACAAACAAGACCTATTGTTGCGTATTATAAAGCACTTGGAATTTTAGTTTCAGTCAATAGTAATCAAGATATTGATGATGTAAATGCTGAAATTATTCAAAAATTGGAGGCATAATGATTACAATTAAAAGTGATCGCGAAATTGCTTTGATGAAAGAGGCGGGTCATATTGCTATGTTAGCACATGAGGCGATTCGACAAGCCATTCGTCCTGGTGTTTCTACAAAAGAATTAGATAAAATAGCTTATGATGTTATTACATCCCATGGAGCTACCCCATCATTTTTAAATTATAATGGGTATCCAGCATCCATTTGTGCATCAATAAACGAAATTGTAATTCATGGAATTCCAAGCAACAAACAAATTTTAAAAGATGGTGATATTATATCCATTGATATCGGTGCAAAATATAAAGGATATCATGGAGATTGCGCAAGAACTTGGCCATGCGGGCATGTGTCAAAAGAGCGCTTAAAATTAATTGAAGTTACGGAACAATCATTCTATGAAGGATTAAAGTACGCTCGTCCTGGGAATCGATTATCCGATATATCTCATGCAATTGAAATGCACGCAAAACAATATCAATATGGTGTTGTTCGAGATTTTACTGGTCATGGTGTAGGTAGTAAACTACATGAAGATCCTGCTATACCAAATTATGGCAAAGAAGGAGAAGGACCATTACTGAGAAAAGGTATGACACTAGCTATTGAGCCAATGATTAATATGGGCACACATCGTGTTCGTATATTACCAGATGGTTGGACAACAGTTACACAAGATCACAAACCTAGCGCGCATTATGAAAATACAATTGTAATTACTGATACCGGTTATGAAATTTTAACTAAAATAAAGGAGAACGATTAATGTCGAAAAATGATGTTTTCGAAATGGAAGGAACAGTCGTTGAAGTGTTGCCCAATACAGTGTTTAAAGTCAAATTAACTGCAAATGGGCAAATTATAGTAGCCCACGTTTCTGGTAAAATCCGTATGAATACGATTCGCATTTTACCAGGTGACAGAGTGACTGTTGAAATATCACCATATGACTTAACACGTGGACGTATAACTTATCGTCACAAATAAGTTATATAATGAAAAACTAAAATACATAGGAGGTACACAATGAAGGTTAGACCATCTGTAAAACCAATTTGTGATAAATGTAAAGTTATTAAAAGACATGGACGTGTTATGGTAATCTGCTCAGCTTACCCAAAACACAAACAAAGACAAGGATAATAGGAGGCATATTAAACTATGGCACGTATATCTGGTGTTGATATTCCTAGCAATAAACGCGTAGTAATATCACTTACATATATTTATGGTATTGGCAAACCAACCGCAGAAGAAATTCTTAAAAATGCCAACGTTAGTTTTGATAAAAGAGTAAAAGATTTATCAGAAGCAGAGCTTACAGCAATTCGTCAAGAAGTTGCTAAATATCATGTAGAAGGTGACTTACGCCGTGAAGTAGCGATGAACATTAAGAGATTAATGGAAATTGGAAGCTATAGAGGCTTACGTCATAGAAAAGGCTTACCAGTTAGAGGACAAAGAACAAGAACAAATGCTCGTACTAGAAAAGGTCCTGCTAAGACTGTAGCGAATAAGAAGAAATAGGAGGCGTGAATTCAATGGCTAAAAAAGTAATTCGTAAACGTCGTGTTAGAAAGAATATACCTCTTGGTGTTGCACATATTCATTCAACATTCAATAATACAATCGTAACAATCACTGATCCAGTGGGTAATGTTGTTTCTTGGAGCAGTGCTGGAGCAGTTGGTTTCAAAGGTAGTAAAAAATCTACTCCATTTGCAGCTCAAATGGCATCAGAAGCCGCAGCAAAAGCCGCAATGGATAACGGTATGGTAAAAGTAGAAGTAACAGTTAAAGGACCAGGTCCTGGTCGTGAAGCTGCTATTCGTTCTTTACAAGTAGCAGGTCTTGAAATTGTTTCTATTCAAGATGTTACTCCAGTTCCACATAACGGATGCCGTCCTCCAAAAAGACCTCGTGGATAATTGCTTAGTGGCATTATCTTTCAGGTAAAAGATACCTAATAAACTTGATCATTAGAGGAGGATGAAATGAGAAGAGTTGAATTTATTAAACCAGAATTAAAAATTAACGAAGATGTTCTTGAATCAAATGATTACTATTGCAAGTTAAAATTGTCACCCCTTGAAAGAGGATATGGTTGGACAATTGGTAACTCCTTAAGAAGGGTATTATTATCATCTTTACCAGGAGCTGCTATTGTTGCTATTACCATTGAAGGTGTTGAACATGAATTTTGTGCAGTAGAAGGAATTCGTGAAGATGTAACAGAAATTATCTTGAATTTAAAAAAGGTTGTATTTACAATTAATGCATCTCTAAATGAAACTGGTGATTTCGGTGATCAAGACAAAACATATCGCCTAGAACTCATAGAATCTTTACCAACTATCGAAGAACAAAGAAAAAATGGTGTACCAGAAGAAGAATTAATCTATTCAAAAGTAGTAACAGCAGGTGATATCAACACCGCATCAACCGAAGATATCAAAGTGATCAATGGTGAGCAAGAAATTGCAACCCTTTCTGCAGGTGGAAAGTTAAAGATGGAATTATTTGTTAGAAATGGCGTTGGATATGTCAATGCTGATGAAAACAAAAAATTCTGTAAAGAAGGAAATAGTAGAATTATTAACCGACTTGCAATTGACTCTATCTTTACACCAGTAGTTAGATGTCGCTATGATGTGACGAAAACACGTTATGGTGATAACTTTGACTGTGACCAATTGATTCTTGAAGTTTGGACAAATGGTTCTATTAAGGCGACCAATGCACTTTCTCTCGCATCAAAATTTTTAATTGAGCATTTCGAAGTCATTCAAAATTTGAATGTCGAAATTGAACAAAGAAAATATATGATGGAAACCGAAGAAAAAGTGGTTGATAGCAAACTTGATAAGAAGATAGAAGATTTAGATTTATCAGTTCGTTCTTACAACTGTTTAAAACGTGCTAATATCAATACAGTAGGTGAATTGACACAAAAAACAGAAGAAGAAATGATGAAGGTAAGAAACCTTGGACGTAAATCTTTAAAAGAGGTTGTTCAAAAACTTCGTGAAATCGGTCTAGATCTTAAAAATAGTAGTACTTTATTTGATGATGACGATGATTTAGAAGATGATGAATCAGATGAATAATCAAATACCCAATATTCTTTAGAAGGAGAAATTAATTTATGGCATTAGGATATCGTACTTTAAGTCGTAAAAGCTACCAAAGAAAAGCCTTATTCCGCGACTTGATTACAGATTTAATTTTAAATGGTCGCATAGAAACTACAGAAGCTAAAGCAAAAGAATTAAAACGCCTTGCTGACAAAATGGTTACTCTTGGCAAAAAAGGTGATTTAGCTGCACGTAGACAAGCTGCTAAGATGATTCGTTTTGAAAAAGACGAAGAAGGCAACTATGCACTTCAAAAATTATTTAATGAAATCGCCCCAAAATTTGCTAATCGCAATGGTGGATACACAAGAGTTTTAAAACTTGGTCCTCGTCGTGGTGATGCAACTGAAATGGCAATTATTGAATTTGTTGAATAATTATATATATATAACAAGCAATTGTTATAAGCATTGCATAAAAATAGTCTCTAGGCTTTCTAGAGGCTTTTTTTTCTAAAAGCATACATATTCATTGATAATTTTGGAAAAATAAGTATAATAGACTAAAAGGAGTGATTTTATGTTAGATATACTCATTGATTATATATATATTATTCCCGCTGCTTTAATTGCAATCATGTTGCATGAAATTGCTCATGGACTTGTTTCCTATTGGTTGGGAGATCCAACGCCAAAAAGACAGGGTAGATTATCTTTGAATCCTGCCAAACATTTAGACCCATTAGGCACAGTTTGTTTGATTTTTTTTCATGTTGGATGGGCTAAACCGGTTATGGTCAATCCTGAATATTATAAAAATAAAAAATGGGGAATGGCTCTTGTAGCATTAGCAGGTCCCGTTACCAATTTTATCTTATCGGTTGTATCTATATTTATTTTTGGTTTCATTATTAAATTGACTTATACTATGGATAGTGTACCAATGGCTTTAGAAATTTTATTGAACTTTTTTCAATATTTGGCTATTATCAATTTAGGATTAGGTATTTTTAATTTAATACCTATACCTCCACTAGATGGTTCAAAAATATTAGGAGCATTTCTAAGTGACAAGGCATATGATATGTATATGAAAATTCAACGCTATGGGTTTTGGCTATTAGCAGGTTTTCTCATTCTTTCATCAATGTATGGAAGCGGGATATCGTTTTTATCTGTGTTAGTAGAAAAGATATTTTATTTCCTTCTAAGAATGGTATTGATGATATTTGGACTTATTTGATAAAACTCAAAATAAAAGGACTGTCGCAGGACAGTTTTTTATTTTCAATATGAAGAAGAATTGTTTTTTATCTAGCAATCGTTAGTCTAAACAAGTTGCGTAAAACAAGAAAAAATGATATAATAAGTAGAATATAAAAAAGAAAGGTGGTTCGGCGTATGAAGATAGAATTCAAAGATGTGACATTTCAATATTATAGTGAAGAAAAACCAGTATTTGAACATTTATCTTTTACAATAGAACAGGGTACAACAACCGCAATACTAGGACACAATGGCAGCGGAAAAAGTACAATTGCTAAACTGATAGTAGGGTTACTTGTACCAAATGCAGGACAAATTTTAATTGATGATGTAGAATTGACCGAACAAACCATAGATGAAATCAGAAAACGAATGGGAATTATTTTTCAAAATCCTGACAATCAATTTGTGGGTGTAACAGTAAGAGATGATATTGCTTTTGGTTTAGAAAATCATCAAGTACCAAGAGAAGAAATGATTCAACAAATTGAAAAGTATGCTACCCTTGTGGATATGAAAGATTATTTAGATAAAAGCCCTGAAAAATTATCAGGCGGACAAAAACAACGAGTGGCTATTGCAGGGGCACTGGCGATGGAGACAGAACTCATTATTTTTGATGAATCTACATCTATGTTAGATCCAAAAGGGACAAAAGAAATCAATCAAATGATGCGTAGCTTAAAAGAAAACTTTCAAAAATCAATTATTACGATTACACATCAGTTGGAAGAAGCTATTTTTGCAGATAGAGTGATGGTATTAAATGAAGGAAAAATCGTATTAGATGGTACGCCTCAAGTGGTTTTAAAAGAAAAAGATATTTTAGAAGCAAGCGGGTTAAAACTAATTGACGGGTTAGATGTACTGAATCGGCTAGAAAAAGATGATTTTGACCATAAATCATCTATTATGGAGGCATTATGGGAATTGATTTTCAAAATGTAGATTTTAAATATGCCAAAAAGGCAACTACAAAACAACTAGATCAAGTCTCTTTTTCGATTCAGGAAAAAGATGAATTTGTCATGATTCTTGGTCAAACTGGATCAGGGAAATCAACAATGGTACAACATATGAATGGACTATTACTTGCAAGTGGTGGACAGGTACGTATTTTTGATCAAAATATCATCCGAAGTAAGAAATTAAAGTTAAAGCCTATTCGTCGTCATGTAGGATTGGTTTTTCAATTTCCAGAATATCAAATTTTTGAATCTACTGTTTTAAAAGATGTTATGTTTGGACCTAAAAATTTTGGGAAAACCAAAGAAGAAGCAGAACAATTGGCCAAGGATGCTTGCCAATTAATAGGTATTCCTTCTGATTTATTAGAGCGTTCTCCTTTTAATCTAAGTGGTGGACAAATGAGAAGAGTGGCTATTGCGGGGTCACTAGCTATTGACCCAGATATTTTAATCTTAGATGAGCCAACGGTTGGGCTAGATCCAAAAGGGAAAGATGAACTGATGGATTTACTTGTAGACATTCAACAAAAAACCCACAAGACGATAATTATGATTACTCATGATATGGATATTGTTGCCAATTATGCCAAACGTGTACTCGTAATGAATCATGGGAAATTGGTCTATGATGGAACAGTACAAGAATTATTTGAAAATGAATCTCATTTAAAACAGTACAACTTAGATTTGCCGACTTCTGCGCTTCTTGCTAAGGGGTTAAAGGAAAAGGGGCTTTTAGATTATCAAAGATTGCCACTGACAAAATCACAACTCTATACAGCCATTGTGAGAGGTGGTGAAGATAATGAATGATAGTATCGTATTTGGTCAATATATTTATCGCAATAGCTTTATGCATAAACTAGATGCTAGAGTAAAGCTCATTTCACTAGTATTGATGATGATTGGCGTATTTTTAATCCCCAAAGATCATTTTATTTTACTAGGTATTGCCTTCTTGATTCCTATTTTGGCCATTCTTTTTTCAAAGATTTCTCTTTTTAAATATTTGAAAAGTTTGAAACAAATTGCATTTGTAATGCTATTTTCTTTTGTCTTCCAATTGATTGGAAACCATAATGGAGAACTTTTACTTAAACTACCCATTCAATTCACTGTAGTCAATATTGCAATCGTTGTTTTAGCATTGATAATATATTTTATAGTGAGGAAGTATTTGCCATTTAAATTTTTGATATTTGTATTGCTATTGATTGGGGCAACCTATTTATTCCGGTATCCTATTTATGGTCATATTATCCATTCTTTTGATTTTTTGATTTATCAAGAAGGTGTTATTCATGGCTTATTTTTAATTGGTCGTGTATTTGTGATTATTTTAGCATCAACTAGTTTGACATTAACCACCAAACCGACTGATTTGACTAATGCTTTAGAATGGTTACTTCAACCATTAGAATGGATAAAGATTAAAACAAGTATTTTTGCAATGATGATATCTATTGCTTTAAGGTCTATTCCTACATTATTTAATGAAACGAACCGAATTTTAAAAGCACAGGCTTCACGTGGTGCAGATTTTAATGAGTCTAGTTTAAAAGAGCAAATTGGGCAAATGGTGTCTTTACTTGTACCAATGTTTGTTATATCCATTAAAAAAGCAGAAGATTTAGCTGATGCAATGGAAGCAAGAGGATATATTCCTGGTGAAAAGCGTACGAGATTGGTGAAGATGACGTTTAAGGTATCGGATTATATGGTATTGGGCGCAATCCTTCTTTTATTTGTTTTACTTATTTTAGGAAAATGTGGTGTCTATGCGTTATAAAATGATAGTCAGTTATGATGGTACTTTTTTTCATGGTTTTCAAAGACAAACGCATGATATATCTGTCCAACAGGTATTAGAGGAAAAACTAACAGAGATTTTAAAAACAAGTGTGGTCATTCATCCTTCTGGTAGAACAGATGCAGGGGTGCATGCAAAAGGACAAGTTGTTCATTTTGATTCTACACAATTGGTTCCACCAGAGAATTTGAAAAAAGTTGTGAATAAAAAAGTATATCCACACATATATGTAGTAGATGTAGAAATAGTGGATGAAACATTCCATAGTCGGAAAAGTGCGATAAAAAAGGAGTATCACTATTTGGTTTCTTTAAATACTTTTGATCCACTTCAAGCCAATTACATGCATTTTTTTCATGATCGGTTAGATTTATCAAAAATTAGAGAAGCTATGAGATATATTGTGGGCACCCATGATTTTAAAAGTTTTTCAAAAAATCATGAATTAAAACACACTATTCGTACGATTGAGTTTTTTACGTTAGATGTTCATGAGGGTATCCTTGAATTTATAATTATTGGGAATGGTTTTATGTATAATATGGTACGGATTATCATTGCATTAATGTTAAAAGTAGGAGAAGGAAAATTTGCTCCAAGCGATATTCAAGCCATTATAGAAGGTAAATCAAGAAAATATGCACCTTACGTTGCCCCTGCACAAGGGTTATATCTTTGGAAAGTTTACTATTAATATTATAAGAAGAATTATTTGACAAATGAGCCAATTTATGGTAAAATACAACTACATCCGATGAGGGAGTAGCAGACACGAATGATTCGTGTAACAAGTCAACATCCTGACCATTTGGTCTGGCTTGTTTTAATATGCGAGACTCATGTATATATATCAACTATACTATGCATGCAGTTTCAAAAAAAGAAAAAATAAAATCCATGCATACGTATGTATGGATTTTTTAATATTATCAACACTATAAGTAGAGGAGAATATCATGACAGTG
The DNA here is from genome assembly GCA_949879765.1 of uncultured Bacilli bacterium. Taxonomy (GTDB): domain Bacteria; phylum Bacillota_I; class Bacilli_A; order ML615J-28; family CAG-313; genus CAG-313. The sequence continues at coordinate 19,620 of CATLBQ010000009.1, forward strand.
AAATTTGTAATGACGAGTATTTTTTTAGGCATTGGTCTTGCTATGGATGCTTTTTCTGTTTCTTTAGCCAATGGCTTAAATGAACCGCATATGCGAATGAAAAAAACAACGGGTATAGCGTTCGTATTTGCTTTTTTTCAAGCCGCAATGCCAATGATTGGATGGATATGCGTCCATACCATTGTTGAATATTTTACCGCATTCGAAAAGATAATTCCTTGGATTGCCTTATTACTTTTAGGCTTAATTGGAACAAAAATGATTATAGAAGGTCTTAGACACAATCAAAGTGAATTAGAAAAAACAAAAGTCGGTTTTTGGGCACTAATGATACAAGGTATAGCGACTTCAATTGATGCCCTTTCCGTAGGATTTACCATTTCTGAATACAATGTATGGATGGCATTGATATGTGCAGGTATAATTGCTGTAGTCACTTTTTTTCTGTCCCTCTTGGGAATATGGTTGGGTAAAAAATTTGGCACTAAATTATCAAATAAAGCAGAAATCTTTGGTGGGATTATTTTAATTATTATTGGTCTTGAAATCTTCATTACCGATTTATTATCAAGAATATAAGAAGGAGGAACAAAATATGTGGCCATATGTATTATTTATATTAGGATTAATTTTATTGATTAAAGGAGGGGACTGGTTTGTTGACGGAGCAACAGGTATTGCCCATAAACTCCATATTCCTGAATTGATTATTGGAGCAACCGTTGTTTCCATTGGTACCACTTTACCAGAAGTTATGGTTTCAGCAACCTCTGCGATGAGTGGACATGGTGAGATGTCCTATGGCAATGCCATTGGTTCGATTATTTGTAATACTGCACTCATAGCAGCTATTACTATTGCGGTAAAACCCTCAAAAGTAGATCCAAAAAGTTTTAGGCTTCCTGTATTCTTTTTCTTTGGAACGGCTATCTTTTATACGATTATCTCTTATACGTTAGGTTATTTTAGTAGAATTGTAGGGATTTTGCTTTTAGGTATTTTTGTAATATATATGATTGTTCTTATTATGCAAGCTAAAAAAAGCATAAAAGAAGAACAACAAAAGCAAAATGAACTTGTAGAATCAAAGAATAATCAACAAGTGCAATCCAAAAAGCAAACCATCAAAGATATTCTTTTTCTAATTATTGGTGCAGCATTGATAGCAGTAGGTGCCAATTTGTTGGTTGATAATGGTACCAAAATTGCAACCTCACTTGGTGTACCAGAATCAGTCATTGCGTTAACCTTTGTGGCATTAGGTACTTCACTACCAGAGTTAGTTACTGCGATTACATCTTTGGTAAAAGGTCATGGCGCTCTTTCTTTAGGTAATATTATTGGTGCCAATTTATTTAATTTGGTCTTAGTGAGTGGCATGTCCATCACACTTATGCCATTTTCTATTCCTCAAGAGAAGATGTTAGCAGGTATCAATGCCTCTCTTTTAGTGGATATTCCCGTAATGCTTTGTGTAATGGCGATTATGACGTTACCAGCATTATTTAGAGGAAAACTATCACGCATACAAGGGATAGTGCTATTGATCATTTATGCTGCCTTTTGCGTATTTCAATTTGTATCATAATCAATAGGCCACCTAGACTATCTGGATAGTCTAGGTGTTTTATTTGAAAAAAAGAAATATATATGATATGATGAAAAGCGAAGGAATGGAAAAATATGAAACAAAAATACACACTAGAACAAAAACTAATGAAAAGAAAAATGAAAAAGCCTAATTGTATATATGGTATTTTAGGAAGAGTATGGAAAATATTATTTTTTAAAAAATATAGGGTAAAAGTGATATTTCATCAAGACTTTAGAAAAGAAAAAGGTCCCTATATTTTAATCAGTAACCATGCTTCACGATTAGACTATATGTATACAGGATTGCCTCTTTTACCCAATAGATATAATTTTGTTGCGGGATACAATGAATTTTTTCGCTCACATTTAAAAGGCGTATTTCATATAGCTCAAGTCATCCCCAAGAAAAATTTTACTGCGGACATATATACCATTAAACAAATCAAGAGAATTCTAGAACAAAAAGGAAAAATTATGATTTTCCCAGAAGGAATGAGTTCAATTTCTGGAAGCAATCAACCTGTCGCAATAGGAACAGGAAAATTTATTAAACATTGTCAAGTACCTGTGTATTATGCTGTAATTAAAGGAGGGTATTTAACGAGTCCAAAATATAATTTAGATGAGCGATTGGGTTATGTGGAAGTTGTATTTGATCAATTGTTTACAATAAATGAAATAGAAAAACTTACCCCAGAAGAAATTGAGCAAAAAGTAAATGAAGCGATTTATCATGATGACTATGCTTGGAATCCACAAGAACAACACCATTATAAAACCAAAGGAGAAATCGCTAAACATTTGGAAACCTTGCTTTATTGGTGTCCTAAATGTCATCAAGAGTATGGTATGATAGGAGAAAAAAATAAAATTTATTGTAAATATTGTGGCAATGGGGCAATCATAGATGATACATATACGATGCATCCTTTTGATGAACATTGTGTTATCCCACAAACGCAGACTCAATGGTTTGATATGCAACGTCAAAATGTAAAAAAAGAAATTCAAGAAAAAGATTTTTGTCTTACTGAAGAAGTGGAATTGGGTGTTTTGCCACAATATCAATATTTAAAACATCAAAAGACATCAGAAATTGTAGGAACAGGAAGAATTACCTTTACCAAAGAAGGCCTTACCTATGAAGGAACGAAAGAAGGAAAGCCCTACCAGTTTCATATCAATACTGCTGAATTACCAACTTATGGGATGTGTACAGATGTTTCTAGATTTTATACATTCTATCACGGAGAGTTTGTCGAGTTTTATCCCAAACATCAAACTGTAGAAAAGTGGTTTTTAGTAACAGAAGAGATGCACAGATTAAATGGTGGAAAATGGCAAGATATTCAAAAATAAAGTGAACTCAATCGGTTCACTTTATTTTTGAATAGAAAGATTAATCTTTCTTTTTTTCTTTATCTTCTTCGGGAAGAATATAAGTCTCATTATCAAATAAGCCTTCATCTTGAAATAACTTTCTAGAATGGAATTCTTCCGCAAATTCGGTTCGATCGTCAAATTTCCGTTTCATATCATTGTTTAGTTTGTTTGGTTTAATAAATTCATGTCGATTCATTTTGATTTCACCCCATATTTATTTTGTGCGCCATTTTAAAAATATATGTATAAATAAAAATTTTTTTCCTTAACTTATTGCTTTATAAAATAATGATTTTGTGGTATAATAAAAAATAACATAAAAGGAAAGAAGGAAAGGCATAATGAAGGGGATATTGATTACATTAGAAGGCAATGATGGAAGTGGCAAATCAAGCGTAATTGAAGCCATTCGGAAAACACTCGAAGAAAAGGGGTATCCAGTAGTTTATACAAGAGAACCTGGAGGTAGCCAGATTGCGGAAAATATCCGTAAAGTGATCTTAGATGTAGAAAATACAGGCATGGATGCTAAAACTGAGGCACTTCTTTATGCCGCAAGTAGAAGAGAGCACATTGAAAAAACCATCCGTCCTGCACTAGAAGCAGGTAAAATTGTATTATGTGATCGCTTTATTGATTCTTCTTTAGCTTATCAAGGTTATGCTAGAGGTCTTGGAATAGATGAGGTCTATCATATGAACCTATATGCAACAGAAGGCCTTCTTCCCGATCTTACCATTTTAGTTTGTGTAAAACCGGAAATAGGTATAGCGAGAATTACACAAAATCATAGAGGAGAGTTAGACCGATTAGAAAGTGAAAAGATGGAATTTCATCAAAAAGTATATCAAGGTTATTTAGCAGTTCAAAAAAAATTTTCAACGCGTATCCAAATGATTGATGGAGAAAAAACAAAAGAAGAAGTACGACTTGATGCATTAGATATTGTTTTACGTTTTATTGGAGAAAATTAATATGAAATATCAAGATTTATTTCAATACCAAAGTGAAGCAATGCAACTTTTAATGAATGCATATCAAAAGAAAAAATTAGTACATGCCTATTTGTTTGATGGTGAAACAGGAACAGGTACGACAGATGCGGCGATATATATGGCTAAGAAATTAATTTGCAAGGAAACGGCTTCCCCTTGTATGATATGCGATGATTGCAAACGAATAGATGCACATATGCATTTGAATTTCTTATATATAGCACCTGAAGGGGATATGATTAAAAAAGAGCAGATTGAGCGATTGATTCATGAATTTTCAATGTCTAGTTTTGAAGATGGTCCTAAGGTATACATTATTCAAGATGCCGAAAAGATGAATACTGCGGCTGCTAATTCACTATTGAAATTTTTAGAAGAACCAAATCCCAATCACTATGCTATTTTAACCACAACAAATGAAAAAAAATTATTAGATACAATCGTGTCTAGATGTCAATTGATTCATTTTAAACCTGTACCTAAAACATATTTGATGAGTCAACTTCAAAATTGTGGGGTAGATACCGATATTGCCTATTTGGTGAGTTTCTTAACTACGGAATTAGATGTGGCGATGAAGTATATTGAAGAAGGTAAAATAACGAATTTCTTAAATATTGCTAAAAAAATTGTTGACAAAGACATAAAACACAAAGACCCCTATGTAGAGTATTATCGGAATCGTTCATACTTTTTAGAAGAAAAAGATAAAGCGTATCATCGATTCTTTTTAGACATACTCATTTTGATGTATCAAGAATTATTGAAAAGAGCTATGCATGATGGACAAGGGTATTTTGAAGATACTTTCCAACATATTCAATTAGAAGATGTAAATAAAGACGATATTATTCGAAAATTAGAGCGTATCAATGTGTATCAAGAAAGACTGAATTACTATGTAAATCTTGATTTGCAATATACTAGTCTTTTTGCGAAATTATAGGAGGATAATGTATGAAAACAGTTGTGGGAATACAATTTAAAGGTGGAGGTAGGGTATATTATTTTGATCCACTAGATAATCCATTTTCAAGAGGCGATTATGCTATTGTTGAAACGGTTCGCGGGTTAGAGTTAGGATTTGTTTCTATTGGCAATCGCGAAATTGAAGACGACCAATTAGAACATGAACTCAAACCGGTTATTCGTCGCGCAACAGAAGAAGATATTCGCCAAGAGGAAAAAAACAACGAACTAGCAAAAAAGAGTTTTGAAACATTTAAACAATTGGTGAAAGAATTTGATTTGGATATGAAGCCACTATATTGTGAATATACGATTGATTCTTCAAAAGTTATCTTTTATTATTCTGCAGAAGATCGGGTTGATTTTAGAGAACTTTTAAAGGTACTTGCACCTAAATTTCGGATTCGGGTAGAATTGCGTCAAATTGGTACACGAGAGGCTGCTCGTGTGATTGGTGGAGTAGGTAGTTGTGGTAGAGAACTTTGTTGCAAAACGCATCTATCTAATTTTGATTTTGTGACGATGAAAATGGCCAAAGAACAAGGTATGGCACTCAATACCAATAAGATTAGTGGTATATGTGATAAGTTGATGTGTTGCATTGCGTATGAACATGAATTGTATCAAGAGCTGAAAAAAGAATTACCAAAAGTTGGGCAAATGGTTAAAACGCCAAGTTGCAATTGTTGTAAGGTAGTTTCAGTAGACTATATGAAAAAAATTGTTAGAACCAATGAAAATCCCAATGGAGCACCAACTGTTCATGCGGCAAACGAAGTGGAAATCATTGATTTTTCTAAAGAAGTAAAAGATGATGCCAAAGTAGTAGTTACTATTCCAAAAGAAGTAAAAGGAAAAGAACGTGAAATTATTCTTACAGAAGAAGAAAAAAATGATGCATTTGAAACCAAATCTATTAATTTAGAAGAAATCCCCGCTTCAACGGATCAAAAAGAAAAGAAAAACAATCATAAAAATCAAAAACATTATAGAGGAAAAAAGCCAAATGTCAAAAGACAAAATCGAGATAGTGAATGATTTACTTGGATATGAAGGATTAAAAATCATCCAGCGCCCTGATGTATTTCATTTTTCACTTGATTCAACCGTTTTAGCTGATTTTGTGGGTATCCGTCCATCTGATAAGAAAATCATTGATCTAGGCTGTGGTAATGGGTACATTCCTATTTTTCTTACGCTTAGAACAAAGGCCAAGATTTATGGTATAGAAATTCAACCAGAAATTGCTGATTTGGCTATAAGAAGTGTTGCACTCAATCATTTAGAAGAACAAATTACGATTATTCATGCGGATATGAAGGGCATCTATAAACAAGTTGGATCATGCACCTTTGATGTAGTGACTTGTAATCCGCCCTATTTTAAATATCTACCATCTAGTAATATCAATGGAAATGAATATTTGACTATTGCAAGACATGAAGTGAAAATCACCTTAGAGGAGGCCATTCAAGAGGCCAATATTCTTTTAAAAGATGGTGGTACATTTGCTATGGTGCACCGAGCTGAGCGGATGATGGAAATCTGTCATACACTAGAACAACATCATTTTAAAATCAAGCGCATTCGTTTTGTCTATCCCAAAACAACATCTCATACTGCCTTAGCTATTTTAGTAGAAGCGAAGAAAAAAGGCAAGGATGGAGGACTTCAAGTATTACCTCCTTTATATGTTGAAACAGAAGATGGACAATATACTGAAGAAATTCTCAAAATATTCAATTACAAGAAAGAAGAAACAACATGCTAAAACGCCAAAAAACGCATATGAATGCACAAAGTAAATTATATATGGTAGGTGTACCCATTGGTAACTTTGATGATATGACGTATCGTGCAGTGCAGACACTACAAATGGTAGATATGATTTATTGTGAAGATACAAGGGTGACTAAAAAACTATTGAACCATTTTGAGATTGACAAGCCTTTAAAAAGTTATCATACCTTTAATGAAAATGAAATAACCAGTCAATTGTTAGATTTGATTAAAGAAGGACAAAATATTGCGGTGGTAAGTGATGCAGGGATGCCAATTATTAGTGATCCTGGATTTCTTGCTGTTCGTGAGGCCATTCAAAATGATGTGGATGTAGTGGTTATACCTGGTCCATCTGCTTTTGTTACCGCCTTAGTCGGTAGTGGAATTTCATCTCATCGTATCATTTTTACAGGATTTTTAAATAGTGGAGATCATAAAAGAAAAAAAGAATTAGAAAAGTTAAAGGATAAAGAAGAAACCCTTATTTTGTATGAATCTCCTCACCGCATTAAAGAAACACTAGAAATGCTTGTAGAATTGATGCCAACAAGACATATATGCTTAGCTAGAGAATTAACCAAAACTTATGAGGAATATTTGCATGGCACGCCAATCGAAATATTAGAAGTCGTTGATGAGATAAAAGGTGAAATGGTTATTGTCATTGAGGGGGCAACCAATAAAGAGATTAAATCCAAATGGATAGATGCTTCCCTTGGTGAACATATGGCACATTATATGACAGAAGGATATAGTGAAAAAGACGCAATGAAATTAGTTGCAAAAGATAGGGAAGTTCCAAAAAGTATCATCTATCAACAACTTAAAAAGAAATAATACAAAACCTATTCAATGTTCAGCTGAATAGGTTTTTTTCATCCTAATCTTTTAAGATGTATGGTTGGTATATATATTCTTTTTGAATAAGGTTATTGTGAGAAGTATCGTATTCATAGAATATGAGCAAATAAAAGAATTAAAGATACTTAAAAAATAAAATATATATATCATGATGAAATTGTGAATAGGCTTAAATGAAGCAAAAATAGACTTTGTTTAAGTGAGTATATATAATTATTTTAGGATAGATGAGAACATAGACAAAATAGTAAAATGAAAAACCAGTTTTGTATTTAAAACTGGTTTGAATTAGAGTTTAATGTCTAATAAGTAATCAAAGTCCGAGTAAGGAATAATCATATTATTTTCTTCAAAAAAGTTTTCTCTTCCTTTTCCTGTAACCAAAATGATATCGTCTTTTTTAGCAATTTTAAATGCATAAGTAAGGGCTTCACTACGATTCAAAATAATACGGTAATTTTGATGGGTTAAATCCGTGGTGCTAAGCATTTCTGATATAATTTCATTGGGGTTTTCGCTTCTTGGATCCTCTGATGTAAAAATAACAAAGTCAGCATATTCCAAAGCAATACTGCCCATCAGCGGACGTTTGGTTTTGTCTTTATGACCTGCTGCCCCACAGACGAGAATGACTTGATTTTTGGTTTTTGTTCGCATCGCTTTTAATACATTTTTGAGCCCATTCGGTGTATGGGCAAAATCTATGTAAACATCAAATGGATATTTTACGGGAACTTTTTCCAGACGACCAGGGATAATAGGTAAATCAATTAAAAGTTCATAAAGTAAATGAACATCAATTCCTTCTTTTAGGGCAATAATAATAGGAGGTATAATATTATAGATATTATATTCTTCAGTTCGATTGACTCGAAGTTTTTCAAGCAAAATATCTTTTCCTTTTAAATCAAACACAGTATGGTTTTGGTAGTAATGAACATTGATTGCTTGATAGTCAGAAGGAGTAAATAAACTATAGTAAATAACATGATCATATTTATCAAAAAATTTAGCATAATGGTCATCTTTATTGACAATCATGATTCCATTTGGTTTTAATTGCTTGAATAGTTTCAGTTTGGTCAAAAAGTAGTTATGCATTGTTTTATGGGTATCTAAATGTTCATGGGATAAATTAGTGAAAATACCATAGTCAAATTGTAATCCCGTAATTCTTTGGTTTGCAATCCCTTGACTCGAGACTTCCATAGATACATAAGGAATTCCTTTTTCCTGAAATAAGTTTAATAAGCGATAGTTTTCAACAAGTGGTGGGGTGGTGAATAGATTATCTAGAATTTGATTGTGATAGGTAATTCCATTTGTACCAATATTTGCACAAGATGAAATATGATTGAGTAGATAAGAAGTAAGAGTGGATACACTTGTTTTCCCATCTGTACCTGTTACACCAATCAGTTTCAAATGTTCATAAGGTTTACCATAAAAAATTTCAATCAAACGATAGAGTTCTTTTTCCAAATCATGAACTAAGATGACTGGAATCGGTAGGTTTTGAATGACTTGGTCATATACGATAGCCGCTGCACCTTTGGTTACCGCTTCAATAAAAAATTCTTCTCCCACAAAGTTTTTTCCTTTAATGGGTAAAAATAAATGACCAGCCTGTACAAACCTTGAATCGGTTGATAAGCCTGTAATTTCAAGCTGAAAATTTGTTTCTGGATACAATTCATCTAATAACACTACTATCACCTATCAATAGTATATGTGAAGAACAATAAAATTATGTATCCAATCTTAATCTATACAATAAGATATAGGTTTAAAGTTTTGATAAATAATCATAAATAAACTAGATGGTGCCAAATTTTGATAAACAACGCCATAGCGATAGATATCTTCTAAAGGCACATGGGTTTGATTGGAAAGATAGGTGAATAGCATTTTACGATTATCTTTTGTAATGGTGTTTTCCCACCATCGTTTAGGTTTGGTTTTATGGGCTTCTAAGTAGTCTTGAATCAAAAGGAAATGAATCATAGGATAATCTTTTGATAAGTGATTTTTGCAATTATTATCAAAATGAATAAATATATCATACAATTGTTTTTGACGCATAGAAGTAGATAAGTTGAGGAAAAAATAATAAGGATTGGGAATAATTTTATTTTGAATCAGGTAAGCAAATGTTTTTTTCATTTTTCCTTTATTATAATAGATATCTAACATTTCTTCTACTAGATGAATTTCATCTATATCTTGACGACTCATATATTTATTTTGAATAATTTCATAAGGAGGATGAGAATCATAGATGTATTCATGTTCGTCGATTTGATTCATGAGTTTGGTTCCCTTTAAAAATTTCAAGAAACCAAGTTGCAATTCTTTTGCACCATAGAAAAATACACGATTAAATGATGCAATAAAACGTTCTTTTGTTTCATAAGGAAGTCCCGCAATCAAGTCAACATGTAAATCTACTTGATGTGTGTCTTGGAGCGCTTTTAATTTTTGTTCTAATTGAACAATATTTTGTCTTCTACATACAGCCAAGTTGACATCATCATGGGTAGATTGAATACCAATTTCAAACCGGAGAAATTTTCGTTTTAAACGTCCAATGCGTTCAATAGCAAGAGGTGTTAATTTTTCTACCACAATTTCAAATTGAAATGTAGTACAGTCATTATATTGATCAATCAAGTCCAACAATTGAATCATATAATGCATATTGGCATTGAAGGTTCGATCCAAAAATTTAACTGTTTTTACCTTTCTTTCCATTAGTTTTTTGACAATAGTCATCACTTTATCTAGTGGAAAAAAACGTACATGATTGTCTAGTGACGCTGTGCAATAACTACATTGATAAGGACATCCTCTACCCGATTCCAAATAAACAATGCGATGTTCTAAATCTTTTACATCTAATGTAGCCAGTTCAATTTTGGATAAATCAGGTACTTGAACGGGATTTTCAATATAGGTATGATTTTGAATATAACAAAGATTGGTCACGGATTCGATTGGCAATTGATGATCAAGATAAAGGCACAATTGATGAAAGGAAACTTCACCTTCTCCTTGAATGATGAAATCAATAAAAGGATACTTTTCCAAATAATAGCGAGCAGTAAAGCCTACTTCTGGTCCACCACACATGATATGTATTTTAGGAAAATTTCGTTTAACTAAAAAAGCAATATCTAGTACTTTTTCAATATTCCAAAGGTAACAACTGAATCCAATTAAATCGATTTGATAGGCTTGAATGTGTTTTTGGATATCCGCATAGATTGAGTTATTTTCTTCTTTTATGGTGTATTCTTGTATGATACATGGCATAGTTGTGTTTTTCTGCAATTGATAGATGGCCACTGCAGGATGAATATATTTTGCGTTAATGCCAATGAGTAAAGATTGCATTTTCATCACCTCTAGAATATTATAGCACAAAAAGTAAAAAATAGGGGTCGAAAGATTTGAGAAAAAAATGATTTTCAGTATAATAAATAAAAGAAAGGGGTTTTTAAAAATGATAAAGAAAATATGTTTTGGTATGACATTAGTCCTTGCAATTGCAATGTGTTTAGGTATGTTATTTTTCCCTATTTTAGAATTTGATCGTGAGGCCATTTACAAAAGTCATCAGACCTTAATAGATCGATATGTAGAAGAGTCTACGGAAGAAAATAAAACCAAAGAAGAATTAAAAGAAGCAGGTATCAATGAAATTATTTATGATACAAGTATTGCGCTTCAAATGTATTATAGTGCCACTGATGTTGTCTATGATGAAGACAATGGGGTAATTGGTTCTTTGAATGATAATGAATCCATTATGTTTGATGTCTATCGTTTAAAAGATAAAGGTATCAAATATACAGATTTAGCCAATGGCGTCAAAAACCAAATCACTTATGATGTGAAATTATATCGCGTGATTCAAAAATTATCACTATCTAATGCGGAAAAAAGAGCACTCTTTTTTGATAATTGGACAAATCCATTTCCGTTTTTATTGTTAGTACTACTTTTGGCTTTTGAATTTGCTTGTGCATTTTTATTGATATTCCGTTCTGTAAAAGGAATCATGGAAAAAAGAAAAACGCGTTTGATGCGTATATCTATTTTTGGCGCAGTCGTGAGTGTTGCTTTGCTTTGTATGCCCGCTATATTTCAGTCTAATGTGACAGAAATGAAAAATATCAATGACTATGTAGCTACATTTGCTATGATTGTCAAAGGAACTTCCATTTGCTGGTATGCTTGCATCGGCTTTTTAGTTTCAATTGGTCTGTCGGTTTTCACTAAAATCTTAAAATAGTGAAAATCTATGTGTATTTGTTTACCAAATTGACGAAATGTGCTATAATAAATGAGTATGAAAAATAGAAATAAATAGGAGGAGCAATTTATGTCTAAAAAAGTTTTCCAATCTATGGATGGTAACCAAGCAGCAGCACATGCGGCATATGCGTTTACCGAAGTAGCTGGTATTTATCCAATTACACCGTCATCACCAATGGCTGAGTATGCGGAAGAATGGGCATCAAAAGGGAAAAAGAATTTATTTGGTATGCCTGTTAAAATTGTAGAAATGCAATCAGAAGCTGGTGCAGCAGGATCTGTTCATGGCTCACTACAAGCAGGTGCACTGACTACAACATTTACTGCGAGTCAAGGATTACTATTAAAAATTCCAAATATGTATAAAATCGCTGGTGAATTACTACCAGGTGTAATTCATGTTTCAGCAAGAAGTTTGGCTGCACAAGCTTTATCTATTTTTGGTGATCACCAAGATGTTATGGCATGTCGTCAAACTGGATTTGCAATGATGGCTACATCTTCTGTACAAGAAGTGATGGATTTAGCAGGTGTTGCCCATCTTGCGGCTATCAAAACAAGTGTACCATTTATGCACTTCTTTGATGGATTTAGAACTTCACATGAAATCCAAAAAGTAGAAGTGATGGATTATGAAGTATTTAACCAATTATTAGATAGAGATGCAGTGAAACGTTTCCGTGAAAGAGCATTAACATTTGAACATCCAGTAACAAGAGGATCTGCTCAAAACGATGACGTTTATTTCCAAACAAGAGAAGCACAAAATAAATTCTACAATGAAGTTCCTGCTGTCGTTGCAGATTATATGGCAAAGATTAGTGAAGTAACAGGCAGAAATTATGCACCATTTGTTTATTATGGCGCAGAAGATGCAACAGATGTTATTGTTGCTATGGGATCTGCTACTGAAACCATTAAACAAGTAGTGGATTATTTAAATGCAAAAGGAAAGAAAGTAGGATGCGTAACTGTTCATTTGTATCGTCCATTTGCCAAAGAGTATCTATTTAAAGTTCTTCCTCAAACTGTAAAACGTATAGCAGTACTTGATAGAACAAAAGAACCAGGATCACTTGGTGAACCACTATACTTAGATGTAAAAGCTGCTTTCTATGGGGTAAAGGGTGCTCCAGTTATTATCGGTGGTAGATATGGATTATCTAGTAAAGATACTACACCTGCCCAAATGATTGCTGTATTTGATCACTTAAAGAAGAATGGCTTTGATGGCTTTACTGTAGGTATTGAAGATGATGTAACTCACTTAAGTATTCCAGTAGGTAAAGAAATCAAATTATTAGAAGATACCTCTGAACTTGTATTCTTTGGCCTTGGTAGTGATGGTACTGTTGGTGCAAATAAAAACACAATTAAAATTATCGGTGATAATACAGATTTGTATGCACAAGCTTATTTTGCTTATGACTCTAAAAAATCAGGTGGTGTTACACGTTCACACTTACGTTTTGGTCCAAAACCAATTACTGCACCTTATTTAGTAAGTCATGCCGATTTTGTAAGTTGTAGTTTAGAAGCATATGTTGAAAAATATGACATGTTAAGTTGTTTGAAAAATGGTGGAACATTCCTACTCAATACCGTTTATAACGCAAAAGAAATAGAAGCACATCTACCTAATTTCTTCAAAAAACAACTTGCTGAAAAACACGCTAAATTCTATATCATTGATGCAGTACATCTTGCTAGAGAAATTGGATTAGGTAATAGAACAAACACAATTTTACAATCTGCATTCTTTAAGTTAAATGAACAAATTATGCCATATGAGACTGCACAAGATTTAATGAAAAAATATGCTGCAAAAACATATGGTAAAAAAGGTGAAGCGGTTGTTCAATTGAACTATCAAGCCATTGATAAAGGCGCAGAAGGTTTAGTTGAAATTAAAGTAAAATCAGCGTGGAAGAATTTACCAATTGAAGAAAAAGTAGTAGATGAAAATCGTCCTCATTTTGTTAAAACAATTGCTGATCCTGTAAATCAAGTCAAAGGATATGATTTACCAGTATCTGCATTTAATGGTTATGAAGATGGTACTATGCCAAATGGTACAGCTGCATATGAAAAACGTGGTACTGCAAACTTTGTTCCTATGTGGATGCCTGAAAATTGTATTCAATGTAATCAATGTTCATTCGTATGTCCACATGCTGTTGTTCGTCCATTCTTAGTAACTGAAGAAGAAGCTGCTAATGCTCCTGAAGGAACACTATATTTAACCCCAACTGGAAAAGGCTTTGAAGGAATGAAATACTCTCTTCAAATTTCTACATTGGATTGTACTGGATGTGAAGTTTGTGTAAATACTTGTCCTGGTAAAAAAGGTGAAAAAGCTCTTAAGATGGTTCCAATTGCAGAAGCACTTGAAAAAGGCCAAGCAGTTGAGGCAAAATATTTCTTCAATGAAGTTTCTTATAAAGATAATCTTGTAGATAAGATGGCTAATCCTAAGAACAGCCAATTTGCACAACCTTTATTTGAATTCTCTGGTGCTTGTGGTGGATGTGGAGAAACTCCATATGTAAAACTTGTTACACAATTATTCGGCGATCATATGGTTGTAGCAAATGCAACAGGATGTTCATCTATTTATGGAGGTAGTTTCCCAGCAACACCATATACTACAAATAAAGAAGGTCATGGTCCTGCATGGGCAAATTCATTATTCGAAGACAACGCTGAATTTGGTTTTGGTATGGTTGCAGCAAGTGTTGCACTACGTGATCAAATTGCAACACATATGGAACAAGCTTTAGAAGAATGTCCAGAATGTGAAACACGTGTTCGTGAATTGTTCCAATCATGGTTAGATAATAGAGAAGATTATAAAGTAACAAGAGAAGTAGCAAATGAACTTGTTCCGTTACTTGAAGGTAAAGAATGTGAACATGCAAAAGCAATTTATGACTTAAAAGATCATCTAGTAAAACGTTCGCAATGGATTTTTGGTGGTGATGGATGGGCTTATGATATCGGTTATGGTGGATTAGACCATGTTATTGCTAACCAAGAAGATGTCAATATTTTGGTATTAGATACAGAAGTATACTCTAATACGGGTGGTCAATCTTCAAAATCTTCACCTACAGCTTCCATTGCTAAATTTACTGCTGCAGGTAAACATGGTAAGAAAAAAGACCTGGCCGCAATCGCTATGAGTTATGGTCATGTATATGTTGCTTATGTTTCACATGGTGCAAGCCAAGCACAATTGTTAAAAGCAATGAGAGAGGCTGAAAGCTATCATGGACCATCAATTGTTATAGCATATTCTCCATGTATCAACCATGGTCTAAAACGTGGTATGGGTAAAGCGCAAGAACAAGCTAAACTTGCTGTAGAATGTGGTTATTGGACATTATTAAGATATGATCCACGTCTTGTAGCAGAAGGCAAGAATCCTCTTCAATTAGATTCAAAAGAACCAAATTGGGATTTATATGATGAATATTTGATGAGTGAAACTCGTTATGCTCAATTGAAAAACATCAATCCTGTTGAAGCAGAAAAATTACTTGCAAAGAATAAAGAAGAAGCACAAAGACGTTATAAGAGTTATCAAAGATTCTTAAAAATGGATTTTGCTGAATAGGATAAAAAAGAAGTCACTTCAAATTTGAAGTGACTTTTGTCCCCTTAAAAAGATATAAATGGTATACAATTTTTTGCATACTTTTTAAATCAATGGATAAAAAAGAAAAGAAGAAATAATTTTGCATCAATACAAATAAAATAATAAGAAATTATCGCTTATTAAAAAATAATTATGGTTCATAATAAAAGTAAAATATGTAAGTGTTTTCCTTGATTGAAATGCCTTATTTTGTAATACGTTTGACAAGGAAGATATTTCATAGTAAAATGATAGATATAAAATAACAAAGGAGAAAGGTTATGCCGTTATTTAAATTACCTGGTGTTCATGTACCACACCATAAAAATACCGCAAATTTGAAGGCTACGAAGATGCCTATTCCTCATGAAGTACTCATACCGATGTCTATGCACATTGGTGCTCCAGCTAAACCACTTGTTCAAGCAGGAGATAAAGTGAAAGTAGGTCAAAAAATTGCCGAAGCAGGAGGGTATATTTCTAGTCCTATTCATGCATCAATTTCTGGAACAGTAAAGAAAATGGAAGATATATTGATGTCAAATGGCAATTATGTACCTGCTATTTTAATTGAGTCAGATGAAAAGATGGAAGTATCAGAATCCGTAAAACCCGTAGAACTTACCGATCAAGCTTCATTTGTCCAAGCCATTAAAGAAAGTGGTATTGTTGGTCTTGGTGGTGCGGGATTTCCTACTTATGTCAAACTAGATGTAAAAGATTTATCTAAAATTGAAGAAGTCATCATCAATTGCGCAGAGTGTGAACCCTACATTACCGCAGATACAAGAACAATGATTGATAATATTGATGATGTTGAAAAAGGTGTTCAATTATTAAAACAATATTTACAAGCCAAAAAAATTATCTTTGGTATAGAAAATAATAAAAAGGAAGCTATTGCCTCTTTACAAACATTAGCTCAAAAAGATGATACACTTTCAGTACATATTCTTCCTGCTATTTATCCACAAGGTGGTGAAAAAGTACTGATTTATCATTCAACCAAAAAAGTGGTACCAGAAGGAAAATTACCACTAGATGTGGGGGTAGTGATACTCAATATTACCACGCTTGCAATGATTGCAAAATACATTGAAACAGGTATGCCTCTTGTCGAAAAGGTTGTTACTGTAGATGGATCATGCGTTGCAAAACCTCAAAATGTTATTGTCCCTATTGGAACAAAATTAAAAGAGGTATTTGCGTATTGTGAAGGATTTAAAACATCACCATATAAAGTGATGTATGGTGGACCGATGATGGGAATAGCAGTACCAAATTTGGATGTACCTATTTTAAAATCCACTAATGCGATATTGGCTTTCAATGAAAAAGAAGCTCATCTTCCAGAACCTAGTGCATGTATTAAATGTGGTAGATGTATCAATCATTGTCCACTCCATTTAAACCCACCAGCTTTTGCAAAAGCATTAGAATTAGATCAACCAGAAGAACTAGAAAAATTAAAAGTTAATCTTTGTATGGAATGTGGCGTATGTTCTTTTATTTGTCCTGCAAAACGCCCACTTGTACAAAATAATCGATTAGCAAAAGCAGAATTAAGAAGATACATAACAAAAAAGAAAGAAGAGGAAAAAGAAAATGAATAATAAAAAGAACTTTTTCCAAAATAAAATGTACCCAAAAGGAGTAGTTACTGATGTTAGATAAAACGAAACAAACAAATGAAATTCATCAAAGTGAACCAGATGTTCAAATAGCATCACATAGTGCGGATACGAAACCAACAGATGCTTATCAAGTAGATCATCCGTTTTATGTAAGTTCATCTCCTCATATCTTTAGTAAATCTACTACCCAAAAAATTATGTTAGATGTTTTGATTGCGTTGCTTCCTGCAACTATAGCATCTATTGTCCTTTTTGGATATAAAGCACTGATTTTGGTTTTAGTGTGTACTGCATCTGCTGTTTTCTTTGAATGGGCATTCCAAAAAATCTGCAAACAAAAAATAGTGATTGGTGATTTATCGGCAGCAGTTACAGGATTATTACTTGCTTTAAATTTACCATCTAGTGTAACTTGGTGGCAAGGCATGATTGGTAGTTTGATTGCGGTAGTTGTTGTCAAAGGATTATTTGGGGGTATTGGTAAGAATTTTGCCAACCCAGCGATTACATCTAGAATTATTATGTTACTTGCTTTTGGTACTGTAGGTGCGAGCGTGCAACCTGTTATTGGTGATATCACATCAAGTGCTACACCTTTAGCTATTTTGCCAGCAAAACTTCCTGTTCAAACATTAGGAGAAATGTTTATTGGGTTAAGAGGAGGTGCCATTGGTGAAGGATGTATTGCGGCACTACTTCTAGGATTTATTTATTTATTAGTAAGAAAAGTTATTACATGGCATACACCTGTTGTATATATCGGTACTGTATTTGTACTTAGTTTTCTCCTCAATGGTGATTTAGAAATTACCCTTTATGAAATTCTTTCAGGTGGATTATTCCTTGGTGCTATCTTTATGGCAACAGATTATACAACAACTCCATCTAGACCACTAGGAAAAGTAATATTTGCAGTAGGCTGTGCACTAATAACAGTTGCTATTCGTCGATGGGGAAATTTACCAGAAGGTGTATCATATTCCATTTTATTTATGAATATACTTACACCATATATTGATAAATGGGTGGAAAAGAAACCATTTGGAGGTGTAAAACATGAATAAAAATGTCAAAAGTGTAATTGTTTTAACGATAATTTGTTTGGTTGTTGGTGCAGTTCTTGCCTTAACCAATCATTTTACAGCCCCAATTGTTGAAGAAACCAATCGAAAAAAGGCACTTGCTTCTTGTTTTGAAGTAATGCCTGCTGCAGACGATTTTAAAGTAGTAGAAAAAGGAACTACCGATGTTGTAAAACGTATCTATCAAGCATTAGATAAAGATCAAAAAGTCATTGGATATACATTTGAAATGGAGACATCAGGATATAGTTCAGGATTAATTATTCTTTGCGGTATTGATTTAGAAGGAAAAATTACAAGTATTAAAACAGTAGCTACTCAAGAAAGTACAGGATATGGTAGTAAGGCAACAGAACCTGCTTATGCGAATCAGTACAATGGTATATCAGTATCTGAACTTTCAAATGTACAAAATATCAGTGGTGCTACAAAAACTTCTAATGCCTATAGAGCAGCGATTCAAGCCGCATTTGATGCGTTTGAAGTAGTAAAAGGAGGTAGCCAAAATGAATAAACAAAATAAATTAGGCATTCTTCTGAAAGGATTGATTCAAGAAAACCCAGTATTAGTACTCATTTTAGGAACATGTCCTACACTTGCTATGTCCAATAGTGTCATCTCAGCTGTAGCTATGGGTGTTTCCGCAACGCTAGTTTTACTTTGTTCTAATATTGTGATTTCATTATTGCGTAAAGTGATTCCAGATCAAGTGCGCATACCAAGTTATATTGTAATTATTGCTGGATTTGTAACTATGGTTCAAATGCTTTTACAAGCATATCTGCCAAGTTTATACGAAATGCTCGGAGTATACCTTGCCCTAATTGTGGTAAACTGTATTATATTGGGACGTGCAGAGATGTATGCAAGTAAAAATAATGTTATCGACTCAGCACTAGATGGTATTGGTATGGGAATAGGATTTACCCTTGCACTTTTTGCAATGGCAACTATTCGAGAAGTATTTGGCAATGCAAGTTTTGCAGGAATAGCTATCCCGTTCCTAGAGCCATATAAAATTTCTATTTTAACCATGGCACCTGGAGGATTCTTTGTGTTTGGCTGTATGATTGCTTTAGTCAATAAAATTTCAAAAGGTAAAGCTATTCGGAAAAAGGAATTTGGATGTGCAGGTTGTCCATCACAAGCAGTGTGTGGAAAAACAGGATGTGATGCTGGAAATATCCAAGAAATTCAAGTGGAAAAGGAGAGTAACGCATAATGATTAAAAGTCTAGTTATTATATTGATGACATCTGTTTTGGTCAATAACTATGTATTAAATAAGTTTTTAGGAATTTGCCCCTTTTTAGGTGTATCTAAAAAATTAAATCAAGCTGTGGGAATGGGCGTTGCTGTCATATTTGTTATGCTTCTGGCTACCCTTGTGACTTGGCCAATTTATAAATTTTTACTTTTACCAAATGATTTGGTATTTATGCAAACCATTGTATTTATTCTAGTGATTGCCGCACTGGTTCAATTGGTGGAAATTATATTAAAAAGATATATTCCAGGACTTCATCAATCCTTGGGTGTATATTTACCACTGATTACAACCAATTGTGCTGTTTTAGGTGTAACCATTAATAACATCACAGATAATTATAATTTTATAGAGTCTATGGTTAGTTCACTTGGTTGTGGTCTTGGTTTCTTACTAGCAATGGTATTATTTGCAGGTGTTCGTTCAAGATTAGAAACGGCAAAACCACCAAAATCATTTGAAGGATTACCACTTACTTTGATTGCAGCGGCTATTGTATCTTGTGCATTCTTTGGATTTGCTGGAATTGTTGAAAATTTATTTATGTAAGGGGTAATTATGACCATTCTAATATCAATTATATTAATTACAGCAATTGGTTTATTGTGTAGTGGTATGTTAGTATTAGCATCTCACTTTATGCGTGTACCAGTTGATGAAACTGAACAAAAAATTAGAGCTTGTTTACCAGGTGTAAATTGTGGTGCATGTGGTTATACAGGCTGCGATAGTTATGCTAAAGCTCTTGCTACTCAAAAAGGCATCAAAACAAACCTTTGTGTACCAGGTGCAGATAAGGTAGCAAAAGAAGTCGCTAATGTTTTAGGTGTAGAAGCAGAAGATGTAGTTGAACAAGTAGCTTTTATTCACTGTTTAGGTGATTGTAATAAATGTTCTGATAAGCATATATATGAAGGATTAGAAAGTTGTGCAGCTGCCAATATGTTATATAGTGGAGAGTCTAGTTGCTCTTATGGCTGTTTAGGGTATGGAGATTGTGTAAAGGTATGTCCAGTAGATGCCATTTGTATAGAAAATGGAATTGCTCATGTGAATCCAAGAAAGTGTATTGGCTGTGGACTTTGCGAAAAAGTATGTCCTAATCATCTAATTACATTATTTGCAGATGTCGAAAATATGGCGGTTACTTGTAGTAATAGAGAAAAAGGCGCTATTGCTCGTAAGCAATGCACAAATGCATGCATCAAATGTAAAAAATGTGAAAACAATTGTCCTACAAATGCGATAAAAGTAAAAAATAATTTGGCTGAAATTGATTATGATTTATGTATTCATTGTGGAAAATGTGCAGAAGTATGTCCAGTAGGTTGTATTACAGAAGCCAATTTCTCAGGAAGTCATAGAACAACAAATGATTCGAAAATATAAGAAAGATATTATATTCATCGTTGCTATATTAGGGGTGGCACTACTCTTATTTATAGTGTTTCAATTGACAAAAAAACCAGGAAAGTATGTAGTGATTACCCAAAATGGGAAAGAAATTGCTAAATATGAATTAAATGAAGATAGACAAGTTTCAATACCTTATCAAGAAGGGAAATATAATGTTTTAGTTATACGAGATCAAAAAGCATATATATCTACTGCGACTTGTCCTGATCAATTGTGTGTCAAACAAAGAAGTATTTCCAAGGTCAATGAGACACTCGTTTGTCTTCCCAATAAAATGGTTGTCAAAGTCATTGGGGATGAACCACCCCATGTGGATATAATGAGTGGAAAATCATGAAAAAAGAAACCAAAAGATTTGCAATTTTATCCATTATGATTGGTCTTTCATTAGTGCTATCATATGTAGATTCCCTGATTCCTATAGTGGTAACGATTCCAGGTATTAAATTAGGACTAGCCAATATTGCAACCATATATGTATTGTATCGGTTAGGCATAAAAGAAGCCATTATAGTATCTATTTTAAGGGTATTCCTTTCAGCTTTACTATTTGGAACAGTTGTGACGCTATCTTATAGTATCGTTGGTGCAACACTTAGTTTAGTCATTATGATTGTATTCAAACGGATTAGTTCATTGCATATGATTACTATTAGTATTCTAGGTGCAGTTATGCACAATATGGGGCAAATAGCTGTGGCTATGTTCATTATGAGTACCAAAGAAATCATTTATTATTTGCCTATTCTTGTCATAACGGGAGTGATTTCTGGTATAGGTGTTGGCCTTTTGGCGATACTTGTCTTGAAATACACACAAAACATTTTTCATGAATGAGTTACATATTGCCAAGCGTTTGACAATTATATCTAAATTAGTTACAATAATAAGAGGAGAAATCCTCTTATTTTTACGTTAAAGGAGTCTAGGAATGCACTTAAAAATAAACAAAATAGCTTGTTTATGGGTTGGATTTTTGAGCATTTTTGTATGTACAAGTTGTCAATGTGCTTTTTCAAAAGATAAACAATATAGTAAAACATATTTTGAATATTTTGATACCATCATTACCATTATAGGATATGAAAAGCAAGAAGCTGCTTTTATTGAAAAAACCACACAAATAGAAAAGTTACTTCAAGAATACAATCAATTATATGATATTTATTATGCCTATCAAGGTATCAATAATCTATATACTGTGAATCAACAAGCGGGTAAACAACCAGTAAAAGTAGATCAAAAAATTATCGATCTAATAGTTTACGCAAAAGATATGTATGAGAAAAGCCATCAAATGATGAATATTGCTATGGGACCAGTTTTAGCTCTTTGGCATCAGGCAAGAAGTTTTGCGATGGATTACCCAGAACAAGCGAGTATTCCTACAATGCAAGATTTAGAACAAGCTAACCTTTATACCAATATAAATAATATTATTATCGATGAAGTCAATCAAACGTTGTTTTTAAAAGAAGAGGGGATGTCTATAGATGTGGGTGCAATCGCCAAAGGGTTTGCTACTGAAGAGATTGCAAAATATTTGATGCAAGCAGGTGAAATTCCCTATGTCATCAATGCAGGGGGAAACATTAGAGTTCTTGGGTTAAAACCAGATGGTAGCCAGTGGAATGTCGGAATTCAAAACCCCGATTTATTAAGTAGTCAATCACAAATCGAAATAGTATCGATCCGAAATCTTGCAGTAGTTACAAGTGGATCTTATCAAAGATATTTTACAGTTGCGGGAAAACAATATCATCATATTATATCCCCAGTTACGTTAATGCCAAGTGATACCTTTGTATCTGTAACTGTGGTAAGTCCTCATTCTGGTATGGCTGATGCGCTTTCAACTGCTTTGTTTAATCTGAGTATAGAAGAAGGAATGGCACTTATTGCAAAATTAGAACAAACTGAGGCGATGTGGATTGATGCCAATTATCAAATCCATTATTCAACCCATTTTCAAGATTATCAATACCAAGGAGGCAAATATGAATAATCCAAAAGTCAAAGAAGAAAATCTAAGAAAGAATAAACCCAATAAAATTATTCCAATCATCAATACTATATTTGCTGTGATATTACTAGTAGGTACGATATATCTTAAAATCAGATGGGGGAAAGAATTTCATATTGTTTACTTTATTTTAATGCTCGTCCTAATTGTTTTATTTCCTATTGGAAGCTGGTATAACAGTTATTTTTCAAAAATCCAAAATACCAAACGCATTTATAATTATGATAAAGAAACCAAAGAAATAGTAGCTTATATCAAAAGATTACAATCTTATAAGGGAATAGAGTTAAATAGAACACTTCAATTAGAGTGGAGTTATGAATTCACGGATCAAATTATTGATAAAGTTCCCAATTATAATGAAGAACATTTTTCGTTTGGTCTTGCCAATGAAAATGCCATCATTTTGACTGTAGGGGTTAGTTTTGCAGGATTAGAATTTAGAGGGTACAATCAAGAGCTGGTGGGGATTTGTGGTGTCATGCCTAAATCCATCTGGTATAAAAAACATTTAAAAGCGCCTATGGCCAAAAAAGGAAAAATTAGCATTCAAGCAAACGGATTTGAACTGACTCAAAAGACAGTGATTCAAGCCTTGAAGAATCAAGATATTTATTATGATAATCGTTCTGGATGGCTTGTTGCGGGTGAAAGAAAATCAACAGTACTAGATGAGGCAATTGAAGTAATGAATGATGTCATTGTGGTGATAAGAAATAATGAACTTGTGGCCCTATGGATAAAAATAAAAGCTGGACTTGCCATCTAACCATAAAAAAATGCATTCTATTTTAATTTTTATTGATAAAATATAAAAAACGTGATATAATGTTTTTGTAAAGTTTTTAAATATGGAGGAAATAGAAATGAAGAAAGCTTTAAGATTATCTAGTTTAGCTATCGTTTTAATGGCTCTACTTACTTTAACTGCATGTGCGCCTAAAGATGCACCTGCCGCAAAACAAAAATTAGAAGACAAAGGTTACACTGTTGTTGCTGATGGAACAGTTATCCCTACAGCATTAAAACTTGTAAAGGTTGAGGGTGTTGAAACTGTTTTACTTGCAACTAAAAAAGGAGAAAATGATCAAATTGAATCTGTAACAATGATTTTATTCAAAGAAAAAGCACAAGCTAAAGATTCATTTGAAGCAGTAAAAGACTATGCTGCAAAGCAAGCAGAAAAAACTAGTGTAAAGCAAGCTGGTAAATGGCTTTACTATGGAACAGAACAAGGCATGAAAGATTTTGCTTAATTTATGAAAACAAAAAAGGGTGTGGTTTTCCACACCTTTTTGCTATTTCTATCCTATCAATACTTTTTTTTCATTTTACTAGTGTAAATTTTCAAATAATGGTATAATAATATATTAGAGGGAACATAACTTAAATTTATATATTTAGCAAAAAGATGTTAAAATGAGGTGTTATATATGTCAAAATTACAAATTATTGATTTACATGTCAGTGTAGAAGGCAAAGAAATTTTAAAAGGGGTTAACCTAGAAATGCATACGGGTGAGTTTCATGTCATTATGGGACCAAATGGTACAGGAAAATCAACTCTTGTTTCTACGCTAATGGGACATTATAAATATGAAGTTACACAAGGACAAATTTTACTAGATGGAGAAGATGTTCTACAAATGAGTGTAGATGAAAGAAGTAGAAAAGGTCTTTTTTTAGCCATGCAATATCCAAGTGAAATTGAGGGGGTAACGAACTCAGACTTTATTAAAGCAGCACTCCATGCAAGAAGTGAACAAGGACAAAAATTCTCCTTAATGAAATACATTAAGAATTTTGAACGTGCAACAAAAGAACTTAAGATGAGAGAAGATTTGCCACATCGATATGTAAATGTTGGATTTTCAGGCGGAGAAAAAAAGCGAAATGAAATTCTTCAAATGAAAATGCTACAACCCAAATTTGCACTATTAGATGAAATTGATTCAGGGCTTGATGTCGATGCCCTTCGTATTGTTGGTGAAAATGTCAATGCGATGAAATCAGAGCATTTTGGAGCCCTTGTGATTACCCATTATGAAAGATTATTGGACTATTTAACGATTGATAAAGTCCATATTTTAATGCAAGGTAAAATTGTTACAACAGGTGGATTAGAGCTCATTAGTAAAATAGATACAGAAGGATACGACTGGGTCAAAGATGAGTTTGGTTTAGAAGATGAAGAAATTGAAACAAGAACAGGTGGTATCATTGGTACATGTGCAGTCAAGAATGCTTTAGGTGAAAAACATGACTAAAACAAAGGTACAAGATAAAACAAAAATACGGATTGAAAAAGGAAAGCAAGACATACAATTTGCTGAAGTAATGGATGAGTGTCACAAAGAGTTTGAGTTAGAACCTGGTGCTCATTTCACATATATTACATTTGATTGTACAATGGATAGGGTTACCCAAAATAGTATCAAAGCCCATTTAAAACAAAATGCTAAACTGGAGATTTATAATATTGTCACATCTAAGGCCTCTTCATCTATCATGCAAGATATCTATTTGGATGAAGAAGGTGCTGAAGTTGAGGTGATGAATTTATTGCTCTTGACACAAGAGGCCAGTTTAGATAGCAAAATAGAAATATTTCATTTGAGTAAAAATACCACAAGTAGCTTATCCAATTATGCCATTGCTAAGGACCAAGCAAGCATTGCATTAAATAATAATGCAACCATCAAAACAGCTTGTTCTCAATCGATAGCTCGTCAGTCTACTAAGGGGTTAACCTTATCCAAATTGGCAAAGATTAAAGCCCTACCCAATCTATATATAGATGAATATGATGTAATAGCTAACCATGCATGTTCAATTGGTTCTATCAATAAAGAAGACCTATTTTATTTAATGAGTAGAGGAATGACTCAAGAAGAAGCGTCTAAGATTATCGTTATGGGATATGTACAACCCATTTTAGATCATATTCATGATCAGGATTTAAAACATAGAATTGAAAAGGAATTTTCACTATATTTACTTGGTGAAAAATAAAAAAAGAAAGGAGTTAAAGCAGATGGACAAATTGCTTGATGTAAAAAAAGATTTTCCCGTTTTAAAGTATCACCCAGAACTTGCATATCTTGATACTGGTGCAACTGCTTTAAAACCGAATTGTGTTATCGATAAAATGAACGAGTACTACAACAATTATGGTGTCAATGTCAATAGAGGTGTATACCAATTGAGTTATCAAGCGACATTAGAATATGAAGAAACAAGAACAGTAACAGCTAAGTTTTTAAATGCCAAAGAAAAAGAAATTGTTTTTACAAAAGGTGCAAGCAATGGACTTAATATGGTGGCATTAGGTTATGGTAGATATCTTCTTCAAGAAGGAGATGAAATCATTACTTCTGAATTAGAACACCATAGCAATGTTTTACCTTGGATGGAGATTGCCAAAGAAAATAAATGTATACTCAAATATGTAGATTTAGATTCAACAGGAAGAATAACTGTAGAAGCATTTCGAAAAGTACTTTCGCCGAAAACAAAAGTCGTAGCTTTGACTTATGTTTCTAATGTAATGGGCTATATTACACCTATCAAAGAAATCATAGCACTTGCCCATGAAGTGGGTGCGATTGTAGTAGTAGATGCAGCACAAGCTGTGCCTCATATGAAAATTGATGTGAAAGCACTAGATTGCGATTTTCTTGCCTTTTCTGCTCATAAAATGATGGGCCCTACGGGTTTTGGAATTTTATATGGCAAATACAAGCATTTAAAACAAATGCATCCGATTGAATTTGGTGGGGATATGATTGATATTGTAGAAAAATTTGATGCTATACCTAAAGATCCACCATTTAAATTTGAAACAGGTACACCCCCTGTTGCGGAGGCCATTGCGTTTAAAGCGGCTATTGAATATATTGAATCGATTGGGTATGAAAATATTCATGCG
This sequence comes from uncultured Bacilli bacterium, assembly GCA_949879765.1. GTDB lineage: Bacteria > Bacillota_I > Bacilli_A > ML615J-28 > CAG-313 > CAG-313. The sequence goes on from CATLBQ010000009.1 coordinate 46,507, forward strand.
CATGAACAAGCACTGTTAGCATATGCAAGAGAAAAGTTAAAAGATATTCCTGGTATTACTATATATAATCCTACTGCGGAAACTGCCATCATTACGTTTAATATCAATAAAGCTCATCCACATGATGCGGCCACTATTTTTGATGAACATCATGTAGCCCTTCGAGCAGGTCATCATTGTGCCCAATTGATTACCAAGTGGCTTGAATGTGTAGCTACACTTCGTGCTTGCATATATATATATAATGATTATCAAGATATTGATCAATTTGTGGAAGCCGTAAAAGAAGCGGCAGCTTATTTTGAGGAGTGGTAATATGCAAAATCATATTTCAGATTTATATAATCAAGTCATCAATGAGCATAGAAAATATCCAAGAAACAAAGGACTCATTGAAGGATACAAAACTTTGCATTTGAAGAATCCATCTTGTGGCGATGATGTGACGATTCAAGTGAATGTAAAAGATAATGTTATTGTTGATGTAAGACATGATGGTACAGGTTGTGTAATTTGTTGTTCATCTGCTTCTGTGATGAGTGAAGTATTGATGGGAAAAACGGTAGAAGAAGCCAATGAAATTATAGATGATTTTTATGAACTTATCAAAGGCAATATGCCAGAAGATGAAGATCGTTTAGAAGATGCAATTGTATATGTTAATATTCATAACTTTCCCCCTCGAGCAAAGTGTGCGACACTTGCTTGGCGTGCTGCAGGGGCATTACTTCTAGGAGATGAAGGAGAACAAGAAGATGAGTGATCAAAATCAAGATATCAACAAGATAGTTGGGGATTATAAATATGGTTTTAAGACAGATGTAGAAAATGTCTTTGATACGGGTCGTGGTATCAATGAAGATGTTGTACGATTGATTTCAAAAATGAAGCATGAACCTGACTGGATGTTAGATATTCGCATCAAAGCTTATCGTGAATTTGCCAAAATGAAGTGGCCTTCTTTTGGACCTGATTTATCTAGTGTTACTTTTGATGACTATATTTACTATATTAAGTCTAGTCAAAAAACCGAAAGCAGCTGGGATGATGTGCCTGAAGCTATTAAAGATACCTTTGATAAATTAGGAATTCGAGAAGCAGAACAAAAATATTTAGCAGGAGTTTCAACTCAGTTTGAATCAGAAGTGGTTTATCACAATACCATTCAAGAATTAGAAAAAAAAGGGGTTATTTTTTGTGATACTGATACAGCTGTTAAGCAATATCCAGAATTGGTCAAAGCTTACTTTGCAAAAGTAGTCCCTACTACCGATAATATGTTTGCATCACTCAATACAGCAGTGTGGAGTGGTGGATCATTTATCTATGTGCCTAAAGGTGTAAAATTAGATAAACCATTGCAATCTTATTTTAGAATCAATACTGAACAAATGGGACAATTTGAGCGTACACTGATTATTGTGGATGATGAAGCAAGTGTACATTATGTAGAAGGATGTACTGCACCTCAATATTCTAAAGATTCCTTGCATGCAGCAGTGGTTGAAATCTATGTGGGGAAAAATGCATACTGTAGATACTCTACTGTTCAAAACTGGTCCAATAACATTATCAATTTGGTAACCAAAAGAACCTACGTGGAAGCAGGTGGGCATATGGAGTGGATTGATGGTAATATTGGTTCTAATATCAATATGAAGTATCCTGCTTGTATTCTTGCTGGAGAAGGTGCAAAAGGAACCACCATTTCTATTGCTTTTGCAGGACCAGGTCAAATTCAAGATACAGGTGCCAAAATGATTCATCTAGCCCCGAATACAACGAGTCAAATCATTTCTAAATCGATTTGTCGTGGTGGGGGAAAAGTCAATTACCGAGGTCTTGTTAAACATACCAAAAAGGCGACAAATGCCAAAAGTCATGTGGAATGTGATACCATTATTTTAGATGAAATTTCAACAAGTGATACCATTCCAACCAATATAGTAGAAAATGATACTTCTTATATTGAACACGAAGCCACCGTTTCAAAGGTGAGCGAAGAGCAATTGTTCTATCTAATGAGTAGAGGATTAACCGAAGAACAAGCAACTGAAATGATTGTGATGGGCTTTATTGAACCCTTTGCAAAAGAACTACCAATGGAATATGCAGTGGAACTCAATCAGTTGATTAAACTCGAAATGAAGAATTCAATTGGATAAAAGAAAAATAGAAAAAACTCCTATTGTACATATCAATAGGAGTTTTTTGTTATTTAGCAATATAAACTAACTTTTAGGTTGTTCTTTTTCACTTTGAATGGCTTTCAAACAAAAATCATATTCTTGATTGGCATAATCGAAACAAATATACTTCATCCATTGTTCTACATAGGCTTTAATATTATGTTTGTAATTTAAATAATAGGCATGTTCATATAAGTCAATGCCAAGAATAGGACAAAGATTGAGTGGAACAGTTGTGGCACTGCCAAGTATTTTTTCAATGTGAACATCACCATGTTCATCACAAACCAAAAAAACAAATCCACAACTACCAAGAGATAAACATGCTTTTTTAAACTCTTGATAAAATTCTCGCATCGAATGATATTTTTTTTCAATAGCATTCTTTAATTCTACGGATACCATCATCACAGGATTCGGATTCATGGATTGAAAAATCACTTGGTGATTGTATACTCCGTTTGCCGCATGAATAATACTTTCTCTTTTGGCTGCAGGCAAGTAAGTTGGGTTAAATAAAATTTCATCTAACGTTAAATTTTGTAAATTCTTTTCATTTTCTAATAAGTGATTCAAATCATCGATGTATTCTTTATAAATTTGATTATAGTGAATACTCATGGTTTGAAAATCAAGAAAATCATCAAACCCTGTTAAGGGATAATTTAAGGGGACCATCTCAAAAGGATAGTGTTGATCTAAATACATATATTACCTCACTCTTTCAATCTAGTATAGTTTATTCAATATTCATTCATTTTATTATTGATCTTTGAATAAAATAAAAAGAAAGAGGGGACTATATGTATTTTGCATATGATCACAAAAAAATATATTATGAAAAAACGGGTATAGGCCCACCCATTATTCTATTACACGGATGGGGAAGTAATGTTCAGGTATTCGAATATCTAGCCAAAGGTATAGAATCACAATATACGGTTTACCGGATGGATTTACCAGGATTTGGTCAAAGCGAAGAGCCACCTCATGCCTATCATTTAGATGATTATGTTTTATTTTTACGTACCTTTATAGAACAATTAGAAATTTCTTCACCTATACTTCTTGGTCATTCCTTTGGTGGAAGAATATCTATTCGGTATACGAGTCGGTATAAAGATGTCAAACAACTCATTTTAGTTGATAGCGCAGGGATAAAACCCAAGGGGCATTTCAAAACAAAACTAAAAATTTATAAATATAAATTCAAGAAAAAATGGTATCAACTTACTAAAAATGTCAGCGCTTATCAAAGGCTAGTCACACATAGTGGTAGTTCGGACTATCAACAGGCAACACCCATTTTAAAACAAACATTGTCCTATGTAGTAAATGAATTTTTAGAACAAGATTTGAAACAAATTGATGTAGATACGCTCCTCATTTGGGGAAAAGAAGATCAAACTACACCCTATGAAGAAGGCGTAAAAATGAATCGTTTGATTCCCCATAGTGGATTGGTTACCATTCAAAAAGCAGGACACTTCCCTTTTGTCGATGAACCATATGCTTTTTATAAGATTCTGTATACTTATTTGGGGGTGAATACATGAGTGGATTAGAAATTACCCTTTGCATTCTCTACACGTTATATATTGTTAAAGGTGGATATTATTTACTGAATATCTACCAACAAAACCATTATGATGTTAAGAAATTATTGACATGTTTAAAAGCATATTACTTATTGAAGCCACACATTTATTTATATTACTTCTTTTTGGTATTTACAACCGCTGGTTATTTTGCCAATCAGAGTTTACTTCTTTATTTATTTGCCTTAATTTTTATAGGTGTAACTATTTTTATTCGGGATTACTATATCATCCAGCTCAAAATGACCAAACGTATTTACCGGTTAATCATCACTTGTTTGATAGGGTTAGGCCTGCTTTACTGGTTAGGATTTTATTTCTTATCTTGGTATATTGTCCTATATTTGTATATCGTATTACCATTTATTTTAATCCTAGCTTCTTTTATCAATGCACCCATTGAAAAACAGATTCAGCGTTATTATAAAAAGAAAGCTGTCAATAAGTTAAGAGCCAATCCCGATAGCGTCAAAATTGCTATTACGGGAAGTTATGGAAAAACCTCTACAAAAGATATTTTGTATCAAGTGTTATCTTCATCGTATGTGACATTAAAAACACCTGCTTCGTATAATACGATGATGGGCATATCGAAGACCATCAATACTTCAAGCCTAAAAGGGGTTGAAGTGCTAATCATTGAAATGGGGGCTTTTCAAAAAGGAGAAATCGAAGAAATGGTAGAAGCTGTTCGCCCGAATATTCGCATCATTACAGAAGTGGGACCACAACATCTTTCTACCTTTAAAACCATTGAACAAGTAGCAAAGGCAAAATTTGAAATCTTATCCTATTTTAATGAAAACGATATAGGCGTTTTTTATGTAGATAATCCTTATATTCAGGCCTATTCGTTTGAAAGTCCATATACATACGGCTTAGAACAAGGCATATATCAGGCTAGATCCATTAGTTATCAAGACCATCAAACGCGTTTTGATATTTATCACGAAGAAAAAAAACAAATGAGTGTGACCACTTCACTACTAGGAAGACATCAGGTCATCAATATTTTAGCAGTTTATACGATCATTCAGGCCTTAAAAGTATATCATATCCATATCAGTGATAGTGCCTTTCAAAAGGCCATTGCGGCTTTAACTCCAACGCTTCACCGTCTAAGTTATCAGCGTCAGGGGAAATTACATATATATGATGACTCTTATAGTTCCAATATCAAAGGGTTCCAATATGCAATAGAAGTATTGAAAAATCAAACGGGAATTCGTTGTATTATTACACCAGGTATTGTAGATGGAGGAAAACAAGAGATCAAACTCAATCAAGAAATTACGACATATCTATATGAAGATATAGATGAAATTTGTATCATTAAGAATAAAGCAAGTGAAGTTATCATACATTTACTTGAGGAAAAAAACGTATCTTTCCAAATCTTTTCAACCTTTAAAGAAGCCTATACATATCTAACAGATAAATATATAGAACAAGAACCCACCAACAAAGAACAGGTGCATTTGTTGATTGAAAATGATTTGCCAGATAGTTTTTTAGAAAGGTAGGTAAAATGAACGATTTAAAAATTCAAGTAGGCATAATGATAGGGGGTAAGAGCGTAGAACACGATATTTCGCTCATTTCGGGCTTACAATCGTATTTTGCAATCAATAAAGAAAAATATGATGTCATTATCATTTACCTAGATAAACACAATCATTTTTATACAGGAGAAAAATATACGGATATCCATACCTATAAAGAAAACACGGTGGATGCAAAAGATGAAATTTATTTTTATAAAGAAGGCGAGCAGCTGTATTATCAGTATATTAGAAAAAGAAAAAAACCAGCCCCCCTAGATGTCATCCTTCCTGTTGTGCATGGCTATGGGGTAGAAGATGGCACAATTTCTGGAATGTTGGAATTGCTAGAAGTACCATATTCTGCTAGTAGACTGATTCCATCAGCAGTCCTTCAAGATAAAGCGGTAACCAAAGCAGTTTTAAAAGAAAGACAATATCCAGTTTTGCCATCAAAGACGTATTATGAATACGAAACTATACCTTATGAGGAAATGAACTACCCAGTCATTGTAAAACCAGCTTATCTTGGGTCTAGTATTGGGATTCAAGTTGCTAAAAGTGAATTGGAATTACAAGTTGCTGTAGAAGAGGCCTATCACTATACAGATAAAATTATCATTGAGCCCGCTTTAACAAACTACAAAGAATATAACTGTGCAGTCATCAAAGATCATCAACAGTGCATAGCATCGGTGATTGAGGAAGTAAAACACGAAGAAGATATTTTATCATTTGTTGAAAAATATGAAAAAGATTTAAGTAAACTAGAATCATCTTCGAATCGAATTATCCCGGCTTTTTTACCAGAAACATTAGAACAAACCATCAAAGAGACTTCCATCAGCCTTTACCAGTATTTGGATTTAAATGGAGTTGTTCGAATTGATTATTTGTATGACAACCAAACAGACAAACTTTACATCAATGAAGTCAATAATATTCCTGGTTCGCTTTCTTTTTATTTATTTGAACCAATGGGAATTTCATTTGAAAAGTTAACCCAAATCTTAATTACCAATGCGATTTTAACCAAACATAGTACAGATCAAAAGAAGACAACATTTGATTCAAATGTATTTAATAAAAAATCATTAAAACTAGGTGCGAAATAAATGCAATTTATATATATCTATGGTATAATACAATTGTATCATAGATATTGCTGACGTAGCACAATAGGTAGTGCACCTCCATGGTAAGGAGGAGGTCGCTGGTTCGACTCCAGTCGTCAGCACCATTAAGAAACAACAGTGTTGATACAGTAGAAATACTACAAAATCAGCACTTTTTAAAATTTTTAGGTAGTTTTGCTAGGGTTCAATACCTACTGTCAGCGAAATTGCCTATTTTTTATTGTTTGAAAGTCATAATCAAATCCGAGTTTACACGAAAGGTCAATCAACTAATCAACTGTCAAGTGAAAAATGTTTTAGAACATACATCCAATTTTCATTTTAATTAAAACGGTTGATTTAAAATCAACTTTTTGATATAATATTGTCAAGAAAAGAGAACATATTTATGAATGAATTTGGAATGAAAATTAAACAAATAAGAATTAAAAATGGATTAACCCAAAAAGAATTTGCCAATTCGTTGGGTTATAAGTCAAAATCTACAATTAATAAAATTGAACAAGGAATCAATGATATTAGCTATGATAAATTAATGGATTTATTAAATAAATATAATGAAGATTTAGACTACCTTTTTGGTTGCGATTCAAAATTAAATGTAAGTCCTAAATCAAATGACTCTAGATTGTTTATTTCGTTTAGCGCTAAAAGTGATGGTAATTCTTTTCAAATAATAAAACATTATATGACTGAAAAAGATGATTACATTTTATTTAAGGATATTAATTTTCATGCTTGCTGTAAATGTAATTATGAATGTATGAAGAATAATTGTAAATATAGATTTGATGATGTCTATAAGTTATATGATTTATTAAATAAATACAAAAAGATTTATTTGATAATTCCAATGTATGGTGGTAATCCAAGCTCTTTATATTTTATATTTAATGAAAGAAGTCAAGATTATTTTATGCATAATGATAATTACGAAGATATTATTTCAAAAATGTTTTTTATTGGAATATATGGATCAAAAGAAGAACACCCTTATTTTTTAAAACATTTTGAAGACTTATATCATTGTAAAGAATGTGATAAGCATATTTTAGGAATTGAACGACATAAATATAACTTAAAGCTTGATGATTCAATTATGAGTATTGAAGAAATAAAAAAAGCCTTAAATAAATTTATAGATTAAAGGAGAATTATATGGAAAAATATGGACAAATATTAGTATATAATTTACCAAATGGTAAATCTAAAGTAGATGTATTATTATCAAAAGAAAATGTTTGGATGACACAAGCAGCGCTTGCTGAGTTATATCAAACAAGTAGTCAAAACATTACAATGCATATTAAAAATATATACAAAGAAGGCGAACTTGAAGAAGTTTCAACATGTAAGTTTGACTTACAAGTTCAAATTGAAGGAAACAGAGAAATTAAAAGAACTGTCAAGTTTTATAATTTAGAAATGATTATAGCAATTGGCTTTAGAGCAAAAAGCTCTATTGGGAATATATTTAGAAAATGGGCAAATCAAACACTAAAAGAATATATGACTAAAGGGTTTGCTATGGATGATGAAAGATTAAAAGATCCTACTAGATTTGGTAAAGACTATTTCGACGAATTATTGCTTAGAATTAGAGAAATTCGAGCATCTGAAAAAAGATTTTATCAAAAAGTATTAGAAATATATGCAACAAGCATTGATTATGATTCTAAAAATGAAAAAACAAGAGAATTTTTCAAAATAGTTCAAAATAAAATGCATTATGCAGTAAGTGGTGAAACTGCTGCAGAAATTATTTATGATAGATCTAATGCGACAAAAGATAATATGGGGCTTACTTCATTTGCTGGTAGTATAGTGCAAAAAGAAGATGTTACAATTGCAAAGAATTATTTGAGCCAAGAAGAGGTTAAATCTTTAAACAGAATAGTAACAATGTATTTGGATTATGCTGAAGAAATGGCTAATGAAGGTGTACCAATGCATATGAATGATTGGATAAAGGTATTAGATGAATTTCTAAAATTTAATAGAAAAGATATATTAGTAGGAGCAGGTAAAATATCTCATACCATTGCAGAACAAAAAGCACTTAAAGAATATGAAAAGTTTGATAAAAATAGAATTTTAAATCAAAGTAATCTCATTCTACCCACTGTCGAAAAAAAAGATAATAAAAACTGATGAAAAGGTCATACACATAAAATACATTATGAAAAAGGATTATTAAATATATAGTGGTTTTCCCCTGTTTTATGGGTGTTTCATTGTATCTTGTAATTGGTTTCTAGACATTAAAAACATATAGGTTTGATACAATGAAAAATCATTGTTTCAAACCTTTTTTCTTTGCTTTTTTAATGATTTTGCATCGTTTAGCGTAAAATTTGAGGTTTGAATTCAAATGGTGGGAATGCCACAAGCAATATAATGGTATTTCAAAACCTAAAGTAGAAGTCTTTATTGACGATATTATCACTGACAGATTTTATGAATAATTGACAAAATTTACGGCGAAATTGTATCAAATTTCTAAAGTAATGTTGCTGTTAACTTGCTTTTATTTTAATTTTTTGATGCAATATATTTGAAGCTTACGGCATAAGTGTCATAACATTCTAATAGGAGACCACTATGATTAAAAGAGATTTTTATTTAAATCAAATCATTGAAAGAATGTGGGACGGAAACATCAAAGTGATTACATGTATTAGGCGTGGTGGAAAATCAACACTTCTTTTTGACTTATTCAAAAATTATTTGCTTTCTACAGGAGTAGATGAAAACCGTATTATAGAAATAGAATTAGATAAACAAAAATATTATAAGTTTAGAGATCCAATTTATCTTTGCGATTATGTAGAAAATATTTAAAATATTCAATAGATGCATTTTTAATATCAGAAGCAAGAAGATATGAGGTTAAAGGTAAAAGGTATTTTGAGTATCCAAATAAATATTACTATTCAGATATAAGACTGCGAAATGTTAGATTAAATTATCGTCAAATTGATTCTGGACATATTCTGGAAAATATGATTTATAATGAACTCATAAGAAGAGGGTATTCAGTTGATGTAGGTGTAGTTAAAGATAGAAGTACTGAGAATAAAAAGATGAAAGAACTTGCTTTTTTATTAAATCAAGTTGAGTTATTTTAACTAAGAGAATATTTATCAGGATAGAAACATTTTGCATCAGTATTCCAAGAGTAAGCAAGAAGCATTAGTGAAAATATGTTGTAGCGAATTAAAAAAGGTATGGAAGAAAAAAGATATTAGAAGCAAAATCAAAGGATTCAAACAAGTAATATCATTGAAAATGATAAAGTATTACTATATAATAATGATAATGGTGTCATTCAAAGAATTGAAATAGAAAAACTAGAACAACCAGAAGTAACCTATAATTTTGAAGTAGAAGACTATCACAATTATTTTGTAAGTGAAGAAAGTGTATGGGTTCATAATGATTGCAATTTTATGGAATATGCAAATAGTTATGATGAGGCTATGGAAATTGCCAAACAAAAAGGAGGCGTTTCTGATGCCACCATGAGTTCTACACCAAATACTTAGGATGGATATAATCATCGTTTTTATAGAAAAACAAAAGCAAATAAGGAGGTTAATATGGAAAATGATAGAATAAGGAAACTAGAATATGAATTAGAAACATTTGATTTCTATTCAACAAATCCACTTGAATTTAGTCTATTGACGAATATTGATAAAAAATTGTTAAATCAATTACTTAATAAAAAGGAAAATAGAAAACTATATACTTTTATAATTGAAAAACACATTAAACCAAAAAAAATAGGTATGTTTGAATCACTTAGGGCACCTAATGAATATCCTGAAGAGGAATTCAAATTTATTGTTGATTTTAAACATATAATAAGTGAGCATGAATTTACAGAAGAAAAATTAACAGATAAATACTATACATATCTAGGAATAGCAGAAATAGATATTGACTTCTATATTGCTAATTATGATTTTTTCAATAGTTGGCAAAAACAATATCTAATAATTTGTGATAAGGATAAAATTAAACAAATAGATAATAAACTTGTAAATGTTATGGAGCAAATGATAAATAATGAAGAATATTCAGAAATTACATTTTTTAGGCTAGATTTAGATAAGTTTATAAGTGCATTAGAAGAAGAACATTGTATTATGTTACGAACTCTTGACACGGGGGAATTCAAATATATGACATTTTTAGTAAATGATGAAGAAGATGAAAGAGAAATCAATCGGTATTTAAAAGAAGTTAAGAAGTATCTTGATGAGCTACATAAGGATTATGTTGCATCGAGTAATAAAACGATTGGTTAGTTTATTTTAATCATAGATTCAATAAATAAAAATGGTAAAATGTTAGTAGATACATAAAAAATGTGTTTGCTAACATTTTTATTAGGAATT
>CATLBQ010000010.1 GCA_949879765.1 uncultured Bacilli bacterium
TTTGGTTGTTGCATACATAGTCGCTTGACATGGTTTTCCTTCATAGGTATAGTTTACTTCTATTTCATACTCTTTGTTCTCTTGTAGTCCTTTGATAGTCAGACTTTCTTCTTCTAACTGATAGGTTTGGTTATTGACTTTGACACTGATGTTTTCCATTCCTTTGGCAAAATCATTGTTCTTTTTGTGCAAGGTGATGGTTGTTGGGGTTGATTCTGCATATTTACTGTTAAGACCTGGGTCTCTTGCTACAACGAATAGGCCCGTCATAATAGAACGTGGATGACCATCTCCTGGTGTATTTAACATTTGAAGATTACCATTTACATCCCGTTTTAAGAAAGTAACTGATCCTCCCCCATCAAATTGGTAGGCGTTAATACAGCCTAACGTTTTAAACATTTCTCCTACTTCAAATTGAGTAGGCCCACCTGTTTTTGTATTCGCTGTTAAAAGAACAATGCTACCATCTGCTTTAAATCCAATTCCAGCTCGTTCTTTAGAGGTTGTTTTATAATACTCACAATTGTATACAACACGTTGCCCCATATCTGTAGTATCTACATAAGATATCGGAATGGTTTGACCATTTTCTAGATATTTATACATATATCCAGTCATACATTCTACATCAGAAAATTCATCAATATAATCAAATTGACACACTATTTCTTTTCCGTTTGTCAGATGACTACCTACTGTTTCATTTCGAGTAATGAGATATACTTTCCTATTAGATGGCGTTGTAATCATACTTACTTCAGATAGTTCTTGATTGACAATTCCTTTTACAAAAATGCCTAAAGTATCACCACTTAGTGTACCCGCAGGAAACTGGCTAGATCTTCTATACATCGAATAATTGATTTCAAAGACTCGGTAACCTGTTGCATCAATTGCTTGCATCATATCTGGTAAAATAATTGCTATCCCGTTTTCATCTGGCAGTGCATTGACTGTTGTAATATCATAGCTCTTTGTGTCTATTTTCAGTCTAGGCGTATCAGATGCAACTGGACATTGTTTAATGACCACACTACCATCTGCTTTAAATCCAATTAGTTCTTTGAATGCTTCTGCACTAACGTCTTTTCGGATGACTTCACCATCTTGTATCAGTGCATTGGTGGGTTCATCGTTATAATATCCTTCAGCATTTACTCCACCTAATACCACCCAACCAGGATGATGTTTTTCATAATCCTCCCCAATAGCTGTCAGTGTTTTTTTCTCATATCCTTGAGGACTACGATATGTCCATACTGCTAATTTTACATCCTTACTTGGATTGAGCGTATAGGTATAAACATCTCTTTTTACTTTTGCGACAGCAGCCTCATAACTAGTATCCATCTGGTAATACTGATACTGCAGATTGGCATTGAATCTTTCTTCTTCTATCAGAGTTTGTTTACTAATATGTGGTGATGTTGCATGCGCTGTTGCCATATATCCTACCATGAAAATACTACATAAACTAATACCTATTATCATTTTTTTTATCATTGTTTTTCTTTTTCTATATATGTAAATCGTACATATATTTTCCCTTCTTTTTCAATTCTTTCGTTCCACATAGAAAGGGGTCTTACCCAAAGACTTTGATCTTTCAAAGATTTATAAATCACAAGTTCTTCTAATGTTTCAGAATGTCTTGCTATGCCTATTACTTCATAAAGTCCCCCTTTAAAATGACGATATAATCCCAGTTGCATTATAATACCCCATCAAATGCATTAAAGGTTTCTGTATCCTCCAAATGCATAATTGTATCTACGAGTAATGCAATAATCATCTCTACATCTCTTAAATCACATACTTCTACGCTAGAGTGCATATAGCGAAGGGGAATACTGATTAGTTCGGTAGGGATGCCTCCTTGCTTATCATAAATTTGATCCATGTCCGTATACGTTTTAGATATCTCTACCGCAAACTGTAACGGGATATTGAGTCGCTTTGCTGCTTCTTTTAGACGCTTTACTAAAATAGGATTAGCATGACTTGCAATAGTCAAAATAGGGCCATTTCCTAATGCCGTATCATGCGTAAAGGTATTTTTATACGCAACATCAGTGCTACTTCCTACATCTAGTACAATGGCACAGCTTGGTTTAACCATTTCTACCGCAAATTTGGCACCACGCCCTGTTGTTTCTTCCCCTACGGTTGTTGCCACATATACACCAACGGAAGTCTTGTTTTCTTTCACTTTTTTCAATGTTTCTAAAGCAATATATGCACCAATTTTATCATCTAATGCACGACCAGCTAATCGATGCTCTCCCATACGTAGATATGTCATTTGATGAATCACCACATCACCAATAGCTACTATAGCTTCAGTTTCTTCTTTTGTAGATGTACCGAGATCTAGTTTTAAATCCGTAACTTTGAGTTCACCTGATAGCATTTGATATGTAGGTCCTATGATACCTGGCACCTCTTTTTTTGTACCATCTGCTTCGGTATGAAGAACAATAACACGTTGACCTAAATACATATGAGGTTGAGCTGATCCTACATTTGTCAGTCGACAAATACCACTAGATTCTATTTTTTCAATCACTAAACCAATTTCATCAATATGAGCCACTAACATGACTTTCATTTGACTTTTTGGCTGAATGCCATGAACAACATTGTAACTATGATGCGTATAAGTCACATCAGAAATATCTTTTAATTCTGTCATAAGCATCTTTTGAAAATCAAGTTCATGACCACTTACTGAAGGGGTTTCTAACATTTTAAATAACAATTCCCTACTCATTTTTTTCACCACCATATTGAATTAAATTCCATTGTTTTTGTTTTGGATCATAATGGGAATAAAACTCTAAAATTTCTTGTTCAAAAAAGATTCCCATTTCTAAATCTAAACCACTTGCATATTCTTCCTTTTGGATAGAGTCTAACCTTCTCCATTCCACCAAACCTTCTTTTGAATCAGATGAAAGCATACCACTAAAATGAGATGTTTTGAACATAAAAACGATATTACGTTCTTGAATGACAGGATCATACCAATCTCTAACACCACAAAACTCAAGATGATCAACATCTAAACCTGTCTCTTCTTTGACTTCTCTGATTACAGAAGGCACAATAGCTTCTCCTTGTTCGACATGTCCTCCTGGAAAGGCAATCCCACACCAATCTTTAATGCGGTGAATAACTACTACTTCTTTTGTTGCTTTATTCTCAATGAGACACATATTGGTTAGAATAATCTTCTCCATTGTTTTTCTCCTTTTTTCTTATTTTAAATTGAATAGATGAAATCAACTGTAACACCACATATAAAATGAAGTATGTACCTAGTGTACAAGACAAATACATCAATATGGTATAACAGATAGGTAATTTTTCTGATAATGGTTTTAAGAAAGGTAATGGAATATTATAGGGTTCTCTTAAAAACATAAAATTGCTATGATATATTAAATTGAGTATAATGGCAATAATAGAAAAGAAAGTACAAAATAGCATATAATGCATGAGCGTTTTCTTTTCAAGTACAATAAAATGGTGCGATATATATACTATTCCTAAATATACCATTAAACTATGGTACAACATACTATAACAAGATAAAAAATGGAACATCGGGTATGTGGTAAGCGATGTCGATGGCATCAATAAAAACATTGCCCCCGCAACAATACCTCCTGTTCCAATAAATGCATCTCCTAATGCCTGAAAAACACCTTTGGTATAACCTGATAGAATACAAGCATATATGAACATTGAACAAAAATAAAGTGGTACCCAACTATCTAAATTGGTATTCCCCTGTAAATGAGCAAACAAAATTTTTCCACTTTCTAAAATACAGACACATATAGCGATGATGCTTGTTAATCTTCTTATCGTTTTTTCTTTCATTGTTCTTGAACAATAAACGCCTATCGCAATGGCCACTATACAAAAGACAAGCACAATCATATGGGTTAAAGAAAACATACCACAAGGCTGATATTCTCCTTGTTTTGAAAAGAACATATTGTAGCCTCCCTTTTACTGATTTCAGTTTTATTATATACCATTATTATCAAATTTTCAAGAAAAGAAAATTCTTTTTTGTTCTATAATCATATAGTTTTTTAAATAAAAAATAAAAGTAATATACAAATACATCTGCTTGTATATTACTTTTATTTTATTTTTTCACTTAACCCAGGCATAGACAACAATTCTAGTTTTTTTTACATCTGCTATAAAACTTGATACAATATTTATACCCTAAATTAAGCCAACATTTTCATAATAGCGATGAAAATTAGTAAAACGATTAACCCAATGATAATGATAGCAAATTTATAATTTCAATATCTAGATGAATGAATTTTGCTTAGCGTTTATTGAAGTATTGGCATCATAAAATTTGGGATTCTCTACAAGAATAATGATATAAACTAAAGCCAATCTATATCATGTATACCTCGTATATAGCCTACACTATTTTCTTTTTTTTCATACTTCATATATGTAATTTGTTGCAACAAATTAGTTGAATAATATATTTGCAAAATTGTACCATCCGCTAAAACATGTGTGGTTATCGTTCCAACTGAGCTCGTATATAAAGTATTATATTTTAAATTCTCATCAATTTTAATGACATCATCAATTTTTGACTCTCCCATTTTCAAATTATCGAAATCTTCTTTCATATATATTGGATGATTACATTTGAATAATAAATGTGACACCATATATCCATATTCATTTTCTTCTAAGAAAACATACAATATACCCATTTTTTCAACACTAATACATGTGTAAAGAAATGATTCATTTGTATTAGATAATCGATACTTATTTATATTTTTTTTATTTAAATAATCAAATAATTTACTTCCACCAAAACCATATTCAAAAATTTCATATATTTCATCCAATTCTAGTGTAGATATTGTTTTATTTTCCTCATATAAAGGAACGTTATTTTGATAAATTTCAATATTTTTTTTATTATTGCACCCTGTCATAAACACCACCATCATAAGTAAAATTAAAATTTTATATTTCTTCATTTATATTTATTTTGTTATGGCCATATAAATTATTTTACTATTATAGTAATATGACCAAACACCCTTAGAACTTGGGGTGACTCCTTTCCCTAATAATATAGTAGATCCCTGCCCTGGTTTATGAGACCATCTTCCATCATTATGCTGAACCATAAAGTGATAATCATATTGTCCAATGCGTTTAACCATATCATCTAATGTTACCCTTACTGCTATTCTATATTCGTTAGATGATATTTTGCTATCCCAATTATTAATAATTCTCCCCTTTCTTCCCAATTTTTTTAAATCTTTTATTACTTGATTAGCAATTTCATTGACAGAATAACCTATACAATTTATTTTATCCAATCCGACATGTGTCCAAGATTTCAATCCTAATGCATGAGCATAACAATTAAATTTTTTTGAATTAGACTTAACATATTTTTCAGCTGCTCCATAATAAGTTGAATAATTTTTGCTACTACATCCAGTTAATCCTATTAACCCGATTCCAATAGGTATAATTATCCACCAAATATCTCCAGAATAATCCGCTCTAACAACTGGGTTATTCTCACAATAGCTATATAGATTATAACTAAGCGCTGTACCAGTAACACCAAGATATTCTACATCATCACTACATTGCCATCTACCTATTGTAGCATCATAATATCTTGAATTACAATAATACAATCCCACTTCTTGGTCATAATAGTAACCTCTATACCGAAATGGATTGATATCTTTAATTGCATTCGTACCTTCTATAGATGCTATATTGCCATAGGCATCATATGTATAAGCTGCTACTTTTTCATAATTCGCATTGTAAATACCAATGATATCGCCCATAAAAGTAGTTTGATAAAAGTAATTATGATAACCATTAGATAGACTATTATACTCACTAAGCCCAATCAATTTACCACTTTCATTATAATAATAATAAAGTTGGTAATAAGATGTCACCTCATCTTCTTCAAAGTAACGAATACGTTCACCCTGAATTCGATTATCCAGTATGATATAATCGTGCCACTCTTTTCGTTCTAATGTAAGATAGTCATAAATATATTTTGCATACCGAATGCCACTTTCATTATATCTATATTCAATATAGAGATTATCTACATAATCATATTGCTCCACCAAAGTTCTAGCCATATAGGTATATGATTTGATTAATGTTTGATTTTGATAAACTTGAATGAGATTTCCTAATTCATCATAAACATATTGAAATTGATCAAAAATCATTCCATTTTCACTTGCTTTGATTGTTTTGGCAATCAATTGGTCTTTATAAGTAGAATGATAAGTATAACTAACATATGGCTCTAAATTTTGATACTCTAAATAACAAATAGGTCGGCTAATACTAGTAATATTACCAGAACTATTATATGTATAATAGCAATCATAAATTATATTTTCATCTGTTATAACTGTATCCTGACTAAGAAGGAAATAGACACGGTGATGAACCAATTCATCTAAACCATTATACTCAAATATCTCCATCATGACATTGGTTGTACTATCTGCGTTATAGATTTCCTTTCTCATCATCGTAATTAGACCATTTTCATATGCATAATCAATTCTTTCATTTTTGTATGTTACACTTGCGACTTGACCATTAGCATTCAAATTGGTGATTTGTGTAAATAAAATGTTCTCTTGGATAATCTTTTCAATGGTTGTATCTTGGGCATCTTCACTTGCTTTATTAGAATAACTAAAATCATTAAAATATTCAATAATATCTCCTGCGTCGTCTTTTGCCACAGACTTATAATAAGCTTGTTGATACCATTCAACTAAAGTGGATTGTTTTTCATTATCTTGATTGTACTCAAAATAAATTTGCGCACCTTGATTAGTAACGATTTTAACCAAACGATTCATTATATCATATTCATAGTTATATGAATAACCCAGTGGACTATTTTTTATTTCAAGTAAATTACCAGACAAATCATATTTCAAACTAAATTGGCTGATTAAGTTTGTACCATTATGGTATTGAATGGTGATGGGAAGATTAAATTCATTATAAGTATATGTAATTGTATAGCCATTAGCGTAGGTATATTTTGTAATATTATCTGTTTCAACACCAAATTCATATAAATATTGATAACTAACCATGACATCCCCATTAATAGATATAGAGGATATATGTCCAAAATCAGTATATGCAAGAGAAAACGTTGCAGAAGAAGTAAATATATCCGTAATACGATCTAATGTATCATACACATAACGGATGGTTGATAAATTTGTACTTGTTCCTTGCATTTCTTTCATTACTGAAATTAATCTTTCAAAGATATCATACTGATATGAAGTAGTAACACCATTGGTTGTGCTAGATGAAACTTGTCCACTGACTGTATCATATAAATAAGTAGTATTTCCATAGATTGGATTTAATTCTTGAATAATGTATTGATAATCATATCCATACTGACCAGCATTATCATATACTTTATGTTTTGGCTTATAATTTCTTAATCCATCCTCAAGTCCATCAGCTTGTTGTATTCGCTCAGCTAAAGCATCTAAATCTGTTACTTTTTGACGATCTTCTGCGCTAAGTAATTCGTATGCAATTGAAGCATCATAAATCAAATAACGATTTTCCAAGGTAATCTCATCTATCTCTGGTAAACCTTCTGTTATTTGAATGGTATCTATTGCCTCACTTGTTTGCTCTGTTTGCTCTTGCTTCATCAAAGATATATTATCAATACAAAACGCTTCGTGTCCATATACATAAGCTTCAACGGTTATGCTTGTATAATCATATGGCGCTTCTATTTCTAGAAAAACACTATCTATCGTAAATTTATCTTCTCGTAGTTCTTGAAGTGTTTTACTATCGATAGAAAAACCGCTTGCCGTTCCATCTGCTTCTTGAAATACAATACGAAATTGTATATAACCATTTTTTAAAAATTCATCATAATAAATAGGTGCATACCAGGATTGAAATATATATTTATCTCCTTTTGTGCCTGTTGCTGCAATCGTTTGTGATGCATTTTCTACCGATGTAACTACTGCACAACTATTACCAAATGCACTTTGATAGGATGGTTCTAATATAAATGGAGAACTAGTATTCCGATATACATATAACCAATTGTCTATTCTCTCATAACTAGAGGTTTGTTCGAATGAGCCATTTTCAATCAAGTTATAACCTACATTTTTACCAGTTTGATTGAGATTAATATATTCAAAATAGGCATATCCTATATCATCATGATGAAGACTAATGATTACTTCAGTTTCTTCGATTATTTCAAACTCTAGAGCATAAGGTCGGTAGGTACTACTTTTAGTCACAGGTGACTGTCTTGAGATTACATTTAATTTAGATGCATGGGTAGAATTTGCGGTTTCTACTGTTAAATAAGCGCCTTGGTTAGTTCCATTGCACTGAATCAATGCACTGAGATAATACTTTCCTTGTGGTAAAACTACTTTTTGATGATAAGCAAGTTCTTTGGTTAAAGATGTACGATTGATACCTATCTTATTTCCTAGTAGGATAAAGTTACTTTTAAATTTAGAAATAGAACCATTTTGATTTGTTGTTGCATACCAAATATCATTAGATTGAAAGGTCGGATCTTTTAAGTAATTGGTATAATGAGGATTACCCATTTTTACATCTACCAAATTGTGTTGATTGGTTGGCGTATTTTCAAACTGATAATACATTGTATTTAAATGAGAATCTTCCATTTTAATGATATTACCATACATATCAAACCAGTATCTTTGAACATATCCAGTAGCGTCCTTTGTCATCGTTTTGTTGGTTTGATACAGATAACTCTTTTGATCTGTGAAACTTGTTACACCTGGCATATAGGATTGATAAGAGAGAACTTGCATTTGTTGTAAAAAGGTATCCGCATTTTCAGCATAAATAAATTGTTTTCCTAGTTCATATGCGTTTAGTTTACCATAATAAATATTAGAAATCAATTGATGTGTATTATAGTTGATATGGATACTCGCATCCTTTTCATAATCGGCACTCCCTTGATATCTGACTTTAACTTCTATTAAATTTTGTTGTTGATCATAAATATAATTGAGTGAATAAGCCAATGTTGTAGGATTAGGTTTTAATTGTTGTGGTGTATCATAATCCCTCATATTAAACTCTATCTTGTTCAATAATCCATTTTGTTCATCATATATAAAGTTAGCCTGATTATACGCATTATCTACTACCTTATTGATACAAACTACACCATTTGTAGTTGTATAGTCAATGGTAATGGCATTATCAATATATAAACTTTCTAATATTTTGGTTAAGTATAACACTGGTTGTTGGCTAAAAACAGATTCGAAAATCCGTATATCTTCTCCATACAAAATATAAGAATCCGCTACATTCGGATGAACAACCAATTTATATTCATCCGAATTTGGACTAATATATGTATACGCATTCACGTATTCTGGCTGATTGGTTGCTGGTTTAATAAAAGTAATTTGACTACCATCACCTCTTGTATATATATAACGATTGTCTACCCATTCTAATGTTTCATGATAACTGATGGAAAATCCTCTACCATAAGGTTTTGTTGCGTTCGCATTTGAGACATTGATACTTCTATAATGATGACTAATATTCCAAGTTAGATTATCATTCATAAAATGTGAATCATTAAACCCATACGTTAATTCACCCGTTGCGAGATTGATTTTTGCATCACCTGCACGTCCAAGATGAATATCCTCAAAAGAAACGCCGACATCTTTGTTGACTACACCAGTAATCCGAATAATTGGCACAGCTTGACTGGAATAAGTTGACAAATATACATAACCTGCTGAATTTGGACTAAAGTATAATAAAGCCTTATTTTCGTTATTCAAAAATAACTTATTATAGGGGATGCTTACTTCTTTCGTTGAATAAAAAGCCTCTTGAACATAGCTTTTTGTAAATGCAGTATAATTTGTACCATCCATACTATCATATGCATTTGATGTATTGAATCTATAAATACTATAAGTTCCTATCCCATCAAATCCATGATTGGTTAACACAATATCGGCATGACTAAAATCAACTGAACCAGTAGGTTTAGATAACTCTACAATACTAAATACTCCACCTGGTTCCCAGTCTGGTTTCCCAACCAAAATATTATTGCTATAAGGATCGGTTGCTGGATATTCTTTGAAATAAGCCTTCGCGCGATATGTCAATGCATAGTCATCACAAATGGTTTCTACAATTGGATCAATGACTACTGGATAAGTTGCCAATTCTAACCATTCATGATTGGGTATTACTTGGAAAAAATAGGTAGATTCACAAATTGGTTTTACCTCTACTAAGATATCATAACTGATTTGATTAACTGAATCATACATAAAAAATGGGTCTATTGTATAGATAGTATCTCCTTCATCATTGATAAAAGCAAATTGATTTACCCCATTTTGTTCCATTTTTAATCCATCTGTATATAAATAAAAACCAAAATAAAAATCTTTTTGATACGCCTGAAGGGTAATGTTTTCTTTAAAGACATTTCCTGAATGATAATAAGCTAAGTCCACATCGTCATAATGCAAAAATACATCTTTATATTGAATCGTATCTCCTTCTTTTACGGCTCTTGCGGATTTTGCTTGATCAAAAGACCAACTTAAGTGATACCCTTGATAATTGATTTTTATTGTTGATGCATTATCCCATTGTTTAGGATAGTATACTTGACTATTTTGATTGGTTGAAATATATTGTTGTGTATTTTCTGTTATTTCATTTTCAAATTCAAGATATTCATTGCCATTAAAATAATGAATATCTTTATCATAATATACATATTCTAATGTATTATCTGGTTGTAAATATACCTTCAGATTTCTTTTTCTCAAATAAGGTAATTCGATTTTTTCTACATTTGTTTTTTCATTTTCTTGTTGAATATATGTAGGGCCCTTTGTCATATTAATGCTAGCAGCTAAACTGAATCCAGCATATGGTGGAATAATAAAACCCAAAACAAGTAACACAACTACTATTTTTGTAAATATACTTAATTTTCTTTTTTTCATATTCTGCTCCTTCTTTGTATTTTTCTTTTTTCAATCATTTTTTTATTTATTAATCCATCGTTAGCCTCCTTTCTCATTGATTGTCTAATCAACACTATATCCTATTTTACATTTATCATATCTAATTTATTTTAAAAAATAAGTCGAATTTTGTCATACTAATTTTTATAAAATTAAAAAATAGTAAGTTAATACTTACTATTTTTTGACTTATTATTTTTATCTATATCGTTTCTACTCTTCTTTTACAATATCCAATCATACATTCTAATACTACTACAATCAACACAATTAAAATACCATAGGCCACTAGACTATCCATTTCAATATTCATCTTCACACTATATAATACTTTTCCAATACTTGTGCTTGTTTGACAAATGTATTCTCCCATAATCATTACTTTAAAACTCATTCCAAGGGTTTGAATCAAACACATGATAACATAGGGAAAGACGATAGGTAAATACACCGATTTGATTTTTTGCCAAATACTTCCTGAAAGCATATTGACTTCATCTATGATATGAGGATTGATTTGATTGACTGATGTCATCATTCCTTCTAAAACAATGGGTAAACTCATTAAAATGGTGATGATATAAGGTCCTATTTTATCTCCTATCAGGATAAAAATAAAAATAGATATCACCGCAAGCGGAATACTTCTCATCATTTGAATCATAGGCCTTAAAAAATGAATACTCATAGGACATATGATATATATACCTGTTATCACTAAACCTAAGAAAAAACAAATGACTACAGATAAAATTACCCTAATACAAGTAAAACCAATTGCCTTTAAACTATTAGATGTTTGAAAAATACGGAAAAAAGCTTGTATAATGCTTTTGATACTAGGAAAAATAAAATCATTTTGATATATGCTAGCTACAATCATCCACAAAAGTAGGAGAAATAAAATAGCACTAATCGAAAGGGTTGATGAAACAAGTTTACTTTTGGTAGTAGAACGCCTCATCTGGAATTTTACCTCCAATGGTTTTGCCAAGTCCTAGTTCAAGTACTTTGTTCAAATAGAAAGTAATTGCATCTTGGTTGTGTTCATCAATTCTCAAATTACATTTTAAAATGGCTTGTTGAAGCACTTGTTCTGTGATTTTGGCCAAGTTTTCATCTACAGCAACTGCACTTTGAATGACACGATTGGGATTGGTTTCAATTAAATGAATCGATGCTATCATTTGATCTAATGCCGCTTGAACAGAAGCATTATCCTTTCTTTCCTTTTTCACAAAAATACCCGCTTGTGGAAAAGAATAACTTCCTGTAATACTGGCCCATTCTTTTTGTAAGTCTAGTGTATATATCTCTTTGTTACTAGATAACTTGGTAATAGAAGGCTCAGCAGACACAATGATATCTGCTTTCCCGCTCATCAAATAAGCATTAGCTGTATTGACATCATCGACATATTCTAATGTTACTTCTAGTTGTTTTACTGCAAGCAACGTTCTTAAAACAACATCTGGGGTAGAATTTTTGCCAAATACGGTAATGGTTTTACCTGCTAATGCATCAAAAGTATCTAATGGAGCAGTGGATGCAAGATAATAATTTCCCCATACAATGGTTTCATAGAGTTGATATCCAAAGTTTTCATTTTCATTATAAAATTTTACTCCTAAATTGACAGGCGCAACAACAATATCATAATTGGCATTGGTGAATGCCGCAATCAATGGATCACTTCCACTCACAATGTTTTCTTTGATAAACTCTTCTTCTAATGCCCTAGCAATACCTAAAGAAGGTGTACCTGTAGGTACAATGACACTCACCTCTTCTTCTGCATTGAGACATCCTGTTAATCCAAATACAAATAAAAGTGTTGTTAAAATGGTAATTATTTTTTTCATTTTCAATTTTCCTTTCTTTTTTGTTTTCTATTCATATGATTTGCTAAAATATTATATCATATGCTATAATAAAAAAGTGTAAGATATCTTACACTTTTGAACAATTTTTAAAGAAAGGAGAAAGAAAAAGAATGCCTTATCACTTACTTTCTGATGCATTATGCAACAAGTATACAAAAGTAGTGTCTTATCACACAGGAGATATTGTCTTCAATCAAGGAGAACTTTGTCAACACATTGGTTTTATTGAAATGGGGGAAATTCATGTCATTACCATCACCCATACAGAAAAAGAAGAAACCATTACTTCATTATCTACAGGAGATGCTTTTGGTGATTTGCTCCTTTTTTCTGATCACCCTTATTATCTAGGTCATGCCATTTGCAAAAAAGAAACCGTTGTACGATATATTGAAAAAGAACAGTTGCCATTGTTATTTCAAAATGAGGCATTTTTCACTGCCTTTTTATCTATGATTTCTAATAAAGCAATGCAACTCAAAAATGAAAATAAATTATTACGTCACAGCAACTTAAAAGATCGAATGATGCATTATTTGATTGAAGAACAACTTCGCACCCATTCTTCAACAATTCAGATTGAAAATATCACTGCTTTTGCTACCCTTCTTTCTTTTACGAGACCTACTGTTTCAAAAGCATTGCAACAACTTGTAAAAGAAGGAGAAATTGAAATACGTAAAAAAGGACAAACCTGCTGGATTCGGCTACTTCACCCAGATTATATTTACTTTCAATCCCAATAATTAAAAAGGAGAATCTCTTTATAAAGGTTCTCCTTTTTTAAATAGATATACTGGTAATAATCTTTGTAACAATTGATAGCAAGGCGCATATAGCCACAAAATACTCAAAAATGAACTAGCACAAAGTAAAAGCACAAAGGGAATATCGGCTAATATGTAACTTTGAATAGATATATCCAAACATAAGGCATTGGTAATTGTAAAACACAAACTATAAAGAATAGCACTAAAAACGCCATATAAAGCCAAAAATAAGGGCTTGTTGGTGTTTTTCAAAAAAAAGTGAATCAAGATAGGGATGCATACATAACCCACTGCCATGGGTATAACTACAAAAGGAGCAATAGAACCATTGATGATACAATCTAATCCCACATGAATGATTGCAATACCTAAAGTAGGCAAGCATCCTAATACTTTAGCATATAATACAAATAAGAAAATGGTCAGTTGAATATTGGGTAAGAAACTGAACAGTTGCTCTTGCACAAAAATAATAGCCGTAAACAAGGCATAATATACCATTTGTCTACAAGTTCTCTTTAACATCCTACTTCCCAATCTTCTATAGAGCTATAGGTAATTCTAATCTCATCTTGATCAGATGGAACGAGTTCCCATGCGCCAACGGATGCAAATTCACAATTTATCACTAACTTATAATACTCTTTGGTGATATCGGTTGTATCCCCATTGATACCTATAATCATACCTTTTTGACTACCTTTTCCTTCTTCTACTTCCACATTTCTTCTTAATACATCTATCAGCACTTCACCTTGATAAAAATCTACCTCTTGGTTCAAAAGAACCTTACCATTTTCTCCGGTAATGTACAGATGAATTTGACCTGACTTCTTAGCACCTTTGGTTCCAAATAATAGGCATACAAATACAATAACCAACAAGGCTACGACACTAGCGATTATACTTATTCTTTTTTGATTCATTTTCATTCTCCTTTTTGGGTTAATAGGGATATCAGCGTATCCCATACATATATTGTAGCAGACTCCCGTACTTCATTTCTACTCATTTGTTGAAAATACATGGTTCGGACAAATGTTTTTTCTTGTATACAAAAACCAAAACAAACTGTACCAACTGGTTTATCTATACTACCACCACCAGGACCAGCAAATCCAGTAATACTTACACCCACTTGTGCATTTGTTGTTTTCATAAGACCTTCAACCATTTCGAGCGCAACTTCTTCACTTACTACACCATATTGTTGAATGGTACTTGGATTGACTCCTAAATATTTGACTTTCGATGCATCAGAATAGGTTACAATACTTTCATCAAATACTTTCGATGCATCAGGTATTCCCACAAGACTTGATGCAAGTAGTCCTCCTGTACATGATTCAGCAAAACTGATTTTATATTGTTTTTCTAACAAAAATTGAACGACATATTTTATTTTTGATTCTACCATTTTATCACCCTATGTATTATACCATAAAAAGAAAGAAAACAAAGAAGAATAACATCACTTTTACTTCAGTGATGTTACCCCTAAGCATTGTAGTGTAATTTTTCTTCTATGGTTTAAAATGAATGGTATGATAAAAATAATACAGTACGAGGAATTGTCCACCCACAATGCTTACACTTCCCATATACCTTAACCATGCTGTTTTGTACTCTAAATCTTCTTTGGATAAATGTTTGAGGTTCTCATAATTTCTAAGAAGAAAAACAATAAAGACGATGAGAATCAAGATATTGGCAATAATATATTCTTGTCGCAGTGCCTCATTAGGAGAATCTCGGTAAGTGTACAACTGTCTTGTTTTCATATTTGCATCCATATCTATAACAGATGCTATGATAAAGAATATATACATCGTATATTCAATATTTAATCATTGGATTTTATCATTAAACAGATGATTCATCATTCAAGATATGCACTTGACATTCAAATTAAACCCACAAAAAAAGTTGCAAAGTATATTTCCCTTTACAACTTTTTATTTTGGTTTTATCTATTATTTATTTTCTTTTGAAAATGCCTTTTTTGCGCCATAAGTCGTATGAAGTAACTGACGGGCAAGATGGCTATTAGGTTCACCTAAAAATTCTTGATAAGCACGTAATACTTCTGGATTTTCATGAGATTTATGAAGTGGTGCATCTTGGTCAATTTGATATAGTACACTTGCACGAAGTGTTCTAACATCTGTACATTCTTGTACTTTTGCATTGACGATAGGTTGACCACCACCATTAATACATCCACCTGTACATGCCATCACTTCAACAAAGTGGTATTGTTTTCCTGATTCTATACGTTTGAATAATTCTGGAATATTCACAGCACCATGTACTACAGCAACATTGACTTCATGACCTGCAATGGTTAGTGTTGCTTCTTTGATGCCATTTTCTACACCACGAACAACTGTAAAATCAACTTTGTCTTCATTTTCAGAATCTAATACATGAGCAACCGTACGAAGAGCAGCTTCCATTACACCACCTGTTGCACCAAAGATAACACCAGCACCTGTATATTGAGCAAGTGGACTTGTTGGTGTATAATCTTCTAATGCATTAAAGTCAATTCCTTGACGTTTGACAAGACGTGCATATTCTCTTGTTGTAAGAACATAATCAATATCTCTTAATCCGTCATTTTCCATTTCAGGACGATTGGCTTCATATTTTTTCGCAATACAAGGCATAATAGATACTACTTTAATTTTAGCAGGATCAACATTCAATTGCTTTGCATAGTAATGTTTAATCATTGCACCTTGCATTTGTTGTGGAGATTTACAACTAGATAAATTTTCTAAGTATTGTGGATAATATTGTTCAATATAACGAATCCAACCTGGTGAACAGCTTGTAATCAAAGGAAGCGCTACTTGTTCGCCATTTAATGCTTTTGTCAAACGGCCAATAAATTCAGTTCCTTCTTCCATAATAGTTAAATCGGCACCAAAGTTGACATCAGTTACATCATCAAAACCAAGTTCATGTAAAGAAGCATATAATTTTCCTTCACAGTTGGTTCCAATTGGGTTACCAAATTCTTCGCCGATTGCGGCACGAACAGCTGGTGCAAATGTAGCCACTACATAATTTTCATGGTTGGTTAATTCTTCTTCGACAAAATCAATTTGTTCTTTTTCACGAATAGCACCTGTTGGACAAGCTTGAATACATTTACCACAATAAATACAACCTGCATCCGCAATATCATGATTTAATGCACTACCTACACAAGTAACGAATCCTCTTTGGTTAAAGTTCAACACACCTGTGCCAGAAAGTTTTTCACACGCACCAATACAACGACCACAAAGTACGCATTTAGATGAATCAAAAACAATGGCATCACTTTCATTGATAATAGGTAATTTCTTAGCAAATTGACCAGATTCAGCCATCTCATTGTTGATAGAAAATCTTCTCATTAAAGCCAATAATTCACAATTATGTTCTCTTGGACATTTCCAACAATCAAAACGATGGTTCGCTGCAATCAATTCTAATGTTTGACGAACTGCCGTTCTTACTCGTTTAGAGTTAGTTAAAATAGTTGCTGTTCCTTCACGATTTAAAATAGAACCTACTTCAACAGAACAAGAGTTTTTAAGTGAACGCATACCTACAATTTCAACTACACAAACACGACATGATGCATTTTCGTTGATGTCTTTTAAAAAGCAAAGACGAGGAATATCAATGCCTACTGAATCAGCTGCTTGCATAATTGTATAATTAGCAGGAACAGTTACTGTTTTTGAGTTAATTGTTATTGTTACTAATTTTTCCATAGTTTTTTCCTCCTATTGAACAACGATTGCATTTTTAGGGCAACCTTTTACACAACTACCACATTTGATACATTTGGCTGGATCAATAAAGTGTTGTTGTCTAAGTTCTCCGCTAATGGCATCAGCAGGACAATTTCTCTTACATTTTGTACAACCAATACATTGATCAGTAACTACAAATGTAAGTAATGGTTTACATACACCAGCAGGACATTTCTTATCTACTACGTGTGCCACATATTCATCACGGAAATTGGCCAATGTAGAAAGTACTGGATTTGGTGCACTTTGTCCAAGACCACAAAGTGAAGCATCTTTAATCATTAATGCAAGATTTTCAAGTGTAGTTAAATCTTCCATTGTACCTTCACCTTTGGTAATTTTCTTTAAAATTTCAAGCATTCTCTTGGTACCTTCACGACATGGTGTACATTTACCACAAGATTCATCAACTGTAAAATCTAAGAAGAAACGAGCAACGTCAACCATACAGTTATTTTCATCCATAACAATCATACCACCAGATCCCATCATAGATCCAAGTGCAATCAAATTATCATAATCAATTGGTGTATCTAAATGTTTTGCAGTTAAGCATCCACCAGAAGGTCCACCTGTTTGAACAGCTTTAAAAGCTTTGCCATTTGGACATCCACCACCAATATCGTAAATGACTTCTCTAAGCGTTGTACCCATTGGGATTTCTACTAAACCTGTATTTTTAATTTTTCCACCTAAAGCAAATACTTTGGTTCCTTTTGATTTTTCAGTACCAATACTTGAGAACCATTCCCAACCATTAAGAATAATTACTGGAACATTTGCTAGTGTTTCAACATTGTTGATAATAGATGGTTTTCCCCATAATCCTTTTTGTGCTGGGAAAGGTGGTTTATTACGAGGCATACCACGTTCACCTTCAATAGAAGCAATTAATGCTGTTTCTTCACCACAAACAAAGGCACCAGCACCTAAACGAATATCAATATCAAAGTCAAATCCACTACCAAAAATATCTTTACCAAGTAGTCCATATTCTCTAGCTTGTTCAATTGCATATTGTAATCTTTCTACAGCAACAGGATATTCAGCACGAATATATACATAACCCATTGTTGCACCAATTGCATATCCTGCAATCGCCATAGCTTCAATCACACTATGTGGATCTCCTTCTAAAACAGAGCGGTCCATAAATGCGCCTGGGTCACCTTCATCGGCATTACAAATTACATATTTTTGATCTGCTTGATTTTTCGCACATAATTCCCATTTCAATCCAGTTGGGAATCCTCCGCCTCCACGACCACGAAGACCTGCTTTTTTCATGATATCAATCACTTGTTCAGGAGTATATTCAGTTAAACATTTTCCAAGTGCTTGATATGCATTTCTACCAATAGCTTCATTGATATCAAATGGGTTAATCATACCACAATTACGAAGAGCGATACGAAGTTGTTTGTTATAAAAGCCAACTTCTCCAAAAGATTTGATTTTAGCAAGCTCTTCTTCTGTTGCTTCTTTATACGCTTTTGGTTCATAGATACGACCCTTTAGTAGGTGTTCTGAACAAATTTTAGCAACATCATCTATAGCTACATGTGAATAAAATGTTTGATCAGGATATACGATAACGATAGGCCCTCTTTCACAAAGTCCAAAACATCCAGTTTGAATGATTTGAATTTCGTTATCTAAACCTAGTGCTTTTACATTTTCTTCAAATGCTTCTTTAATTTGTTTTGATTTTGATGATAGGCACCCTGTCCCACCACATACTAATACTTGTGCACGTACTAACATTTTTTATACCTCTACTTTGCTGCCTTAATCACTTCTAATGTTTTTTCTGTTACAACATTGCCACCAATAATATGTTGTTCAATAATGGTTTCAACATCTGCAACATGAACTTCTGCATAAGTTGTACGATTTCCTTGTGCATCAAAAACTTCTACAACTGGTTCTAATGCACATTCACCCAAACAACCTACTTGTGTCACTGTTACATTATCTAAATTTTTTGCGGCAACTTGATCAACAAATGCAGCAAGTACAGGTCTTGCTCCAGCAGTGATTCCGCATGTAGCCATACCAACAACGACACGATAACCATCTTTAGCAGTACGTAGGTTAATTTTGCTAGCGGCTTCTTCTCTAATTTTCTTTAATTCTGCTAAACTTTTCATAGTTCCTCCTCTATAAATCTCTATTTACCAAATTATTCATTTTCTAATTCACCCGCAAGGCCTGCGGTTATATATTCTTTGATCCAACTCATAACAGAAGGTTCTGTGAGTGGAATACCTTCTAATATTTCTTTAATTTGCTGGGTATCTATTTCAAATACAGGACAACTTTTTTCTTTATGTTTCATCTTAAAATGGACATCTACTTGATAAGGGTTAATCACCAAAACAAAAATGCTTTCCGCAATATCTCCTAAAGGAATAGCATCTATGTGATGCGTATACATTTTGGCATGAATACAAGTTCCTACACCCACAGTCGATTGAATGTGTACATATCCACCAGTTTGTTCACAGGTTTGAATAAACAAAGGAATTCCTACCCCTACTTTTCGTGTTTTTCGCGATGTAAAGAAAGGGTTGGTGACTTGTTCTAACACTTCACGACTCATACCACAACCATCATCTTCAATCCAAATTTCAATATCATTTTCATTTTCTTCAATTGTAACTTGCACACAACTTGCATTAGCTTTAAATGCATTGCTAGCAACATCTAATATATGTAGTGATAAATCAACCATGATTTCTCTTTCCTTTGATGGCTTTAAACAAGCTTTCTATCGTTAAATCTTCTAACTCTATGGTATGGATAGGCTCTAAAATATCTATAATTTGATGTGCATCAGAGTTTCTCAATATGCTATATTCTAGCGATTCTAGTTGATGGTTGAATCTTTCAATATTGGTATTAGCATTGACTTCAATTGCATCAAAAATATCCTGATAAATGGTATGTAATTTTTCAAAAATGTCTGACGGATATTTTTCAATATGTGCTAAAATCATAATACCTTGATACTGATTCATCATATGACGCAATTGGAGTAAGCCAATATTGGATGAACCCATTAAACTGACTTGATATTGATTTACAATGTCAT
Organism: uncultured Bacilli bacterium; assembly: GCA_949879765.1. Classification (GTDB taxonomy): domain Bacteria; phylum Bacillota_I; class Bacilli_A; order ML615J-28; family CAG-313; genus CAG-313. The sequence continues at coordinate 20,713 of CATLBQ010000010.1, forward strand.
CAAAAACATCAAATAAATGTTGTTCACCATACATCACTTCATCATGCATAGTTTTATGCAAATAGCACTCTATTTCTTTTTGAAATCTTCTTGCTTCTTCAAAACTAGCAAACAAGCACACAACATGATATTTTTCTTTTACTTCTATTTCCGCACCTGGGACAACAAGCATTTCATAACTCTCTTTTAATTCTTCAATGACATCTAATTGCAGACAAGAATTGTGATCTGTAATAGCAATAATATTCAACTCTTTTAACATCGCCATATTCAAAATATTATTTGGACTCATTAATACGTCTGCACAAGGAGATAAAGCCGTATGAATATGCAAATCATAAAAATATTTCATTCTGCGTAAATATGTCTGATTACCTCAACCACATTCTTTGTTGTTGTGATAATCATAATCCCTTCTTCTTCCGCCTTTTGAATCATATCTTTTGTAGGTTGGACATCTTCTGCTAGTACAATAACGGGTAAGTCCAATAAACTTGCAACGGCTATCGTATTCATATTAGACATAATGGTTAAAAACATATTTTTTTCCTTGGCATGTCCCATGACATGACTTAATAAATCACCCGCATAAATCCCATCAAATTCTACATCTGCTATTTGTGTAGTTACAATCGTCCCTTTTATTTTTTCTAAAATTTCTAAGACTTTCATTGGCACCCCTATTTACTTGCTATAAATAGTAATATCTAGTGTTGTTCCCTTTGGTGAAGAACTAATATGAAATTCATCACTTGCATTTTTAATATTCATTAATCCCATTCCTGCACCAAATCCATAATAAATTGCTTGATTGTTGGCTGTAGAAAATCCAGGTTGAAGTGCTTGCTCAATATCTGTAATTCCAGGGCCTGTGTCTTGAAAACGAACAAAAATCTTTTCATCATCAATCTCGTATTTGCATACGCCTCCATAAGAGTGAATCACCACATTGATTTCAGCCTCATATATAGCGATAGAGACTCTTTTAACAATCGGTTTGGCAATTCCTTCTTGGATGAGCGTTTTTTTTATAAAACTAGACACATTACCAGCATTTTCTAAATCCATTGCTTCAATCGCAAATTCACCAGTTATTCTTCCCATTATAAATCACTTAGCCCCTTGATTCCTGCGTGATGTAATTTTCCACAAGTAGAAAAAGACACATCATTTGTACCCAAAACAATAATACCTGAGGCATAAGCTTGTTCTAGAACTTGAGGAGAAGGGATTTTCCCTCTTGTAATTAAGATAGCGGCAAAATCGAGCATTTCAGCAGTTCGAATACTTTGCATAGTTACATTACCAGTAATCAAAATACCTGCTTCACAAAATCCTTCGGGTGCTTCTCTTAACACCATCAAAGCATCGCTCATCAAATCACCACTAAATGCATATTTCAATTCAAAATTAGCAGGTTGTATAGAAGGGGTAAGTTCTTTTCCCTTAATGACTTCTATAATTTTTTGAACAGTCATACTATGTACCAATTATTGTAACTTATCGTACACTTCTTTTGCGGTTTTCACTGTTGCAGTACCATAAACGTCATCGCCAACTGTAAATACTGGAGCAAGACCACATGCACCAATACATCTTGTTTCCACTAATGTAAACTTACCATCTTCTGTGGTTTGGTTAGAACCAATATTTAACAATTTTTTGAATTCATCAATTACGGTTTGTGAACCACGTACATAACAAGCCGTACCTAAACATACACCAATAACATGTTGTCCTTTAGGTTCAAGTGTAAACCGAGAATAAAAAGTTACTACACCATTAATCTTAGCAATACTTTCTCCTAGTTCTTCTGAAATAATTTTTTGTACTTCTAAAGGAATGCAACCAAAGATAGTTTGGGCATCATGAAGTGTAGGCATAAGAGGACCTGGCTTTTGCTTGTGTTCAGCAATTTTTTGTTTTAATAATTGAATTTGTTCTTCTGACATTTGTAATTTAACTGACATTTTTAACCTCCTAAAAATCAACATATGTATTGTAGCATATTTGTGATTTTTTTTCAAACATTTCAAACCGCTTTTTTACAATTTGGAAAATATTCACACTATTTATGGAATTATCTGTATTTTTACCTTACAATTTTTTCCTATACAATATCAGACTATTATTTGTTTTTTATTTTTTTCTTTTCTTTATTTTGCATTTTTAAATAAATTTGATATAATAAACGTGTAAAGGAGAATTATATATGAATAAAATGAAGAAAATGCGTTTTGTATTCGCGACCTTTTTTGCATTGTGCTTTTGTTTTTTCTTTACAATGAGTACAACAGGATGCAAAAAAAAGACAGAATGCGAAAAAAATGGTCACCAATTTACCCAAGCCACATGCACTCTTCCTATGACTTGTACAGTATGTCAAACTACAGTAGGACTACCTTTAGGTCATACATGGAAAGCTGCAGATTGTGAACATGCCAAAACATGTAGTGTGTGTCAAACCACAGAAGGAAGTCCTTATGGACACATTTGGACCGAGCCAACCCATGAAGAACCTTCCACATGTACGATATGTTTAAAAACAAGAGGAGAAGTTTTACCCTATGCAGAATCAGTAGAAATCAGTTCTAAAGATTTTGAAATTTATATGGGAGAAACCATTCAGCTCAGTGCTCAAGTTTTACCACTCGATGCCCCTCAAGGTGTGACTTGGCAAATTAAAACAACCGAAGCAGCAGATGCAACTATAGATGAAAATGGACTATTTACTGCCATCAATGCAGGAGTGGTGTATGTCAATTGCTATTCAAAAGATTTAAATTATATTTATAGTTCAATTAAAGTCACTATTCTTCATGAATTGATTGACTCAGAAACAAATGACGCTTTCTATATTATGACTGGCTGGGGTAGTAATGCTGCTACCGATGTGGAAATCAATTACCACACCCATAATTTACGTACATCAGTCGAATATACATTAGCATCTGATGTAAATTTTGAACATTATTCTGTAGCTACTCCAACAGGATATTACTTTACAAATGGAATTGAAGAAGTATTTATTCCTTTTGAACCAAGAAATGTCATGCGTGTTTCCTTGACAGGACTTACTCCTGATACTGATTATATTTACCGCATTAATAAAGGTGATAACACCTACACTGAAACCTATCAATTTAAAACCGCTAAGAATGATGGATCAAAAATATCCTTTATGGGATTCGCTGATGTACACTACTGGGCTAAATTGAATGAAAACACAGGAAAATACGAATCCCATGGATCTGAAGTAAGTGAACAAATATTGGCAAAAGCCCTTGAAATTAACCCTGAAATTGGGTTTATTGTCACCGCAGGAGATATGGTCGATCAAGGTGGATTTGCCCCTTGTTGGGATATATTCTTTGAACAATCCACAAGTTTAAAATACTTACCTCGAGCAGGTGTTTCAGGAAATCATGAATACTATTACAATAATACCGCCCAAACAGATTATAAATATCAAAAAGCCCATTATGCAGGAGCTTACAATGGACCATCTAGTCATATTGGCGATAGTTACTATTTTGTATATAATGGTTTATTATTCATTGTATATGATAATGAAAAAGCAGTAGATAAAAATATTCAATTGGCATGGCTTGAAGATACCCTTCAACATGTGGAAGCTGAATATACCATTGTAATGATGCATTCACCAGTTTATTATCCAGCAAGCGGGCCTAATGCAAAAGATAGAGATGAAGAAATGATGGCGATTTTTGAAAAATATTGTGTTGATCTCGTTATCGCAGGCCATTATCATGGTGATGACTATAGTGAAAACTATTATGAAGGAACAACTTCTACTGACCCAGGACTTGGTGTCAATTACATTACCATGTCTTTTGGTGGAGTAAAAAGTGCGAGTGAGTCTAATCGTCCATCAGGATATATCTATGAAATTGAAAATGGAAAATTTACGATTACTAGAATCAATGATTTGGGACAAATCATTAGTACGCGCACATTCGAAACCAAAAAGCATAAAGAAGTAATTGCTGAAAGCAAAGAAAATTTGATTGCCTCCGTAGAAGGAAACTACCAAGAAGAAAGCAAGTCTTATACTTTTACATTTTCAAATCGTTTCTATGGTAATGTATACTCTGCACAATTGGTGGAAACAATTCATCACAATATAGATCAAACCATGTACTTCCCAACTGCTTCTTATACATCTATGCAAGTTACAGGAATAAAACCATGTTATGACTATCACTTTGTTTTAACCTTAACATTTGTAGATGGCAGCACTGAAATCATTGAAAAGGATCTATCGCTTGCACCAGAAATCAATCTACAAGCAACTAGTGTATCCTCAAACAGTATTACATTTACTTTTGATCCTGCACCAAGTAAATATGATTTCATTATTGAATCTTATACCATTTATATTAATGGTATAAAACAAACAACATTAAATTACCTAGGTAGTAATTACTCCCCTGTCACAACTTATCAATTGAATGGTATTCAACTTGAACCTAATCAAGATTATGAAATTACTTTTGTTGCATCTAATGGTTACGAATTGATGTATAGTAAAACGATTATTGTCTCTTATACAGATTCCATATAACTTTGATTCAAAACAAAATGGAGTGAATTAATATTCACTCCATTTACATTTAATTGTCAACAATCTCAATGGTCTAAAAGTCTATGCTCTTTCACTATCCATGGAAGGACGGATTTATTATATAAGATACTTCCTTATTTATCAAATCCTTTTCATTTCATTCAATCATTTATAGAGAGGGGAAATAATTCAACAAAACAAAAATAATCTACTCGAGTGAAATATTTCTTATATTGTTGACATCAAAATTGGATGTCCTCCTACTATAGTATAACTGATTAAAAAGCAAAATGTGTCGAATTTTGAAAAAATGCAAAAGTTTTTTAAAATAAATGTAAATTATAGCAATTTCTTGTTTAAACAAGGAGAAAATACTCTGATTTTGTTTCAAAATAAACGAGTCTTTTTTTATTGAAAAAGTGTTTAAGAAAACCTCTTAAACACTTTTTATTTCTAGGAATAAACGATAATCCAATTGATTATCTATTATAGAATTCAACGATTAGATTTTCATGAATTTCAGGTAAGATTTCACCACGTTCTGGAAGACGAACATATGTACCTACACCTTTAGTATCATCAAAACTAACAAATCCTAAACGAGTTACTGTATTTTCTAATGCTTCTTTTACAATAGTTAAATTTTTAGAAGCCTCTTTCATTTCAATTGTTTGTCCTGGTTTTACTGTATAAGAAGGAATATCTACTTTCTTTCCATCAACCAATACATGTCCATGATTCACAAGTTGTCTTGCTTGACGACGTGTAGTAGCAAATCCCAAACGATAAACAAGGTTATCTAATCTTGATTCTAATAAGAATAAGAAGTTTTCACCATGTTTTCCTTCCATCTTTTCAGCTTTGTTAAATAAATTTCTGAATTGTTTTTCACTCATACCATAAGTAAAACGTACTTTTTGTTTTTCTTGTAATTGAAGACCATATTCAGAAAGTTTAGTTCTTCTTTGTCCATGTTGTCCTGGAGCATAATTTCTCTTTTGTAATTCTTTACCATTTTCTAAAATAGAAAATTTCAATCTTCTAGATTGTTTCCAACTTGGGCCTGTATAACGTGCCATTTTTTTCTCCTTTTAAAGTCTTTTGACTATGATTTTATGGTGGATAAAAATTCAACTCCAATTTCTAGTTAGACTGTCCAATTACGTTCACCTAAGCAGCGAGATTACTTGTATCCATATACCGTGATAATCTAAACATAAAAACCAAATGAATGCTGCATTTATCGCACTTTATATATTATACACTTTTTTTCTCTTTTTGTCAATTAGAATGTCTCTTTCCCTTAGGCATAAGGATAGGTATAACTTGCTATTTCCGATTCTCCATAATTTTGCGTTTCTTGGGCTTTAATTTCAAATATATATGTAATTTCTGGGTTATACAGAATATCTGTTAAATTGCATTCTTGTCTTTTTTCATCAATGACCCTTTTAGCAATAGAAATGGTCTTAATAACTTCGTTTGTTTCTTTATTTTTAATAGTTATGCGATAGCCATTTTGTGCCAAAGGATTATGCGGCCATTCTAAGTAGAAATGTTGATTGTCACCAATGACACTAATTACGACATCTTGTGGTGCCGCAAGTGGTCTTTTTTTATTGAACTGACAATTGATAACATAGTATCCAGCTATTAGAATGATTAGTATGCCCACCGCAATGATTTCCTTGATTTTAAAAGATATATTGGGTGCTTTAGATAATTCTTGAATATGTTGCTCAATGTAATCTGTCATATTAGGTATAGCTATATTAGCATCAATATTTTTCTCATCATATGAAGTAAGTTCTTCTAATACGGCTTTAATTTTGACTTCTGTATCTATTGATTTTACTCCATATCCTCTAGCCTTTTTCATATAATTATTGGCAATACGTTGATAAGAGTCACTTAAATAGGTCATCGTTTGATTGTTTTCTTTGATGAGTTGTTTATAACGTGTTTTTGTATCCATACTATCCTCACTTCTTTTCTTTTAATACTGTATATATCGTTTCAAATAATTCATAATCATCATCCCCGCCTAAATCCCAAAACATCATGCCCAATTGATTCTTTTTGGCATAAAGAGCTTTTTCTTTTACAGAAATCACATCATCATAGGTAATGAAAATATTCGTTTTGGGATGGTACAAATAACTAGCACAAGCTGCCACATCAAAAAAATGTTCATACCCTTTTTCTTTTGTATAATGCGATTGAATATAGTCATAGTGTGCAACCCCATTTTCATATTGTGCAGGTATATACTTGGCTTTTTTACCCAAAATAACATTATCTTCTGGGGGTGTTTCTAATTGATATACTTTTCCATAAAAGGCTGCGCTAATAATTATTTTTTCTTGTTTTACCTCAAGACGAATCAACTTTTGATATGCCTCATCAATAGAGTAATTTCGTTTGATTTTAGGGTTAGGATATAAAGGACAAAGATGAGATGTACTATCATCTATATTTGCATCATAACTCATTACATTATAATAATCAATATATGAATTTAAAAAGGTATAATCAAATCGATAATCCCCAAATGGTATTCCTGGTATAGCAATAGTCAGTAAACCATTTTCTAATACCTCATCCATTTTTTGTCTTAACTCTTGAACAAAACAATTCAAGTTATTTTTATCTTCTTCTATTGTCTTTTCTTGATTGCCAGGAACTTCCCAATCAATATCAATACCTTGTAAGTTTTGTTGTTGAATGTAATCTACCAAACGATGAATTAAGGTTTTTCTCGTTTCTTCTTGACTACATGCTTCACTTAGTCCCTTGGCACAATTAATACTGATCAATACTTTTACACCATAGTGTGTTAATGCTTTTATTTGAGGTAAATACTGATGAAAAGTATCTGGAATCATTACAGTGCCATCAGGATTCACTCGGACAAATGAATAATAAACGATATCTACTGCACTCACAAATCGTTGATCTAGTAATTGTTGATTCAAATTGGAAAAATGGTTGCAATAGATATAAGCACAAAGGGGTTGTTGTAATTTGTTTTTCATCATTTTCTTGTTCCCTTTTTTTCTATTTTACTATAGTATTGTTTCTTTTTTAATTGTATTATACCCTAGTTTGCTTTTTCAAAAAAGAAAAGTGCATTGAATCAACAAAAAAGTCTTTTGTACTTTCCCTCATGGGCGAGTCACAAAAGACTTTTTGATTTATTGTAGTTTTTCTGCAACACTCGCAAAATAAACAAAATCATCTGGATTCAAACTTGCTCCACCAATTAATGCGCCATCAATATTTGGCTTTTTCATTAACTCTTCAATATTTGAAGTCTTAACACTTCCTCCATATTGAATACGAATAGCATCAGCAGTTTCAGTATCATATAAAGAAGCAACGACACTACGAATAAATCCACAAGTTGCATCAGCAACATCAGATGTAGCCGTTTTTCCAGTACCAATAGCCCAAATAGGCTCATAGGCAATCACAAGTTCTTGAACTTGTTCTTTAGATAGACCTTTTAAATCTTGCACAAGTTGCTCTTGAATTACACTTTCGGTTTTTCCAGTTTCTCTTTCTTCTAAGTGTTCACCTACACAAAGAATAGGTGTTAAATCATGTTGAAATGCTGCATGTAATTTTTTATTTACAGATGCATCTGTTTCATTAAACATAGCACGTCTTTCTGAATGTCCAATAATAACATAACGAACACCTAGGCTAGTTAACATTTGAGGTGCAACTTCACCAGTAAATGCACCTTGTTCTTCAAAATGCATATTTTGTGCACCGATTTTTAGATTTTCACCTTGACGTTTAACCAAACATCTTAGGACTACAAATGGTGCGCAAATCACTGTATCTACAATATCACAAGATGGCATCTTTTCATTTACAGCATAGATAAAGCCAAGTGCTTCATCACGTGTTTTAAACATTTTCCAGTTTCCAGCAATAATAGGTTTTCTCATAAATCGACTCACCTTATTTGGCATCACTTAAGCAAGTTACACCTGGTAAAGCTTTACCTTCAAGATATTCTAAACTTGCTCCACCACCAGTAGAAATATGTGTAAATTTAGATTCATAACCCATTGAAATAGCTGCAGCAGCAGAATCACCACCACCAATGATGGTAATTGCACCTTCAAGATTAGCTAATGTTTCACAAATGGCTTTTGTACCAACCGCAAATTTTTCTACTTCAAATACACCTGCAGGTCCATTCCATACAACAGTTTTTGCACCTTGTAATTCGTTTGTGAACGTTTCAATTGTTTTTGGTCCACAGTCTAAACCTTGAGCATCAGCATCAATATTGTTTACAGAAACTACTGTTGTTGGTGCTTTTGCAATTGCACCAAAGAAATCAGCTGCTGCATCTTCAGCAGATACTTTTACTGTAACAACATCAACAGGTAAAACAATTTTTCCGTTTGCTTTTTCTAATAAACCCTTAGCATAATCTACAAAATCAGGTTCACATTTTGACATACCTACTTCTAAACCTTGGGCTTTAAAGAATGTATAAGCCATTGCACCACAAATCATAACTTTATCTGCTTTGTTCAATAAATTCTCAATTACAGAAATTTTATCACTTACTTTTGCACCACCTAAAATGGCTACAAATGGTCTTGCTGGATTATCTACTGCGCCACCAATAAATTGAATTTCTTTTTCCAATAAGAATCCCGCTGCAGAATCATTTGGGAAATGACTTGCAATCCCTTGATTAGAAGCATGTGCACGATGTGCTGTACCGAAAGCATCATTAACAAATACATCACCAAGACTTGCCCAATATGCGCCAAGTTCAGGATCATTTTTTGATTCTTTCTTTCCATCTAAATCTTCATAACGTGTATTTTCAAACATCAATACATCGCCATCTTTCAATGCATTTACTGCGTTTTCTAATGCTTCTCCACGTGTGGTAGGTACAAATGTTACTGGTTTTTGAAGTAATGCTTCTAGTCTTGCCGCAACAGGTGCTAAACTATTCTTTGCTAAATCATCGGCTGATTTAATACGACCAAGATGAGAGAATAAAATTACTTTTCCACCTTGTTCTATAGCATATTGAATAGTAGGTAATGCTTGAACGATACGATTATCGTCTGTGATTACACCACCTTTCATTGGAACATTGAAATCAACACGTATTAATACTTTTTTCCCTTTTAAGTTCAAATCTCTAATACTTTTCTTTGTCATTTTCGTTTTCCTTTCTCACTTATGATTTGATTTTTTAATTTGAAAACTTTTTTGAATATACTTTTTGATTAAATGATAGGGTTTATGTACCACAAGAACACTGTCATCGCAAAATATAATCTTTGTGTTTTGCTTATCCTTCATCATATCAATAATATTGCAACTATTGATATATATATTATCAATCTCTTTCTTATTGGTTGTTTGGATTAAAATTAATTCTTCTGATAGATAGATTGGTATTTGTTTTTTGATATGATATATTTTTTGAATCGCTTTGATTCTACCTTCTAATGTTGTTAAATCTTGCAAACAATACATCTCTAGTACGCGTTCTAAGGTGTGGTTCAAGATGGTTTGAGAGCCATTTTTACAATATATTTCTGTCGAACGATTCTGCTTTTTCAAATACAAAATATCCCGATCTATCATATATCAAATGGATTAAGCCTTTTGAATTCTATTTTCAGTTTCAGGATCAAAGAAATGACATTTGTTCATATTGAGCATCAATTTGATATTATCATTGGTATGAATATCAATACGAGCAGGTACTTTTGCCGTAATGGCTTGTCCTGTAACATCTTTACCTGGAAGTTTTACACGAATTTGAGATTCTGCACCAAGTAATTCTGAAATATCTACTTTATATTCTCCAGTCCATTCTGGGTGTTTTACCATTGCATCTTCTTGGTCAGAAATATCTTCAGGACGAATACCCATTACAAGATCCTTTTCAAGATAATTTTGTTCTTTTAATATTTCAAATTGTTCTTGTGGTACTTGTAAACGAATAACACCATATTTGTGGCTTCCACATTCAAAAATACCTTCTTTACCTACAACACCATTGACAAAATTCATTGGAGGTGTACCGATAAATCCTCCAACAAAGACATTGTTTGGTTTATCATAAATTTCTTTTGGTGCACCAATTTGTTGAATCCATCCGTCTTTCATAACAACAATTCTTGATGCCATTGTCATCGCTTCAATTTGGTCATGGGTTACATAGATTGTTGTCGTACCTAAACTTTCATGAATTTTAATTAATTCTGAACGCATTTGTACACGAAGTTTAGCATCTAGGTTAGATAGAGGTTCGTCCATTAAGAATACTTTTGCATCACGAACAATTGCACGTCCTAATGCAACACGTTGACGTTGACCACCTGATAAAGCTGCTGGTTTTCTATCTAAATATGGTTTTAATCCTAATTTTTCAGCTGCATCTTGTACACGACGATCAATTTCTGTACGAGAGAATTTTCTAAGTTTTAATCCAAATGCCATATTATCATATACAGTCATATGTGGATAAAGCGCATAGCTTTGGAAAACCATCGCAATATTTCGATCTTTTGGAGCTACGTCATTCATTACTTCTCCATCAATCAAGAGTTGTCCACTTGTGATTTCTTCAAGTCCCGCAACCATACGAAGTGTTGTTGTTTTTCCACATCCTGATGGTCCTACAAATACAATGAACTCACGGTCTTTGATTTTTAAATTAAAATCGAATACAGCTTGTACATTATTGTCATAAATTTTGTTGATATTCTTTAATTCAACTGTTGCCATAAGAGCCTCCTTAATTCTATTTTTTTATTTTTGCATTATTATTATACCAAAAAAAAAGCAAAATGACCATAGGCAAGTTGCTCTTTTTCTTTTCATTTTTTCAACACTTTGTTTGTTATGCCACTTTAGACAATACATATATTGCACAAGCATGTTTAAATTTTTGTAAATTTAGGCCCGTTTCTTTTTCAATATTGTCAATTTTATTCATCAAACTATTTCGATTCATATATAAATATTTGGCCGTTGAAGATACATTTAAATCATGTTTGATCATCACTTCTAAAATATCTCTCATAGGAGATACACCAAAATAAGGGGTATAAATGATAGCTTTCAACTGATGAAGCAATGCCCCTTCTTGGTTTGCAAAAAAAGTAAGAATAGCTTCACTTAAATCACTATAGTTCATACGCATCAAATTTGTATGTTTGATGACTTGATCAATATAAGCTAAGATAGTCGCACCCTTTACTTTTGGATGGATATAAAATCCTTCGTGTACATACAAATTCATTCCTAAATCGGCACTTAAGGTTTGAAACAATTCAACCAATTGGGCACTATCTTCTGCTTGATAAAAGGCAATACAACACCCATACATCTCTATACTGATAAATTCACGATATACTTTAGACAACAAATCATCGATGATATCTTGATTTTCTGTTGTTTTTGAATAGATGAGGAACTTCATTTTCTTTTTAGAAAAAGGATAGGAGCCTTCTTCAAACAAGTACGTCATCAATTGTTGGATGTTGGTATTTTGTGTGTAAATCGTTTTTTCTACATAATTCAATTTTAGGAGTTGATATTCATTCGCTGTAATGTTTTTGGTCACACCAAAAATATCTTGTGAAGAAGGCACATAAAAATAATAATAGTTTTCTTCAAATGTTTGCACATGTTCAATGAAACCCTCTTGATAAATGGATTTTAAGGCATCTAACATATACTCAAGCTCCTTTCTTTGAACTACTTTATATTTATATTATACTATAAAGCTTTGTTTGTTGCAACTGATTCTACCTCTAAGAACGTACCTTGATAAATAGAATATAAATAAGTATACACAGGCTTATCCACAATCGTCTTTAGATACATTGCATAGGTACGCAATTGTTTTTGATAAGCAACATCTTCTATATTGCTTAACTTATAATCAATAATATAAAATGCATCAGGTGTTTCTAAAATCAAATCTATGACACCTTTGATGATGGTATCTTGTTCTCTTTTTTCAAAGGCATATTCATGATAGTGATGTAAGATTTGCTTTTCTTGGATAAATGGATGTTTTAAAAAGCGTGTAATATATATATTATGCTGCTTGGGTAACTGCAATTTTTGCAATTTTTCTAAAGAAAGTCCCGATACTTCTAGGGCTTTATGAAAAGCGTTTCCCTGTTCTAACAAAGCAAGTTCTCTTGAGGAAGGAACATTTACCATTTGTTTCGATGCTTTTTGTTGACGAATGGGTTGCTTTTTGACTTGTATCTTTTGAAAATGTAGCCTTGTATCATCACCTGTTTCCCATTGTTTTGTAGATAGCGGAAATAAATAATCTTTGGAAAGAGATATCTTATGCCAATCCACTGGTATGATATAAGGTTTTATCACAGGATATATACTATGTAGCATATCATAAAAGCTTCTCCACGTCTTTTTTTCAATATCTGTTATGACATGGTATTCGGTGGGTTCTATATTCGGACACACAAAAATCATTTGTTCTCTAGGTCTTGTTAAAGCTACATAAAGTAAACGGATTTTTTCACTGATTTCTTCTGTAATATAGTGATCATTTTCTAACGCTTTGCAGATGTTTGGTTTGATGACTTGGGTATCACTATAAGGTAGAATCAATTGATAGGTCTTGCTGTAGATAAATAAATCTTTGGTTTGAGCTAAATTAAACTTTTTATATAATTCTGGGAAAAAACAAATGGGAAACTCTAACCCTTTCGATGCATGGATTGACATCATTTTAACAGTATTGGTATTAGGCCGAATGGGCTTAGCCATTTTGACCTCAAATGTCGACTCTTCTTTGACAATCAAATCAAAGTAATTGATCATATCTACTATTGTATATCCTAAACCTTCTAAATTTTGAATGATATCAAACATATAGTTGATTTTAGACTCAGCCGCTTCTACATCATATAGTTTTAACATTTTTTCATAGATATGAAATTGTTGATAAGTTAGGGTCAAAAATTCTGTTAATGTGAGTGTATCCAACTGATGAACTAGCTGATCAAGAGATTGATAAATATCTGGTAGACGTTGTTGCAATGTGTCTAATAAATTTGCACTAGTAACAATTTCGGCTATGACATCATCTCCGATTTCAAATATAAAACTTCGAAGCAATCCTGTTAATGATTTTTTCAATGGGGATACATCCTTATGGCGATTGCGCATCGCTTCTATGACTTTAAACAAGTGATTGCATACATATAATTCATCACTTTTAGTGAAAGTTTCATCTTTATAAATATCTAGTGGTATCCCTAAATACTCAAAAATTTTTTTGTATAAATCAAATTTATCTTTATCACTGGTTAAAATAGCATAGTCACAATACATTGATGGTCGATACTGATTTTTCTCTTTATCATATACATGTTTCTTTTGGACGCTTTCTATAATATGTTGACCAATAATGAAAGCTTCTTGTTCTGCTTTGGTATAATATGTTCCTTCTGTTTCGCTGATTGCTTCATAAGTGAGTATTTTCATTTGATAATCTTCACCTTGATATTGGTCATATTTAGTAAAACCATAATTTAAAATATGCGAAGCATCATAATTGACCCCACCAATTGAGGTAGACATCAATTCTTTGAAAATCAAATTGACCCCATCTAAAACTTCCTTTCTAGACCGAAAGTTTTTAGACAAATCAATAACACCAGACGCTTTTAGCCGTGTATACTGACTTTTAAATAATTCTGGATTGGCATATCTAAACCGATAAATCGATTGCTTGATATCTCCTACCATATATACATTGTCTTTTTGAATCAACTGAATCAACTGATCTTGAATATCCGAAGTATCTTGATATTCATCAATTAAAATTTCAACGGTATGATTTCGAATTTGATTGGCAATATCTGGATGGTTCTGTAATAAGGCAATAGCCATAAAAGCAATATCATTAAAGTCATATGCATTGTGTTTTCTTTTATATGCTTTTAATTTTTGATCTAATGTTTGTACTATATAAAGGATTCCTTTTAAACTCGGTATGGTTTGAATATAATTTTGTTTAATTTCTTCTTCACTTTCATATATCAATATATCTATGATTTGATTCCATTTTTCTTTCAATGCCTCATATGCTTTTTTATAATTTTCTTTTTCCCCTTCATCTTCTACTTTTGCGGGCAATTTAGGCAGTTGCATTTGTTTCATTACACGATAATCTGCTAGACAAGTAGCCTGTTGTAATATCGTATATAATTCAGTTATAGCGTGATAGTGTTGACATAATTTGGCATCTATAGTATATGGCGCCATTTGTTCTAACATCAAGCCTAAAATACAAACATTTTCTTGGATAAAAGCTACATAATCTTGAATGGTTTGATCTATATATGCATCACTAAAATATGTATCATAGTGTTTCAAGATATCTTCATAATCTGGATAAAGCCGCATCTGATGATAAACCTTGAGAATTTCTGATAATATTTTTTGATCATCTTTGGTGGTATACCGGTTTAGTAAATCAAAGAAATCACTATTTTTTGTTTGATACAATTGCTCAAATATTTCATTCAAAAATTGCATCGATATCATTTTAAAATGAACCGCATCTACAATTTGAATCTGTTTAGGTATATTGAGTAAATAGTGATACTTTTTCACTAGTCCACTCGTATACGCATCAAAAGTTTCAATATGAGCTTGATCAATATAGGCTAATTGTTCTTGAGCCTCTTTTGTAGTTGCCGCCATCAATTTTGACCTGAGGCGTTCTTTCATTTCTTTTGCAGCAAGCCTCGTAAAGGTCAATACAATGAGTTGTGATAAGTGCACACCTGCATTGACTTTTTGAAGCAATCGTTCGGTCAATACAGCGGTTTTCCCACTTCCTGCACCCGCATTGACTAAAATCGTTTTACCACTATCAAAAATCGCTTTTGTTTGTTCCTCACTCCATTTCATCGCCATGGGTATTTCCTCCAAATATATAAGAAAAATCAGGATGTTTTTTGTAGACTTTATTCATACGCACCGTCTTATAACACAAATCTCTGGCATTACAATATCCACATTTTGATTCCCCTTTATCCGAAACAAGGGGTTCAATGGTAAATCTTCCTGCTTGAATCTTTTCTTTTTGTTGTATGATTAATTGTTCAGTATACTGAATCAAAGTATCTAATTGCTCTTCCGTAAATGACCGGTTGATAAAGTTAGCATGAAATGTCTTTTTACTTGTAAATATTTGTGTAGGAAGACACCCTCCTCCATTCATCACTTGGTGATCAATAGCGAAAATAATCTCTGGATTTTGAATGGTATATCCTTGATATTTTTTGGCCTTTAAAAACTGCTGTTGATAACTCTTTTTCGCATCATAAGTAAACAAATTGCTATCATATACACTTTGTAAATAGCCTCCAGCAATACGTGCTTGATGATCCATCGCATGAATCAAATAAAAATAAATGGGCAGTTGTAAATCAATTCCTACGTCTAATGCATACCAATCTACACTCACCGCATGCGTTTTATAATCTAATACCACATAGTAATTTTGATACTTTAAAATTTTATCGATGACACCCATACATGTCGTATGCTCATCTAAAGCCACTCGAATCTCTTTTTCTAATGCTTCTACTTGAAAAGAGGAATCATCCATAAACCGAAACATCACTTCTAATAAGGTGGTAATGGCTAATCTATATTTTTTTAAATAAAAAGATAGTTTAGGGGTCAAGGTAATGTTTTTTTCTTGTAAGAATAGAGTAAGATATGCTTCTATTAACTCATGGATATGGCTTCGATCTTTTTGTTGGATATATATATCATTTATTACTTTTTCTAAGACATCGTGATACATTGTTCCTACAAATAAACTATTGTTTTCTTCCATTTTTTCCCGAATGCCTAAAATATGACGCACATAATAGCTAAAAGGACAATGCATATATTCACTCATCGAAGTATACGATAAGGTTAACTGATTGGTATGCGCTTGAAGCACTTCTTTAGATATGTGTGTAAACTGACTATCATAGTGTGCTATGATAGGAGAAAACGTAGCGTACCCCTTGATAAAGTCTTGGGAAACTGTTCTATATTTATTATACTGCATTTTGGCCTTTTGGAATCGCAACTGCGCATACGTCTTCGATATAACATCCTCAACAGAAAAAGAAGATATCCATTCTTCAATCAACCCTTTTTTCTGATAATACGCCACGATACTTGATACTGGTTCTTGGCTTTGCATACTCAAATGAATATGGGGGTAGCCCCATAAGATGTGACGAACCTTTTCTTGTTCTCCTTGATTCTTTAAAATAGATGTTGGAAGACCTAATTTTGCTTTGATGGAATCTTCTAAATAGTCATTATCTTTGTGGATAATGGGCAGCACATCTTGATTCAAATGAAGGATGAAAAGATGGGTATCCTCATCATAAATGTGGTGCGTTATATCTTCGATTTGAATAACCGACGTAAAACGTTCTTGTTGATATGTACAAGTCGATAATAGATATTGGATACTTTCTTGCATCAAATCGCTTTGAAAAGGCAAATCAAGGGAAATCAAAGGACTCAAAGCCTGGATCAATTGACGCAATATATCCGATGGTTGATGAGATGCAATATATATTTGTAATGCTTCTGCTAAGGAAGAAGCACCTAGTTGCTCTAAAGTTTCTACAAAGCGTTTGGTATATTCATATGCGATGAAAGGCTTTTTTTCTTCTATGGCATAATCGATATGATATATGTCAAATGCCTCTTGTAAAAGACGGCAATAAGATGTTTCTGGTTTGTGAATAACAATTTGATGGGGTAAAACACCTTGTAACAATAATTTTGCTATTTCATTTACACAATAAAATACTTCATCTTCTAGATTAGCAAAAGAATATATCGATTGCTTTTGTTCTTCAAGTTGTTCTTTATACAAATATACGACATCTTTTCCAAATAAAGCTCGTTCCAACATATCATCTGTGTGATAATATTGGATTACATATATTCGCTTGTCTTGATAAAATGCATCCATCATTTGATTTTTCACGAGTTGATTGCTCGTTTTATATGTATATAGTTCATGTAACACGGGATGTTGACTATCTTCTTCCACCAAATATGCTTGTTGCAATTTCAGTTTGACGATATCTAATCGTGTATCGTCTTGCCTATTTTTGAAAAGAAGGGGTAAATCAAGTGGTGGATAAATCTCTTTTTTGAACTCATCAAAAGAGTGAAAGGTAATATGGTGCATCGTATGAGATAAATGCCGAAGTAAAACGGATTGAATCTCAGGTGTTGATAAAACAACACATCCCGATGGACTAGTATCGCTTAAAATGGTCTTTATTATTTTCTTCATCATAATCCCCTTTCCTTTATCTTGTATTATGCCACAATGGTCGAAAAAAGTCAATTTATTTATTTGTGGTTTTGGATACTTTTTTTGACTTTTTTTGAAAATCAAATTTGATAGAATAGACTAGCATATCTTTTACAGGAGGAAAACAATGAACGAAATATCACCGATTCAATTTTTTAAATATTATCAAACCCATCTGAACTTTAAAATCATTGATATTAGAGAAACCAAGTCGTTTGATGAATATCATATTGTCGATGCCATAAATATCCCTTATCATTTGTTAATGGAAAAGCATCAGTTATTTATGAACAAAAAACAAATTTATTTTATTATTTGTAAAAATGGCGATAAGAGCTACCATGCAACCAAGTATTTGATGCGCTTAGGTTACCGGGTTATCAATGTGATTGGTGGAATTGACCACTGGATGGGTAGTGTCATTACCCATTATGCTTGATACATACCAAAAAAAGAAAGTAAAGATAAATCCTTTTTGTTTATCCTTACTTTCTTTTGTTTTTTATGTCCTTGCTTTAATTTTCATGCATCGATACCTTTAACGCAATAAGTGTCATATCATCTTTTACTTTGATTTCATGATGTAGTGTATAATTGAGAATTTCATAGACAATTTGCTCTGGTGCTAAATTTCTAGCATGAGAAATAAACTTTTCTAATTCATCGTTGTCAATGAGATTTTCCAATACTCCATCACTACTCATAATAATCAAATCACCTGGTTCTAATGGATATTCTTTCGCATCAATTTCTTCATCAATCCCCAGTGGAAGACTCTTATTGATGACTTTATCGACCATTCCATTTGTTTTAAAGATATATGTCGTATTGGCTCCCATTTTATAAAATGTGGCCATTTTATTTTTGCGATTGATGTCTAAAAAATCAAGGGTAGCGTAGCGCTCTAGATAATCTTGGACAACATGAAAAGTATTGAGAATGGAAAGGGCAGTAGAAGATTCTACATTTAAACCCACTATATTTTGAACCAACTTTAGTGTCATATCACTTTCACAAAAAGCACTATAGCCTTTGCCCATTCCATCAGAAATAGCAAATAACATATGTCCATTATCTAACTCTTTGATTAAAAAATTATCCCCACTAATCATTTCATCTTCAGATGGAAGTGCCCCATAAGCATAGGTAATATCCAAAACAATTTTGGGTAGAATATGCAAATAAATGGTTGTATTATCTTGTTTGACTTCTTCTACTGATACTTCTGTTTTGGTAATCAGTTGAAATAATGTCACTAGGGTTGGTTTGACTTGAAAAAGAGTTTTGTTTTTAATGCCAATAGCAATTAAAAAATCATCTGTATAACTACGCAATACTTCATAATAGGTAATATGAATATCTAAATCTTTTAAGTAATCTTTGGCTTTTTGTAACAAATGATAATCGAGTTCACTTTTTGAAGTTGTATCTAATACATAATTTTTAAGGGCATTCGATACACCGCTAATTTGAGCAAGCAAAATATAGTTATTGGCATCTCCTTCATTTTTGTTGATATTTTGATAATCAAAATGACTACGAAGCAGTCGTGCTGTAGAGGAAATTGACGGATATTTTTCACATGTTTTCATATAGGCTTCATGATTTAAATCAATATGTTCATCTTTGGTCAAAATATCTTTAAACACAAAATATAAATTAGACTTGTGTTGATGAAAGCATTCTTTTTGTTTTTGACAATTCTTACAATGTTCATTGACAATGGTTTTGATGCCATTACTTAACCTTTCATTATATCCTTTAGGATTTTGAAATCCCATGACAAATTGATCTAAGAATCCCGCAAATTTTAATATTTCATCATTGACATTTTTTTGAGCAACTTCGTGTATTTCTTTATAGGGACTCACATCTTCTGTAATTTTAGGCATAAAGAAATACGATAGGATTTCAAATAAAATACTCGTTGCCATCAAAGATAAATATAAATAGGGGTTGTCCATACTTTTTGTAAAAATAATCATCACTAAAAAAGCATTAAAAATCCCAATGGTATATATACTTCTTATCGCATATATACCTGATACCAAAAGAATCAATACACTCTCATCAATTTCAAAAATTAAATATTCTAATACCACTATACAAATACCATAAAGCAAACTATAGATATTCTTGAATCTCCGACTCAAATACATGGCAAAGTATGCTCCGACTACAACCGATAAATTGAAACCAAGTACATCTATATAACTTGCCCCAATAGTTGAAAAAATTGCCAATAGAATCTCTAAATAAATATAGGTATGGTAGGTATCATTATCATTGATTAAAAATCGTTCTTCCATATTTTCAACATCTTTTAATAACTTAGACAAATAATAATCTAAAAAAAGATAAATACCTATACTGATGATGGTATAAATGATATTGGTCATGGGCATATTGACTTTCGGATAAACAAAAAAAGAAAGGATATTGATGATGCCTATATATATGCTGATCATCCATTTGGTTTTCGTGAACACGACCATTTCTTTTTGGATTCCCATCCGAAATAAAAAGAAAAGAAGTGTCGATAACACCAGTACTATCAAATAGGGGAATATCATACTTCGATCAAACAATACTAAACTGATGATAGAAGCAGGATAGATATAATATATATTTTTTTTATCTTTGAATAAATAAAATAGTAAAACGGGTAAATAAAGGGCAAATAAAAAATCACCTTTAACGGTAAGTACTAAAAAGAATGTAATGATTATCATATTGATTTTCTTTAACATAAGTCACCTCTTTGATATATTACTTTGATTATATCAAGTCATATTGTCATAAAAAGGTGAAAAAAGAAAACAACACCTATATTCTTATTGTTTTCTTTTTTTTAACAACTATTTTTTTATATTCCCGAATCATAACACTTTTCTTCTTGTTTCATAATTTGCTCTTGATCATCTGTCCTATCGTGCTTTTTTGTCTTTGATGAAAACTATTTTTCACTATGATTTATACTAAATTTCAATGGCATATATATGACATTTCCTTTGTGGCATCCCTTTATCTCATACTCATTTTCCTTCACATAATACATGTTTATATATTTATACAATAAAGCGATAAACAAAAGTCAAAAGATAAAAAGAAGATATTCTTTATTAATGATATCCTCTTTTTATTTTTGGTGGATGTATTTTACTTTTTATTGTTGCGGATTTGTTTTGATCAATTGAACTGTACGTTTTAATGCATCAACTCTACTCATCATTACAACCCGCTTGCACGTAGTACATTCTAATTTATAATCAATACCTGTTCTTAAAACTTTCCAAGTGAATCCGCCACAAGGATGTTTTTTTTTAAATTTTAAAATATCGCCTAATTCTACCGAGGTTGCTTCTATCATATCTATTCCTCATCTTTTTCTTTATTCTTTTTTTCTAAAATTTCACTTGCTAAATTTCGATATTCTTTTGATCCTCTCGAATGAAAAGAAAATTGAATCACTGATTCGCCATGCATAGGAGATTCTTGAATATGCGATGAACGTGTAATTACTGTTTTAAACGTTTTTTCTGGAAAAAAGAACTGGACTTTTTCTTGAATCTCATAACCTAACGTATTCCGATTATCTAACTTCGTCAGTAAAATTCCTTCTATTTCAAGCTTTTTCTCTTGTTGGATTTTATTGATTTTATTGACCATTTGGGTTAAAGCCTCATATGAAAAAAAGCTACACTCCACAGGAATCAATACAGAGTCACTAGCATATAAGGCATTGTCCACAATCAACCCTAAGGAAGGGGGACAATCAATTAAAATATAATCAAACTCTTTTTGAATCTGCTTTAATTTTTTTTGTAACAAATATACTCTATCTTCTAAATCATAAAGGCTTTCTTCAATATTAGCCAATTTAATAGAAGCCGGAATAATCCATAAATTTTTTACTTTCGTTTTTAGAATCGCTTGTCTCAATAATCCCACATGTGTAAAAAAATCTGCTATATCAAATAAAATATCTTCACGATTAATTCCTAGTCCAATAGTTGCATTTGCTTGTTGATCATAATCAACAATCAGTACATTTTGATTCTTATATGCGAGTGCAGCTCCTAAATTTATTGTTGTTGTTGTTTTGCCAACACCACCTTTTTGGTTGACAACGGCTATAATTTTGCCCATAATTTTCTCCTTCTATAAGGGGTGACTTTTAATCTTTGCATATCCTCTAGGATAGGTAAGTGGCGTAGATTTTATTTTTTGAATGTGGATAATTGTCCGATTTCCTGATGATTCTGGCAATTGATAAGTAGCCATTTTTTCTGGTTTTCCCCCTAATATACAAATGGCATGTTTTGCTAGTTCCCATTCTTCTTGATAATTTTGTCCTTTCAATGCCAAAAAATATCCTTTCTTTTTGACATATGGAATTGTTAGTTCTGCTAATATATTGAGAGGGGCAACTGCTCTTGCCACAACAAAATCAAAGGATTCACGACAAGACTGAATATATTGTTCTGCCCTTTCGTTGACAACTTGAATGCCTTCTAACTGTAGGCTTTCTATTACTTTTGTTAAAAATATACATCTTTTAGCGGTTGGTTCAAGTAATGTTACTTCTAATGTAGGATATACAATTTTTAAGACAATCCCTGGAAAACCAGCCCCTGTACCTACATCTAGTAAAGTTGCATTTGCTTTGATTTCCATTTTGTTTAAGGACAAAATACTATCATAAAAATGTTTGATATATACGCCAGGTAAATCAGTAATGGTCGTCAGATTCATTTGCTTCGACCACTCTACTAGCAATTGATAATACCTATATAAAGAGGCTTCTTGTTTTGTATCTAGGTGAATCAATTCCTTTAACATCTGATTATATTTATGCACTTCTTGAGTCATGTGGATGATTTCCTTTTCTTTTTGCTTCAATATAGACGAGTAATATGGCAATATCCGATGGATTCACACCACTGATTCTTGTGGCTTGCGCAATCGTTCTTGGTCTTATCTTACTTAATTTTTCTCTAGCTTCACTTGCTAAATTGGCAATTTCTTGATAATTGATATCGTCTGGAATTTTAACACTTTCTAGTTTCAATACCCTTTGTGCTTCTTTAAACTCTTTATCAATATAACCTTGATATTTAATTTCAATCGTAATTTGATGACCTAATTCTTCATCTAATGGCCTATCTAAATCGAGCATTTGGACGATGTCTTGATAAGTAATCTCTGGCCGTTTCATCAATTCAATAGCAGAAATACCATCTTTTAGGATGGGTGAGGGGATTTTTGCTAAATAAGCATTGATATGCTCTTTAGGGGTTAGTTTTAGTTGAGCTAATCGTTCTTTTTCTACTCTTAATGTTTCCATCTTTTTTAAGTAATTTTGATATCGTTTTTCTTGAATCAGCCCTACCTTGTATCCATAGTGAAGTAACCGCTGATCTGCATTGTCATGTCGTAACAACAATCGATATTCTGCTCGTGATGTAAGCATTCGGTAAGGATCGGTCACCCCTTTTGTAACCAAATCATCTATCAATACTCCAATATATGCTTCATCCCTTTTTAACACCAAGGGCTCCTTGTTTTGGATATAACAACTTGCATTGATACCCGCTATTAATCCTTGAGCGGCAGCTTCTTCATAACCACTTGTTCCATTCACTTGTCCACCAAAAAATAACCCCTTTATGCGTTTTGACTCTAAAGTCGGTTTTAATTCTAACGGATCAATCGCATCATATTCAATCGCATATGCATATCTTGCTATTTTGGCGTGTTCAAAACCTGGCAAAGAATGTACCATTTCTTCTTGTACTTCATGGGGCATGCTCGTTGAAAAACCTTGAATATAGGTTTCATTGAGGGATAAACTTTCTGGTTCTAAAAAAAGTTGATGCCGTTCTTTGTCAGAAAAGCGTACTAATTTATCTTCAATCGATGGACAGTATCTAGGTCCAACACCTTCTACAATACCCGAATACATACTCGATTCGTTTAAATGAGAACGAATAATATCATGCGTTTTTGGGGTTGTCCATATCAAATAACAAGGCACTTGTTTTTCAAACGGAATCATATCCTTGGGATTGGTTTCATAACTAAATGCAAGGGGCATATCTGTTCCTAATTCCAATTGCCCCTTCGTAAAATCAATGGTATCTGTATATACTCTTGGTGGGGTACCTGTTTTTAGGCGTAAGAGGTGAAATCCAAGTTTTTTTAATGAAGTAGATAGCCCATAATTGGTATTTTCTCCATCAGGACCAGATGGTGTTGCATTTTTTCCGCATAATACTCGTGAAGACAAATAAGTTCCTGTAGTAATCACTACTGCTTGAGAAGTAATTTTTGTACCATCTTCTAAAATAACACCTTGAATTACCTCTCCAAGCGTCATCAATTGATCGACTAAAGCAATATATATATCTAAATTTTGCTCTTTAACCACTACTGACTGCATATATTTCGCATACGCCAATTTATCTGATTGTACACGCATCGCTCTTACAGCAGGTCCTTTTGACAAATTGAGCATTTTGACTTGCAAACAAGTATGATCGGCTGACTTTGCCATTTGCCCACCTAATGCATCAATTTCACGCACTAAAATACCTTTGGCTGGACCACCAATCGAAGGATTGCATGGCATATTTCCAATACGTTCGAAACTGCCACAAACCATTATCGTTTGAAGTTTCATTCTAGCACAAGCTAGTGCTGCCTCGATTCCCGCATGTCCTCCACCAACAACAATGACATCATAGTGATTCTTTTTTAATAACTCTTCTTTTGTGAATATCATTCCCATATTATGACTTCCTTACTAGATATGCAACAATTACGATAAAAATCAGTAAGCCCAGACCTAAACATAATCCTAATAATTTAGTCATCGACTTATTTATTTTTGCCTTTTTTTCCATTTTCTTTTGTTTGATAATTGATGCTTCTCTTTCTTTTGACATAGGTAATGATGCCATACAAAAATCACATGTTAAGGCATCATATCTATTTTCATTATGACACTTTGGACATCTCATACTTTCCACCTAAATCCTTTTTTACTTTTTATCTTTATGAATATATTATACACCATTTCCATCTTTTTTTCTATAAGAATGAAAAAAGAAGGCTTATTTTTACCCTCTTATTTTACAATTATTCCCATTACACCAGGTACCATACCTGCCGCATTTGATTCATCTGTATCAATATGCATTGCTAGTGCATAGGTATCACTGACTCTAACGACTACATCACCAAAAATTAAAGCACGTTCAGGTGTCTTCACTTCGACTTGAACAATATCTTTATCCTTTATACCTAACATTTGTGCATCTTCAACTGTCGCATGAATATGTCTTTTGGCCACAATAACTCCCTCAGAAAGTTCAACTTCTCCACAAGGACCTACTAATTTACATCCAGGTGTGCCTGCCAAATCTCCTGATTCACGGATAGCAATACCAAGACCTAAACTTCTTGCATCGGTTGCAGAAAGTTCAACTTGGGATGCTTTTCGAAATGGCCCTAAAATAGATACTCCAGAAAGTTCTTTTTTAGGGCCTACAACCGTTACACGTTCTGCACATGCAAATTGTCCTGGTTGTGATAAATCTTTTTTTGGTGTAAGACTCGCATCAGCTCCAAATAATACTTTAAAATCTGCTTCAGTTAAATGAATATGACGAGCAGATGTTTCAACAATAAATTCTTTTCCCATACCATATTTCCTTCTTTCGTTTTCCTCTTTATATATATTATAACAAAAAATTGCCATTTGGTCAAAAATAAGACCTAATAAATTTGAAAATATTTGTCTATTATAGTATAATATATCTATATAAAACTTTTAATGCATAGAGAGGAAAAAATGAAACTTGGAATGATTTCACTCGGTTGTGCCAAAAATTTAATTGATACAGAATTATTTTTGGGCGTAGCTAAAAAATATCAAATTGAAATAACGAATGAACTAAATCAAGCAGATATTCTGGTTGTAAATACCTGTGGTTTTATTGAAAGTGCTAAAAAAGAAGCCATTGATACCATTTTGGATTTAGTAGAACAAAAAAGAAATAGAACCATTATTGCGATGGGGTGCCTTGTAGAACGCTATTTAGAAGATTTAAAACAAGAAATTCCTGAAGTAGATATCTACTTCCCTATTCAAGATTATGATCATATTGATGAAGTTTTTCAAAAAATACTTCATACTGACCATTCTTATGTAATGAATTATACCCAACGCGTGCTCACAACTTTACCTCATACGGCTTATCTACGTATTTCCGAAGGATGTAACAATCGCTGTAGTTATTGTGCTATTCCCCTTATTCGGGGCCATTTTAAAAGTAGAACTTTTGATAGTCTTTTGGAAGAAGCACGTTGTTTAGCCGACCAAGGCGTAAAAGAAATAACGCTCATAGGTCAGGATACAACGCGATATGGAACAGATCTAACTGAAGGGAAGACTTTAGCAGACTTATTGCATGAATTATCCAAAATAGCGTCTTTTCAAATGATTCGTGTACTTTACTTATATCCAGATGAAATCACAGAAGACCTCATAGCAGAAATAAAAATAAATCCTAAAATTGCCAAATACTTTGATATTCCGATTCAACATGCATCTGATCATATGTTAAGTGCAATGAATAGAAGGGGAAATCAAGAATTTCTGACTCATCTTATCCAGTCTATTCGAAAACAAATACCTCATGCGGTGATTCGGACCACTCTAATTGTTGGATTCCCTGGCGAAACAAAAGAAGATTTTCATATTTTATACGATTTTGTGGCGAGTCAAAAATTCAATAGACTTGGTGTGTTTACCTATTCAGATGAAGAAGATACACCTGGCTTTGAAATGTATCCCAAAATTGATCTTCCTACTATGAATAAACGCAAAAATAAAATTATGGAATTGCAAAATAGAATCTCACTTCAATATCATCAAAGTTTAATTCATCAAACATTTGATTGCATTATTGATTCTTATAGTGATAGATACCAAAGATATACGGCTAGAAGTTACCATTATGCACCAGATGATGTTGATGGAGCTATATATATTTTCTCTGCTTTTGTAGAAGGATACATCGGCACTATTAGAAAAGTAAAAATTGTAGAAGCCACAGCTTATGATTTGATTGGTGAATGGTCTACAAAATAAATAAAAAATTGAGATTCTTTACACTTCAAGAGTCTCAATTTTTATTTTTCAAATTATTCTTCCACTTCTTTTTTTAACCCTCTTAATATACATACCATAGCCCACGTATCTTGTCTACAATATGTACGTAAGGCTAAATATGTATTTTGGTATTCCTCTTCACTAAAATAAGGAAGTAATCCATAAGCAATAATTGCCTCAGTACCATTTTTTACTGCTAAATCCTGATAGGATAAATTGGTAAATAGCGGTAAAACTTTCTTAATTGAAAACGATCCGTGCATTAAATGATGGTAATACGTAAAACTTGGTTTTTGGTTTAAACTAGCCATAAGCTCATCAGGCAACACTTTTTCATAGAGTGACATTGTTCCCTTTAATACCTCTAGTAAATCAAATATATGGTTATTAATGGTATCTAATTTCTTCTTATACTGAGGATATATATATGCAAGTTCTTTTAATCTTGTCTTTTCAAATGATTTATTATAGACCACAACAGTACCACCTGCCGATAAATCAATATCCTTTATCAATTGTTCTACTAGTTCTAATCTTCGATCTTGGTGGTCTACTGCTAAAAACTCACGATGATTACGAACTAAATCACACTGATTTTCTGTCTTTTCAATATGAAGTGAATACTGAAACAAAGATTGCTGATAAGGACTCTCTCCCCGATATCGTGGTAATGGACAATTATAACTCTCAAAATCTAAATAATAGATTGGATACTGAATTGACGAAAGTGCATATCGAATCCGTTCTTTATCAATATATGGTTGATGACTAGTAAAACACTGATACTCTATCTTATGATCTAGTTTACTTACATAGCGATATGCTTGTTGCATTGTTGTACACCCCCTATTGATTAAATCATAGACTGGGATTATTTTTTTCTTCCCCCCTTGTTCTTCTGAAAAAGCATAATGTTTACTAGTATATTCCAAAATTGATCCTTCACATAATACACTTTTCATACAAATATTACAAAATTTACAAGCGGTAGTTTTCTTGTATTCACAATGTTCTCCTAATTGGTGAGAATGAATTTCCAAATAGGATAAATGATTCATCAACATATCCCGTTCGTTTTGAATTTGATTTTGATATGTATTGGTAATATTACTCAAATCGTATATTTTAAATAACTCATTTCCTTTGGCATCCCGGTTATAAATAGGGTGTTGTTGATTATCATACTCGCCATTGAAACGATATTCCGCATTGAGAACCACTAAATAATACGCTATTGATTTGAGCGATTTTACTGGTTTTTGCAACAAAGATTGCTCGACAATATGTCGTTCTACTGATAAATCATATATATACTTTCCACAATCTGAATAGCGGTTCAATAATTTTTGCTTCTTCTTATCTACCATTTCTTGTGTAATCATCTTGTTTCCTAGTGTATGACCGACCAATTGATCACCTATAAATGTAATAATTCCTTTTTCATTTGACAAAAATAATGGAAGTTCTTCTTGTTTTACTTTGATTTTTAAGTCATCATATTTTCGACTAGTTGTTGCTTTTACCTCAAAAATATATATTTTCTCTTCGTCTTCATAGTAGCCATCTAAAAAGCAATAGAATGTATTTCCGTCATACCTATACTCATACTTTTTTTGCTCATATGTGTCTGTTGAAGATAGGATAGGACGTTGAAATACTTTAGAAACATATTGCATAGCTAATCGTTCTACTTCAGTAAAAATATCCTGAAATGCCTCTAATTGTGGGTTAGTCATATTTATTATATCTTCTCCCGTTTCAATGTCAAACATTTCACTGAGCATTTCTAATATTTCCTCTTGATGATCTTCTATACTTCTTTGATCTAGTTGATTTATATCTTGAATAATTTTATGATCTTTTTCCAATTTCTTTCCATCTATCGCTTGTACTTCATGAAATGAACGATTCATATATATATCATATAGCGATGGAAAATTTTTGCACCGTGTTAAATTTTTAAATAAGGTTTTAGATATATTCATCATTATCTCCTACATATAGCAGCATATCCAGGATATAATAAAAATTTCTTATAAATACGATTGATATTGTAATCATTTAAGAAAGGTGTCATCTTTTGATATTGTAGATTTGGAAAGTCATCTGCTATAAAAATAAAGTCCATATCCGTCAATGCATCTAATTGTTCTACACTTAAAAATTTAGGAGAAATACATGCATGAAATGTAACTTCTTTATAGGTTGCACAAATGTATAACATATCCCCATTCATACTAGTTTCAAAAGACTGTGCTTTAAATCCCATTTGTTCAAAAAGTTGAAAAACAACCATAGCATGATAAGAGGTATCCATTTCTACTACATCTTTTATATAAATGGCTTTTGAAACATTCCCGTTATAAGGAGACCCACTACCTATAATTTCAAATTTATTCATTATTACAACTTGATCAAGTAAAGAGTTTGAAGATAAAATTTGTGTTTGTACTGTTTTATAAGACAAATATGAAGCAGTAATATATGTAATATGGATATGCTTTTCAATGTGAAGCATGTTTTGATAATATTCTTTAATCAAAACTGCCGCTATTTCCTCTGGTGATTTTATATTCAATAGTCTATGAGTAGGATACGAAATCAAATTGTGTTTAACAATCCATAAAGGATTTTGACAAGACACATCTAATTTCTTAGATTTATCCAATAATAATTGATGAGCAATCTCAAGATAATATATCATTTCCGCAAATTTTAAATGAATAATATCCTGAAATCCCTTATCTTGATAAGTATCTAAACATTCCCGATAAATCTGTGGATCACATATCAAAATATGATAATTATTCTCATCTAACTCAAGTTTATCAATAAACGAAGAAGAAAAGGGTAAATCCCACAATTGGTTATAATACGCAACTACCTGATCTGAACAAGTATATATAACTTGTCCATCTTCTAAAATGACCTCATCAGCATTCATTAAATTGTCATACGATTCTATTTCTACTTTTACATCATCAAAAGTATGCAACAGGTCCCTACTAGGGATTGAAATAATATTTTCTTTTATCAAGAAATCTAATAAAATAATTGGAGAATCTGTATCCTCTATTTGATATATTTTTTGATTAATTGAAACTTTCATACACACACCTATCCTTAATTATTTATATATACTTACTTCATATTATAGCATAATTTTAGTATTTTTTTTAATAATTACATAGATTTTTATATTTTGGTTATACTAATAAAAAGAGGGGGGTAAACGATGGAACTAAAAAATGCTAAAAAAAGAAAAAATGAAAAATGTGGAGACTGCTTTTATACAGATAACTGCACAACTAAAATCACAACGTGTCCATATTTGAAAAAGCCTAAATCCATAGATGATGAAGAATAAAAAAGAATCTTAGCTATACTAAGATTCTTTTAATTTTCATTATGGTGGCTTGGGCCGGGATCGAACCGGCGACACATGGATTTTCAGTCCATTGCTCTACCGACTGAGCTACCTAGCCAACAAAATGGCGGTTCCAACGGGACTTGAACCCGCGATCTCCAGTGTGACAGACTGGCATGTTAACCACTACACCATGGAACCATGGTTGCGGAGGAAGGATTCGAACCAACGACCTCCGGGTTATGAGCCCGACGAGCTACCAACTGCTCTACTCCGCGTTCTTAAAAAATGGCGGAGAAAGAGGGATTCGAACCCCCGCGGCTGTTACACCCTGTCGGTTTTCAAGACCGATCCCTTCAGCCAGACTTGGGTATTTCTCCGTATTTTTTGTATTATGGTGGACCTTCTAGGACTCGAACCTAGGACCAACCGGTTATGAGCCGGGGGCTCTGACCAACTGAGCTAAAGGTCCATTCCTTAGAATGATAAAATGGTAGCGGCGGAGGGACTTGAACCCCCGACCTTCCGGGTATGAACCGGACGCTATAGCCAACTAAGCTACACCGCCATAGTACCAAATTTAAAAAAATGGTGGATCCAAAGGGACTCGAACCCTCGACCCCCTGCGTGCAAAACAGGTGCTCTCCCAGCTGAGCTATGGACCCACGTTGTGATGGTGCCTAAGGCCGGGGTCGAACCGGCACGGTATTGCTACCACAGGATTTTAAGTCCTGCGCGTCTACCTATTCCGCCACTCAGGCATACGTGATTGTAAAAAAAGATGGTGTCCCCGAGACGATTCGAACGTCCGACCCACTGATTAAAAGTCAGTTGCTCTGCCAACTGAGCTACGAGGACATCCTAATGGTGCCGACTATAGGAATTGAACCCACAACCTACTGATTACAAGTCAGTTGCTCTACCGATTGAGCTAAGTCGGCACAATGGTGGAGGATGACGGGCTCGAACCGCCGACCCTCTGCTTGTAAGGCAGATGCTCTCCCAGCTGAGCTAATCCTCCATACGTGCGTAAGTGTGAATGTCTTAGGTATTCAAATGAATATAGAAAGGAGCTGGCAACGTCCTATTTTCGCTTTTTCAAACTATCTTCGGCGCTAAAGTGCTTAACTTCTGTGTTCGGCATGGGAAC
>CATLBQ010000011.1 GCA_949879765.1 uncultured Bacilli bacterium
TCACCCATATACCAACCTAAGAATGTATAACCTTCTTTTGTTGGTTGAGGAAGTAATAATCCTTGACCTTCTGTATATTCAGTTGGTAAATTTTCACATACTCCACCATCTAGTATATATTCAATACTCCATACAGGTTTTAAGACTTCTACATTTAACGTATATTCGCGATATTGATTTGTATCTAATGGATATATTACTCTCACTACAATTTGTGCTTGGCCCAATGCTTTTGCACATACATTTCCCTCATTATCTACTGAAAGAATATTTTCATCAGAAGAACTAAAAGTAACAATGGAGTCTGTGCTATCTGAAGCCAGTCGATATGTAACTACTGTTGTTTCTCCTACTGTTAACTTTTCTTTTACTGAAAAATCACCTTGTAATGATTTTGTAAATTTAACTGTAACTTTCGCTGTAATATACGCTAAGGGTTGTTCTATCGCATATACACGAATCGTCGTCTCCCCTTCACGAATGGCTTGAATTTCACCATTTACAAAAGTTGCAACTGTTTCATCCTCACTTTTGAACCCAAGTTCAGTTTCGTAAGGATTGTTCCCTTTTGTAATTGTCGCTTGTACTTTTATACTTGTACCAGCTTCCAACGTATAGACTTTTTCATCCAATTCAATATGAATGACGTCAGCTGGATTACAAGAGGCAAAAACCAAAAGTAAACCAAAAATAGCAAAAATTAATGAACATTTTTTACCTAAATTTTTCATCTTGTTTTCTTTCCTTTCTTTTTGATTGCTTTATTATTATAGCACTCTTTACAAAAGTTTGCAAGCGTTTACATATTTTTATTGCCATAACTTACCATTTCATATAAAAAAACTACTGATAGTTTCAGTAGTTTTTTATTTCATACCTTATATTATAAATTAATCAATCCACCAAATTGGTTTGCCAAGAATGACACAAATTAGATCAACAATCCATAAGATAACGAATCCACAACAAAGTAATAATACTACAGCTAAAATGATGCCAAGTACATTTCCAGCAGCAATAGATTTAAATAATCTTAATAGGTTACCATAAACACCTAAGAAAATTACAAGTAGTAAACGTACTATCCAAGGAAGTCCTTCTAATGTTGAAACTACTTTTTTCATTGTTATTTCCTCCTTTTTTATTATTTCACATTTGAGTCATACTCAATTGTGACGCAATTATCATTATAATCAAAAATATTTTTTTGTCAATTATAAGGCTAATTACTAATACCAATAGCATCGTCTACTGGGAGCGAAAAAGTAACCGTATGTGCCTGTGTCCCCACACCATGCTTTCTTGATATCGATTGCATAATCGGTGCCTTTAATGCTTCATCCGTGATAATCATAATGATATCTTTTTCTGGTTGTATCGTAATACCTAAGAAATGTTCACTATCTTTTTGTGCAGATCCTCTTGCATGAATGATAGTACCTCCCTTTGCTCCTGCATCTTTGGCGGTACTCATCACTTCATCTGCACTACCACTATTACAAATGGCAAGAATTAAATGACGCATACTATTTTTCCTCCTTGAGTTCTTTTGAAGTAGAATGAGACACGGTTAGTTTGGTCTCACGTAAAATTTCTTCTAAAACACTTTGCCCCGCAACGCTATCTAACGGAATCGTACAAGCTACACCATGTCCTGGTTGATCTAAATGCATTTCTATGCGCAAAGCATCTAACATAAATGGCACAATATCCGTTGGTGCTACTGATAAAACCACTTCTTTTTCTATTTCACCAAAACCAATATACTCAAAAATCTCTTTTGGAGCGGTTCCTTTTCCATAAATGATTTGGTGATAATGACAGCCCACTTCTTCTAATATTTTTACAACTTGATTACCAAGGCCACGGTCAACTATAATGACAAATAATCGCATACCTGTGATTTTTCTATTCATTTGCCTTTTCCTCCATTTCCTCATAATCAATTGTAAATTCAATAATTGGTTCTAATTCTGCCATTACATAATGTGATTTCATTCTAGTCTTCCACTTATACACTAGCCCTACAACTTGAATTACAACAAGCGGTGTCATCGCAACAAGAGCAACTACACCAAATCCATTGGTCAGCATCTTTGTTTCAAAATGGCTTGTTCCTTCATAAATGGCAAGACAGGCCCCACTGGCCAGTGGCAATAGAAATGTTGCGGTAAGTGGACCAGAAGCTACACCACCTGAGTCAAAGGCAATGGCCGTAAAAATCTTCGGAACAAAAAACATTAATCCAATAGCAATCACATATCCAGGAATTAAAATATACCAAATACTATAATCAAAAATTACCCTTGACATCGCAAGACCCACCGATATAGCCACCCCTGCTGCTAAACTATATAGCATTGTTTTCTTAGAAATAGCACCACTTGTAATCTCTTCTACTTGTTTATTCAATACATGAACAGCGGGTTCTGCCATTACAACAAAGAATCCCATTATCATACCTAAAGGTATCAGTATGTATTTTAATTGCGTCGCACCTATCGTTTTACCTAGTAAAGTCGCAACAGGCATAAATCCAATATGTGCACCAGTTAAAAATATTACCAAACCAATATAGGTATAAAGTAATCCTATAAATATTTTAATAATATTTTTCTTCGTGTCTTTAATCAATATGATTTCAAAAATAACCACACAGGCCAGAATAGGTAAAATGGCTAACGCAATTTCTCCTATCATACTAACCAACTGATGAGCGAATCCACTACTAAAATCATGAAAAGTTTGATATGCTACAACATCCGATGTAGTGACATTGGGATTTCTAAAGAATAATCCTAATATCAAAACCATCAATACAGGACCTACCGAACAAAAAGAAACAAGTCCAAATGAATCATCTTTAGAAGAATTATCACCACGTGCCCCTGCTACACCTAATCCAAGTGCAAGTATAAATGGGACGGTCATAGGCCCCGTCGTTACTCCCCCTGAATCAAAGGCCGCCGCAATAAATTCACTCGGTACAAAAATAGCCACCAAAAAAACGAGTCCATACAAAATAATCAATAACACATTCAATTGAATCTGTAATACAATACGTAAGAGAGCTAGAGCAAGAAAAATTCCCACACCAAGTGCCACACATAAAATTAACACCAGTGGTGGAATAGTACTTTTCATTTGATCAGCTAGTACCATCAAATCAGGTTCAGCAATAGTGATAATCAAACCAATTGCTGCAGTAGCACCGACCAAAAGCAGTAAGTTTTTCTTTTTCGTAATATAACCGCCAACTTGCTCGCCCATTTTCATCATTGAGGCATCAGCGCCCAGATTGAAAAAACTGAGTCCAAAAATTAGCATTACTGCACCTATGGCAAAAGCAAAAATCGTCCATCCTGGAAGCTTAAAACAAAAACATAGAATCAATACAATCGCTGTTATTGGTAAAACGGCCAACAAAGATTCTTTGATTTTTTCAAGCAACGCTTTTTTCATCTTTCACCACCTCTTTCTTCTTTTGATACGAAAAAAAGGCATTACTGCCTCTTTATTTGACAGACTCCACCATTTTTTCATATACAATTGATTCATTTTCCTTTTTATTTTTACCTATCAAGGACTATAGATCTATTTTAACATTTTTTTTCATTTCTGTAAAGAAATTGATTCACTATTTTTTGTATAAGTAACAAGTAGCATATAATTGCCTTGTTCATAATACATTGCCGCAAGATATTGTCCTTCTTCTAAAGCACAAATTGTATACAAATCACATGTATCATCATAAGTATACCCTGATTGTGTTAATACAGTTTTAACTTCTGTAGCAATAGAAAAGAATGGGAAATCTGGTGCATCAATTTGTTTTGTACTCCAAGTTGTACTTGCTTTTGCATCTTTTAAAAATGCTTGTAACTCTTTTTCTTTACCAAAAACGATAACATCAATTTGCTTTCTTGTGTAATTTTCTTCTTGATGGGTTACTGTCTCTTCTTTGGTATGGCGATATACCGTATAATATGTATCAGGCATATCAATTTCTGTCCTAGATTCAATGGTTTCATAGGCTACTTGATTGTTTGCCTTCACACAAGTTGCAAGACTCATCGCAGCATATCCTGCCAATAATATGCAAACACCAACCATAACAATACCAGTGATGATATTCTTTTTTCTCTTCATTTTATACTTTTTATTCAAAATTATGCCAAAAGCAATCGACGCAATTGGAAATATCAATGCAAGTCCATACGTCAAACCATATAAAGCAAGTGTGGTATCTTGAGTAAATAATTCTATTATGGTAGAGACGATTGCTATGCCCATAATAGCTAGTGCCATCATAACCCATGATAATATATCCATACTTCTAGGTAAACTTGCCTCATTTTTTTCTTTCTTTAATGCCATATAATCTACATAATTTTGACTATTGGATTTCATTTTTTCTTTCACTTCTGAAAATGAACCAGTTTGAAAATCATTTTTATCAATGACCATAATTGTCCGTTGATCTTTCACACAAGAAGAAATCAAATAATTGCTATTTTCTACAGAAAGTAAAAATTCATTGTAATAAAACGTAGTTTGTGTTGTCTCATCGGGTTTTGATACATCCATATGATCTTGATAATAAGTATAAACCCTAGTTTGACCAACAAATTCTTCTACCCAATCCGCCTTGAGTCTTTTGTACTGACGTGCTTTTTGAATAAAGCGAAATATAAAAATAACGGAAACCACCAATGAAATGACACCTAATACCTTTAAAGTACCAAAGTAAAAAAACAAGCCCCATACCACATAAATCAAGCAAGAAAAGAGATTGGCAACCACAAAATTACGATAATCTCGTTTAAAAATTTCATCAAACACATTTGGCGTATATACAATTTGAGATTGCGCAATAGGTGTTTCCTGTATCCTTTCTTCTTGGATAGGAGTGGATTCTTCCACAGTTTCTATTGTTTGATGTCCATATCCTTTTCGATCAATGCGAAAACTAAACGTATCCATAGGCACATCAAATACTTGTGCAAGAGCTAATTTTTTATCTAGTGATGGCTCTAATTCATTTGCTTCATACTTTGCTACATTTTCTACGCTATCTTGAATCAAAGATGCAAGTTCTTCTATGGTCATCTGTTTAGATTCACGCAAAGTTTGAATATTACTACCTATATTCATAAAATACCTCCCATTTTATTTTTTCCCCTATTTTATATTATACCATAATCGGTATTTTTTTATCGTGAAATTACTATGAAAAAATAATGAAGTTTTAAAAAGGAGGATGTTACTCCTCCTTTTGTTTTAAACTTGTATACATTGCATTAACCAAAATGCCTGTTCCTTGGTCGTTATAATCTTGTGTCAAATCCCAACACATTAAACCACCTAGGCCCTGATTCTTTACATAATTACATTTAGCTTGAATGCTTCTTTCATTATCATAAGAATAAAATACCCCTGATCGGATGATGTATGCGGCTTCTGCTTGTGCATCATACTGTTCAACATAGGTTGAATCTGTCAGAATCAATGCTTTCAATTTGGCAAAAGAAAGCGGATTGGTTCCCATTGATGTCGAAAGCGAGGCAGATAAATTTTGATTAGCCATATTAGCAAAGGTACCTCGTCTAGCATAAAAAGCAGCACCAGGAACAATTTTATCAGCATCAACTCTAGCTTTCATAAACTCTACGGCGTTACTCATACTAGATGATGCATTGACACGATATAATGCTGAATCATGATAAGCGGTATTACCCATTGCATAATCATAGGTCATAACATTAAAAATATCCACATATTGATTGAGTGTTCTAAAATCAAAGAAGGTATCACTCGTTGTAACAGCTATGCTTAAAATCAAATCTTGCCGGTAAGCATTCATTGCTTGTTTTAATTCTTCACAAAATAAATTCAAGTTTTGTTTATCTTCTTTATTTGAACCAATTCCTGCTACACTACTTGTTGGATATTCCCAGTCAATATCAATTCCATCAAATTGATATTGCTTGAGGGTATTCATAATAGATTGAATCAGTTTGCTTCTTCCTTCTTTTGTAAGCATTGCCTCACTAAAGCCACCTGCTCCCCATCCACCAATCGCAAGACCAACCCGAACACCTTGTTGACGATACGATAAAACTTGTCGTACAGCAGCAAGACTAGGTAAAACCAGTTCACCATTGTTGATACTTGCAAAAGAAAAATGAATATAATCCAATTGTTCAATAGAAGTACTTGGTAGATGGAACGTTCCATTATAATCATATAAGTAGCCACTGACAATACTTCCTTTATTTACAGGTTTTAATTCTATTTTAGGCACCAAGGTCCGCCATTTCAATTCAAAAATTTGTGTATCCTTTGATACTTGCACCGTGATGTCAACCTCACAATCTACAACTTGCCTTGTCACCACACCATTAGCAGAAATAACATCTTCATTAGAGGATTGCCAAACCAATGTAGCTAGCGAATCGTCTATATGTTCTTGAAACATCAAATCACTTGTAGTGACTTCCGGGACAAGTCCTTGTAAATAGTTTTCTAGTGTATCTTGATTCATATCCCATCCTGCAGTGAAAATCATATTGTAATAAATAGGGGTAGTAAAATCAAACAATTCTCCTAAGTAATACCATCCCACAAAAGTGTACCCTTCCTTCATAGGCGATTGGGGTTCTTCTAAAATAGTTCCATAAGCTACTTGAAAACTATCGATTGCATCGGATGTACCAGTAATCCATTCTACGCCAAACATTTTCAATTCCCAAACAGCTGTTAAAGTAATATCTGTTTCTACAACGCTATCAAAATCATAACGTACGCCATCTTTTGCCCAATACAAAAAAGTATATCCAGGATTTAAAAGTGCATTGGGTGGATAAACTTTATTTCCCTTTTCAACAATTTGATCCCGGACAACCTTATCACACATGGTATCAAACTGAACCAAATAACTCGTTTGCTCCCATTCTGCAGTAAGCGTCATATCTTCTTGGACTTGTAAAACTGAATCCACAAATTCACCTTTGTACTTCCACCCCAAAAATACACATCTTTCTTTTGTTGGTGTAGGTAAAGTGATGGTTTCATTTAACGTGGCTTGAAGGACAATATCCTCTTGTCCATTTTGGCTTTGTAATGTGATGGTATATGGACTGATTTCAAATCGCGCTATCAAAGCAAAACTAGTTTGAACATTGCGTTCAAAATCATACAATTCATCTTCTAGATACCATCCTAAAAAATGATAGCCTTCCTTCACAGGATCAAGTGGTTTTTCCACTTTTCCTTGTTTTTTGACTTCTACTTGATGAATGCATACATCATCTACAAAGAAATGAACAGCATATGTCTTACGACATCCTACGAAACACAATAAGCAAAATACAATTCCCCCCCATAATGCTAAACTTCTTTTTTTTGTCATTTTTAATCTGTCAACCTTTCTATAAATTGTTTGGCACTAGAGCGCGTTTTAAAGATTTTCACATCTACTTGTGGATATTGACTAATCACTTGCATCAAAGCAGGATAATAGACAGTCTTAAACGATTTAGCCCATTCTACTAGTTCTTGATAAGATCGATTGAATGCATCTTTACAGCCTATCCCTAAATCTTTTCTTTTAATAAATTGACCCTTTAAAGTCCGCCAAAATACACCTCTAATACAGGTTCTTGTGGGTATATCTAACATAATGACCAAATCAGCTCGTGCTAAGCGAGGAGGTAATGTTTCAATGTAATTGCCTTCAATCACCCACTTATCTTCAGATATAAGTTTAGCAATTTTTTCCTCCCATATTTGTTGTTCTGGACGTGTCCAATGGGGTAACCAATATTCTTTATCTAAATGAAAGACTGCTATTTCTTTCTTTTTTTGAATGCTATTGGCTAAAGTTGTCTTTCCCGAGCCAATCGATCCAAGGATTAGTATTCTTTGATATTTCTTATTTTGCATTGTCTACTCCATCCTTTGTTATTTTTTGATTATACTATAAATCCCTTTTTTTTGCAATAGATAAACAATAACAGTATTTACCGATTGGCTTTTAAGATATGTTACCTTTTAATAACAAAAAAGATATATTTTTTTCAAAATATATCTTTTCAATAGATTGTATTAAAGATTAAGCCCTAAGCGTAATATGATACCGATATTCTAATGATTTTAAAATGCGTTTGATTTTAGAAGCAATGATTTCATCTGTTAAGGTTTCATCTGATTCTAATGTAATCCTTACAGCAACACTTTTTTTGCCAGATTCAATTTTATCACCAATGTATAAGTCAAATACTTGTACTTTGGAAATCATTTTGTCACTTTTTCGAATAGCTTCTAATACCTCTCCCACAGGCTGTTGAATATCCATCACAAGAGCTAAATCACGTTCAACAGAAGGTACTTTAGAAATGGCTTGGAAAGGCACTACAGCTAGTGGTTCTTCTAGAAGTGCATCTAATAAAATTTCAAATACATAACTTTCTACCACATCATGTTCTTTGGCATACTTAGGATGCAATTCACCAACAAATCCAATGACTTGATTGCGATATACAAGAAGAGCAGTACGCTTTGGGTGCATTTGTGAAGTAGGAGTATCTAAGGCTTGATATTGAACTTGAACACGCAAATGGGCAAACAGTGTTTCTAATATTCCCTTCACATAGAAAAAATCCACTGTTTTGGTTTCATTAGACCAAGGATGACCAGGAACTCGACCATTGATGATTCCTGATACAACGGTTTCCTCAAAAGTATCTTCCCCTATACGATAATACTTTTTGCCTATTTCAAAAAAGGCATTATCTGTTATTTTTCTAGCCTGATTGTATGCTACGACTTCCACCAAACTAGAAATCAAGCTTTTTCGAAGAACAGCATGTTCTTCACTCATTGGATGACTCAACGCGATTGTTGTTTCATTTTCTTTTTGCAATAAGTTAAACTCTTCTACCTTTTTCGGATGAGTTAGACTATATGTAATCACTTCATTCCATCCCATATCCTTAAATGTATGTCGAACAATTCGTCTTGCCTTTTGATGCATTGTAAGTCCTCCACTTACATTCATCAAAGGAAGGGTTTCTTGCAACTGATCATAGCCATACATTCTAGCAACCTCTTCTACTAAGTCTTGTTGAATAGTAATATCTAATCTTCTATTGGGTACACTCACTTTTAATTGTTCATTTTCGATAGTAACGCCAAAAGAAAGAGCTTCACAAATATCTTTTATTTTCAATAGAGGAATCTTTATGCCCAAATAATTTTCAACATAAGTAGGTGTAATTGTAAATACTTTATCCTCAATATGACTTACCCCTTGATGAATATATCCTTTGAGTACTGTACCACTTGCATACTGTTCTAGTAAATAACACGCATAATTGAGTGCTTCTAATGATTGATTAACATCTACTCCTCTTTCGTATCGAATGCTTGCCTCACTACGTAATCCTAGTCTCGAAGACGTTTTACGAATGCTTAGTGGTCGAAATACCGCTGATTCCAAAACAACATTCACTGTTTTTTCTGTCACTTCTGTATTGCTTGAGCCCATTACCCCCGCAATACAAACAGGTTTTTCTCCATCTGTAATCACAATGTCACTATGTGTAAGGGCTCGCTCGATTTGATCTAATGTAATCGTTTTTTCCCCATCTTTGGCTCTTCTAACGACAATGCGATGACCTAGTTGATCTTGATCAAATGCATGAAGCGGTTGGCCAAACAACATTAAAATATAATTTGTGATATCTACTACATTATTGATTGGACGAATGCCGCTGGCAATTAGGCGAGCTTTGATAAAAGTAGGCGATTCTTGAATGACTACATTCTTAACTACTCTAGCATAATATGAATAGCAGTTGCTTGTTTCTAGCGATACCGTAAGTTCATCTTCTGTTTTTTGAGATGCTTCTTGAAACGTATATGAAAGAGGATTCTCCTCTACTTGATACATAGCTTTGACATCTTTTGCGACCCCTTTCATTGAAAGAAGATCCATTCGATTTGGTGTGAGTCCTAGTTCAATCACATAATCGTCTAACCCTAAATAAGCAAGCGCATTCGTACCCGGAACAGCATCAGCACCAAGCACGTAAATACCATGGGCAAACTCACTTGGAATATATTTTGCATCTAATCCTAACTCTTGTAAAGAGCAAATCATTCCATTTGATTCTACACCACGAATAACAGATTTTTTGATTGTTCCACCAGGTAAAACTGCACCAGGCAAAGCTACAATGACATGTTGAC
This sequence comes from uncultured Bacilli bacterium, assembly GCA_949879765.1. GTDB lineage: Bacteria > Bacillota_I > Bacilli_A > ML615J-28 > CAG-313 > CAG-313. The sequence continues at coordinate 10,252 of CATLBQ010000011.1, forward strand.
CTTCTTCTACATTTGGTGCTCCACAAACAATCTGTAAGTCATAATCACCAAAATGAACTTGGCAAACATTCAAATGGTCTGAATTTTCATGTTTGCGTTTTTCTTTTACATACCCTACTACTAAATTTGTAGCTTGTATCAATTTAGAAAAGGATTCTACTTCAACACTATATAATGACATCTCTTCCGCGAGTTTCTCTGCAGGAACGTTTAATTGTATAAGTTCTTTTAACCAATTATATGATACAATCATATTATCTATCTCCCTCAAATTGTTTTAAAAAACGGTAATCATTGGTATAAAAATGTCGAATATCATCAATGCCATATCTTAACATCGTAATCCGTTCAATTCCAGCACCAAATGCAAATCCTTGATATACTTCAGGATCATATCCACAGGCTTTTAGGACATGGGGATGTACCATTCCAGCGCCAAGCACTTCAATCCATCCAGTATGCTTGCACATCGAGCAACCCTTTCCACCACATTTAAAGCAGCTTACATCTACTTCTACACTTGGTTCAGTGAATGGAAAATACGATGGTTTAAAACGAATACGCCTATTTTCACCAAACATTTTTTGCATCAACAAGCTCAATGTTCCTTTTAAATCGGACATTGTAATATGTTTATCCACAACAAGCCCCTCAAATTGTGTAAATTGATGAGAATGTGTTGCATCATCGTCATCACGACGATATACTTTTCCAGGACATACGATTTTTACTGGTTTTCCTCCTGCTTCTAGCAATGTTCTTGCTTGAACAGGTGAAGTTTGTGTACGCATCAGTACATTTTCATTGATATAAAATGAATCTTGCATATCGCGAGCAGGATGACCTTTCGGTACATTGAGCATTTCAAAGTTAAATACATCTACTTCAACCTCTGGCCCTTCTGCAATACTATATCCCATGCCAATAAAAATATCTTCTAATTCCTCAATGACTTGATTGAGGGGATGAATTGTTCCTTTTTTAAAGCTATATCCTGGTAATGTGACATCTATTTCTTCTTTTTCAAGTTGAGCATTGATGATGGCTTCTTCTAATGCCATACGTTTGGCCATTACTGCCGATTCAATTGCTTGTTTCACTTGATTTGACGCTGCCCCTAGCGTTTTTTTCTCTTCAATGGTTGCTGTAGCAAGACCCTTCATAATCTCAGCCAACGGGCTTTTTTTACCTGTATAATAAGATCTAATTTCATTTAATTCAAGCATTGTCTTGGCTTGTTCAATTTTTGTTAATGCTTCTTGTTGAATGTTTTCCAACTGATGACTCATACATTTCCTCCTTAAAAATAAAAATGCTCTCTTCCTCATAAAGGACGAAAGCATGCCGTGGTACCACCTTAATTCAAGAAATATCAATTATTTCTCCTCATATCTATTAACGCTAGACAAACGGGCTTTTTTAGGGCCTCTCCTGGGTGAACTTCAATTATCGCCATTCTTAAACTTGCTTTCAGTCTTTGACAAGTTCTCCCTAAAAGTTGTCTGATAATCTACTCTTCCAATCAACAATTTATATTTATATATGATTTACTTTATTATTATACACCATTTTTTCAGTTTATAAAAGTTATTTGCTAGAAATTCTCCTGACATTGTTGATTTTTTCTATTTTTATCTTGAATTCGCTTACACAAAACAGTTATCCCTTGAATACTCAAAAATAAAATGGTCGCAGCAAGAATAATACCGAATACATAGCAGGCAAAAAAGACATACCAATTGGTTTTTTCCCAAATTGTAGATAATACAAGAACAGTACTTTTATAATAAGGGCTAATAAAGAACATATTGAATGTATCTGACAATTGATATTTGATTTTAAATTGTTCAAATACAATATCCATAATTAGCGCTATCGCAGTAATTGCCAAAAAAACAATAGTACCAGGATATACTTCTTTGTACTGTCTTCCAAAATGACATGCTCCTATTAAATAACAGGCAAGAACCACCATTGCACCATGCCAAATTAGCGATTGCATCGTAATAGTGACTTCAACACTCCATACTGTTTCTGGGAAAACCAAAACAGAAAAACCACCTAAAAAGCCATAAAAGGAAAGAAAGGAAAGAATAAACTTTCTTCCCCTATGAGGAAGAAAGGGCGCTACCAAACAAAAATAAAGCGGTGTCGAACAAAATTGAAATGGAAATATTGACCATTTATATCCATCTCTTTTTTCAAATACATGAAAAAACAATTGTTTGTATAGTTCTAAACAAAAAAAGAAAACGCCAAAACCAAATACTACTTTCTTCACCCTACTTAAGGATGAATGATTTCCCCATTTTAAAAAAAGTATTGAAAAAATGATGGTCAATACACAAATCATAATGTGAACAATCCCATATCCTTGATGAGTGGGATTGGGCCAAGAAAAAATATTTTCAAGTATATTCATATGCCACCTTCTTCCTATCTATTCTCGATGATGCTATATCATACCATATATTTACCACTTTCGTCAATTATTTCATATCTAAATAAAAAAGAAAATCGCCTGTTGGTTAACAGGGTCATTTCTTTTGTTCATTATCTTGGATAGTTAGAGTTGTTAGGTTCATTAACATGTACTTCACTACATGTATAGTTTGGAATAAATTCATTTTCAGTTACATGATGATGAACGATTTCGGTATGATAATTATGTACATATGGTTGTTTAGTTACATGGTATTGATTGATAACTTGTTTAGAACAGGTTACAATTGGTGGACAACATTTGTATGTAGTAGGACATTGTTTTTGACATCCACATTCAGGCATACCTTGATTGATGTTTCCACAATTACAAGTTTGGTTATCAGGTTTCATCATTGGTTCAACTTGTTGTTCAGGTTGGTTGTTGAAGTTCATACCAGGGAAATTGTTATTTTGAAAAGGATTGTAAAATCTTGGCACGAGAATCACCTCCTTCGTTGTTAGTATATTGTTTTTTTTTGAATTTGCTTGTGCGATTGCCATTTTTTTTGTTTTTTTGACAAAGCGATGCGGTATAATAGGGAAGAAAGAGAGGATTCCCTATGTATTTAACACCTGTTGTCATTGAACAAACTATTAAAGGAGAAAGAAGTTTTGACATTTATTCTAGGCTCCTAAAAGATAGAATTATTTTGATATTTGGAGAAATTAATGATGCCGTCAGTGCGAGTGTCATTGCACAATTGCTTTTTTTATCTAGCATTGATAAAGAAAAAGAAATTTATATATATATCAACTCCCCTGGGGGATCAGTTTCATCAGGTTTAGCCATTTATGATACAATGCATTATATTCCAAACCCCTGTGTAACTATCGGTATGGGCATTTGTGCAAGTATGGGTGCTTTTTTACTAGCTAGTGGTGAGACCAAAAAAAGATATGCCCTAAAGCATACCAAAATAATGATTCACCAACCATTAGGAGGCGCACAAGGTCAAGCATCTGATGTGATGATTGTCGCTGAAGAAATCATTAAAACCAAACATCTTTTAAATACGCTTTTAAGCGCCCATACTGGACAATCTTTAGAAACCATTGAAAAAAACTCTGACCGTGATTACTATATGACTGCAGATGAAGCAAAAGCCTATGGGCTCATTGATGAAGTACTTGAAAAAAATAATTTTTAATCTCATTTTATGTGATTTTTTTCTATCCATTGTGGCAAACAAGTCACATTGATTTCTTGTTGCAAAATCGGATGGATAAAACAAATATGCATACTGTGCAAGTGTAAAATAGAATCGCTTGCCTTTTTGCCATATAGTTCATCTCCTATAATACTATGCCCTAAATAGGCAAAATGAAGTCTCAATTGGTGCGTTTTACCTGTGTGTAACGTAGCCTTTACAATAGAGGTTGATTCTTTAATTTGGAGAACTTCATATGTGGTCTTACTATTTACAAAAGCTGTGCTAACTTTTCTTTTAATGATACTCGTTGGATCTTTTTCAATGCCAACTTCAATGGCACCTTTTTGTTGTTGAAAATGTCCTTCTACTTCTAGAATATATTCTTTTAGAATAACTGTTTTCTTCATTTCTGCCATCACATATGGATTTTTAGCTAAAACAACAATACCAGAAGTTGCATAATCTAATCTACCTATAAAATGAATGTTTGATAAAATCCCTTGTCTTTTATAATATGACATCACATAATTAGCCAAGGAATGATGGTAGTGTAGTCTAGTTGGTATTGTTGCTAAATTATTGGGTTTATTCAGTATCAATAAATAACTATCCTCATATAAAATGTCTAGGTGACCTTTGATTCCTATAATATGTTCCCCTTGAAAAGAAGCAGGAAAAACAACCTCTAAGATATCCCCTTGATGCATAACATACCAATTTTCTACAATTTGATCATTAACTAAAAGTTGACCATTTCCCTGTTTTATTGCTTTTTGGGCATTTTGAAAGATCCCCTGTTTAGTTAAATAATCCTTAACAAGAATTTCAGATTCTTGAATAAAAAATCTTTTAATCATAATTTACCACTTCTTCAGATTGACTAAAGATATCTCATTTTCTAACGGGTCAACTTGTTTGGTTGTATTTGCACTTTCCATTTCAAGAATAAGTCTGTGAATTTGTGACATTTCTTCATCTAACTTGGATGCGGCTAAACTGGCACTTTTTAGTCTTCCTTTTAATGTATCTGGTATATTTTTTTGATATTTGTATTTAAGAGAATGTTCAATACTAGCCCAAAAATGCATAGCATGGGTTCTAATCTGGAATTCTAATATAATAGGTTCCTGTCCATCAATGGTTTCTACATTGTAAGCCATAATCAAATGTAATGACCGATATCCACTTGGTTTAATATGTTGAATGTAATCCCGCTCTTCTAAAAGTTTAACATCCTTTCTCGACTTTAATAATTCGCAAACACTATAGACATCTTCAATATATTTGCAAGTAATTCGAACACCACCAATATCATATACTTCTTTTGAAATATTTTCAAACACAACATGCATTCTTTTGGCTTTATCTAAAATACTATCTGGAGATTTAACACGACCAGTAACAATTTCAATCGGGCAATATTCTCCCCGCAATTGATATTGCTTTTTTATGCCCTCTATTTTTAAAATAAATCCTTCTACAGCAAGTTCATAAGGTTGAAGAAACCTTTCCCAGTTGAATTTCTTTTCGGCCATACATTGTCTCCTCATATTTTATTCTTTGTATTCATTATATCACAATATTCCTTTTTTCTCAATTGTAATGTTTTTTGGTTAAAATATTTTATTACTTTAGTTGATATTTTATTTTTTTTGTGTATAATTTAGAGCGATATAGAAAATCGTAATAATGAGGTAATATTTATGTCTAAAGAATTAGAAATTGAATTTAAAACATTATTAACCAAAGAAGAGTATGTGAGTCTTTGTACAATGTTTTCTGATAAACAACGTAACTTACAAACTAACTATTATTTTGATACTTCTCGCTTCACATTAAAAGCATCAGAAATAGGTTTAAGAGTGAGAAAAAGTGATAAATACGTGATGACACTCAAAAGAAAGAAGGGTTATGCGCTTCAAGAAATCAACGAAACTATCACAGAGCAACAATTGCAAACTTTTATACAAACAGGAATCATTCCTGTAGAAGAAATCCAAAATGAGTTAGTAGATATTTTGAAAGGACAAATTCTCAAGTGTTATATGACCTTCTCCACTTATCGTATTAGTTTTCCTTATAAAAAGGGTATTGTAGCCATTGATAAATGCAAATATGTTGATACCATTGATTATGAATTAGAATACGAAGCTACATCATATGAGGGAGGTAAGAGAGAGTTTGTTGAATTGGTACGTGAATTAGGTGTAATTTATAAAAAGAGTCAGCCTAAGATGAAAAGGGCTTATGATGCTTTAAAAAGAAAAATGTAAAAGGAACCAAATGGTTCCTTTTTTTGTTTATTTGCTTTCCATCCACGTAATTGTGATATCTGCATAAGCATCTGATGTAGGATATATACTGACTATTACATCTACTCCTTCTTGATAACTATAATGGATGTAAATAGTTCCATCTATCTCATAAGTTTGATTCTTTTGTACACATATAGTTTCTATATTTGAAATAAGTCTATCCTTTTCTAAATTTGAAAAAGATGGTACATAAACCGTATAGCCTTTTCCTAAAAGATTCAAAGCAGTAGAATCATTTTCCTGAATGGTATATTGCGTAATCTCTCTTGTCAAAAAATATAGTTTTTCAATATTAGATGAAATCGCTTGATCTAATCCACTCTTATAAAAAGCATCAGGTATTTTTGATATTTGAATCAAATCTACAAATTCTCCTGTTGTTGAATTCAGATTATTCAATTCATCTATATATAAACAATATCCATCTTTTACATAATATAAAATAGGCACATATACAAGTTCAGTTAATGGATTATATTGTTTGGATAAACCTGGCATCTCCCAACCTAAATCAACTAAATACTCATGAACATTTGTATAATCTTTTTCTGCCAAATGTTGCTCTAACGCTTGATGATTCAGTCTACACTGTGCAATATTTTCACTAGATATAAATGAGGAATCCTTTTCTACAACTAATTCACCTATGTTAAATGGAACATATTCAAATAATCCTAATAATATTTTTGAAGTACATATTGTCATATCATTATATCTTAACTCAACATAATTCGCACTCATTTTAGTTTCAGGATGAGTTTGATAGCAAGAAGTTACTATAATATCCTCACAAGGTAATTCTACCTTTTTTCCATCTTCTAATATGGCAAATACTTTCAAATCTTCCTTCAAATTTTCATATTCTGATTTAGTCAAATAGGTTGATTTGATATTTAGTTCATATGTTAACTCTACTGGCTGATAGAAAAGTTTAGTACCCACGCTTTCACCGCATACTGCGCAAGTTTTAGGTGATTGATATGTTGCTTCTATCCATGTATGTCCTAACGCACTTCCTTCTGTTTCACCACATATGTCACACAATTTGGCGTGTGTACAATCTCCACCCTTAAATTGATGACCTTCAACCTGACAAATAAAATCATATTTTGCAATAAGTGTCATATTTTTTCTATTTTGCTGTCAAAAGAAAATAGATTTCCCTCATACATCCACCCAATAAATACTTTATTCTCTTTTTGAGGTGCCGAAACAGCCTCTACTTTTTTTCCCTTTTGTATTTCCACTATTTGGTAAACATCATTATCTATTATATAGCTTACTTCGTATTGACGTTTACAACTAGATAGCATCAAACACAATAATATTGAAAAAATAATGATTACTTTTTTCATTACTATCCTCCTATTTTCTCAAAGCCACAGCAAGGGCAATAACAAACTAATTCACCATTAGTTAAAGTTATATAATATAGTTCATTCCCATATGATTCATGTGGTACAATTTCTGTATAATCGCATATTAAGCAATATCTTTTGTGTTGATGATCATCCATTTTTTCATATAATAATTCATGAGGTTCATAATACATTTTTTGACATTCTTGACAATAATAGCCATGTGTTTGCTCATAAACTTCTGTATAATGATTTGCATAGCATTTTTCTATAAAACCGCAATCTACGCAAACCAAATAATGTTCTAAATTTTCTGTATAACTATGTTTAAAATGGTGTTCCTCACTAATAAAATATCCGCATTCACAAACTTTTTTATGAGTTTGACCATTTTGCTTTTGTATCATATTCATTCTATGAAGAGATGTCGTACTAGTATCACATCCATCCACTATACAATATTTGATATGATTATCATCGTTAATCTGATAGTCCATTTGATGATGATGAGATGACTCGTACAATAAATGATTTCCATGTTCTTTGCATATATATTTATCCATATCTTCAATTTTTATTTTTGTTGCATACTTTGATAAAAACTCTTGTGTTGATAATTTAGAATCGCATGGGCATATGCCAAACGAGCAGCTTCCATTACTATATATGTAGTTCTTTGAACAAATATGTGTACCATTTTTAGGAATAAGTGTATAATCCATTGCCTTATCTCCGCCATAATCAAAATCTACTAGCCTATTACTAAAAATAGCTTGTGTATATTCGTATTCACCATCATCATTTTTGCTTCCTGCATGTCCCTTATAATACGTTAGTACTTTATTTTCACCACTAAGTGTCTGTTCATATACTTTTAAATAACCATAGCATACAAATGAATGCCCCGCATTACCAAAAACAGTTGACCATTCCCCGCGTTCGCTTATGTAATACTGTAATGGATAAGTTACCCCGCTGTCAAATTCTGATGTTAATTCCACTACTACTGGTAAATCCATTTTAATTAATGATTCAAAGCTTTTAAAATTAGGTAAATTCTCTAGTGTATCTGCAGATATTGATGTAGAAAATCTAACTAGTTCAAAATTTTTTGATAAACTATTTTCTAATTCACTATCCTCATCAAATAGCAAATCCAATAATTGATTAGTCATTATACCGAAATTCACAACTGGATGAATATACCAAGGATCTGTGCCTAATTTATCCAAATTATACTGTTGATATTGTCTAGTTTCCTTTATTTTTTCATTTAATAAATATTCATAAAACTTCCCGCCACCAGGACTACTGATTGCATTTTCAATATGATGACTATACACAATTTCTTTATCCATATATTGATCAGGAATAATGTTATCATCATAGAACGTATCGAAATAAGAAAGTAAAGCTGCCAACGATATTAATGTGCATTCATGATACAAATTTTGGCCAATATTTTTGTTTAATCTTTTAAAGTAATAAGAATTAGTAATTTCAACATCTTCCATAACATATCCCTTAGGGAAAAGGCTAGCAAAATCAAAATACACAGGAATATCAATGATTTGTGAACACATATCTGCTAAAGATACATCATTATATACAAACGTTTCCATAGATCCACTAATATTAACTATATCACCATAGTTATATTCATTATTTTTGTCTAAATTAATTATACAATATCCCTGGCCATTTATATAAATTGCTCCATACTTATTAAACAAATTACCTGTATAACTATGCCACGGTGAATAACTATCCCAGCAATAATATAGCAATTCATTATGATCATAATCATATATAACATATGAAGGAGTTGTTCCTTCCACTAAATAACTCTTTGAAATAATATTGTCTTCTATAAATAGCATTCGTTGATAACTTTTAGCCTGAAAATCTTCAAAACAAATGGTTGAAGTTTGCAAATTGGCATATACATTTTTTTTCATATATAGCGCAAATATTATGTTACAACAACAATTATGAAAAAAAAGATTTTAAATGCTTTTTTCATATTTTTACCTCTTATTGCTTTATTATATCAGTATTTTTTAATTATTGCAAGCGTTTTCACCTATAGAGAATAAAAAATACTGATAAAGAGCATCTCCATAAAATGAACAAGTCCTTTATCAGAATCTTTTATTTTTTTGAATACTTTATATTAATGGGCTCATTATCAAAAATAGTAAAACCTTCTGTATTTCTTAATTCCTTTGGTAAAAAGATAGTAATGTCTTCATTGTTGTAACCAACTTGAAGTTCATTTTCATTGATGATAATGGGACGCTTTAAAACACTTGGATATTCAATAATGAATTCAACCAGTTGTTGTACACTCATATTATCTGGGTCTAATTTTTTTTCTTTAAATACTTTTGACCTCGTAGAAATAATATCATCAAATCCATTTTCACTATTGGCTAGCATTCTAAAGATATCTTCTCTACTTAATTTGATACTAAAAATGTTTTTTTCGGAATACGGGATTTTATACTGGTCAAACCATTTTTTTGCTTTTCTACAAGAAGCGCAACTTGGGGTAGTATATATTTGAATCACTGCGGTCACCTCATTATTAATTGTATCACATTTTTATCCTTTTTTCAATACTTTTTTTGAAATTATTTTAAAATTTTTTTAATTTTTCTTTGAATTTGGTGCAACTATGTCAATCATTGTCTTTTTATATCGAAACAAGGTTTTATCCTTCTATCTTATTGAAATAAAGTTAAAACCAAAGATACAATGAGAAACATTCCACCTATTGTAAAATAGGGTACAAATGTAAAATGTCCATGTTTTCGTTCTTCTTTTTTTTGAACGGAATAATCATACAAATCCTCGTACTTGGCTTTGCCACCTCTTCTAAAACTAGCAAATCCATATCGGATAGTATCAAATCCCCCAAAATAAGCAATTAAACTTAAGGCACCACATAAAAAGACAATGGCACCAGCAATGGCAAATGCATCAATATAATAAATCAGTGTATGAAATCCCCTTGTGCTTAAATAAATCAATGTTAATGCACTAGCTAAACAAAGTGCTACTAGATATCTTTGCCATGAATGCATAAATACTTGTTTTATCCAGTTCATTATTCTTCCTCTAAATGAGATTGATATTCAGCCAACTCTTTTTCATTACAATATACCATATGTCCTGGCTTTAATTCCCTTAATTCAGGTTTATCCGTTGTATAATCATGCATTGCAGGATTGTATACCATTCGTTTACGGGATTTTTCTGTCTTTGGATTAGGTTTTGGAATGGCAGAAAGCAGACTTTTGGTATAAGGATGAGTTGGATGCGCAAATAATTCATCACTACTTGCGGTCTCAACAACTTTACCAAAATACATCACAACTATTCGATCACAAAAATATTTGACAACAGATAAATCATGAGCAATGAAAATAATTGATAAACCATATTCTTGCTTGAGTTCATTTAGCAAATTGATAATTTGTGCACGAATAGAAACATCTAGTGCACTAATGGGTTCATCGCAAATTAACAGTTTAGGATTCATAATTAACGCTCTTGCAATACCAATTCGTTGTCTTTGACCACCCGAAAATTCATGAGGATATCTTGAAGCATGCTCTGCTACTAACCCAACTTTTTCAAGCATTTCGACAACTTTTTCATGATTTTCAACCTTGTTATGGTATCCTTGGATTTGTAATCCTTCTTGGATAATGTCTTCTACTGTCATTCTTGGGTCAAGCGAATCAACTGGGTCTTGAAAAATCATTTGAATTTCATTCACCAATTTACGACTAACGTGTCTATTATCAAATTGAATTTGTTTGATTTTACTTTTTTGCTCGGCTACAATTTTTCTAGTGTTCTCTTTTATCTTAGCGATTTTTTCACCATAATTTAGAATAATATTCTTTTTTGTTTCAGCTAAATTCTTACCTTGTACATCTAGTTTAGCCAGTTCTTCTTTCATTTCTTTTTGAAGTTGCTTGCATTTCGTATTAGAACGAATGGTAGTCCATTTGATTTCTTTTTTATTCCATCTCATTCCTGCTGAGATTCGAACGCCCCTGTAATAGATGGATCCAGATGTAATATCATATAATTTGATAATGGAACGACCTGTTGTCGTTTTTCCACATCCTGATTCCCCTACAATACCAATACATTCTCCCTCATGTAAATCAAACGAAATATTCGAAACCGCCTTTAGCTTAGTACTTCTTGCTCCAGATCCAAATTTAAAGAATTGCTTTAAATGTCTAACTGAAAGTAAGATGTTTTTTTCTCTTAATTCTGGCTTGGTTTTAACATGAGGATGAATGCCGTATTTCTTGTTGAATTTTAAGACTTCTTGATTCTCATCAGTATCTTCTTCAATGGCATTATCTAGTTCTGTACCTGAAAATTCTTCATCCTCGTCTAAGAGGGTTGGATCACTATCATCTTTCAATAGGTTGTCTTTGAGTTCTTCTTCTAAACGATTTCCGTATCTTGACATACTCACTTTCCCTCCTTCTGCGCATTTTTGATTCTTTCCGAAACAATTTTAGGCATTTCTACTTTTGGTGCTCTTTCATCTAATAACCACGTTGCGGCATAATGCGTATCGGTAATTTTGAAAAATGGTGGTTCACATTCAAAGTCTACTTTCATTGCATATTTACTTCTGAGTGCAAACGCATCTCCTTTTGGTGGATAAATCATATTAGGTGGTGTACCTGGTATGGCTTCTAATCTTTCTTTACTATCGACATCGGGAATACTGGATAATAATGCCCAAGTATATGGATGACGTGGATCAAAAAAGACTTCTTCTGATGTACCATATTCGACAATTTTTCCTGCATACATTACCGCAACTCTATCTGCCATATTGGCAACTACTCCTAAATCATGGGTAATAAAAATACACGATAAATCTCTTTCTTGTTTGATGCGATTAATCAACTCTAAAATTTGAGCTTGAATGGTTACATCCAGTGCCGTTGTGGGTTCATCACATATTAAGATTTCTGGTGTTGCAGTTAACGCAATAGCAATAACAATTCTTTGCCTCATTCCACCTGAAAATTCAAATGGATATTGCCTAAAACGCTTCTCTGGATCGGGAATACCTACTTCTCTCATGATGTCTAATGCGCGTCTTTTGGCTTCTGCTTTTGTAATTCGAAGTTGATTGATGTAGTGTTCTTTTTCCAAAGCGATTTCTTTTTCAATGGCTGATTTGGCTTCACTTGTTTGAGCATGATACAAAGATTGTTTCAATTGTGCCATTTGATTTTGGTGTTCTTGTTTTACTTGCTCTTGATAGGCTTTGACTTTCGCTTTTGCAACCTGCTCAGTTTCTTTTAGTTTTGCCCTTAGTGGTACAGCATTCGATTTGGCTGTTGCTTTGATCTGGGCAATGGTTCGCTTGAGTTCCATTCTTTTTTGTTTGATCTCTAGTCTATAGTTTGCTTTTTCTTCTGAAGTTATATTGCCCTTTGAGCGGATATCTTTCATCCATGTATCAAACTTTTCTTGTTCATGTTGAATCTGAATATCTCTTTTGGTCAGTACATTTTTATAAGCCACTAAATCATCTGATATAATTTCATTATACATTTGTTTGAGTTTATTGGCATTAATCAAAGTTGCTTCGGTGATTTGTTTTCCAATTCTAACAATTGGATTGAGGGAAGAAAGTGGATCTTGGAAAATCATACCAATTTTATGCCCTCTAATTTTATGAAATTCTTCTTCTGAGACTTCTAATAAATTTTCACCATGATAGGTAATGCTTCCTTGTTCTACTATTGCATTGTTCGCCAAAATACCCATAATAGCCTTGGAAGTAACCGATTTACCCGAACCGGATTCTCCAACAATGCATAGCGTTTCTCCTCTTGCAAGATCAAATGAAACATCCCGAACCGCATGAACAAGACCATTATCAGTTTTAAAATTAATGACCAAATGATCAACGGATAAAACTTTTTCTGACATCTTATTCACTTCCTTTCAATGATGGATTTAACGCATCTCGCAATCCATTACCAAATAAATTAAATGAAATCATCATCAACGCGATAATAATGGCAGGAAAAACAACTAAATTAGGAGAACTTTGTAAATATTGTTGATTTTCTGACATCATAACCCCAAAGGCTTGCACACCTTGTAATCCTAAATTCAAATAAGCGAGTGTAGCTTCTGAGAAAATCGTACTTGGAATCATCAATACACTTGCGGTCACAATCGTTCCTAATGAATTAGGTAAAATGTGTTTGAAAATCAATCGGCCATCTGATGCACCAAGAGTACGAGAAGCAAGGACATATTCACGTCCCTTAAAACGATAGAACTGGGTTCTTGTTCTTGCTGCAGTTCCCATCCATCCTGTTAAACAAAGTGCCAAAAAGAACGTAATAAAATTATTACCAAAATGCAAAATAGCTAATGTCATAATGACTATCCAAGGAACTCCTCCTAAAATATCACAGAATCTCTCCATCGCAATATCGACATTGCCACCAAAATATCCAGAAATTGCACCCCAACAAAGACCAAATAGAAAACAAAAAGCTGCAGTACATACACCAAGCATTAGTGAAGTTCGAAGTCCTGCAAAAGCCTTTTTAAATAGATCTTGGCCGTTTTGATTGGTTCCTAGTATAAACTTTGGCATCTTTTTATAACCTAGTTTTCGATACCGGTAACTATTTGCTCTAACTGAAAGTAGTTTTTTGGTAATAGAATTGATTTGTTGATCAATAACAGAATCAATAGGACATTCATCACTTAGTTTTTTAAAGGATTCAGGTCCTATAGTATAATCATACTCGCATAGACCTTGATCAATATAGGATTGCAAATCAGATGCTGCATAAGTCACTTCTTGTGCGTCATATGCTACAGCATATGTATCATATAGGAAATCACAATAATAAATTTCTGAATTATGCACACCTTTTCTTCCTGAACAACTCCAATAACCAACAGGTACATTTTGGAATTCATCTCTGGCAAGTAGAACCATTTTTGTTGCATCTGTAAAAGAAATTTGATTGACCAATTCATCATAATTTTCAGTTTCTTCATTACTTGAAAATACGCATTCTTTAATGAGAATATAGGTATTTTCATTTTCTTTTGACTTCAATTCAAAAGAAAGGGAGCCTTTTACTTCTGGAAGGCCTGCTTCTTGTAGTGCAAGACTAATATCTAATTCAATCATTCCATAATCAGTTGAATCATCTTTTAATAGTATACGTTTTGCTGTTCCATTGTCAGTATAAGTCAGATATACAGCATATTCACCAAGTACTGATTCTTGTACATGATCCTCATTATCTAATAAAAATTGAACCTTATAATTACCACTTGATGTAAATAAAGTTGGATAAGATGAAAGCAAAACAGATTTATCTGGTGACTTGGTCTCATTTGCAAAGATCACAAAACCACCCTTTCCATTTTTTGATGCTTGATCAATATAAGTTGGTTTCTCATCTACTTTTAAATTCAATACAGCGGGTTTATAATAATCTGCTGGCACTTCATTGACTATATCATAAACAATTCTTGTATACTTTTTCGTTCCATCCCAAAAGCCTGTACCTGCTTCAAATAGTTTTGGTGCCAAAAAGGCTTCTGATTTACTGGTTCTTTCAATATTCTTGGTAGAAATGGCTGGAACAAAAAGGGCTAATAAAATCAAAATTCCTAAAATGATGGCTCCTACTACAGAAGACCTATTTTTTCTAAATCGCTTCAATGCGTCTTTGAAAAAAGTAGTCGGTTTAGATTCTAATGCCTTATCGGAAATTTTGGTATCTTTTTGAACCAAAACAAAATCATCCTTCGTTAAATTTGTCATATTATCTTGATGATTATCTATCATTTCTTCGCCCCCATTCTAATTCTTGGGTCAATAAATCCGTAAGATATATCTAAAACAACACCAGCTAATAAACTAATGGTTGTAAATATAGCCATATCTACGAATAAGATATTATAGTCTTTATATTCTAACGACTCGATAAACAATTTTCCAATACCAGGAATACCATATAATCCTTCTAGAATCATAGATCCACCTAAAATACCGATGAATTCTGCCAAAATAGATGGTACAATGGGAACCATTGCATTTCGTAATGCATGACGTAAAATCGCTTGTTTTTTGGTTAATCCTTTGGTTCTAGCGAGTAATAAGTAATCACTTTCCATTACTTCACATAATTCTGCTCTTGTAAAACGACAATAGCCACATATAGATCCAAATGACAAACAGAAAACAGGTAAAATATAACCTAGAATCTTATACGACAACGGATCCGTTGGATTCGGCCATTTGGTAGGTACCCATCCTAATTTATAGCCAAAAATGAGCAGTAAGAAAATAATTAATACAAAGCTAGGAATAGAAATAAAAACCATAACCAATGTAGATATCACATGATCAGTCATCGTATTTTTCTTTAGTGCAGCCCAAATCCCTAGCAATATGCCAATAGGCACAGAAAATAATACAGATAAAATATTAATGCGAATAGAATAGCCCAAACGCTCCCCTATAATGACGGATGCTTTTACATTGGGATTAATTTTTCTAGACACACCCCAGTCAAATTTTGTAAAAATATTTTTTAACCAACTTCCATACTGTTTCATAACAGGAACCTGATAGTAGTAGGTTGACTTACCAGAAGAACCATTTGTCTTATATAGATACTCTCCTAATTCTGGTTTTTCCATATTAAACGAATACGCATACCCCAACCGTACTTGTTCTTCATAAAACGCAATTTGTTGCGATTCTTGGCCAGTTGTTCTTTCTGGTGGTAAGAGTTTTATCATTATGAATGTAAGCGACAAAATAATGAATGCAGTTGCAAGCGCTAAACCAATTCTTTTTAATACGTATTTTACCATAACACTCCTCCTTTTTTCATTTTCTATATTCGTGCAAAAAGCAATTAGGTTAGTTTTTGAAACGCCTAATTGCCTTTACACATCCTCTAATAAATTTTAGTCGTTACTCAGAATCAGTTTATTCTGAAAGCATTGGAAACATACCATATACAGATGCCATTTCCGTTGTAGTTACACCATTAATGGTTAGCGCAAAGATAACATCAAATCCCATTTCGCCATAGAATTCGGCAGTAAGATCAGCAGATGTAGTAATAGTCAAAACAACTTTTCCATCTGCACTTGATACAACAGTAGCTTCTAATACAACTGCTTCTTTATACCCTTCATCACCTTCTTGATACCAACACATAACTACATTTTGTACTTCTACTTCACTTTCTTCTGGCAAAGTCAATTGAATTTCAACAGTAGATGTAACTGAACCATCAGCATTTACTTTTTGATCAGTCATTTCTGCTTGATAAGCAGGAACATTGGCACCATTTTCAACAATAGTTTGACCATTTGCAGCAAGATATAATGCATCATATGACCAACGATATCCATTGTAAACCAATAAATCTACATCTGGATCGTTTGTATTTGGACCCCAGTTCAATGTGAAATTATGAGAAATTCCTGCATCAGAAGATAAAATATTAAGGAATGCTAGTGGATTTAATGGGTCACCACTGATTGAACCAAATCCAATATCATATTGACCAACTAATAATTTATTATCATATACTTCTGCCCAATCTGCGCCAGTCCAGAACTTCACTTCTAATTTATATTTACCACCTGAAACAGAATCATCATTGAATGCATCTTCAAAATATTGTTTCAATTCATTGTGATCTGATGTTTCTTGCCAAGGATACATCCATGCAATCTCAAGTTCGATTACTGTAGGATTTGCTTTTGTACCTGGTTTATATTTACCACTCGCTTCTAATTCTGCAAGCGCAATTTTAAAATATTCACGAGCAAGTTCTAAGTTATATCCATAGCCATCTGTATCTGCTAATAAACCAGCAACAGCATTTTTATGTGCTTGTGTATCATTATATGTAATACCATTGATTGGATCAGACATATAGTTTGGTGCAAGGAAGTCTACAGAAGCAATAGAACCACGTGCATCTGAGTATTCTTTTCTGTTGATAGACAAACTCAACGCTTTTACAAAGTGGGCATTGCTTAGTGCAGGTTCAACTTTCCAATAATTGTCCTTTGGATTTTGAACAATAGTTCCGTTTTCACCAAATAAGTATTCCCATGTTGCTTCATCAGTAGCATTTACATTCAATTTGAAGTTTGCCTCTCCTCTTACTACCCGTGTACGAGGGTCGTTTTTATATTCATCTAATCTTGTTTGAGGAATACCTGCAGCATCGGTATTGCCTGCTAAGAATTCTTTAATACCTGCTTCTTTATCAGATGAAGCGGCAGTTAGGATATTCATATGTATACCTTCAATAGCATATTTTGTACTTGCATATACATAGTATGGGTTCTTTTTATAAACAATTTGTTGTCCGCTATCCCAACGCTCTAATGTGTATGCTCCAAGTGATAATGAATTATCAACTGGTGTTTCTGTTTTGTTTTCATTGAATCCAAGGAAGTTTTTAACACCTACTAAATCTAAGAAAGATTGTGGAACTGGCATATATAGACCACTTGTAATGTAATACATCGCATAGAATTGAGTCATTGGATTGACAAATTCTACTTCGAAATATTCAAGACCATTTTCTTCATATACTTTAACACCTACTGAACTAAAGTCTGCTTCTCCTTTACCAGATGCGTTGTAGTATGCTTGTGCACCTTTGATTGCGGCAGTAGTTTGATTAGCAAGTTCAGCACCACGATATAAACCATTCTTTTGATTTAATAATAACTTAAATGGTGTAAGATAATCTTCTAATTCTACTTCTTTACCATCGAAAGCTTGACGAGATGCAAGTGTAGAATTGGTGTTGTATTTTAAACCATCCTTACCTGTTTTAACTGGGAATCTCCATTTGGTTGCACTACCATCAGTTTGTGGATTAACAGCTTGTGGTTTTTCTTTCGCAAGTTCAGGAACCCAGTCATAACCATCTTTGGTTTCATTCATAAAAGTAGTAAAATAACCTGCACTCATAAAAGTATATAAATCACCTACTTGAGAACCTTGATCATTGTGATAGTATATAGTACCTGGATCAGAAGCCTCAATAATATGATAATATCTCTTCCATGCTTCATTCTTTTCAGTAGCTAAGTCTGCAGTAATTGCACCTTCTGCCAATGTACCAAAACCATAACCAATGATATAATTTTCAGTTCCTAAAGTAACACGTGGGTGAAACATTTGATATGCCGCATCTTCATATAGGCTGATACCAGTAAGACCATTTCTAACACCATATGCTTCTAAAAGGCCTAAAATTTCCGTTTTTTCCTCATTGCTTAAAGAAATAAAAGAATATACACCATTAGCAAGCGGAATTTGATTAGCAATTTCGCTTTTTGCGGTTTTAAATGCTGCTTGAACTTCTTTTACGGATTTTGCTGCATTCATTGCTGCAACACCAGCTTCTTTTTTAGCATTTACCAATTTTAAAACACTAGCATCAAGTTGACCACTAATATTTTTTACAACATTTTCTAAATCATATACCATATATGACTTATAGTCATCCAAAGACAAATAGTCTGGATTGACATCTCCACCTACTGGTGGTTTTGGATTTGGGTTGTCAGTTTTACAACCAACTAGTGCTATTCCAGCAACCAATACCATCAATAGTACAGAAAATTTCTTACATAATTTTTTCATAATTTTCCTCCCCTGATTTTTTCATCAAAAACATTTACTTATGTTTGATATCATTATATAATAAAAAATAAATTATATCAACCTTTTTTATACTGAAAACGCTTACTTTAGCATTTTTTTATTTTTTTATTATTTACATAATATATAAAAAACGCTTTTTTACTTTAATTTTTACTAAATTTACTGTTAAATTGCTGATTTTCAAATAAGAGAAAATCACCATTTTTTTCTTATTCTAGCTTTACAAAAAGATTGACAAGTAAAAAGAGAAAGTGTATAATAGATGGCAAAGGAGATGGAATATGAATCAACATGAAGAAGTGATTATCGATGGAAATCAAATGAAAAACAAAGAAAAAGGAAAAAGAAATAAACTTTCCAAAAAGATTTCAAAAGCAATGCCATTGCTTGCATTAACTGCTTTTTTGATTCTTGGTTTCTGTAAGAATGCCTGGCATCCTGGTTGGGTTGTTTTTCTTAGTATTCCATTAACTGAAGTTGTACTCAGTGTATTTAAAAAAGAGGGAAAAGCCAAATATGTAGGCATTGCTTTTATTGTTAGTGTCATTGCCTATGCCGCAATTGGATTTTGTCTAGATGCTTGGCATCCTGGATGGCTTGTCTTCTTTTTAGTGCCTATTGTTGGTATTTTTGCTGAATAATAAAACAAATGATATGGAAATAGTAATTTATTTTTATCTTATCAAGTGAGCAATGGAGAGTGAGAACATTGCTAAGACAAATAGATGAATGGAACCATAGATGTAAAAAGAGGAAATGCTTTTTCGTTTTAGCCGCGTTAAGGTTTTGAGGATATAAGCACGATTGCTTATATTGAATAAAGGTGGTACCACGATGCTTTCGTCCTTTGAGAGGATAAAAGCATTTTTTTATTTTATGTATAAAGGAGAAATTATATGAAGACGATTATATCAGGAATTCAGCCTTCTGGTAGGCTTACGCTAGGCAATTATCTTGGCGCTATTAAAAACTTTGTTGATTTACAAAACAATGGCAACTATGACGAATTTTTTGTATTTATTGCTGATTTACATGCTATTACTGTTCCAAAAGATCCCATTCAATTGAGAAAAACAATCAAAGAACTGGCTGCACTCTATTTAGCTTGTGGGCTAAATCCCAATAAAGTGACCCTATTCATCCAATCAGAAGTGCATGAACATACTGAAATTGGTTACTTGCTACAAACAATTACGTATATCGGTGAACTAGAAAGAATGACTCAATATAAGGATAAAAAAGTAAAACAAGTAGAGGGTGTATCTAGTGCTTTACTTACTTATCCAGTATTAATGGCAGGTGACATTTTGTTATACAATGCAGATGGTGTTCCTATTGGACATGACCAAAAACAACACTTGGAACTGACAAGAAATTTAGCCGAGCGATTCAACACAAAATTTGGTGAATTTTTTCACATTCCAGAACCTATTATCGCTACTCAAGGCGCAAAAATTTGTTCTCTTCAAGATCCAACCAAAAAAATGTCCAAGTCAGATCCCATTGGGAAAGCTTGCATTTATTTAGATGATACCGCATCTATGATTCGAAAAAAAATTGCTAGTGCTGTAACCGATAGCGATGGGACAATTCATTATGACCCCCTCCATAAACCAGGTGTTTCTAATCTTATGACGATTTTATCTTGTTGTACAGGTGAAAGCATTGATTCTATTGAAAAACGGCTACAAGGTTGTGGATATGGTATATTAAAAGAACAGGTTAGCAATGCGATTATCGAAATACTTATACCTATTCAAGAACGTTATCAATCTTTTTTAAATGATAAAGAAAGCTTAAATGCAATTTTGGATCAAGGCCGTGATAAGGCAAGCTATTTTGCTCGAAAAAATTTGACCAAAATAAAAAAGAAAATGGGCGTAGGCAGAATTGCTTAGCAACCCAAAACAGTCTTAGAGATAGTTTTATTTCTAAGACTGTTTTTTATTGAATTGATATAATCTATAAGGAATTCCCCATAATGACTCTTATACCTAGCATAAAAGGTATATCTTTCTATCTTCTAGTATTATCCAAATTGTTTCATAGAATGTAAAGAAAAATTTTTTATCAACAATTTTGGCGCTTTTTGGCGTTTCATTAAATATTGTTAAATAGGCAAAGATAGTATTTATATTTTCCTCATATTGATATTTGCACATAACCTTTTCATGATAATCATCTAAATATATTGTATTGATAGCATCATGGCTTTCCTCTTGTTGTTCCTCATTTAAATTACACTGATTTAGTCTAGAGTCGTTTGGATATTTGGAATCATAAATATTGAATAAAATCTGAATGGAATAATCTAAGACAAATTGTATTGGATGTTGAATGCCTATATCAAGGCTGAAGACATCTTTATTGCTCTTATTGTTCTCTATTTCTAAATAATATATCCCTTTTAATAGTACATATTCCCTATCCTTGATTTTATTATTGTCTTTTTTGATTTGGGGTTCAATTCTTTCTAGGTTCTCATTATATAATGTAATCTGTAGTGGTTCATAACTACTTGCAACCATTTGATAAAATTGAGACGTTTCTATATTCAGTTTATAATACATTTTGGATAAAGCGTTGATGATGCTTACATCCTTTATTCTTGAGTTATTTTGATGAATATCATCTGTTTCTATCCATTCAATTGTATCTATATGCCTACACCTTTGACATTTAAAGTAATCCAAATGACCAAAGGATGCAACTAGTAACATATGACTAGTATCACCTCCATAATGATTACAACTTTGATAATCTATTATGGAATTTTCAGCAGTTTTTACATTCTTCATTATACCATTACATATTGTACAAATCAAATCCATAGTATGATCCATATTGACTCTTTTCATCCAAATGTGATCTTCATCTGTATGAAGTCCCCTTGTGATGGCTATTCCTGCAATATCTTGATAGGTTGCACCTAATTGACAATTTGCCCCATTTCCATATCCCATCAATAACTCTTCGTGATGCTGATAAGAAGCACAATAGGTATCCATATCTCTTAATCCTAAAACATGGCCCAATTCATGCATTCCTGTACGTTCTTTATGAATAAACGCATCTTGGTCGGTTACATCTTGATTGTGATAAAAATAATGTAAATTCACATTCATATACCATTGTTCATAATGAATATGACGCAAATAGGGTGTTGGGGTATCTATTTTTATCCCCTCACCAAGTGGAGCTGTTGAGGCAACATAAGGTGCTGTAGCATCAATGGGACAAATGAGTAAATTATAATTCTCCTTTGTCCCTTCCTCTATTGTAATCAATGGTCTTTTGGTTCTATGCCCTTCTTGATCATAGATATAAAAAAATACATCATTCCACTTACACAAACTTTTTATAAAAGCATCTTGAATTTCATCTGCTATTTCTTTTGAAACATCTGTTGTCCATGTATAATCCAAATTATCTTTCGCATGATCTAAAATATAATATCGTATGATTGGCATATCTTCACCCAAATGAAAGTATTCTTTGCATTCTAACAAAGGACGATACAACAAATACCATAGTTCACCTTCTCCTTCTTGATTTTGAGTAGGTTGACACGTATCATATGTTACATCTAATACATTGGAATGAGCAAAAGTAGTCATATGAAAAACACTGACATAAAAAAGACAACAAAATATTCCCCCTATGAAAAGAAGTTTAGATTTCATGATTTTCACCTCATCCCGTTTCTCCTTATATTATATAGAAGAAAAAGAATGAAAGATGTCGAATTTTGATAAGATATCATCTAGATTTACATTAAACGTAAAAAAAGGACATACAACTGTATGTCCTTATATTTATTCTACTACTTTTCCTGGATTTAAAATATCATTGGGATCGAATACTGCCTTAATTCCTTTCATCAAGCGCACTTGGTTTTCTCCAAGCACTTCTTTCATATAAGCTTTTTTAGCATAACCAATGCCATGTTCACCAGAAACAAGTCCACCTACTGCTCTGGCTTTTTTATACATTTCATCAAAAATTGCAGATAACTTTTCTTCAAATTCTGTATTACTATACGCATCTTTACAAATATAAATGTGAAGATTACCATCACCTGCATGTCCAAAAGATGGAATCCGAATTTGATATTTTTCAGCAAGGTCATAAGTGAATTTAATATAATTGGCAATTTCACTACGAGGAACAACTACATCACACTCATCCATTTGAGTTGTCGATGCTTTGATTGCTTCTAAGAAAGCACCCCTAGCTTTCCATACCGATTCTTTTCTTTCTTCTGTATCTACGATGAAAACATCCGTTGCGCCTAATTGATTAAGACACACATCAGCAGCAAGTTGATAATTATAATTCAATTCTTCTTTTGTTTTTCCTTCAAAGGTTAAAAGAATATAGGAATCACTTTTGGTATCTGGAAACTTCTTCCCCAAAAATTCTTCCGCAAACAAAATAGTTTGACGCTCAAAAAATTCGATTGCGGTTGGCGAAACTTTTGCCTTGATAATTTCTGGTACAGCATCTAGTCCTTCTTGTTCTGTTGGGAAAGGGACAAGTAAGCTAATACTTTCGACTGGTTTTGGGTCAAGTTTTAGAATTGCTTTAGTAATGATTCCTAAAGTTCCTTCACTACCAATCATCAATTGTTTGAGTGGATATCCTGTTGAATCTTTTACTACTTTTCTCCCCAACCATTCAATATCCCCATTTGGTAATACTACCTCTAATGCTCTTACCCAATCTCTTGTCACACCATATTTTACAGCACGCATTCCACCTGCATTAGTTGCAATGTTTCCACCTATGGTAGCACTTTTTTCACCAGGATCGGGTGCATAAAAATATCCTTTTGGTTCTACATAATCATAAATTTCCATAAGTAGGACACCTGGTTCAACAGTTAATGTTAAATTGGATTCATCTAATTCCAAAATATGATTCATTTTAGATGTATTGATGATAATACCTCCGAATAGTGGAACGCATGCTCCAACAAGCCCTGTTCCACTACCTCGAACGACAACAGGAATCAAATGTTCATTCGCATATTTCATAATTTTAGAGACTTCTTCAGCACTTTTGACATACATCATGACATCAGGTTTACCGCTTACTGTCCCTAATTCATCTTTACCAAAATCTTCTGAAATTGCATCGCCTTCTAAAAAATCTTGTTGATCCACAATTGTTTTTAAATAGGCTATATCTTGATTTGTTATTTTATTATATGCCATTTTTTCCTCCTACAATATCCCTTTTGTTTTCTTGATATTTTCAATCAATTGAGGTACAACTTGATAAACATCTCCTACAATACCATAATGTGATACATCAAAAATTGATGCTGATGGATCTTGATTCACTGAAACAATCAGTTGGCTCCCCGTCATACCTGCTGTATATTGGACAGCACCACTAATACCCAAATTAATAATTAATTTAGGGGCTACTGTTCTTCCACTTAAACCTACTTGAAATTTGGCATCTTTAAATCCTGCTTCAATCAATGGTCTTGTTACCGCAACGACACCACCAAGTAAATTGGCTAATTCTTCGGCCATTGCTAAATCTTCTTTTGACTTAAATGCTCTTCCACAAGCAACAATCACATCTGCTTCTGAAATATCCGTGACTTTTTCTTTTTCCTTGATTTCAAGTGTTTCTATAGCACTTGATTTATCGAGTGAAGATGTATCCATATATACCTTTTCACCAAATGGTGTCACCTTTTCAGGCATTTTAAAAATTTTATAACGCACGGTGGACATTTGTGGACGGTGATTTGGACAAACAATTTGCGCCATAACATTACCACCAAAAGCAGGTCGTACTTGAATTAAATCAGAGTTTTCTTTCATTCCTAAAATAGTACAATCGGCAGTCAGTCCTGTTCTAAAATGTGCTGCAACCCTTGGTGCAAAACTTCTACCAAGTGATGTTCCTCCATACAAAAGCACAGAAGGTTGAACCTTTGAAACAAAGTCTTCCACACATCTTGCATACCGTTCCATATTGAATGTACTATATGCATCATCTTCATAGATATAAACTTTATCTACACCATATGCGAGTATTTCCTCCGCATAAGCATCATTCTTTTCTTTTGAACCAATTAGAATCGCATATACTGGATGTTGGCATACTGCAGCCAACTCTTTGGCTTTCCCAATAAGTTCGAAAGATACTGGATGGATACCATCTACGTCTACTTCAACAAATACACTCACACCAACCCATTTGCTCTTGTCAATTCGTGGTGTACTATCTTGAACGATTTCTTCTGTTACCACACCACTTGGTCCTTTTTTGGCACACAATCCACAGTTTTTACATCCTGCAGTAAAGTTCAATTGTTGATTGGTATATTCTAATCCCCCAAAAGGGCATACTTTGATTACTGCCTCAGCAGTCTCTTGGTTTACTTTTTCTTGATGAATTGTTAATTTTTTTGCCATATCAATCACCTATATATATTTCTTATCTTTTAAAATTTCTGTCAATCGGTCAACTTGTTCAGGCACAGTTCCTTCAAGTACAATTTTATCTGTATTTCTTTCTGGTGGGAACATTCTTTCTACTTGAGTAGGAGAACCTTTCAGTCCATAGTGAGTTTCATCTTGATCGATTACATCTTGGAATGTAATCATAGGTATATTGGTATTCTCCATTGTTTTTCCTCTTTTGTATGAAGGCAAACGTGGTGTAACATGTCCTTTATCTATCGTAATCAAACACGGAAACATAACTTCAAATGTCTCAATTGTTTTATCCATAGAAGCCCGAACGACAATCGATTTTTCTTTTACTTCTAAAACTTTTTCTACATATGCAATATGTGGAATACCTAAATATTCTGCCATCTCTGCACCTACTTGAGCTGTATCTCCATCTGTTGTTTGTTTTCCACAAACAATCAAATCAAAATCACCTAATTTACGAATGCCTTGGCTAATCGTATATGCTGTAGCAACAACATCGGCACCACCAAATTTACGATCACTAATCAACATCGCCTCATCACATCCCATCCAAAGCGATTCTTGTAATACTGCTTTTGCAGGAGGCGGTCCCATTGTAATCGTTTTGATAGTTGCACCATTTTGTTCTTTAATGCGTAAAGCCGTTTCAATTCCATATAAATCATATGGATTCATTTTTGTATTGTTTCCATCTCGAATTAAAACACCTGTAACTGGATCAATTTTAACATCTGATGAAGCTGGAACTTGTTTGATACATACAACAATATTCATATTTTTCCCTTCCTTATTTTAAAAATTCTGTTACCTTTTGATGGACAATCTGTCGATAGGCTATTTTCGCATAACCATGTTCAGAACCATCAACTAAAATATATTCGCTATTTGGATATAAATCGTCATATCGTTTACTATACATCGGAGGTACTGCTTGGTCACAAGCACCTTGCATAATCAGTACTGGTTTAGTAAACGTTTCAATATCTTTATACATATCATATCCTTCAAACGATTTTTGAATAGCAATATTCATATAATATCCTCCCATATCAATATTGCCATCTAAATTCATTTGGTTTTGTGCAAAACGCTTTTGAATAATTTCTGGAATATTTCCAGCTGGAGAAAGTAATATCATTTTTTCTATCCGCTTTTGGACAAGCAAAGAAACTCTACTAGCAATAGCTCCACCCATTGAAAAGCCAAGCAAAATAATTGGTTTGCATTGATTCAATTGGTAGGCCTCTTCGATGATGGCTAGTCCATCATCTATTTCAGTGAATAACGTATAGTCCGCAAAATCACCATCGCTTTCTCCATTCCCCATAAAATCATAACGCAAAGTAGCCATATGCTGCTCTACTAATGTTTTCGTCAATTGCTTAAATAAATAGCCATGCTCATTTTTATGTCCAGTAAAACCATGAAACATGACAACGATTGTTTTGTACCCATCATCTGGTTTCGAAAACAAACCTCTTAGAGTGTATCCGTTGACTTTTAATGCTTTTTGTTCAATTATCATTTTTGATGTCCTCTTTGTTCTACAGAAGAAATTGCCCTTCGAATATTTCCGTTATTTTCAAATAATAACTGTCGTATTTCCTCTTCATTTTCAATATTTGTCAGATAAGATAGAATCACACCTTTAACACTTTGATAGCGATTCAAAGCCTCTTTTGCTTTTGATTCATCATATCCTGTTACTTCCTTTATCATAGATAACAGTCTTGCAACTAATTTTTGATTGGTAGGCTGTAAATCCACCATCAAGTTTTCATATACTTTGCCTAACCGAATCATTGAACTGGTTGTAATCATATTACAAATTAATTTTTGAGCTGTTCCTGACTTCATTCTTGTAGAACCTGTTATGGGTTCTGGTCCCGTAATTGCCTCAATGGGATAATCCACAATATTTGCTAACTTGCTTTTTGAAGCGGTCGTGATACAACCTGTTTTACAACCTATTTGTTTGGCATAACGCACACCTGATATGACATATGGCGTTCTTCCACTTGCTGCAATACCCACAACAAAATCATTTGGCGTAATTCGTATACTATCTAAATCTAATTTAGATAGTTCTTCAGAATCTTCTGCCCCTTCTACAGCATGAATTAAAGCCTCTTTTCCGCCCGCAATCAATCCTATCACCATATTCTCATCTACACCATATGTAGGAGGACATTCTGATGCATCTAAAACACCTAATCTACCAGACGTCCCTGCCCCCATATAAATCAATCTTCCGCCACACTGGAAAGTGGGCACTAGTGCATCAACTAAATTGGCAATCTGCGGAATGGCTTGTTCTATGACAAAAGGAATTGTTTTGTCTTCATTGTTGATTTTCTTTAGTATTTCTTTTGTTGAAACTTGATCGATATCCATTGTATTTGGATTTCTTGTTTCGGTTGTGATTTGTTTTAAATTTACTTGCATATCTTCTCCTTACAAGGTGGATAAGTAATATTTCCTAAGACAACAGACTGCTTTGCACCAGTCACACTTTTCACATTTGAAGGTTTCTGTAATACCGTCATATGACCAAGAATAGCAAATCCAAATGCTTCATATGCATCTGTCCTATCTTCCACGATGACAGGTATACCTAATTTTTGTTTTAATAAATTTAGAATAAATTCATTATGTGCCCCACCCCCTGAAACAATTAATTCATCAATGGGTCCTAAAAAACGCTGATATTGATCTATGATGGAATATGCGGTAAAGGCTGTAAGCGTTGCAATGATGTCTTGATTCCTCTGATCTAATTTTCTCATTTTTTCTATAACCTCATTGAGATAGGCATCATTGTATTTTTCTCTTCCTGTGCTTTTAGGGTAGCATTCTTGAAAATAGGCATCATTCAACAATTCTTGCAATATGCCTTGATGAATCATTCCACTTTTGGCAATTTTACCTCCACAATCAAAAGGAAGTTGATATAGTTTTTGCATTGCCGCATCAATCAGCATATTTCCAGGACCTGTATCAAAAGCAATCACATCCTCTAGCGTTCCATTTCGTTTCAAGTAACATACATTGCCAATTCCACCAATATTTTGTAGAGCAATATGTTTTGTTTTACTTTGATAAAGTAGATAATTGACAAATGGAATCAGTGGTGCTCCACTTCCTCCTGCTGCCATATCCATTGTTCTAAAATTACTAATTACCATTTTATTAAAACGATAAGCCAAAATGCTTGGATCACCAATTTGTAGCGTAGATGAAGCATACCCATCCATATGATTAGGATTATGCCAAATGGTCTGACCATGCATTGAAATATAAGAGACGTCTTCCATATTCAAATGATATTCTTGAGCAAAGTCTGAAAGAGCCTCCGCATAAGCCTCACTGATTTCTACATTTAAACTACAAATTTTTTGTACATTAGAGGTTGATAAGTTGCTAACCTCTTGAATGTTGTGAACCAATTTTTGGGTATATGGGTATGTATGAAAAGCAAGAATTGTATAGTCAAACATTTCACCTTGTTCAACTATATCGACTAAACAAATATCTATACCATCCAATGATGTTCCACTCATTATTCCAATTGATTTCATTTTTATCCCATCCTATTCTGTTTCATATGACGACACGCTCTTTTATAAACGCCAATCATTTGGTCGCTTGTGTTCTCCTCAAATGTTAGTTCAATCTTTTTTTGTTTAACATAGTCATGAATTCCTTTTATAATATATTCGCCTTCATGTTCTAAAAATCCACCACGCAATCCAATTTTGGTTTTGGGTGGCATAGATAGCCATTGCATTAAATGTTCAATTTGCTTTCCTAATGATATTCCTTGCATATATAGTAATGTCTTCGCATGCAAATCACCTTTTTGTGCACAAGATTTGATATATACACTCCATTTGGCAATGTCATCTTTTGTATGTTGATAGAACAAATGATTCAAATCTCTGATTTCTCTAAAACCTAGTGTTTCTAAAAAACCTTTTTCTAATGAATCTAATTCCTTTCTAGATTCATATTTATCAATCATCTCAATTGCTAAGTCATGAACAATAGCATATGCACTTCCAGATTCCCTAATCAAATGTCCCCAACCACCAATCAAATGGCTTTTTCCATTGTGTTCACCATATATAGCAACACCAGTTCCTGATATGACTACTATTCCACTTGCATCCTCTTCTTCTATAACTGAATATAATGCTGTTACAGTATCACTCGTAATTTCACATTGTGTCTGATACTTTGTTGCAAAAAAATCATCAATTTCTCTATGAGATGATAGTGCACTAATACCAGAAACCCCCATTTCGATATACTCAATCTCTATTTGTTCTGTAGATAATTTAGACAATGTCAATTCAATGGTATCATCAATATGCTTATACCATTGGTGTACATCTACAGCAGGAGAACCAGATTGACCAACTCCTTTTGTAAGTAGTCTCCCTTTTTGATCAAAAATGGCAACTTTGGTTGTGCTGCCACCCGCATCTACACATATACATACTTTCATATCTTACCTATCACTTATGATAAATGCAAATGGCTTCTGTTTTTGAATTTCATCTAAAATGATGGGACTCATCTCTATATGCCCCACTACGTTAACTCGTTCATCTTTTGGCAAAGGTTGAAGAACTAGATTGATTTCCCCTCGATAACGAAGAAAATCTTGGTTATCAATGGTAATATCTCCCCTCTTTCTATCTATCGTTTGGAAAGGAGGGAATGACATACAATTCCCGTGAGCAGAAATACGCAGTAGTCTATCATTAAAATCAGGACGAATCCGGTATACCCCTTTTAAATAATCTCGATAAAGCACAGGTAATTCTGTATTCAACTGAATGGGAAGTAAAATCGTTTCAATTTGGTGCAGAATTAGTTGCTTTAATTCTTTATCGCTTGCATAAGCATCTCCAAAATAAATTTCATCTATTCCAATGGCTTTCAATTCTTCAATGGCACTATCTAAAGAACAAAAACGATGATCTTCTATACTTGGTAATCCTTGATATAATGGAGGTCTGTGCCCTACTTTTGAGGGAAGAAACGCTCCAACTGATATTCCATATTGATGATAATATGCAGTTCGTTCTTTACAAAATGGTAAGCTATGTCCTGTATAAGGTTTAGGATAATAATTGAAACTCACTCGAACTCTTTTGGGATTTAATCCTTTTTCCATAAGGTCTTCAAACCTACGATTAGAAAGCGTTGATGCATTGAGTTCAATGAAAAAAGGAGCATTTTGCGATAATTGAACAATGTCATCATCCGTAAATCCATAATCCAATCGTAAGGCATATAAATTTTCTAAATGGTCCATTTTGTCATATGCAGGTTTTGAAATATCTAAAGATAATTTCATTCCCAATTGATTCGCTTTTTCCAAGCACACTTGTAAGTCCTGATAGCTTCTATTGGCTTCTTGGATATGTGCTGAAGAAAAAAGCATTTCTATTCCATTCTCTTTAGCTCTTTCTATATAAGCCAAATTATCTTCTAAATTATAATCTTTCAATCCATTAAAAATGGAGATGCCCGCCTTGTACATAAAATCCCTGCTTAAAATGAATAAATATAATATTTTTGGCCCAAAGCTTTAAAAGCTTTCGAATCGTTTTCAAGACGACGAATTTGTTCATCTAGTGGTACGCTATTTTCAATAATATCATCCGTACCTGCTTCAAACTGAAATAATCCAGGTCGTCCTTCCACATATGGTTTATTAATTTGAAAATATTGTGGATAAGTAGTACGAATGTGATATAACATAGTCCAACTTGTTTTCACTGCTTCAAATGTATTGCGATCTGTAATATGTACATAAACTCCACCACACAATTCCCCTACATATTTTGAAAAAGTAGGCGTAAAATATTGTGGTCTAAAATACACTCCAGGTAATTGATAACTATTCAATTCTTTTGCCAATTTCTCGGATTTCAACCATGGTGCACCAATGAGTTCAAATGGGGTTGTTGTTCCTCTTCCTTCTGCTACATTTGTTCCTTCGAAAATACATGTTGCATTATACACATATGCGGTTTGAACGGTTGGAAGATTAGGGGTAGGAATAACCCATGGTAAACCTGTATCCTCAAAATCCATATTTCTTGTATAATTCTTCATAGGAATAACGGTTAATCTACAATGTATCCCATATTCTTCATTGAACAATTGAGCCAGTTCTCCCATTGTCATGCCATGGCGTTGTGCAATTGGATAATATCCAACAAATGAGCGGTATTTCTCAATATTAATGGTATTGCCTTCCACCTTTGCGCAATTGATTGGATTTGGTCTGTCAAAGACAACAAATTCTTTATCATATTCTGCACATGCTTGCATACAATACGCCATTGTATAAATGAAAGTATAATATCTTGATCCACAATCTTGAATGTCAATAGACATAATGTCTACTTTATCCATTACTTCTTTAGATGGTTTTTTCGATGCACCATAGAGACTATATACAGTAATGCCTGTTTCTTCATCCACATAAGTTTCTAAATGTTGTCCAGCTTGAATGCTTGCTCGAACTCCATGTTCTGGTGAAAATAAGCCTACTAAATTGGTCTTTTCTTGCAAAATATCGATTGAAGATGTAAAATTTCCATCAATGCCAGTTGGATTGGTAATCAATCCAACTCGTTTTCCAACAAATATATCTTTAAATTCATCAATTCTTTCAATTCCTAAAATGGTTCTTTTCTTTTGACTATTCATCTTCTAACTCCTCCTCGATTTTTTTTGATATTTTATCGAAATCAACTGTTTCAAATTGATAATATATTGGTCTTGTTGCTTTAGTGATTAAAAATATCGGTAGTGAAATGCCAATAATCATCCATACAGCAAGTAATCCTGGTATAGCAATACACATCATTAATGAACCTACAATAACGCCAAAAGTAATCATCATTGCTATGGTTGTAAGTATATAGCGAAATGCCATATAAAAGGATGTCTTTACAATGTCAATTATCCGTAGTTTGGGTAATATGATTATCAAATATGGAATATGTACAACTGAAAATAAAAAGATAATCAAGCATACAACCATTGCCACAAATCCCGCTTGTGCAATCCATTCCATCGAACTTTGATAAAATTCTTGAAAAATCCAAAAAAAGAAAGCATAAATGATGATTGTAAAAATGAGTAATAAACCTATTCCTAGCAAAAATGATTTTACAAAATATTGTTTTACATTTCTAAAATATGCCCCAATAATATTCCCTTTATTTAAATCATTACGAATGGTTGCAATACATGCAACAAGCATAGGAAATATTGTAATAATCGGTATAGATAAAATAATAGTTGAAAAGTTGATGACTAATAATTTATATAACAAATCAAAAAAGCCAGTCGTTTTTGATGAATATTTCTTATCGCTGTCTTCTATTCTCATGTTCATCCTCCTTTTTCGTAAGCGCTCACATTTTATTATATATATATTATAACATAAAATCCTTTTTTCGTGTTGCATAAAGAAAAGAAAAAGTGATTCACTATTATAGTGAATCACCTTTTTTTAATTTAAATAGGCCTTATACTAAGTAACCCATATTTCTCATTGCCTCACGATATTTTCCTAAAATTGAATTTAATTCAGTAGCAGGAGAAACATCTGATTTTCTGCAAATATTAGGAATGACAATCCATAAAGCATCAGGCCCAAAGTGAGAACCACCACCAACGCTCATACTTAATAATTCAGCTAATTCGAAGTAAGTTCTACCTTCAGTTGACATAATAACATCTGCATATAGTGTGTTATCAAATTTAGTAATTAACCAGTTTCTATATGATTCTTCAGCAGATAAAACTACTTTATCTGGATCGTTTCCAAGGCCACTATATAAATCATACATAATCGCAAATAAAATTTTATTTGTGATACCATTTTTACCATTTTGAGTATCAATAATAGAATAACATGAAGTACTTCCATAAGGTACTTGGAAAGTTGAATTGTTTAAATCTAAACCACTGATATAATCACCTGTTTCAGAATCTACTAATGGTTGTTCATTAGAAAGAATTGCATTTTCACGTTTACTTGTAGTGATTGTTGTACCACCTTGACCATCAGCAGTTGGATAAGGTACACAACCAATTTCAAAATCACAAACACCAAAACGTGTAGTATCCCCTAAGAACCAAAGATCACCATGATGGAATACAGATTGACCTGCTGCAAATGAAGTAGCAACATCAGAAACACCACGAGTACCATCATATAAATTACTAGTTGTTAATCTTTGAATAGCACTGAATCTGTTCAATGTACTTGTTGAAGTCAAATTCAACATTGGTGGAATCATACCATCACCAGGAGTAGCAATTGAACCACCTGTTGATGCCACTGAACCAATTAAGAATTCAGGATATCCCATAGCCAATGCTTTGTACTCATTACCTTTTGCAGCCAATTTAGTTTGAAGTTCATTTGCATAACTTTCAAATGTAGACCAAGTCCATTGTCCTTTGAACCATAGTTCAGCAGGATTTTCCATACCCATTTCTTCGATTAAGTTAGCATTGAAATACATAAAGTAGTCTGGATGTACACTTCCTTGAATATATCCGTATACTTTATTTCCAGATGAAGTAACTTGATTATTTGTCATATCTTGATGATATGTATGATTTGTACCATCCCATTCACCAGGTTTAACTTCTTCATAACCGATTTCAGCAAAAATACCTGTTTGAGACGCCATATCATATAATTCAGCTAAACAATTTGCACCAACTAAAGTTGGAATCCATGAAGATGCAATATTGATAATATATTGGTCTTTACTTTGTAATTCTCCATTAGGACCTTTATCTTTAATATATTTTACACGGTCAGGTCCCCAAGGTGCTGAGTTATCCCAATCTTGATATTCAATTTGAATTTGATAATTTTTCTCTACTTCTCTTTCTTGTTGTTGTCTAATTCTTTGATCACTAGCAGTATATCCATCATCAAATGGATCATAAGAAGATTTTGGAAGTACAAGAATAACCACTTTCATATTTCTTCCTTGCCATCCACCAACTTGTTGAGCAGGCGTCCATAATGGTTTATATTCTTTTGAGGAACTTTGTTTCCATGTTGCAACTAATGTAATATTTTCATTAATTGCTTGATTTTGATTAAATGGTTCTCCATTTAATGTCCATCCTTCGAAAGTATATCCTGTCTTAGTAGGCGTTGCTGGCAATGTTAATTTATCGCCTTTTTTAAGAGTAACTGGAGTAATGTTATTACCACCATCTGTATTAAATGTTACAGTTACTGTTTCTACACCTGATTGTGCTTTCCATTCAGCAGTAAGTGTAATATTCGCAGTTACTGCAGCATTAAAATCATAGTCTGCGCCATTTAATTTCCAACCAACAAAATCATATCCACTTTTTGTAGGGTCAGCTGGTTTTTGCACCTTTTCATTTGCATTTACTTTTACTGGATTAATTGTACTACCACCGGCAGTATTAAATGTTACAGTATAACTAGTTGGTGCATTTGCTTCCCATTTTGCTTTTAGAGTGATATTCTCTGAAATGGCAGTACCAAAATTAAATTGTGTACCATCTTTTTCCCAACAAACGAAAGTATATCCGTCTTTTGTTGGATTAGCTGGTTTTTTAGCATATTCACCTTTTTTCACTTCTTGCGTTTCTACGCTAGATCCACCATTGCTATCAAAAGTAACTTTAAACTTTTTTGAGCAACTTGTTAGAGTAAAAAGAGTAAATAAAGCAATTACTAGAATAAAAAATCTTCTCTTCATATTTAATCCTTTCTTTCATTTTTTAATTCTTTCGTCATATAGAAATATGACTTAAAAACTTCGAATCCCATATGTCTATAGAAATCTAGAAGACCAGTCCAATCAATAATGATTTCGCTAGCACCCTCATCAATTAAAATATTATTCGCAAAAGCAACAATATCATAACCTATATTTCTTTTTCTATATGCGATATCTACTCCCAGTGGACCAATTCCACCTAGAGTATCAAAACGATTACGCCATGTTTGGCTGTAACTAATTAAATTTGTATTGGTACTTGGATATCCTACTTTTGCAAATGCACAAATTTGATCTTTATCCAATGCCAAAACATATTCCCTACCTGTTCCTCCATTATTGAAATAATCAATCGCTTCTTTGGTCCAACGTCCAGGCCAATTTTTGCAAATAAAACCAATAATTTGTTCTTTATCCATTTTGTTTGCAATTCTGTATTGAATTGTATCATTTTTTAATAACAATTTTTGTTTATAAATGCCTTTTATGCTTTTGATTAAATCATACGTATCGTATGGTCTAACGAATCCTCTTTTTTCAAAAAAGCTAGCGCTATTTTTTAAATCTACTGGAAGACCAGGAAAATAATTTAAATAGTCCCTGCCCAAATAGATACGTTTTTTTCCTAATACTCTCATTTCTTTTTCTACTAGTTCAAGTAATCTTGAACCTACACCTTGATTCTGATACTTAGAATCAACATATAATAGATTAATCCAGCCACTATCCTCATACGATTGGATTTTAAATTCTTCGTCCCAAATTTTAGCCAAGATGAAACCTATTATTTTATCTTCATCATTTAGTACGATGTAAGATCCCTTTTGATAAATATTTGAAATATTTCTCTGAAATAATTCTTCTGAAATCGGAAATATACAACCATATGTTTTATTCCATAATGTGTATATTTCATTTATTTTTTGATAATTTTGAATTTGAATATATTTCATTTTTTATAAAGAGGTGAAGTCTACCTCCTCCACCTCCTTTTTGTTTAAGAACTAGTGTCTTTTTCTTAATACTACTGCTAATAATGCAGCGGCACCAGCGATTTCAAGAACTAATAATGCACCACTTCCACAGCCTTTTTTAGTTCTAGATAAAATTGTATCAACATTGCCACCAATAGTACCAACTTCAGCTTTAAGTTCATCAGCTACTTTCTTAACTGATTGAACTTCATCTTTAGTTGCAGCATTGTTCATCAAATTAGCTAATTTTTCTAATTCTTCTTTGATATCACTAACTGATTGGTTAACTTTTGCTACTTCATCAAATAAATCTCCAATTTGACTATTTAAATTACCAATAGATTCTTGTAAACTTCCAAAGCTGTCATCCAGATCACTTGGTACATATTTATTAGCAATAATAGTTAATTGAAATGTACCAGAAGTTGTATTACCTGCTCTATCTCTCGCAGTAACTGTTATCATATGCTTATAGTTTTGACCTGGAGTACTAATATTATCTGTATCAATAGTTTTACTTGATTGATATACAGCTTGAAGATCAGAGATTTCTAATAAATTACCATCTACTGCATCATATGCATAAACAACTGCGTCTAAAGCATTAAAGTCATCACCTTGAAGAACTGTCATATTACGAAGTTTTAATAAAGGAGCAGTCATATCACGAACTTCAATTTGGAAAGTTGTAGTTGCTTTCTTAGTATGTGCATTATTCCAAATTGTAGCAACAACAGTATGAACACCTTCTTTAGGATTATTCCAATCTAAAGTTGTATCAAATTCAATATTTTGAGAAATATCATTACCTAATAATTCAACACCATTGTATTGTGCATCATATGCTTTAACAATTGAATATATATCAATTGGTGCAATAGATAATGCATCACCTACTTTTGTAGGGAAATATAACAATTTATTTTTGTCCACTTTAATTACAGGTGTATAAGAATCAACAACAACATATTTAATAGTTAATGAACTTGAAATATTTGTACTAGAATTATAAACTCTATAATTCATTACCCAATTTTCGCCAGGATATGATTTAGATGCATCAATAATAACATCATTCCATTTGTCAAGATTAGATCTAGTGTCCATCCATTCAATATTGTGATCATCTTGGAAATTCATACCAAAATATCCATGTTGTTGACCATTTAAGAAATACCAGAATGCATATGCAATTGTTTGTGGTGAATCACAATAATAATTTGTAGCCGCAGTTTTAACCTTGTCTAAACTTGCAGTATAAGTATCACCACCAGGGTATGCTAACATTGTTTGATAAATTTTTTCGATTAACCAACCCCATTTTTCTTTATTTGCAGGAATGTTCCAGAATGAAGGCATTTCTTCAGATGGATAATCAGGTTTTGCAGCATTATCTGCATTAGTAGCAAAGAATTGTCCCCAAGAGAAATTAGATTGGAAATTAGCTGCTGTATCAAACTTAATTTCAGATACATCTACGCCTTTCCAAGCAGCAATATCAGCTAAGAAATCTGTTTTAATATCCTCCATTGAAGTATAATCATTTGTTTTTTCAACAAGAGTTAAGGCAGCACCACCATTTTTAGATGATGTGATATAGAACTCTAAACTATCATCAGAAGATGTATAAGATGTAAGATCGTCTTCTACACTCCAATATCTCTTAACACCATTATAGTTGATATTTTGAGTAGGCTTATATACATCACCAGCCATAATCTCAACAACATTTTGACCCTCTAATAGTTTATATGTTGTATCGTTAATTACTTTTTCATCAAAAGAAATGTCTGTAACAGAGAAACTATAAGTTCTTTGTTCACCCATACCAATTAATGTTTCAGTTTGATTACCTTCTCTATCAACTTTATTGAATTCTTTACGTCCATATAAGTAACCATAAATAACAGTTTCATTAAAGAATTTATCGTTTGTAACTTTTCCTTTATCTAAGAAACCATAGTCAAATACATATCCACCAGCAGGAATTCTAACTGTAGCAACACAAGTACGTACAGATGAATTTGCAATTTGTGTTGCTTCTTCTTCTGTCTTACCTTGACCAATCAATGTTTGTTTATACGCATTAACTTGATCACCTTTTACATTACAAGTGTTATCAGCAGAACCAACAAATGCAATACACATATATCCACCATCTTGTTCGTAGCAGTAATCCCAAAGATTTGGATCCCAACCAGCAGAAAGATAAGGAACTGTATTTACATTTTCAGGTTTAGTTGTGAAATATTCCCAAACAAATCTTGAATAAACAAGTCTATCCTTGTCAGTTTCAACCATAATAGGATTGCCATCTTCATCTAATACAGCATTTCCTTCTTCATCAAGTTGTTGTTGCATTTCTTTATCGCAAGTAACACCTTCTGCAATCTTAGTTACAACACCATTAGAATAACAATATTCAGGAGCAAATTTAAATGTACCTTCTGCAGCTGTATAAACATCATCTAATGCAATACCACGAATCAATTGACCATTAGCATTGAAAATCATTGAACGATTGTAATAGTTTGTACCTTCATCACCTAATCCCATTTGAGTTGGATTAAATTCAATATCTACACCAGAAATATTTGTTCTCATATGTGATAGTGATGGGTCAGATGCTTGACCTCCTTTAGCGGCTAAAATACCATCAGACATCTTTACAGCAACAATTTTTTTGTTACCATTTTCATCTAAAACAGGGATTCTTTCACCATTTTCATCTAAAAGGTATTTTGTTCCTGCTTCATTTCTTTGATATTCATAATCATAGAATAAGATATTTTTACCAGCACCGATAACAAAATCACCATTACTTTCAACAGCTACAGTGTGTCCTGAGAAATAAACTGCGTAATATTTACCAGTTGGATTTCCGTTTTCATCAAATTGCGCAACTCTTAGTCTAGTTTCATTCCAAGGATACATTCTTGAAGGACCAGACCAATTATTATCAGGCTCAGCTTCATTATCATAATAATTTGGGAAAGTAGTATAAATACTATCCATGATATAAACAGGGATTTCATCCGCTGCTAATGTTGGGTCTTTTGTAATTTTACCTGCAGCATGAGCAGGAGTGTTTACAGCAAAAACGCCAACGAATGCAATTGTGAGTAACATTGTACTCAAAAAAGCAAAAACTTTTTTCATAAAATAATTTTCCTCCTATTTATATATTTGAAAGCGTTTGCGATTATATTATAACATAACAAGGAATCCTTTGCAAGGAAATTAGTATAATTTTTTAAAAACGTTTACATCATTTTTTACCTTTTTGCAAAATTTTATAAAAAATGGAAAAAGTTGCCGAATGCACGGCAACTTTTTGACCATTCCTAATTACATTTTTGAATAAGCATCTTGATCAATAATTACAGTTACATCAGGATGATTGTTCAAAATAGAAGCCGGAAAATCTGGTGTTATTTCTCCACTCAATAATTTTACAACAGCATCTGCTTTACTTGTACCACTAATGAGCATCAAAATCTTTTTAGCTTGCATAATATTTTGAATTCCCATTGTAATTGCATGGGTAGGCACTTCATCAATAGATTGAAAAAATCGTTTATTATCCTGTCTAGTTTTTTCAGTCAATTCTACAATAAATGTTTCTTGAGTAAATGGAGTTCCTGGCTCATTAAATCCAATATGCCCATTTCCACCAATTCCTAACAACTGTAAATCAATACTTGCCTCATGTAACATATCATTGTATTTCTTACAATCCTCATCAAGGCTATCATTCGATACTGCTGGAATATGCACATTTTCTTCACGGACATCTACATGATTGAATAGATTATCATGCATAAAGTAGTAGTAACTTTGAGGATGACTTCTACTAATTCCACAATATTCATCCAAATTATAGGTTTTTACATCTTTGAATGAAATCTCTTTATTTTCATATGCTTTTACCAAGTTTTGATAAGTCCCTATTGGGCTACTTCCGGTAGCTAACCCTAGTGTACAAGATGGATTGGCTTTAATTGTATTAGCAATTATTTCCGCACCTAAATCACTCATTGCTTGATAATCTTTTACTACAATAACTTTCATTTTAAATACCTCTTTTCTATTGAATGCTAACTGGTAAAACACCTTTAGCCTCAATTTCACCAGTTAGATATTTGGCAAGTGCTTTAAAACTAAGTACGCTTGCCTCATAACTACATACATATGTTGGAACATTTAGAACATTAATATCATAAGGAGTTCTAACTGCAACGACA
Organism: uncultured Bacilli bacterium; assembly: GCA_949879765.1. GTDB lineage: Bacteria > Bacillota_I > Bacilli_A > ML615J-28 > CAG-313 > CAG-313. The sequence continues at coordinate 50,800 of CATLBQ010000011.1, forward strand.
ACTATTTTTTGTTTATCAATTTGATTAATTAAATCTGCCTGTGAGGGATTAAAGTTGGCATTATAACTACAATATACAACTTTATCATATTTATTTACTTTTTCAAGTAATTCTATTTGTTCATCTTCTGTTGGTTGAATTGAAATATAATGCTTATCTACAGAAAATGGCATATAGTCTGCTAAACAGCTTAGTGTATTATCGTCATTTTCTACTAAAGTAACTACTTTAATTTTTGGAAAAACAACCAATATTTTTTCATTTTTACAAAGTGGCAATAAATTTTTGTCATTTCTAACAAGCGTTAGCGCATCTTCAGCAACTTGTTCAGCAAATTCCATTCTTTGTGGTTCTTCTAAATCACCTTGAATATCTTCAAATGTATTAGCCATTTCACCTACATTATACATTTCTTTATATTTCATGATTCTTTCAACTGAAGCATCAATCATCTCCATTGGTATTTTACCTTCTTCTGCAAGACGTAAAGCAGTGTTGGCAAATTCCTTTTGCATTTCAATATTTCTAGCCCCACACAATAAGAGGATATCACATCCTGAATTAAATCCATTATAAACAATTTCTTCTAAACTGAAATTATCAAATACAGCGGACATCGTCAAAGAATCTGTTACTACTAATCCTTTAAATCCCATTTCTTCTCGCAAAAGTCCCGTAATAATTTTTTTAGATAATGTTGTTGGATATGTATCATCATATTTTGTATACAATACATGACTTGCCATTATTCCTGGCAAATCTAAATCAATTACTCTTTGAAATGGAACAAGTTCCATTTGATCCAAACGACTTTTATCAAAATCAACAACTGGTAATCCCACATGTGAATCTACTGCCGTGTCTCCATGGCCTGGAAAATGTTTGACTGATGTCATTAATCCCGCCTCATGATATCCTTTGATTGCTTCTACCATATAATCTGCAACCATATGAGGATCTTCGGAATAAGAGCGAACATTGATTACTGGATTCTTCGCATTGTTATTGACATCTCCTACTGGTGCAAAATTAAAATTAAATCCCAAGTGTCTCAATTCAATTCCCATATTCTTAGCGAGTTGATAAGCATTTTCTTTTTTCTTTGTTGCCCCTATCGCCATTGCTCCAGGTGATTGAACAATCCCCTCTGTCACTCTTGCTACCATCCCACCCTCTTGATCAATCGCAATAAATGGGGGAATTTTAGCTTGTTGATTAATGGTTTTATTCAAATCAAATATTTGCTTTGGTGTAACACAATTATCTTTAAAATAAATGATCAAGCCGGCCTCTATGTCTTCAACTTGCATTTTTAACTCTGGACTATAACTATCTCCTGAAAAAGCAAGTCCTATCATTTGACCCACTTTTTCTTTCAAAGTCATATCTTGAACTTTTTTCATAAATCATTACCTTTTCTTTCTCAGTATCATCAAGGTTGTTATAAGTGCTAGGATACTTGCTATCAGTGTCATGGCACTGGCTTTCTTACATCCTTTCTTTGGTTCTCCTACGGTTGTTCCACAGACTGTACATGTTTTGGGTTCTTTC
>CATLBQ010000012.1 GCA_949879765.1 uncultured Bacilli bacterium
TGTTATTAAAACTGAGGGTGGGATTTTATATGGTAGTGAGACATTTTATGTTGAATCATGTGTATATTTAATGATTTTACATGATTTATTGTCAGTTGGAATGATGACCTGTCTTGTTTATGATTGTTTTTATTCAATTGATTTTGAAGATAAAGAATGTTTTGTGAATATGATTTTAAATCAAGTTGAATATAATTTTAATGATTTTATGAAATATTATAAATATAAATAATAAATATATAATAATGCGTAGGAAGTGTATTTGTGTCACTGCAATGTATTTTGTACACTTAGGCGCATTTGGGTTTGTACGATTACACCAAATCAATCAAAAGTTCTTGAATATTGTTCAAGAGCCTTTTTTCTATCTCCAAGTAAAATTTAAGAAATTCTTAAAGATTTTCTATTTTAAAAATGGTATAATATATACGGAGGTGTTGTATGAAATACAATTGTCTGATTATTGATGATGAAAAAGTGCTTGCTGATAGCACAGCTGAATATTTTAATCTATTTGGTGTAGATGCCACTGCTGTATATAGTGTAGAGGAATGTTATCAGTTTTTTCAAGAGAATACAGCAGAACTCATTTTACTAGATATCAACTTAGAAGATGGTAGTGGTTTTGACTTATGCAAGAAATTAAGAGAATCTATCAATATACCTATTCTGTTTATTTCTGCTCGAACAAGTGATGATGATAAGATTATTGCACTCCATATTGGTGGTGATGACTATATTCAAAAACCCTATTCATTGGGAGTATTGCTTGCAAAGGTCAAAGTCGTTTTAAAACGATATGGAAATATGAGAAGTAGTGTTTATACGGATGACTATTTAACAGTAGATTTTGAAGCCAAACAAGTAAAAGTACAGGGACATATCGTGAAATTAACTATGCTTGAATTTAAATTATTAGCTTATTTGATAGAAAATAAGGGAAGAGTGCTATCCAAAAAGGAATTGTTTGAAAAAGTTTGGGAAGATAAATTCACAGGTGATGGAACACTGAATGTGCATATTCGGCGATTACGCGAGGCTATTGAAAAAAATGCAAATCATCCTGAATATATTTTGACAGTCTGGGGTGATGGCTATAAATTTATAGGAGAGAACAGATGAAAAAACAATTTTTTTGGATTAGTTTCATCGGCGTATGTTTAGTTGAAATCATCATCTTAATCGTATTTGCTACCCAAATACCCAATTTTTCACAAGATAGTGTCGCAGTCAATGAGGTTGTACAATCCGTAACACAAGATATGAATCATATAGAAGAACATAGAAATCGTACTACGTTAGAATACGTTGTATTGGATAACGAGGGAAACCTCTTGTATAAAACCAAATCAGGACTTTCTGAAAGTATCCATCAAGCCATTGCTCATAGAGATACCATTCTTGATATTGTAGTAGATCACATGATGGTTGGCAAAGTCATTATTTATAATGATGGTGCTCAAACATTCCAAAAGCAACAACAAACTATCTTGCTGATTTTAGTGGTTTCTCTAGTGATTTTATGGGCCATTTGTATGGGGTATGCTGTGTATGTGCATTTGACAGTTATTCGCCCTTTTTATAAACTCAAAGGATTTGCAGAACGTATTGCAACGGGTAATTTGGATATTCCTTTAGAAATGGATAGACAAAACCTATTTGGTGCATTTACGGAAAGTTTTGATATGATGCGTAGTGAATTAAAAAAAGCCAAGATAGCAGAAGCACAGGCCAAACAGAGCAAAAAAGAACTAGTAGCGAAGCTTTCTCATGATATTAAGACACCAGTAGCAAGCATTAAGGCACTTTCAGAAGTTGGATTAGCGGTTACTGCGAATGATAAAGACAAAACCAATTATCAACAGATTATCAGTAAAGCCGATCAAATTAACACATTAGTGACCAATCTTTTTACAGCAACACTTGAGGAATTAGAGCAACTGACGGTATCACCCATTCATATGGAAAGTACACAGTTAAAAACAATGTTAGAAAATGCCGATTATTTGCATCAAGCACAGATTTCTGAGGTTCCTGCGTGTTTGGTCTATGCAGATGTTTTGCGGCTACAACAAGTATTAGATAACATTTTTTCAAATGCTTATAAATATGCAAAAACCAATCTTTCTGTTTTAGTTCAAAAAGAGGAACAGTATATGAGGATATCCATCGAGGATTTTGGTGGAGGTGTTTTGCCAGAAGAATTAAGCACAATAAAAGAAAAATTTAAACGTGGTCATAATGCGAAACATATTGAAGGAGCAGGGTTAGGGTTATATATTTCCGATTACTTTATGAAAGCGATGCAAGGTAAACTCATCATTGAAAATGGAGCACAAGGGTTAATCGTCACTGTGCTGATTTTACTGAGTGGAAAAAATTAAGAAAAATTTAAGGATTCTGTAAAGACATTTAAGAATGAAAAAGTTAAAATAGACGTGTAAAAAGGAGGATTTTACATGCCACAACAAATTTTATTGCAAACTCAAAAATTATGCAAAACGTTTTCTAATGGAGGAACGCAGCAGCACGTTTTGAAAAATATTGATTTAGAACTATATCCAGGTGACTTTACGGTTATTATGGGGGCAAGTGGAGCAGGCAAATCGACACTCTTATATGCGCTTTCTGGTATGGATACCCCAACACTTGGAGCAATTACTTTTGGCAATCAAACGATATCTGATTTATCTCAAGATGAACTAGCAGTATTTAGACGCAATCATTGTGGTTTTGTTTTTCAACAAATTTATCTCATTGATGGAATGAGTGTAATGGATAATGTGCTTTGTGCAGGATTGCTCATTCACAAAGACAAAAAAGCTCTTGTATCCAAGGCAAAACAATTGTTTGAAGCAGTAGGAATATCTGAAGATATGTGGAAGAAATTTCCTACACAAATATCAGGTGGTGAGGCACAGCGAGTAGGAATTGTTCGTGCACTTATAAATAGTCCTGAAATATTGTTTGCTGATGAACCTACGGGTGCGCTCAACAGCAAAACGGGAATTGACGTTTTAGATACACTTACAAAGTTTAATGAACAAGGACAAAGTGTTGTAATGGTAACACATGATATGCGTTCTGCTCGTCGGGGTAATCGTATTTTGTACTTAAAAGATGGTGCAATTTTAGGTGAGTGTGATTTGGGCAAATATGCGCATGGTGATACAAAAAGACACGAAAAACTTTCCGCCTTCTTAAAAAATATGGGGTGGTAAAATGAAAAAAGTATTGATAATTGCCCGTTCGAATATGCGAAAAGCCAAGGGACAAAATGGGGCCATTGTTGTACTGATTTTGGTTGCAGCAATCCTTCTCAATCTTTGGTTGATGCTTTCTATGGATTATAAAACCAATTTTGATCGGTATCATGATCAACTCAACGCTGAGCACGTTACTCTCGCAGTAGACGATAGCGATGGGTCTAGTTTCGAGTTTCTATCTGAAATGCTTGCTAGTGATGCCGAAGTAAAAGAATATCGTTTAGATCAATGTATGCATATGGTGGGTACATTCCCTTATAATGGTGGAATGATGAATGGTGAATTTATTTTTATGGATAAACAAACAGCTACCACTCGCTCCATCGGTAAATCAGAAATCGTTGAGGATGGAAATTTAACCAGTGGAATATATTTGCCAATGCTTTATCAATCGGATGATTTTTCTGTGGGAAAGACAATAGAAATGTCTATCGGTAGCCATTCTGTAACATATACAATATGTGGATTTTTCAATAGTGTCATGATGGGGTCACACAATTGTGCGTTAACAGAAATTATTCTTACGGCAGATAAATACGCCGAGCTCGAGCGGTTACATTATGCGCCCCAAACGACGCTTTGTTCTGTTCGTTTAAAGGATAAATCAGTTAATCTAACTTATGAAGCCAAGTTAAAAACAATTGTTTCCGAACATTTTCCCAACACGCGAATGGCAAGTAATTGTTATGATATCGTTTCCCAATCACGATATATTTCGCAAGGAATTTGTTCGGTAATTATGAGTGTGATGGCGCTTTTTGTCCTTTTGATTGCACTTGTGGTCATCGTATCAAATATCATCAATTATATACAAGTCAATATGAAAAATCTAGGCGCACTAAAAGCTGTGGGTTATACTTCAAGGCAACTGATTTGTTCACTCTTATTGCAGTTTTTAGGGCTTACTTTAATGATGGCTCTCGTTGGTGCAGGAGTGTCTTATGCACTTTTTCCCGCAATCAATACAATGATGATTGCACAAACAGGAATCCCTTATACCATTCACTTTTTGCCGTTGCCTATGTTCATTTCGCTTTTCATATTGGGTGGAGCAGTTGCCCTTTTTGTTTGGCTTTCCGCTAGAAGAATCAAAAAAATTGAGCCGATTGTAGCATTACGTTCAGGTATTCAGACGCATAATTTCAAGCGTAATCATATTTTACTTGAACAGACAAAGACATCACTCCATGTTGCGCTAGCTCTCAAAACTACGCTATCAGGAGTTAAACACAATATAACAGTAGGTATTACAATGCTCGTTCTGTCACTCGTAGTTGTATTTTCGGGATTGATGACAGAAAATGTGATTGCTGATATGACGCCATTTTTAAATTTGATAGTAGGCGAAACAGCAGATAGTGCAATTAACGTACAAGTAGAAGCTGAAGAGAATTTTCTTGCCGTCTTGAAACTAGACAATCGCACAGAAAAAGCCTATCTTTATAGTTCTTTAAACGTATCCCACGTGGGTGGGGCAGAACTGATGGTCACACTTTGTGATGACTTTTCAAAAGTAAATAATCAAAATGTAGTATTCAAGGGTAGATTTCCTAAGTACGATAATGAAATAGCGATTGCCGCAAAATATGCAAAAGAAAAAGGTTTTGCCATTGGCGATGAAATCAAAATTACAGCGAATGGTCATACCGAAAACTATCTGATTAGTGGCTTTACGCAAATAACCAATAATCTTGGTCGAGATTGTCTTTTAACAAGACAAGGCTATGAGCGGCTTGGTGAACTCACCAATGTTACTTACTATATCAATCTTGCAGAAGGCACGAATATAGACAATTTCAATGAAGAAATGAAAAACCATTTTCAAGATAGCGTAAATGCTGTCATCAATGTATTGGCGACAATTGAAGGGGCAGGAAGCGTTTATGTTTCACTAATGACCATCATTGTTGTTGCCATATTGGTACTTTCAATTGTTATCATTACGTTTGTATTGTATCTATTGGTGCGTACCATGTTAACCAATAAACAGCGTGATTATGGCATATTGAAGTCGTTAGGATTTACCACAAGACAACTCATTTTACAGACCGCCCTTTCATTTATGCCGATGATTATCCTTTCTACAATTGTCGGATTAGTTATAAGTTGTTTTGCTATCAACCCCTTGATGTCGTTATTTTTAAGCACAATGGGAATTGTCAAGTGTACCTTTCATATTCCGTTTGTTTTTGTGAGTATTGCAGGAATCTTCCTCATCCTCATCCCTTTTGGCATTACATGTCTATTGTCACTCAAAATTAAAAAAATAGCCCCTCGTGCTTTATTGATAGGAGAATAGAAGAAGTGGCAATGATTGATATGAAATCAATTATGTTATCTGCTTCTTTAGGTGCTTCATTTGCTTTTTAAGGCGTTTTGTGATATACTTTTTGATATGAAAAATAAAGATAATTGTAAAAAAATAGCCATTATAACAGGAGCAACCGGTGGATTAGGTCACGCTTTTATCAAAGAACTGATTCAACAATCTTTAGATGAAATTTGGGCGTTTGGAAGAAATACAGAACGACTAGATGCATTGGTTCATGAATTTGGCAATCAAATCTTACCTATTTGTAAAGACTTCACCAATCGGCATGATCTTGCATCTATTGAGAAGTTGCTTGAAGAACAACAACCACAAATTCAATATTTAATCAATAATGCAGGTATAGCCAAAATGAATGCTTCGAAAGCATTAACGATTCCAGAAATAGAAAGCATGATTGATTTAAATTGTAAGGTACCAGTGATATTGATCAATTATTGCTTGCCTTATATGACAAGAGGAAGCAAAATTTTAAATATATGTTCCGCAGCAGCTTTTCAGCCTGTTCCTTATCTCAATTTATATGCTTCAACCAAGGCATTTGAACGTAGTTATGCTAGAGCATTACATATGGAATTAAAACCTTTAGGGATATCTGTAACTGCGGTTTGTCCAAGTTGGATCAATACAGATTTACTAACAAAAGAAATCAAGGGTAAAAAGGTGAGATTTCCTGGTATTGTAAGTCCCAAAAGGGTAGCAGAACAAGCCATTAAAGATGCCAATAAAGGAAAGGATATGTCTGTATGCTCATTATATGTAAAATGTCAACACGTCAATGTAAAATTGATGCCTCAAAGATGGACAATGAAAATTTGGATGAGGAGTATCAAAAAATACTTGTAAAATCATAAAATGGTGGTTATATAAGAAAAAGGCAACTCACTTTGTTTGGGTTGCCTTCAATTTTTGATGAGAATAAAATGAATATTTTGTCAAATGTAGTCGTTCTCTTCTAGGGAGAATGATATTTTTCAATTCTCTTTTTTTATTTATAAAAAGATAGTTCAAAAAAGAAATAGAGCGTGAAAAATGGAAAGAATAGGTATATAATGGTAGCGTACAATTTTGTATAAAGGAGAACGTATGAAAGATTTTGTAATTACATGTTGTTCAACTGTCGATTTGACAAAAGAAAAATTAGAGCAAAAACAGATTCATTATATTCCTTTTCATTATCAAATGGATGGTATGGAGTATAGGGATGATTTTGGTGAAACGATGCCCCTAGATGGTTTTTATCAGCGCATGAAAGAAGGAGCAACACCGACCACTTCTCAAGTCAACTCAGAAGAGTATATTGAATTTTGGGAACCATTTGTGCAAAATGGTCAAGATATTTTGCATATCACATTATCTTCTGGTATTTCTGGAACCTTAAATTCAGCTGTTTTGGCACAAAGATACTTGGTGGAAAAATATCCTGATGCGAAAATCTATGTGGTGGATTCGCTTGGTGCTTCTAGTGGTTATGGTCTATTGGTAGAAATGACAGCAGAACTAAAAGCAAGTGGAAAGAATATTGAAGAATGTAGAGATTGGGTGGAAGAGCACAAATTAAATGTTCATCACTGGTTTTTCTCAACTGATTTAACGAGCTATAAAAGAGGGGGAAGAATCTCTGCTACAAGTTTTTTTCTCGGCCAATTGTTAAAGATCTGTCCATTGTTGAATATGGATTATTTGGGCCGCTTAATTCCAAGAAAGAAAATCAGAACCAAGGAGAAAGTGATTCAAGAAATTGTTAACCAAATGGAAAAGTATGCAGAAGGGGGAACAGCCTATCAAGGCAAATGTTTTATTTGTCATTCTGCAGTACAAGAAGATGCCAATCATGTGAAGCGTTTGATTGAAAACCGATTTCCACATTTGGTAGGTGCTGTAGAAATTTATTCTATTGGAACAACCATTGGCTCTCATACGGGGCCAGGCACTGTTGCTTTATTTTTCATGGGAAGTAAAAGAATTGATTAAGTATCAATTCTTTTTTTATAAATCTCATAGGAAAAATTTGTTAATCTAAAATACGAGAAATTAGAGGTGGATATAAAAAAACAATTGATACGGTTGAAAAAAAAACTCTTTTGTGGTATAATATATGAACAATAATAGCCATAAAAATGAGGTGAAATTATGAAAAAAAGACAATATGTTTTAATCATTTTCTTATCTATTGCTATCATTATTTCTGCTTATTTTTCAGTATCTATTTTTATTAAATTATTCGGTGGAGAAGATAAACTGATTATTTTCCCAATCATTGTTTTTATCGTATCACTTGCTTTGTTAATTTCAACTGCTTTTAGTGCGAAAAATACCAAAGAAGAACGAGGACTTCAAAATAGGCTGAAAATGTGGAATTCCATTACATATAAAGTCAAAAAAGCTGGGGAAACCGCATTTAATAAACTGCCAATAGGAATTATTGTCATCAATGATGATTCTAAGATTGTGTGGTCAAATGAGTGTGCACGGACCATCTTTATGAGTCAATTAGAGAAGATTTATTTAAAAGATATCTCAAAGCATTTGTATGAAAAGTTAGAATTAGAAAGACTAGAATTAGAAGAAGTTGTAGAAGATACGAAGATTACTTGCAACTCTAATATTTATGGTAGAATTTATTATGTTGAATATTTGGTAAAATATAGTGTAATCTATTTTACGGATATTACTGATTATGAGGATCTTCAGACGCGTTATTATAATAGAATTGAATCAATTGGTTATATTAATATTGATAACTTAGAAGAGTCCCTTCAAGAATTTGATGTTCAATCAAGAGCTGAATATGAAGGAAAAATTATTGGTGCGATTGCAAAATGGGCCAAAGAAAATGGTGTGTTTGTAAGAGCCCTTACCTCAACAAAGTATATGATTATTACTGACCAAGAACATTTAGAAAAACTCATTCAATCGAACTTTACGATTTTAGATGAAATCAAAACGACGTTTAATAATACAAGAACAATTCGAATTACATTGAGTATGGGGATTGCTTGTAGTGATATCAATGTCAATGATCTTTCAGAAGAAGCACAGCGTCAACTAGAACTAGCGCTAAGCCGTGGTGGTGACCAAGCAGTTGTTAAGAAAAATTCAGAGACGTTATATTTTGGTGCAAAGACAGATCCAATTATGAAAGATTCAAAAGTGGAAATTCGTGTAAAATGTGAAGAGTTGACGAATCTTATGAAAAATTCATCAAGTATCTTTATTGTAGGACATAAAAATATTGATGCGGATGGGTTTGCAGCAACCATTGCCATTTATCGTTGGGCGAAAAGTTTAGGCAAAACTGCTTATATTATTTGTGACCCAGATAGTGTGGATGCGACTGTAGATAAAGTACTCAATACCATCAAAACAGAATATGTTTCTTATTTAGAAGCATTTATTCCACCAAGAGAAATCATTCATAAAGCAAGTAGAGATAGTTTACTAGTTGTTGTGGACTTCCAAACCATTTATCAAGCCATTGATCCAAAAATGTTCAATCGCTTTGATAAAATTGCGGTGATTGATCACCATAGAAAAGGTGAAGGTGCAATTAAAAATCCGAAATTTTATTATTCACAAGCCGCAGCGTCTTCTAGTGTAGAATTGATTTTTGAATTGCTTTCTTTCTCAGAAGAAGAAATTGAATTTTCTGAATTAGAAGCAACATGGATGCTATTAGGAATTGTTGTTGATACCAATAACTTTGTATATAGAACTTCTTCAGGCACATTTGAAACGGCTTCTACTTTGAAAAAGTATGGAGCTGATATGAGTATTGTTAAAAATTATTTAAAAGAAGATGTAACCGAAAAACTAACCAGACAAGAGATTATCCGAACAATGGAAAAATATCGGGATAGAGTAGGAATAGCGTATGCAGAAGATGATGTTATTTTAGAAAGAGCAAGTTTGGCTAAAGTATCCGATGAATTATTGACCCTATCTGGTGTGGAATTAGCCATTACAGTAGGTAGAATTTATGAAAACCAAGAATATAAAGTAGGTCTTAGCGCAAGAAGTTTAGGAAAAGCGAACTGTCAAGTCATCATGGAAAAAATGGGTGGTGGTGGACATTTGAATAATGCTGCTGCGCAAAGAAAAAATGAAACCGTTCAAGAAACAATAGCCATTCTAAAAGAAAAAATAGATATCTATCTTTCAGAGTTAGAGGAGGAAAAAATGAAAATCATTTTATTAAAAGATTTAAAGGGAAAAGGCAAGAAAAACGATATTATTGAAGTAGCCGCAGGATTTGGAAACAATTTGGTTAGAGGCGGTTCTGCTATTATTGCCTCACCAGAAAATATCAAACGTTTAGAAGAAGAAAAAAATCAAATTGCACTTCAAGAAGCAGCACTCGTTCAATCAATGAAAGATTTGAAAGAAAAAATTGAAAAAACTGAAGTGAAAATACCTGTTAAAGTGGGAAAAGAAGGAAAATTATTTGGTTCAGTGAGCACCAAACAAATTGCTGATGCCATTCAAAATAAATTAGGGGATAAGATTGATAAACGCAAAATCATCTTGGATAATCCGATTGCATCACTAGGTACTTACGAAATTCCTTTACAACTGCACAAAGACATCGTTGCTAAAATCAAACTATTTATTGTTGAAGAAAAATAAGGAGTCTTTATGCAAGAACATAATCGATCAGTCCCTTATAATAATGATGCTGAAATGTATGTTTTAGGAAGTATCTTAATTGAAAATGCTGTAATGAATAATCTTGTTGGAAAGATAAAACCAGAAGATTTTTATAATCCTAAACATGTAACCATTTTTAAAGCAATGACAACCCTATTTCATCAGAACACGAAAATTGAGACAGTCAGCGTCATTGAACAATTGACTCATGATAAGGTCTCAAATTTAGAAGAATACAAAAGTTATTTAATCGAATTGATAGATGTAATTCCTTCTACGGCATCTGTTGGTCTATATATTGATGTTGTGGAAGAAAAGGCAATTGAAAGAAAGATACTAGCAAGTATGCAAGAGTTATCGAATGATATCTTGACTTCTAAGTATGATTTCAATACAGTATTAGATAGAGCAGAAGATACCATTTTAGATGTCATCAAAAAAAGAAGAACTTCTTCATTTGTGACAATTGCAGAGGCAGCCAAACGTGTATATACACAAATTGAAGGATACGTAGGTAATACTTCTGAGTTAACGGGTTTAAATACGGGATATCCTTATTTAAATAAAGCGACGCTAGGCCTCCAAAAAGGAGATTTGATGATTCTTGCGGCACGTCCTTCAGTAGGTAAATCGGCATTTGCCATCAATTTGGCACTCAATGTAGCAAGAGAAAACAAAGATGCGCATGTTGCTTTATTTTCTCTAGAAATGAGTATTGAACAGTTGATGATGAGAATATATAGTTATCAGGCGAATATTGAATTGGGCCGAATTAGAAGTGGTCAATTGAGTAGTGATGACTTATTGCTTTTAGGAATAGCCAGAGAAGATTTGAGTAAATACCATTTACATTTTGATGAAAATAGTTCTACCAATATTTCTGATATCCGGGCCAAATGTCGACAATTAAAGCAAGCTGGTGAACTCGATTTCTTAATCATTGACTATTTGCAATTGGTTACTTTTGATAATTCTAGAGGCAATAGACAAGAAGAAGTATCAAAAATTTCAAGACAATTGAAAACATTAGCTAGAGATTTGGAAATTCCTATTTTAGCCCTATCTCAGTTATCTAGAGGTATTGAAACCCGTGAAGACAAACGCCCTGTACTTGCGGACTTACGTGAATCAGGAAGTATTGAACAAGATGCTGATATGGTTTTATTCTTGTTTAGAAGAAAAGACGTTGAAGAAAGTGAAGATGAAGAAGCGGCTAAAAAAATGGAACAAGAAGCAGGATACAAGGAAATTGTATTATCTATTGCGAAGAACCGTCAAGGGCCACTAGATAATATAGATTATCATTTTTATGGTGATTTCTCAAAATATAGTGAGCAACGGGAGAGAAAACCACTGGTGATGAAGAAAAAAAGTCGTTCTTTGAAAACCAAATCATTGAACGAATAAAATCGTTCATCGATGAATCAAAAGAAAAAGACAAGGAGAGAAAGATATGATAGATCGTTTAGAGGTCATTCGTCAAAGATATCAACAAATTGGCGAGCAATTGATTGATCCCAATATAGTATCTGATATCAAAAAAATGACGGCTTTAGCGAAAGAACAACGTTCTTTAGAAAAGATTGTTGTCAAATATCAGGAACTACAAAAACTCAATCAAGATATTATAGATTTAAAAGAAATGGTCAATGATTCAGATCCTGAAATTAGAGAAATGGCTCAAATGGAATTAGATGAGGCCAATAATCGTTTACCAGAATTAGAAGAGGAAATTAAAATTTTATTGCTACCAAAAGACCCAAATGATGAAAAAAATGTTATTGTTGAAATCAGAGGGGCTGCAGGTGGAGATGAAGGTAATATTTTTGCTGGAGACTTGTACCGGATGTATATCAAATTTGCCGAAAGCAAAGGATGGAAAGTAGAAGTGATGGATTCTCTTTCTTGTGAAGCTGGTGGTTTTTCACAAATCAGTTTTATGATTAGTGGTGATGCGGTATACTCTTTTCTAAAATATGAATCCGGAAGTCACCGAGTACAACGGGTACCGACTACTGAATCAGCAGGTCGTATCCATACTTCTACAGCGACAGTTCTAGTCATGCCGGAAGCAGAAGAGTTAGAAGTTGAATTAGATATGAATGATGTTCGGATTGATACCTTTTGTGCCTCAGGTCCTGGGGGACAATGTGTTAATACAACCAAATCAGCGATTCGGGTTACGCACATCCCTACAGGAATTGTTGTATCTTGTCAAGATGGAAAGAGCCAACATGAGAATAAAGCTAGTGCATTAAAGGTATTACGTGCAAGACTATATGATCACATGCTTCAAGAAAAAGAAGCCGCAGAAGGTGAAGAAAGAAAAGCAAAGATTGGTCATGGCGATCGTAGTGAGAAAATTAGAACATACAATTATCCTCAAAATCGACTGACGGATCACCGAATTGGTTATACCATCCAACAACTCGATCGGGTTATGGAAGGTAAACTAGATGGTGTCATTGATGCTTTAATTGCATATGAACAAAAAAAGCAATTAAGTGTAGATCAAGACGAATAAAATAGCAATACAATGAATATAAAAAAGTGGTGATTGAAATGCCACTTTTTATTTATGTCGATAAAATTGAAGACAACATTCGAGAAATTCGTAAAAAAACAAAAAAGAATATCATAGCCGTGCTAAAAAGCGATGCGTATGCTATGAAGACATCCTTGATGATACCATTATTGCAAAACAATCAAATTCATTTTTTTGCCTTTGAAAAAAAAGAAGAGTATACAGCCAATCGGAGCTATCTCCAAGATGATGCGGTATTGATTATGGAAAGTCTCACTGAGCAACAGGTGATAGCGATTGACAATCCCAATGTAAGGATATCTATCAATCATCCGCTAGATGCCTTCTTTATCAAAGATATAAGGGTGCCTACAACTGTTCATATTCGGATTGATTCAGGTATGAACCGGTTAGGATTAAGAAATATGGAAGAATTCAAATGGGTAATCGATACACTAGAGACCAATCCGTTCATTACAATAGAAGGAATTTACACACACTTTTCATCAGATGTAGAAGAGTCGAATTATTACCAAAAACAAGTGAATCTCTTTGAAAAATACCTTGAATTTAGAAAATTTGACGTTATTCACGCAAATGCGACGAAATCTCTTCATAAAACTTTGTTAGGAAATTACGTTCGGGTAGGTATGGCGCTTTATGGATACCACCAACCGCATTTACAGTTAAAACCAGTCCTTCAACTGCAAGTAAGACCATGTAACTTGTTTTATCCGAGTAAGAATCAAAAAATAGGGTATATGCAAATGGCTTCGAAAGAAGAAGTAGGGGTTATTCCTCTTGGATACCATGATGTTGATTTACAGCGCATAGGAAGCATTTATCATAAAACGCAAAGAATCCCGCTTCTTGGCAAAAGTTGTATGAATCATACGCACTTTATTGCAAATGATAAAATTAATTATTTAACTTGGTTGTCGATTTTTCCAACTAATGATATAATATGTAGTAGTGATGAATACGATTGGTATAGAATCTTGATTTCACTTCAAGCGATGAAACGAATCTATATCAGAAGGAGAAAGCATGACATTCCAAAAATACTTAAAATTAAAAACCAAGATAGCAGAACAAGTAGGATTAGAACAAGAAGCAGTGAAGTTGTTGGTACTCGAATTATCGGGCATGGACGGGGCTACCTTTTTCGCGAATTTACATTCGGAAATACCCGAAAATCTAATGACGATATTTGAGGAGGCAACCTCTAAGTATCTTGAACAAAGAATTCCTGTGCAACACATTATAGGATATAGTTATTTTTATGGCTATCAAATGAAAGTGAATTCCCAAGTCCTTATTCCTCGTCCTGAAACCGAAGAATTGGTGAGCTATGTATTGCAAACGTATGATCAAGTATTTCAAGATGCAGCAGTAGATGTAGTAGATATTGGTACAGGTTCTGGAGCCATCGCCATTGCGCTTGCCAAAGAAGAGCCGCACTTCTCGGTCGTTGCAACGGATATTTCCCATGAGGCTTTAGTAGTCGCCAAAGAAAATGCACGTCGTAATGAAGCTAAGGTATCCTTTTTAGAAGGGGATATGATGGAACCTTTGATAAGCCAACAGTTACGTTTTGATATTTTGGTATCGAATCCCCCCTATATACCAGAAGATGAATATGTAGAAGATATGGTGAAAAAAAATGAGCCTAATGTAGCCTTATTTGGGGGAGTGGATGGTATGCATTTTTATGAGATTATTCTATCTCAGGCCCATCACATTCTCAAAGAAAAGAATATCATTTTGTTTGAGCATAGCCATTCTAAAAAGAAAAAAATGATAGCACTTGCGAATCGATATTTTCCAAATGGAAAAGTAGAAGTGATTCAAGATTTAAATGGAAAGGATCGGTTTACGATCATTGTGAATGAGAAAATATGAAAATCAATACGATTGAAACCATTACAAAAGATACATTAGAACATAAAATCATTGCTTTTCCAACTGATACAGTGTATGGTATAGGAGCTATGATTACGGATATAGAAGCAATAGAAAAGATTTATCAACTCAAACAACGTGATTTTCAAAAACCTCTTGCTATTTTAGCAGCGACTAAGGAAGATATTCTACCATATATTGAAACCCCTTCTGTCCAAATATGGGCATTGATGGAGCAGCATTGGCCAGGACCACTGACAATTGTGTTTCGTAAGTCGAAAGCTGTTTCTGACCAACTCACCAGGGGATTAGATACGATTGGATTTCGAATTCCCAATGAACCTGTTACCCTACAACTTTTAAAACAAGTAGGACCTTTGGCTACAACAAGCATCAATATTAGTGGCCAACCTCCACTTAATGATCCGGATTGTATTGAGCAAACCTTTGGAAGTCAAATAGATTATTTATATGTTCATCACGTAGAAGCATCACAAGTTTCGTCTACGGTTATTGATGCGACTCAGTCTCCAATTGTGGTGCTGCGTCAAGGTGAAATTCATTTGAAATAGATGGTATAAAATGGAAAAAATAGTACATATTAATTTTGGTGATAACAATGAAACAATTTATCCAAAAATGTGGTGTACTTATTTTTTCCATATTTTATTTGGTTTTATTATTTGGATGCGAACAAGGTCAACAAGAAATCCGGCTACGCATCCTAGCATCTAGTAATGATGCGGCGGACCAACAGTTGAAACTTGAGGTCAAAGAATATGTTCGTCTTTATCTTCTGCATCAAGAAGTACAAGAAATCGATTTATCAAATTTTGAGGCAGCACTCAACCAGCATTTCCCAGGCTCTTATATTACGGTACAATATACTTTATCAGATTATGAAGCCAAATCTTATCAAGGCAAAATCATTCAAGCCGGGAGATACCCTACGCTTTTGATTACAATTGGTGAAGGAAAAGGAAATAATTTTTGGACTTTACTATATCCAGAGTTTTTCAATATCTCATTTGAAGATGATCATGAAGTAGAATATCGCAGCTATTTCTACGATTTATTTACCAAAAAGTAAGCATAATCATGCCGTCTATGACATATGATGAGTGGGTGATAGACGTGGATACAAATAATGAAATCCAAGAATATAAGATAGAAAGCATTAGAACCAATGCACTCTTGCAACAACAAGCAAAAGATTTTTTGCAACAAATTGATTCTGTGATAGAAATTGATGAAGAATTGATTGAAAATGGTGTAGTCATTTTGACGGATGATGTTGTGGGCTATATTACCTATGAAGTCTATTCTGAGTATGGATTAATCCGGTATTTTATTTTTCAAAAACAAATTGATGCAAACTATGTCTATCAAATGTTTCAAGCTCTAGTCGGTGTCGCAAAACAAGATGGAATACAATCATTTATCTCTATTGGTAAAAATAAAGAAGTTATTGAATTATTTGAAAATTTAGGATTTTATCCATTAGAACATACTGATTTTTTAATCAACGGTCAAAAAATTATTGGAACTGAATTGGAATATGCAACAATTTTGAAATATGATATGCATGAATAACTTGAAAAATGGGGGAGGCAAAAAGATTGCCTCTTTTTTTTGGAAAAAAAATGAATATTCAACTTGTTAAAAAATTGAAACTATGTTATAATAAACAAGAATGAAGAGGAGTGTGACAATATGCGAATTGCAGTGGGGTCAGACCATGCGGGATATGAACTCAAAAATCAACTTGTTCAATATTTACAACATTTGGGCAATGAAGTTCATGATATGGGAACATTCAATAAAGAGTCGGTAGATTATCCAGATTATGCATTATTGGTCGGTCAAACCATTAATCGTGAACAAGCTGAAATGGGCATTTTGATTTGTTATACAGGAATTGGAATGAGTATGGCCGCAAACAAAATAAAAGGCATTCGGGCTGCGTTAGTATCTAGTGTAGAAAATGCAAAATTGACAAGGGAGCACAATGATGCCAATGTACTTTGTCTAGGTGCTAAGGATACACCATATGAAACCGCAGTAGCGATTGTGGATACCTTTTTACAAACAAAATTTACTGAAGGACGTCATTTACGGCGCGTATGCAAAGTAATGCAGATAGAAAAAAATGAAAAAAAATAAAGACAAATGGGTAAAAGATTTAAAAGTATATAATATTGTGATGAGCAATGTTTGGAAACTCTTGACCTTTTTGTTGTTAGGAGTATTAGCGGGCTATTTATTTGAAAAATATGCAAAAGATAAATCGTTACCGTATATGCTTATTTCGATTTTGACATTTACCATTATTGGTATTATTGATTTCTTTTTTTCGATAATTAGAGAAAGTAAGAAATTAGAACAAACATCCAATCAAACCCATACATCAAAAGAACAGGACACGCAAGATGAAACACCTCCTATCGAATGAGGATCAAATGGTGCTAAAACGCTCCTTTTGGTTAGCATTAGGAGTGGCTATACTAGCTATTGTTCCGTCCTTTTTTATCTCTTGGTGGCAATGGTCATTTGGCCTTAGTACACTCATTGGTTATGGGGCTAGTGCCCTTTGTTACGTGAAGTTGGTATACGTTGTGACAAAAGCAACCAATCAAGAATATCGTCAGCCCAAAAAAGTATTTGTTTTACACAATATGATAAACCTACTGATTTATTTTGTTGTCTTACTCATTTGTCAGTTGTGGAAGGGGTTCAATATATTTTTGTGTTTATTTGGCATTTTGACAATCAAAATAGTGATTGTCCTCTCTTTTGGAAGAAAGAAACAGAAAGTTGGTGGAAACATTGATAGATAAAATTCTCGAAATATATAAAGCACCGAACTTTGCCATTCTCGCAGTAACAGTAATCATCATTACTTTTATTGTCATCGTTGGCATCAAGTTGAAACGGCATGACCCAACCAAACCGACCAAAGGTATTTTATTGCTTGCGGAAATGCTAGTCAATTGGACCAATAATATGTGCAAAGAAACGCTAGGTAGTCGCTGGAAGGAAGTCGCACCATTCGTATTATTTGAATGTATCTTTTTATTTGTATCCAATTTGAGTGGGTTAATTGGTTTAACACCACCCACTGCGAATGTATGTGTGACATTGGCATTAGGTATCGTAGCGGGATTTGTCATTCACTTTATGGCAATCAAGCATAGCGGTATGAAAAATTATTTAAAAGGATACTTGGATCCATTTCCCAAATTCCCCATTATGTTGCCTATCAATATCTTTAGTGAGTTGGTAACCCCTATTTCAATGGGATTACGTCTATTTGGTAATATTTTTAGTGGAACTGTGGTAATGACACTCATTTACTATGTATTAGGTCAATTATGGATATCGGTAGTTCCAATTGGATACATCGTTACCCCATTGATTACATCGGTATTACATGCGATTTTCGATGTATTTTTGGGACTCATCCAAGTATATGTATTTATGCTACTGACCGTAGTATTTATTTCAACAAAAATCCCTGAAGAAGAATAAAAATTCAAAAATACAATAGAGGAGGAAAAATATGAATTTATTCACAAGTTTATTTCAGTTTTTGGCAGAAATGTCAGTTGGTGAAGGATTAAAAAATTTAGGTGCAGGTATTGGTGCAGGAATTGCGGTAATGACTGGTCTTGGTTCAGGTATTGGACAAGGGTTATCAGCAGGTCTTGGTGCACAAGCTGTTAGCCGTCAACCAGAAGCAGTAGGGGCGATTCGTTCAACAATGATTATGGGACAAGCTGTTGCAGAAACGGCCAACATCTATGGTTTGATTGTTGCCATCCTATTGATTTTCGTATTCTAATGAGGAAAAGCTATGGGCGAAGAAATTCAAGGATTACTAAATAATGCAATTGAATTTTTGAATAATGATCTTCAACCACAAGAGGCAATTTCACACATGGCCATTACATTTGGTCTACAACTTTTAGCCACATTGATTTTGTTTTTACTGATTCGATTTAAGTTTTGGAATGTCATTACCAATATGATTGAATCGAGAAAAAAAGAAGTAGAAGAAAGTTTTCAAGTAAGGGATAAAGCATTAGCTGAGGCAGAAACTGCACGTATGGAAGCAGAAACACTCAAATCAGAATCAAAGAAAACAGCTTCTAAAATGATTGAAGAAGCCAAAAAGACATCACAATTAGAAGCGGATGAAATTCTTCAAGAAGCACACGAACAAATCAAAAAGGATACTGAACAAGCGAGAATGATGATTGAAAAAGAACATCAAGAAATGCAAGAAGGTATTAAAAACGAAGTGATAGAAGTGGCGTATGAAATGGCAGAAAAGATGGTTGGTAGACAAATCGATAAAAAAGCAAATCAAGATATTGTCAATCAAACACTAGAACAATTGAAAGAACCTCGATAGGTGAAATATGATTACATCAGTTAGTTTACAATATGCACAAGCTTTATTTGAATTTGCCAAAGAAAATCAGCAAATCGATGAATATGCTAGCGATTTAGAAGTTGCAAAACAATTGTTGATTGATGACAAAAAGAACAATCAAACGTTACATCATCCTAGTGTTTCTATACAAAGTCGAAAAGAAATCATTGAGCAGGCGTTCCAATCTTATGTTACACCTACCTTTTTAAACTTTTTAAAAGTATTGGTAGACAATCAACGTCTCAATGAATTAGGAGATATCGTGGATGCGTATCATCATCTACAAGATGCGCAAAATAAAGTTTGTCATGCGACAGCCTATGTGAGATATCCGTTAGAACAACAAGAACAACACAAAATTATTCAAAAATTAGAACAACAGTTTGGAAAAAAAGTCACATTATCGACAGTAATTGATGAAAACATTATAGGTGGAATCAAAATTGTCGTTGATGGTAAGATTGTAGATGCAACCATTCAAACTGAAATGTTAGACCTAAAAAATCAATTAAAGAAAGGTTGGTAAAGATGAAACCTTTAAAAATAGAAGA
The DNA here is from genome assembly GCA_949879765.1 of uncultured Bacilli bacterium. Classification (GTDB taxonomy): domain Bacteria; phylum Bacillota_I; class Bacilli_A; order ML615J-28; family CAG-313; genus CAG-313. The sequence goes on from CATLBQ010000012.1 coordinate 19,655, forward strand.
AATCAGTGCACTGATTAAAGAGCAAATTAAAAGGTATGAAGTCACAGTAGATACCACTAGTGTAGGAACTGTGATTAAAGTATATGATGGAATTGCTTTAGTACATGGATTAGATGATGCTATGGCAGGTGAACTTTTGGCATTTCCTAACGATTTATATGGAATGGCATTGAACCTAGAAAAAGATTATGTAGGAGCCATTTTATTTGGTTCTTCTAGTAAAGTAAAAGAAGGAGATACAGTACGTTCTACCCATCGTATTTTAGAAGTACCTGTTGGGGAGGCTTTGATTGGACGAGTAGTCAATGCTTTAGGGCAACCTATTGATGAAGAAGGACCTATTCAAACCAAACATTATCGCCCTGTTGAAAAAAAGGCATCAGGTGTGATGGATCGTCAAAGTGTAAAACAGCCCTTAAAAACAGGAATCAAAATCATTGATGCATTAGTCCCTATTGGTCGGGGTCAAAGAGAATTGATCATTGGCGACAGACAAACAGGTAAAACATCAATTGCAATTGATACCATTTTGAATCAAAAAGATCAAAATGTCATTTGTATCTATGTAGCGATTGGTCAAAAAGAATCTACGGTATCCAATGTGATTGAAACATTAAAAGCACATGATGCGATGCAATACTCGATTGTTGTATCTGCTTCTGCATCACTTCCTGCTCCTCTTTTGTACTTGGCACCTTATACAGGGGTCACTATTGCGGAAGAATTTATGTTTCAGGGAAAAGATGTTTTGATTATCTATGATGATTTAAGCAAACATGCAGTAGCTTATCGTGAACTTTCCTTGTTGCTCAAAAGACCACCAGGACGTGAGGCTTTCCCAGGAGATGTTTTCTATCTTCACTCTCGTTTATTAGAGCGTGCGGCTAAACTCAGTGATGCTTTAGGTGGTGGCTCAATTACAGCACTACCAATCATTGAAACACAAGCGGGTGATATTTCTGCATATATTCCAACCAATGTAATCAGTATTACTGATGGACAAATTTTCTTACAAACAGAATTGTTTTATTCAGGCATTCGACCTGCAGTGAGTGCGGGTTTATCTGTATCACGGGTTGGAGGTAGTGCCCAAATCAAAGCAGTAAAAAAGGTATCGGGTACATTGAGATTAGATTTAGCATCCTTCCGGGAGTTAGAAGCCTTTACGCAATTTGGTTCGGATTTAGATGAGGCTACCAAAGCTAAGTTAGAACGAGGTAAACGAACGGTTGAAATTTTAAAGCAAGACTTACACGAATCTGTATCTAGTGAAAAATTGGCACTCATCATATATGCGTTAACTACTGGTGCGTTAGATGATGTTGAGTTAACAGAGATTTTGAATTTTGAAAAAGCCTTTTATCGCTATTTAGAACAAAATGAAAGTGGTAAGGCGCTATTAACAGAAATCAAAGAAACAGGTAATTTACCACGAACAGAACAAATCGATCAAGTGATTGCATTGTTTAAAGAAACAAGATAAATTGAAAGGAGCGTACAATGGCTGGACAATCAAGAAAAGTCAAAACAAGAATTGTTGCGACTAAAAAAACGGCACAGATTACCAAAGCAATGAATATGGTCAGTGCATCGAAATTAAAAAGTGCGGAAAAAGCCATTAAAGAATATCGGCCTTTCATCGCCAAAACAAAAGATATTGTCGTTCATTTGGCATCAAGGGATACAAGCATTCAACATCCGCTAATGAATAAACGTGATGTTCAAACCATTTGTTATGTGGTTGTATCAAGTGATAGAGGTTTAGCTGGAGCATTTAATTCTAATGTATGCAAGGAATTAACACATCAAATTCAATCATTAAATGGATCATGTGGATATGTTGTTTATCCATTAGGTTTAAAAGCGTATGCCTATACCAAAAAGATGAAGTACAATATGCTTGAAGATAAATTTGTAAATATCAGAGATGATATTGAATTTATGTCGATTGCTGAAGTTATCAAAACTATTGTGAAACACTATTTGTTAGAAACTTTTGATAAAGTGGTGGTGATATTTAACCATTATGTGAATACATTGGTCCAAGAAGTCCAAACAAGTGTACTTCTACCTATTGAACCAGTTACTTCAGAAGAAAGTATGGCGAGTACATATGAGTTTGATGGTGAGGTTAAATCTATTTTAGATACAGCCTTACCGATATATATTGAAAATACAATTTACAGCTATGTATTGGATTCAAAGGCAAGTGAACATGCTTCTCGAATGAATTCCATGAAGAATGCGACAGACAATGCAACAGAAGTGATTTCAAATCTAGAACTGTTGTATAACCGGGCTCGTCAAGCAGCGATTACATTAGAGTTAACAGACATTGTCGGTGGCGCAAGTGTTGTAAATGAAAGTTAGGAGGATTTATGAACATAGGAAATGTAGTTCAAGTTATTGGTCCAGTTGTTGACGTGAAATTTCCACAAGGCAATCTACCAATGATTCATAACGCATTAAAATTGTCAATTCCTGAAGAAAAAAATAATGGCGTGTCTATTCAATTGACACTAGAAGTCGCTATGCATATTGGGGATAGAACCGTTCGTTGTATTGCTATGGATGCAACAGAAGGGATTGTTCGTGGGATGGAAGTAGCAGATACAGGTGCACCTATCCAAGTTCCTGTTGGTTATGAAACCTTAGGTCGAATCTTCAATGTGCTTGGGGAAACCATTGATGGCAAAGAAAAAATGCCTATCACAATGCCAAAAATGCCCATCCACCGCGATGCCCCAGCCCTTGCTGATCTTTCAGGAAAAGTAGAAATTTTAGAAACAGGTATCAAAGTAATTGATTTATTAGCTCCTTATATCAAAGGAGGAAAAATTGGTTTATTTGGTGGTGCTGGAGTTGGTAAAACGGTTTTGATTCAAGAATTGATTCACAATATTGCACAAGAACATGGTGGAATTAGTGTATTTGCAGGTGTTGGTGAAAGAACCCGTGAAGGTAATGATTTATATCATGAAATGAGTGATACTGGTGTTATCAATAAAACCGCAATGGTCTTTGGTCAAATGAATGAGCCACCTGGAGCAAGAATGCGTGTAGCTTTGACAGGACTGACCATGGCCGAATATTTCCGTGACCAAGAACACCAAGATGTATTGTTATTTATTGACAATATTTTCCGTTTTACCCAAGCAGGATCAGAAGTAAGTGCCATGCTTGGAAGAACACCATCTGCGGTAGGATATCAGCCAACCTTATCGACCGAAATGGGATTATTGCAAGAACGAATCACTTCTACAAAAGAAGGATCAATTACCTCGATTCAAGCCGTATATGTACCAGCTGATGACTATACTGACCCTGCTCCTGCGACCACATTCATTCATCTAGATGCAACTACGAACTTAAGTCGTAAGATTTCTGAAGAAGGAATCTATCCAGCCGTTGACCCACTTGCTTCAACATCAAGAGCACTTGCTCCAGAAGTTGTTGGAAAAGAGCATTATGAAGTAGCACGAGGAGTGCAAAAAACCATTCAACGCTATAACGAATTATTAGATATCATTGCTATTTTAGGTATGGATGAATTAGGAGATGAAGATAAAGCCCTTGTTGCAAGAGCAAGAAGAATTCGTTTGTTCTTAAGTCAAAATACATATTCAGCTGAACAATTCACGGGTCAACCAGGTGTGTATGTTCCTGTAAAAGAGACCATTCGTGGTTTCAAGGAAATCTTAGAAGGTAAACACGATCATTTACCAGAAGAAGCTTTCCGATTTGCTGGAACAATTGATGATGTGATTCAAAAAGCAGAAAGTATGAAATAAGATTATGAATCTTTCAATTGTAACCCCCAAAGGAACTAGTTATCAAGGAACCGTTGATTATATTGTTGTAGATGGTGATAATGGACAATTGGCCATTTTAGCACATCATGTCCCTATTGTTGTTTCGATTCGATTAGGATATGTGAAACGTGTTAGTGGAAATGAAGAAATCTATCATCTTATTTCAGGTGGGCTTCTTGAATTTAGTCAAGATACGGCTACTGTGATTGCCCAAGAAACGGTTGAAGGAAAAACATTAGAAGATGCCAAGCAAGCCTTACAACGTTTAAGAGCAACTCAAAAAGAGGCAAATCGAAAAGGAGCAATGGACTTTTCAGAAATGGAAAGAGAGCTTGCCTTAAATTTAAAAGAAATTCAAGCATCAAGACTATAATATAAAAAGAAGGCACTTTGAACGAATAGGTTCATGAAAAGTGTCTTCTTTTTTATATGGGGAAAGCTACTCAAAGGAATCAAATAGATAGAACGTTTTCATCTATTCTGCATAGTCATCTGATAGACTTATTTTGAAAATAGTGATAAAATAATATCGAAATGAATACAATGAAGTGGTGGAGTCTGTCAGATAAGGGCAGCAGTATGGCCCTTTTTCATTGTAAATAACTAGAATAAAGGAACTGTTCAATATGAAAAAAACCAAAATAATTTGTACATTAGGACCAGCATCAAGAGATGAAAAGACATTAGAAAAAATGTTACAAAATGGTATGAATGTAGCGAGAATCAATTTTTCACATGGTACACATGAATATCACAAAGAAACCATCGCCCTATTTCGAAGCGTAAGAGATCGTTTGGGTGTACCCGCTGGTGTAATGTTAGATACCAAGGGTCCAGAAATTCGTTTGGGTGACTTTGAAAATGAAAAAGTTACTTTGAAAAAGGGCAATACATTTACCCTAACGACACAATCTATATTAGGTAATGAGAATATGGTCGTTATTACATACAAAGATTTACCTTCTCAGTTGAATAAGGGGAATAAAATTTTAATTGACGACGGAAAAGTAGAACTAGAAGTATTAGAAACAACGGAAGAAGACATCCTTTGTAAGGTCAAAGTAGGTGGTGTCATTTCCAATCATAAAGGTGTAAATGTGCCAAATGTTCACTTGAATTTTCAATATCTTAGTGAACAAGATAAAATGGATTTAAGTTTTGGTGTAGAACAAGATGTAGATTTCATTGCGGCATCATTTGTTCGTTCAAAAGAAGATGTCATTGCCTTACGCAATTATTTAGATTATATTGGCGGACATCAAATCAAAATTATTTCTAAAATTGAAAACATAGAAGGTGTCAATAATTTTGATGAAATTCTTGCGTATTCAGATGGAATTATGGTTGCCCGTGGAGATATGGGTGTAGAAGTAGAATATGAAAAATTACCAGGTCTACAAAAAAAATTTATCCGCAAATGTTTTCAATCAGGTAAAATGGTGATTACAGCAACGCAAATGTTAGAATCAATGATTCATAGTAATACACCTACTCGAGCAGAAATTACCGATGTAGCCAATGCAATTTTTGATGGTACGAGTGGAATTATGCTTTCTGGTGAAACCGCAATGGGCGATCATCCTGCCCAAGTTGTCAAAACAATGGCTAAAATTGCGATGCAAGCTGAACAAGATGCTTTTGATATGAAGTGTTATGATGGCTTGAAATATGACAACGATTCAGATGATACAACCAATGCCATTTGTGATGCTGCATGCACAACCGCAAAAGATTTGAATGCCAAAGCCATTATTGCTGTTACTAAATCCGGTCATACAGCAAGACGAGTATCAAAATATCGTCCTCAAGTTCCTATTGTTGCACCGACTCCTAACCCAAAAACGTTCCATCAATTGTCTTTATCTTGGGGCGTATATCCTGTAATGGCATTGTATCAAAATAATACCAATACATTATTTGACCATGCGATTGCTTGTGCTAAAATGTATGGTTATGTAAATGAAAATGATCGCGTTGTGTTAACAGGAGGAAAAACCCAAAGTACGGATATCTTGAACGTACAAATAGTGAAAACGAGGGAGAAATAATTTCTAAACAAAACAAATTTGAAGTGCTTTATGGAGTGAAGATGCTCATTTGTGGCATATTTGTGGGGATTGCGGCCATTCTTCCAGGAATTAGTGGCGGTGTTCTCACGGTAATTTTTGGTATTTATCAGCCACTGATGGAAGTACTTGCACATCCTTTCAAAAAAGCAAAACAATATTTCAACATGCTTGTGCCATTTGCTATTGGTGGGGTTGTTGGTTTTATTGGTTTTGCTAAAGTAGTGAGTTTCTTATTGGCGCAAAATAGTGGGTATACATTATCGGTTTTTTTAGGACTAACATTAGGTATGTTTCCAAGCATTTTTCAAGAAGCAGGAAGTAGAGGAAGAAATAAAAACGCAATCATTGGTTTTATCGGATCATTTATGCTATTTCTTTGTCTTTTGCTGTTCTTAAAAACGCATCAAATCAACCTTCCAACCAATCTATTTACTTATTTTCTTTGTGGTATTGCCTGGGGATTGAGTATTATTGTTCCTGGTATGAGTTCTTCAGCGACCCTCATTTTTTTAGGGCTTTATCAACCGATGACAGATGGCATTGCCGCATTCAATCTAGAGGTATTGATACCACTGGCTGTGGGATTTATGATGACACTACTGAGTTTATCTAAACTAGTTCATGTTTTATTTGAAAAACATTATACGGGAATGTACCATATCATTTTGGGTATCGTTGTGTCTTCTACAGTATTAACTATTCCGACGCATTTTGAAAGTCAATTTGATTTATGGATGAATATTCTTTGTGTCCTTTTAGGTTTTCTATTTACGCTTGTTTGGGAAACATTTGCCAAAAAAATTCAAAAAAAAGTTGTATAAAATTTATCAACGAATGAATACTATAAGGAGATTCATATGGAAAAAACATTTGCTATTATTTATTTTATTAGTTTTGCATCATCGTTTCTCATTATTTTATATGCACTAACGAAATCTAATTTTGAAAAATGTTTCAAACAAGGAAAAATTGAAGCCATTAAAGTGGCAACATTTATCCTTACGTTTATTTTAGCGAGTCTATTTGCACTGGCTATGAAAAATATAATGGAGTGTGTTTACACTTTAATCAATTAATGGGTATAATTTAAAAAAACTGTGTCATACTAATCCTGAGGTGATACAGTGAAAAAGTTGATAAAGAAAATTGGCCAAAATAAATTTCAATTTTTCTTCTTTGTTGGTATTTTAGCACTACTTGCTATCGCATTAATTGTCTCTGTGACCATGAATCAAACGGAAAAACCAATTGACCCTAATCCACCAGTAATCATTCCACCAGTTGGTGATGATGATCCGGTGACTACCAAACCAGAAGAAGTTTTCAAACTGCCTTTTCAAGAAAGTATGGACTATACCGTTGTTCGTAAATTTTATGATAAAAACGCTTCAAAAGAAGATCAGTTATTATCACTCATTCAATATGAAAATAGTTATCGAACAAGCAATGGTGTAGGTTATGCTCATAAAGAAAAAACAACATTTGATGTAAGTTGTGTACTCAGTGGAAAGGTCATTGAAATCAAAGAAAGTCCTCTTTATGGTAATTATGTTGTAATTGAACATAATAATCAATTGGTAAGTTATTACTATGGTTTAAGTGAAGTCACAGTAACAGTAGGAACAACCATTAACCAAGGAGATAAAATTGGAACAAGCGGTCATACCAATATAGATAAAGAAGCAGGGAATCATGTGTATCTTCAAGTGAAGAAGAATGGCATGTATGTGAATCCTGAAAGTCTAGTTGGTAAAAAAATATCAGAGATTTAAAAAAAAGCAAACAGATGTTTGCTTTTTTCTATGTCAATGGATAGGACGATTGCATGTGTTTTTAGAAATTGTAATGATATAAGGAGAAGTAGGCCGGTTATAATTTTGATATTTACAAACAAGATAAGCTGAACTAGGTAATTTTTGACAAAAATCATCTAATACGGCACTTTCCGTTTTACCTTCTGGGTGTCCTGGATAAAGGACCAAAATAATGAGTAAGTCAGGATTCACTGCCATTATTTCAAGGGCTTTTTGAATACTTGCTAAAGTAGAAGATGCTTTTGTTGTCAAATGTTTATCATGACCTGGTAGATACCCACAATTGTAAATCACCAAATCTGCAATTTCGCTTAAATATTCATGAGACTGTAATTTGTAAGTAACATTAGTATAGCCTTTTTCCATCAGCAATTGTTTTGTTTGCATAATGGCAATATCTTGAATATCATAGGCTACAATTTGTCCTTGATGATGAAGAAGTTCTGCCATATATAAAGTATCTTGTCCCATACCACAAGTGGCATCAACAAATACGACATCTTCTTTACAAAGATGATGATAGTGTGCTTGGATGAGGACATGAGAAAATTCAACTATTTTATACATAAATCACCTTGAAATACTTGTTCCTTTCGCATTTTTTTATCAATTTCATTCATCACCACAAATTTTTTCAGTGTCCATTCAGGTGCAATCAATTGGTCTTTAGGAGCATCCCCTGTGATTCGGTGAATCACAATAGAAGGCCTCAAATGACGCAACTGAGTAACGACAATCTGCACATATTCTTCTAAAGTCAAGATATGAAAGGGATGGTGAGCATAATAGGATGCAAGGGGCGTTTCTTTCATAATGTGTAGCATATGAATTTTTATCCCCTGAATATCAAACTGATTCAAATAATCAACAGTTTGAATCATTTGCTCTTCTGTTTCAAAAGGAAGTCCATTGATGATATGAACAATTACACTCAAATGGTATTGTCTAAGTAGTTTTACGGCTTGTTCAAAAACAGCGTTATCGTAACCTCGGTTGATGAAATGGGCAGATGATGGATGCATCGTTTGAAAACCAAGTTCCACCCATACAGAAAGTGTCTGATTGAGATGTGCCAAATAAGCAACAATTTCTTCTGTCAAGCAATCAGGCCGAGTAGCTATGCTGAGAATTTTGATTTTATCATGGTATACAACCCCGTCTTTTACAATTTGATCATAACGCACCTTGAGGTTTTCTAAGGTATCATAGGTATTGGTATTGGCCTGAAAATAAGCAATATAATCACCTTCCGGCCATTTGTTTTGCATTCGGGCTAGAACTTGGTCAAATTGTTCACGGATGGATAAGTTTTTATCTCCAGCAAAGTCACCACTACCAGCTTTGGAACAAAATAGGCATCCTTTCGTACTGATGGTGCCATCTCGGTTAGGACAAGAGAAGTTCCCATTTAAGGCTACCTTAAATACTTTATGATGATAGATTTGTTTTAAGTAATGATCGAGTGTTACATAGTGTTTTTCATTTGTAAAAAGTGGATTCATTGTTATCACCTAGATTTATTTTACTATAAAATGATGATTTTGTCATAATCTTCACCCTTTTCTTTTATAATGGAATGAGGGATACTATGGAAGAAAAAATCAAAGAAAGAGTATTAAAAGGTGCAACCTATTTGGTGCTTCATCAAAGTAATGTAAGAGAAGTCGCCGAATACTTAGGATGTTCAAAAAGTACAGTACACAAAGACTTAACGATTCGGCTATACAAATTAGATAGAGGATTATATAAAAAGGTACAATGGATCTTTTCTACCAATAAGAATGAACGGCATATCCGAGGTGGAGAAACAACAAAAGCTAGGTACCAAAAGAAAAAATTCTAATTGTAAGAAAAAAATGTCAAAGTATGGTATAATCACTTGGGTGATGTTTATGAAACAAAATTATCGTGATTCAAAATTATGGAGTACCATCTTGGTGATGGTTATTTATGCTATTGCAGGTGCAGGTGCAGGGGTGACCTATCTTGTTTTACCCATTGAACACCTCTTATTTAAATTTTTGCTTTGCGATATAGTGGCCACGCTGATTGTCTATTTGGGCAGTTGTCTGTTTCGAAATGCATCGGTATATGATCCATACTGGAGTGTTGCACCAATGGTGATGACCCCGTTATTTATTCATTTTACAGTAGGATTTCATCTATATACCATCATCATTTTAATTCTCATTGAATTATGGGGAGCAAGACTTACGCTCAACTGGTTTCACCGCTTTCAAGGATTATCGCATCAAGACTGGCGCTATACCCATTTTCAAACCAAACATCCTAAATTGTGGTGGCTCATTTCACTTGGAGGAATTCATCTTTTGCCTACACTTGTTGTCTTTATGGCGATGTTACCAGTATTTTCTTATGTCAATGCCTTTTATAAGCCAGTAGAAATCAATGGTACGATTATCATTTGTATTTGTGTTGCTCTATTGGGTATTGTGTTAGAAACACTAGCCGATATCCAAATGGATCAATTCAAGAAACATGCCTCTGCAAAAGAGATTAACCGAACAGGGCTTTGGAAAAAGAGTAGGCATCCCAATTATTTTGGTGAAATTGTATTTTGGATTAGTATGTTCTTGTTTTGTATATCGGTAGCAAGCAATATGTGGGTAATGGTATTTAGTCCACTGTTTGTCTTTTTATTATTTGGGGTGGTAAGTATTCCCATGATGGAGAAAAGACAATTGCAAACCAAATCTGAATATGAAACATACAAAAAAGAAACCAATTTATTATTGCCAATTTTAGCACCTAGTAAAACAGAAGATAAATCTAAGCCAACATCTAGAAAATAGAATTTGAAATGGCTGTGAGGGTCTAAAAATAAATATAGAATATCAACATCAAAAAGACCTTTTATATGCATATAAACAATTAAAAATAGTTCTCTTAGGATATCAAGAGGACTATTTTTATCTTTCCATCATCGAAGAAGAGGCTAGATACATCTGAATGATTTTATCCAATAAATTAGTATGATGAGAATTCTGACTATAAATGATATAATTGTTTCGAATCATACTTAAATTTTTAATAGGTAAAATAGTAATTTTTCATTTTTTTCAATTCATCCATACAAGCTCTTTTGGTTAGAATTGAAATAAAAATATTTTTGCGAATCAATAACTTGATTTTCTCTCTTCTTCAAAACTACGAATAGGGTGACTTGCAGCAGGTTGGGTAAGAGAAAGTATTTGTGCAGCCTTACTGAAATTTTGAACTTCCATTACTATTAGTAGTGTTTTTAATCGAATATCTATCATGATTTCTTCGTTTTATTATAAATATAATTTATCAATATCTAAAAAAATATAATTTGACTTTATAGTCAAAAAGTTGTATAATAATATAACATATTTAAAATCATCTGCAAGAAATAACCAAAAAAAGAATCATCAGAATCAAATATTGGTATACATTGTACTAGAAGGAGTGATATCTATGCAACTCACATTTTATGAAAAACTGGGCATTACATCCCCAACAGCTATCATTATTATTTCAATCGCATTGATGTTATTTTTGGGCTTTGCTATGACAAGAATTACCAAGCTATTCAAACTACCCAATGTAACAGCTTATATTTTAACGGGTATTTTAATTGGCCCTTATTGTATCAATTTGGTTCCTGAACCAATTGTAGACGGAATGAGTTTTTTATCGGATATTGCGCTTGCTTTTATTGCTTTTAGTACGGGTGAATTTTTTCGATTTTCCATATTAAAGAAAAATGGAATGAAAGTGGTGGTCATTACGATATTAGAGGCATGTCTTGCTTCTATCTTTGTCTTTGTTTTGATGTATGGTATTTTGCATTTGAACTTGGCTTTTTCCCTTGTAATTGCAGCGCTTGCTGCAGCAACCGCTCCTGCATCTACTATGATGACGATTCGTCAAACGAGGGCAAAAGGAGACTTTGTCGATACCCTTTTACAAGTGGTGGCATTAGATGATATTGTAGGACTTGTGGCTTATAGTATTGCCATATCAGTTGCGGTTGCTTTGATGAGTAGTACAACAGGCTTTCAAATTGTAAGTGTTTTACGTCCTATTGGTGTCAATATTGGTGTGCTTTTATTGGGTGGATTATTTGGCTTTATGATGAAGTGGATGATGCCTAAAAAGCGATCAACCGATAATCGTTTAATTATTTCCATAGCCCTTATCTTTTTATTTTGTGGCATATGTGCAATGTTAGATATTTCACCATTACTAGGCTGTATGTCTATGGGGATGATTTATATCAATATTACCGATGATGATAAATTATTTAAACAACTCAATTATTTTAGTCCCCCGATTTTGTTGTTATTTTTTGTTAGATCAGGAGTGAACTTTAAGTTAGATAGTCTAGTGAATACATCTAGTTCAATTGGACAGACCCCTTTATTTGTTGTAGGCATTCTCTATTTCTTGGTACGAATTATTGGAAAATATGTAGGTGCTTTTTTGGGGTGTTTGTGTGCGAAAAAGAAAAAGGAAGTGCGCAATTATTTGGGGCTAGCTTTGATTCCTCAAGCTGGTGTAGCCATTGGTCTTGCGGCACTAGGGGCAAGAAGTTTAGGTGGAGAAATGGGAAGTGCCTTAGAAACGATTATTTTAGCTTCTAGTGTGTTATATGAATTGATTGGGCCAGCTTGTGCGAAGGCATCCTTATATTTATCAAAGTCATATAGCAATAAATTAGATGATTTGACTACTGTGGTAGAAACTCATCCAGATGGTACTCCAAAAACAGCAGTCGATATTTTAGTAGAAAGAATTCAGCAGATTCAAACAGAACTGCCTGTTCATGCGGAACATCTATCAGAAGAAGAACAAGCCTTTACAGAGGCCGCTGAAGAACAATATCGTATATCCCGTCAGATACGGCGCTCACCATTTAATAGAAGATAGGAGGTAATTTCATGGTAACGATGACATTAATGGATCCAGTAGCAGAGTTATTAGGGAACTGGTCCACAACATTTAATATTTGGAGTATTCTATTGAGAATTGTTTTATCCGTTCTTTTAGCGTCGATTATTGGCTATGAACGCTCTAGTAAAAGACATGCGGCAGGACTAAGAACATTCATCTTGGTTTCTTTGGCCTCAACCATAGCAATGATGTTAGATTTATTTTTAAAGGATGAAGGTACAGTTACTTTTTATTTGGTTTCTGCAGCAACCATTATTGCAATTGCAATTATTAGTGCCAATACAATTTTATATAGTTCAAGAAATCAAATCAAAGGACTTACTACATCAGTTGGGCTTTGGGCTTGTGGGATTCTAGGACTTGCGGTAGGGGCCTGCTGCTATACCATTGTAATCATTTGTTTTGTATCTTATCTTTGTATTTTATCTTTATTCCCAAAATTAGAAGCGTATTTTAAAAATCGTTCCAATCATTTTGAGGTGCATTTAGAACTTAAAAATATCAGTTATTTGCAAGACTTTGTTGCGGTGATTCGTAAACTTGGATTAACGATTGATGATATTGAATCCAATCCTGCATATCTCAATTCTGGTTTAAGTGTGTATTCTGTTTCTATTTCAATTCATAGTCAAGAACTTAAGAAATATAAAACCCACAAAGAAATTATTGAGGCTCTGCAATCCTTAGATTATATTTATCATATTGAAGAAATGAATTAAAAATAAAACAGATGTTTGCTTCACACAAACATCTGTTTTATAATTCTATAGGCGAATCTATCTGAATTTGAATCGTATTGTTGGTCAAGTTAATCAGTAATTGGGTGACGAAATGGCATTCATCTACTGGCAATTGAACAGTAAGTGAAACCTGAGTTGCAAAACTACGATTGATGATACGATAGGGTTTGAGCCGGTTTTCAATAATATCTAAATAAGGGTAATCAAATGTCAACTGGATTTTGGTGTATTCCACCATAGGGGTAATTCCTGCTTCTTTTAAAGCAAGACTTGCCGCAGTGCTATAAGCGCGGACAAGACCACCTGCACCTAATTTGATTCCCCCAAAATAACGGGTCACGACACATGCAAAATTGGTGATTTCATTTTTGCGAAACACATCTAATACAGGAAGTCCTGCAGTACCACTTGGTTCTCCATCATCACTATAATGTCCTGCTTCACCACTTTTCCCGATGGTATATGCAGTGATATGATGGGTAGCATCACTGAATTCATGACGTATATCCTCGAAAAAGGTTTTTGCTTCTTCTACAGAAGAAACAGGGCAGAGGCTCGCGATAAATTCACTTTTGGTTACTTCGTAAGTTATTCGAACTTTTTTTGCAATTGTATTCATTTTTCTCACCTTCTTTATTATACCATAAATTGTTTTTGTAGTGCTAGAATTGCTATTCTTATTCATTCTAATGGGTAAAAATAAACCGGAAAAATAATGCTCTTTTATTTGATATTTGACCCAATTTATGGTATAATATTTAAGTATGCATGTTGTTTATGAAGCAGGGGGAAAAACAAAATGCAAGTGTTGGAGGAATAATTTATGGAAAACAACTATATGAATGATGCCCTACTTGGGAAAATTTCACGTGAACAAAATGTGCGAATTGGCCAAATTAGAGCAGTGTTAGAATTGATTGAAGGAGGAGCAACAGTTCCTTTTATTGCCCGTTATCGTAAAGAAGTAACTGGTAATTTAGATGAAGAACAAATTAGAGCGATTTATCAAGAATGGGACTATGGACAAAAATTAGCTGCTCGTAAAGAAGACGTCATGCGTCTTATCGAAGAAAAAGGAAAATTAACTGATGAAATTAGAATGGGGATTATCAATGCCACTAAGTTATCAGAGATTGAAGATATTTATCGTCCATTTAAGGAAAAGAAAAAAACACGTGCAACCGATGCAAAAAAGAAAGGTTTAGAACCACTTGCGGAATACTTACTTTCTTTCCCACTTGAAGGAAACGTAGAAGAAGAAGCAAGTCAATATGTAACTAATCTTGAAGGTAAAACAGACGAAGAATTAGAAGCAATGAAAAAAGAAGGTGTCATTGTTAAAAATGTTGCCGAAGCCATTCAAGGGGCCAAAGATATTATTGCTGAAATTGTATCAGATGAACCAAAATATCGGGCTTGGATTCGTGAAAATTTTGAAAATGAAGCCAAGATGAAATCAGAAGTGAAAGATGATGCAGTAGATGAAAAGAAAGTATATGAAATGTACTATGCTTACGAAGAACCATTAAAGACAATCAAATTGCATCGTATTTTGGCTTTGAATCGTGCCGAAGATGAAAAAGTAGTTAAGGTAACAGTTGTTGAAGATTATGCGAAAGTATTAGATTATATTTGTGGTGATATGGTAAAAGTCAACGAATCTATTACTGCACCATATGTCAAAGAAGCTGCTCAAGATGGATATGATCGTTTGATTAAACCAGCCATTATTCGTGAAATCCGTGGTGAATTAAAAGACAAAGCAGAAGATCAAGCCATTCATATTTTTGGTGAAAACCTAAGAAACTATTTATTACAACCTCCAATGAAAGGAAAAGTTGTATTGGGTGTTGACCCTGCATTTAGAACTGGTTGTAAACTAGCTGTAGTTGATGCAACTGGAAAATTACTAGAAAAAAGTGTAATGTATCCACATCAAAAAAATAAAGGGGAAGTTGTTCCACCAGCACGTTATCAAGCAGCAGTTGATATATTCTGTGAACTTGTCAATAAACACAATGTAGAAGTCGTAGCGATGGGAAATGGTACCGCAAGCCGTGAAACAGAAGCATTTGTTGCAAGTACATTAAAATTAATTGAACGTGATGTCAAATATATTATTGTCAATGAAGCAGGTGCATCTGTGTATTCCGCATCAGATTTGGCACGTGAAGAATTCCCTGACTTTTCTGTAGAAGAACGTTCAGCTATTTCTATTGCTCGTCGTTTGCAAGACCCACTATCTGAGTTGGTTAAAATTGATCCAAAATCTATTGGTGTAGGTCAATATCAACATGATGTAAGCCAATCCAAACTAGCAGATTCACTTGATTTCGTTGTAGAAACTGCGGTTAATCAAGTTGGTGTTAATATCAATACAGCATCCTATTCTTTATTAAAATATGTTGCCGGTTTAAATGCTGGTACAGCGAAAAAGATTGTTGCTTATCGTGAAGAAAATGGTCGTTTTGAAAACCGAAATGATATTAAAGTCAAAGGGGTAGGACCAAAAGCATTAGAACAAGCAATTGGTTTCTTACGAATTGTTGATGGAAATGAACCACTAGATATGACAGGAATTCACCCTGAAAGTTATGAAACCGCTCGAGCTATTTTAGAAAAAATGAACTTTACTTCTGCTGATTTGGGTAAAGCTGAGTTGGTTGAAAAAGTAAAGAATTTAACTGCTGAAGAAAAAGCAGCGATGATTGCGGAATTAAATGTAGGTGAATATACTTTCCAAGATATCCTTGATGCCTTTGTTTCACCATTACGTGACCCACGTGATATGATTGAAGCACCGGTTTTAAGAGGCGATATTTTAGAATTAGAAGACCTAGCTGCGGGTATGGAATTACAAGGTACAGTACGTAATGTAACTGACTTTGGTGCTTTTGTAGACTGCGGATTACACGATGATGGACTTGTTCATGTTTCTAAAATGTCAACAAAATTTATCAAACATCCATTAGAAGCAGTTCATGTTGGTCAAATTGTAAAAGTTTGGGTATTAGAAGTCGATTTACAAAAAGGTCGTTTGCAACTGACAATGATTGATCCAGATGCACCTAAACCAGAACCAGAACGTAGACAACCTAAACCAAAACAACAAAGAAGACCACAAATTGATCCAGAAGCTGAAAAGCAACGCAAGCAACGTTTAGAACAAAAAGCAAAACGTGAAGAATATAGACGTCGTCAAGAGGAAAGATTTGAAAAGCAAATCCAAGCGTTAAGAAATAAATTTGGAAATTAATCATTGATTATTATAGGAGGAATCAGTATGGTATTCGAAAAAGTACAACAAATCATTTCAAAAGAATTGAACATTGCTGAAGAAAAAATTACAATGGAAACTCACCTTGTAGATGATTTAGGGGCAGATTCTTTAGATGCAGTAGAACTCATCATGGCATTAGAAGATGAATTTGGTCTTGAAGTAGATGATGAAGCTGCACAAGGTATGAAATATGTAAAGGATTTAGTAAACTATATCGAAGAACACAAATAGAACAAAAAGTACACCTTTCCTAGGTGTACTCTTTTTTAGAATTATTTAGTTTGACATTAAAAATAAATTGTTTTATAATATAAATAGAAAAATTAGATCATCATAAAAGAGGTGGAAAAATGGCTGAAGAAAAGGGAACAACAAGTAAAGTAAAAAAAGCAACAACATCAAAAAAAGAAACAGGAACACTAAAGGAAGAGACCAAAAAAGAGGCAATTGCGAAAAAGACCACAACAACAAAAAATGTCAAGACAGAAGCGGCTAAATCAACTACAAAAAAATCAACGGCTAAAAAAACACCAGTTAAGCCCGCAGTCAATGTAAAACATATTACGTCTACGAAAATTGACCCAAGAACGGGTTTGGTTAAAACCACGACCAAAAAGCCAAAAGAAGAAAAAGTCGAAACCAAGCCAATTGTAGTTGAGGAAACACCCAAAAAGAAGGTAGTCAAAAAACGTCCGACAAAAAAGGCTCAAGAGTTAACAATTGAACCAGAAATCACTCAAAAGCCCAAAGAAATTGTTCGTCCTACACCGAAGAAAGCCAAACAATGGAATAAAGAAGAAAAACAATTGTTGAAGAAGTTGGATGAATCCTTTAGTACCGTGGCCAATATGACAATGGTCATTGAAGAGCGAACAATGGATAAAAAAAATATACCAGATTTAACCATTGGTGAACTGCATTTAATAGAAATGGTCAATCGGTACAATAATAAACCGATGACACTCATTGCCAATCAGTTGCATATTACGGTAGGTGCTATGACCATTTGTCTCAATCGTTTGGTTCAAAAAGGTTATTTACTTAGAACCAGAGATGAAATGGACCGAAGAGTGATTTTACTGAGTGTGACTCCAGAAGGAAAAAAAGTATTGAAATTTCATAATAAATTTCACGATGACATTTTAGGAATTGTTTTAGATACAATTCCACTTGCCACAGCAGTCAAAGTCATGAATCAATTTGCTTATGTATTAGAATTGTATTATAATCCAAGTCTAGCTGAGGTAACTGAAAAAAAGACATCAAAAAAGGAGAAAAGATAGATGAAACAGTTATATATTCAAAGAAGGAAAGCTTTGTTTGATCAATTGAAAGAACAATCCATTGTTATCCTTCATTCTGGTTTCCAACAATTCAAAACTGCTGATGCAGAATATCCATTTGTTGTGAATCATAATTTTTACTATTTAACAGGAATGGATCAAGCCGATGTTACATTAGTAATCGGTAAATTTGCTGGAGAATACAAAGAATGGTTATTTTTAGAAGCCATTGATGAAGTGATGGCCAAATGGGTAGGAAGAACGCTATCCAAAAAGGAGGCTTTTGAAATCTCGGGTATCAAAGAAGAACAGATTTGTTACAATGATGACTTTAATCGTTTCCTCACTTCTACCCTACAACCTACCAGACATTTTGTTCATGTGGCAGATACTGTTTACTTGGATTTAGAGCGAAGACCACAGGCATTATACAATACATTTGCTTTGATGTTATCTAGACGAATTCGAAAAGAGTATCCAAGCATCAAAATCGAAAATGTTTACGCTACACTCTTGCGTTTTAGAATGATCAAATCAGAAGCAGAAGTAAAGCTCATCCAGTCTTCCATTGGAACTACTCAACGGGCCATATACAATGTCATGAGACATGCCAAGCAGCATCAAGAAGAAAGCATTGCACAAGCTTATCATGATTTTGTGTTGACATCTGAAAAGAAAATCAATTCATTTGAAGCGATTGTTGCGGCAGGAAAAAATGCAACCGTATTACACTATGTTGCCAACAATTGTCCCATTGAAGACAATAGTTTGATGTTAATGGATGTAGGGTGTTATACAGAACACTACTCTTCTGATATTTCTAGAACATTTCCTGTGAGTGGGACATTTACTCCTCGTCAAAAAGAAGTATATGAAGTAGTACTAGATTGTAATAAAAAGTGCATTGCTTATGCAAAAGCAGGAATGAGTTGGAAAACCCTTAATGATTATGCAAAAGAGTTGCTTGCGGCTGGATGCAAAAAATTAGGATTAATTCAAGAAGATAGTGAATTATCGAAATACTATTTCCATTCGATTGGACATTCATTAGGACTAGATGTTCATGATCCGTCTATTGACAATCTAGGATTACTAGAAGGAATGGTCATCACCATTGAACCAGGACTATATATTGCAGAAGAAGGCATTGGCATTCGAATTGAAGATGATATTCAAATTACCAAAGATAAAGCCATTGTATTATCCAGTGATATCATCAAAGAAGTCAAAGATATTGAAGCAATGATGCGTCAAAATTAAAAATCAAAGAGTTTGAATCAAGTTAAAATTCAAACTCTTTTTTGTATGGAAATGATAAAAACATAAAATACTATACATATGAAAGCAAAAATAAAGGTTTACATTAAGCAAATTCAATATCTTAACCAAAAAATGAAATTATCGGTTTTTTCTGCGAGTCTTGTTTTTTATTTACTTCTCACCATCATCCCTTTTGGAGAACTGATTCAGTATATGCTTTGGAAAATTGGGGTAACAGAAGCAGAAGGGAATCTCTTTTTATTTACCAACGGGATTATTCCATCGATTTTATTGCTGATTCAACTCATTTGGGTAGCATCTAAATTGTTACATACGCTTCACTTGATTTCTGATTTGATGTACTATGATGTGAAAGAAAGATCCCATTTGAAACTAAGAATTTTATCCTTTGTGTATATGGTGGGCATATTGGTTGTGACGATACTGCTCATTCTCATCTTATTTTATATTTCTCATATCAAGGATACTTTTCCCTGGGCGATTCGTTTTATTATTTCGTTTATTGAATTTTTGTTTCCTTTTCTGTGGCTCAATGTTTTATTTTTATTAATTTACAAATATGTGATTCCTATTCCCATTCGTTTTCAAGAAACGCTTCCGACTTCCTTAGTCACATCCTTTTTCATTTATATTTTATTACGACTGTATCAAGAAATTGTTTATGGGTACTTTCTAACTAAGTATCAAACAGTATATGGAAATTTTGCTTCAACCATTAGTTTTTTGGTTTGGTTATATCTCACTTGCTATATTTTTCTAATGGGAATGGTGTATTTATTCGTCAAAAATAAGTATAAAAAAACTTAAGTAAACATATACTATTCTTGGACATGAAAGAGGTGCAATGATGAAAGGATATATTCGATTCCTTACGGTTGCATTGGTCATGTTCACCATATTTTTCACAACAACCTTAATAAAAGCCGAAGCGAGTGGTTGGGGCTTTAGAAGAAATGGCGAGCACCTTGTACCTGAAATTGGGAAATACCAAGAGATTTTAAAAGGTACAAATAGTTATTATGTGGGAAGTGACCCAAGTAGTATATACTTGACGTTTGATGCGGGATACGATAACGGAAATTTAAGTGGTATCTTAGATACGCTGAAAGAAAAAGAAGTGAAGGCCACCTTTTTTGTTACAGGAGACTTTGTAAAAAGATTTCCTGAGTTAACATTACGGTTAGTACAAGAAGGTCACGCGGTGGCCAATCATTCGTATTCACATAAACGAATGACGAGTCTATCTAAAGACGATCTTGAAAGTGATATTAAAAAATTAGAAGACACTTTCTATAATTTAACCAATACTACGATGCCTGCATATTTTAGACCCCCAGAAGGTGATTTTGACCGAAAATCCTTAGAATATTTAACACAAATGGGTTACAAGACGGTATTTTGGTCAATAGCCTATAAAGATTGGGATACGAACAATCAAAAAGGTGCTGATAGTTGCGTGAAGACGATTATGGATAATCTCCATGATGGCGCAATTATCTTAATGCATAGTGTATCAAGTAGTAACAATGAAGCGTTACCACGCGTGATTGATGCAATTCATGAGAAAGGGTATACTTTCAAAACGGTATTAGATTTATAAGGTTGGAAAAAGTGCTAAAGTAAAGCTTTAGCACTCTTTTTTATATATTATGTATAATACAAATTTTTTGATATTTTTTCAATTTATAACACAATTCGACAAAAAATAACGGTGCAATGATGTAAGATATAGTTAGAAATATAAAGGGGAGGGGGGGAGATACCAATGGGCTAGTTAGATTTGCATCAAAATATTTATAGGGGAGGAAAGAAAAAATGAAATTAATTAAAAAATTATTTGTATTCAGTATGATGCCATTGATGATGGCAATATTGTGCCTTGGTGCATTCAAGGCGGATGCAGCAAAGAGTTCGACCTATACCAATTGGGTATTAAAGTTTAACCAAGGAGGAACGATGGAAATCTATAATGATTCACAATCTGTTTCTGTGCTTTCAACTGGATTTTCTATCCAATTTAATTATCTTCCTGGTGGACATAGTACAATGGGAAAATACTCTTTGTATAAAGTAGTAAACAATTATTTGGTACCTGTTGCTACCAATCAAGGACTTCCAAATGAAGAAGACCCAGTTGTATTTGATCAAACAGGAACATTTGTTCTTCGTGGTTCCTCATATACACTTGATGAAAATCAAAATTGGGTAAAATTTGGAGAAGATTGCGATTATCGTTTTAGTGTAGTTAATCCAACGACAGAGTACACCAACTGGAATGTAAATGGTTTTGCCATTGGAAAAAACACTGCACCACTCACAACTAAGTCATCTAATGGTTTTTCCATCTACTTTGATTTTCTTCCTGGTGGACATATGACAATGGGAAAATATTCATTATATAAAGTAGAAAATGGTATTTTGGAGCCTATTGCATTGAATCAAAGTGTACCAAATGAAGATGAAGCAGTTCATTATGATTTATATGGTACATTTCTACTTATTGGGGAAAGTTACCAATATACATTTATAGAAGATAGTGAAGGATGGATAAAGTTTGGTAATGATTGTAACTTTACTTTTACCATTGAAAAATAACTAATATAGGATGAGTGTCAGTCTGCTATTTGATAAATGACCAAACCGTTTAGCAGATACATAGATATAAAAAAGGAGATACCAAAATCGTATCTCCTTTTGTTTTTAAGCCCAAGTGGCTTTTAAAGTAATTGCACCAACGGGTTCTCTTCTTACATTTTTCAAAAAACGCATAGCGCTATCACCCGTTTCTGTTTTACCATTATACGTAATAATCCATCCTGTAAAACGATATCCTTCTTTTACAGGTTCATTGATGGTAATACCATTACGCATCATCAAACTTTCTAATTCAGTAGGGGTTAATCCACCCGTTTGAGCATTTTTATTGGCCTCAATTTCACGAGCGGTTGGTTCATGAATGACTGTATAAGATGCAGGATTGGTTACATCCTCAGGAAGTGTTCCACCATCATAATCATAGGTAATTTCATAAGGATGTGGTTCCCAAATCGCAAATAGAGTCGTAGACTTTTCAAATACATGGGTAGATAGGTCAAGTGGTGTACCACTACCTTCTTTGTTATCAAACCAACCATAAAAGTCATAATGCTCTCTTTCCAAAAGCGATACATCTGGTGCATTGATGGTGCCGTCTTCTTTGATCAATTCGGAATTTAATTTAAAACCAGTTAAACCAGGGGCACTAAAACTGACTCTTTTTGGTGATTGAAAGCCAACGATGGCAAGCACCAATAAACCGACAAAGACCACACTGATGGTTACAATGGTAAAGATACGCTTTTTGCCCATTTTGGGTTTATTTTCATTGGATTTGGATTTTTTTTCTAATACTTCATTTTGGATTTCTTCCATTTGATTACCTCCATTATCAATTGTGTATTATATCATAAAGTTTCGATTTTCGCAATATAAAACCATTAAACTTTATTTAAATTTCAGAATATGGTATAATACATACGTAAAAATGAAAAAATTGTAGAAGGAGTGTAGCAAAATATGGTTACAAATGTAGTAGCAAAAAATCAAGAAATTCTATTGACCATCAAGCGAATTGGAATTAATGGAGAAGGTATCGGGTATTATAAACGATTGGCCATCTTTGTTGAAGGGGCGTTACCCGGAGAAGAAGCAGTAGTCAAAATTACGGAAGTCAATGCGCAATTTGCTAGGGCCGACTTGGTGCGCATCAAAAAAGAAAAATCTAAAGATCGCATTACACCCGTTTGTCCTTATTATGAAAAGTGTGGTGGATGTCAGTTGCAACATGTGGCTTATCCTGCCCAGTTGGCTTTCAAAAAGGAAATTGTCAAGTCTTCTTTTGACAAATATTATGATGGCGTATTAAATGAAAAAGTATTAAAAGATACCATAGGAATGGAAGAACCATACAATTACCGAAATAAAGTCAAATTACCCGTACGTTATGATGGAGAAACCCTTGTGACAGGTTTATATAAAGCAGATACCAATCAACTGGTGTATATTGATCAGTGTTGGATTGAAAAAAAGGATATCCGCCTGGCAATAGATGAAATTTGTCAGTACCTGACCCGCCATCAAGTGATTGCTTATAATCCTAGACTTCATGATGGTGTACTGCGCCATATTGTTGCTAGAAGTTCATCCTATACGCAAGAGATTCAAGTGACTTTGATTCTATACAAAAGGGATCAAAGAACCATCAATATTGCCAAAGATTTGCTTCATATTCCCCATATAGAAAGTGTATATGTTAGTATCAATCCTGATGTAGAATCCATTGAAAACTTTGGAACGGAGACCTTTAAAGTTGCGGGAAAAGACACCATTACCGAACAATTAGGAGATTATACCTTTAACCTCCTTCCTACTGCTTTCTTTCAGTTGAATCTCAAACAAACCGAAAAATTGTATACGGAAATTGTTAAAGTAGCCAAGCTTAAAGGATATGAAAAAGTAGTCGATGGCTATTGTGGCGTAGGAACCATTGGTCTTTGGTTATCGAAATATGCCAAAGAAGTACGGGGTATTGATGCCAATAAAGAAGCTATCACCAATGCCAATCACAATGTCAAAGAAAATCACATCCAAAATGCACACTTTTATAGTGGCAGTATGCTTGCTTACTTAAGCAAATGGGAAAAAGAAGGCTTTACTCCAGATGTGCTAGTAGTTGATCCACCCAGAGTCGGAATGGAACTCAAATTGATTCACTATTTACAAGAACATCCTGTTAAAAAAATCATTTATGTATCTTGTAATCCGTCTACCCTTGCAAAAAATTGTAATCACTTACAGAAGAAATATCACATCTTATCTATCCAACCACTGGACATGTTTCCTCAAACTGCCAATACAGAGTGTGTCGTTTGTCTTGAAAGAAGATAGCCTAAATTATGCAATAATAAGTAAAAAATAAGGTAATTTTGAATAATCTCGTTATTGAGAGCATCAAAATTGCCTTTTTTCATATACCTTCTATGAGCTTAATCTAGGATTAAGAATACCCAAAGTCCAAGTCTGGGGGAACATAACAATGAGTTTTTATATTAGAATCTGTAGGGGTCTACCCTTATAATAAATCTATTAGTCTTCTATAAAAGAGGGCTAATTTTTAATTTTTTAGAGTATTTAATCCAATTATGGTTAGAATATCCTATTTTTTATGCGTTTATGCAACATCTTGTATTAATAAATAGGTAAGACTAACCATGGATTTGAACCATTATCTTACAGGATTCGAACTAGTAAGGGATAATAAATTAACATAGAAAAGTTTGACTTTTATACACTCATTCGTTTATTATTTCAAATAGTAAAAATAAATGAGGAAATATTGTGGGATTGGAGTAGTGGATTATATCATTATTGCCAAAACGTATACTTAAGACATCATCATAAAATAATCACATGAATAAAAAAATTTTATACAAACGATTGAATATATTTCCAATATGTGGTAAGATGTATATGAATAATTATTTGGGGTTGCTCATTTTGCAGAAATAAAAGAAAAATTACGTCATGATAAAAAAGCCCTCCTAGTAAAAGAAGAGCTTTTTTTGCTAAAAATAGATTTTTATATTTATGATACATATAATAATAGTGATAGAACGTAAAAGGCTGTATGAGGAGGTACTAGTATTGGGATTTATTTCGTATTCATGCGAATTATCAGAGAGTTATTCGGCCATAGTATACAGCCCAAAGTATACTAACAAATTTAAAAAGCAAAAGGAGATGAAATAAAAATGAAAAGAATAATTGTATTATTAATGATATTTGTATTTGGTGTTGGGCTTGTTGGATGCAAAGAAATTTTTCAAGGAGGACAACCAACTGAATTAATAAAAGAAGGTGTTTATAGTAATGATGATTTAGATTTATATTGTATAATAAAAAATCAGTCTATTACAATATCTAAAATAACAAAAGCTAATGCCTTTAGTGATAAAAGTATTATTTCTGATACTTATATTTTCCAATTAGAAAATGGTTCTTATAGATGTGAGAATGTAAGAAATAAAATCTCATTTAAATTATTTGAAAATAAATTATTATTATATATTAATGAAAAAAAATTTAAATTGTCAAAAAATAAAGACATTCAAGAATTTGATAATCAGTCTAATCAACTGGAAAAACCAGATAATATTATTATTGATTCAACTCAAATATATTGGTATAAAAACATTTTAGATCCATATTATGAGGGCATTTTAAATGTTTGTATAGAATTAAAAGAAAATGGAACAGAAAATTATAATATCATTAAATTTTTAGACTTTATACCAGCCCCTACATGTATGTATTATTTAGATTTAAAAAATTTACAATTAAACCAAGGTAGATATATGCTAAGAATTAGTTATAGTGGAGGATATTATCTAAAAGATAATAAAATATTTACTAGTTTAGATTCTGAACCAATATATTTATCAATAGAAATAGATAATGAAAATGTATATTCAATATTGATGAAGGAGGAAGTACTTGATGAAACACATATTAACTAAATTATTTAGATATCTTGCTATATTTTTGGTTATCTTAGTGACTATAGGATTTATGTCACTTGAAGTATTTGCAAATAATAATTACGAGAATAGAAATGGCTATACTGTTGAACATATAAAAGAAATGCTTGAAAATGAAGACACATTAAATGATGAAGACAATTATATTACGGTTTATGAACAGGATGGAACAATGTTAGATGTTCAATTAGAAAATATTGATGAATTAAACTCAAAGGATATTTCACAATTTAGAACTTCAAATTCATTTGACGTTCAAAAAATAGTTGATAGTGGAAAAAGTGATGAAGATAGTATAGTAATTACAATAATGGGAGATGGTTTTACGGAATCAGAACAATCTGCATTTATTAATGCTGCCCAAAATAGCGCTAATAGTTTAATAAATCAATATCCTATGAGCTTATATAAGGATTATTTCAACATTTATGCTGTAAAAGTAATTTCAAATGAATCTGGAGTTAGTAGAGACGTTGATAATTTTCATTGGTTGAATAATAATCCTACTGTAGATAATTATTTAGGAAGTACATATTGGTATGATGGAAATATGTTTAATCATGGGACTGAACGTATGTTGTATATTAAAAATACTTTTCGTGCTAAGGCATTAGAGCGTGATGGAAGCGTATTAACTGTGATAATATGTAATTCAACAAGATGGGGTGGTTCTGCATCAATTTGCAGTTTCTTCCCTATCTTCTGGTTATGAAAATATTGTAAGCCATGAATTCGGTCATGCATTTGCTGATTTAGCCGATGAATATTTTTGGAGAGGGCAAGAAGCAGTAAATATGACTAAAACAAGTGATTCTTCAACTGTAAAATGGAATAAATGGATAGATAATTCGGGAACTGGGATTTATAAAATTGGTGTATACCAATATGGAACATCTGGTGACGAAGCAAAATGGTATCGTCCCCATCAATCCTGTAAAATGAGATATTCTTCTTCACCATTTTGCGCAGTTTGCTCTGCAGAAATTATAAGACTGTTAGAACAAAAATCAGGAGATTCAATTAGTACTGTAGATTTGCCAAACAATAAAATAGGTATAACTAATTTTGCAATTGACTATTCTGGGAATTTAAGTATACCACTGAAAATTAATGGAAGATATGTTACATCTATTTTTGAATCAGCATTTAAAGAATGTGCCGATTTGACAAGCGTATCCATTCCAAAAAATGTTACTAATATTGATTATAATGCATTTGAAAATTGTACAGCATTAGTTTCAGTGAGTTTATCAAGTGAATTAATTGCAATCGGTTCATCAGCATTTAAGGGGTGTAGTAGTCTTAGAAATATATCAATGCCTAATAAAGTTACAAATATAGATTCAAGTGCATTTGAAAATTGTTACAGCTTGTCAAATGTAATTTTATCTAATAGTTTAATAAGTATAGGCAATTCAGCCTTCAAAGGTTGTGCAAGTTTAAGTAGTATTACAATCCCAAATAGTGTATCGCATATTGATTCAAGCGCATTTGAAAATTGTTCGTATTTGCAGAATATAACTTTGTCAAATAAATTAACTTCAATAGGTAATTCAGTGTTCAAAGGGTGTGCAAGTCTATCTAGCATTATTATTCCAAATAGTGTACAGTATATTGATTCAAGTGCCTTTGAAGGATGTTCATATTTACAATCAGTAATACTATCAAATCATTTATATGCAATAGGAACATCCGCATTTAAAGGATGTAGCAGTTTAGGAAACATC
>CATLBQ010000013.1 GCA_949879765.1 uncultured Bacilli bacterium
CTGTTTCATTACATCTTGTACATGTTTTTGCATGCGTACAATCTGCTTCTTTGTAAATATGTCCTAATGCTTCTCCTACTGTTTCATTACATCTTGTACAGGTTTTTGGATGGGTACAGTCTGCATCTTTATAGGCATGGCCCAATGGTTCTCCTTCTACAGTACCACAGATTAAACAAGTTGCTGCAGTATGACATGTTGCTTCTTTCCACTGATGTACTCTACACGTTTCTATTACATCAAGTGAAGGCGAGGATACACTCACTTCATTTCTACCGTCTGTAACAACAATTTTAAATGAAATGCCTAATGTTTCCACATAATAGGATTTCCAAATAACCTCTATCACTTCATTTCTAGCTTGTGCAGTTTGAATTAACGATTCTTTACCATCCACAACTCGGTAGACAGAATAAGTCATCAAATCATTATCAATATCATTCAATTCAAATTGTACGGTAACTGATTCACCTACAAAAACGTATTCTGGCAGTTCACCTACAAACGCTATAGTTGGTGCTGCATTCACATGGGCTGTACTAAAATCAATAGCTTTTCCCGGATAAATTGTATTATCTTCACTTATTGTAGCTATTACATATGTTTTTTGAGCGTTATAACGAGTCAATTGAAAGGAAGGATGATGAGATAAATTCAATTGAATCAAATGATCTGCTGTATAATTCTCACTATTCGTGATATCTTCTTGGCTATCAAATGCATACAAACCATATGCTTTTGCATCCGATACTTCTTTAAACTTGATTTGATATTCAGATTCACTTATTTTTTCTAATTGCTCCACTTCCGCAAGTCCACTTACTTCATGTTGATAGGTATAATTTGCATATAAAGGGGTTAATGCATTGGTCTTCCACAAGAATTTCACTACATTGCTAATCCCTACTTTTCCTTTTCCTTTTGTCATACTCGTATAATCATACAATGAATATCCATCTACTCGTTTTTTCTCTGATTGATTATAACGTATTTGATAATTAATTTCTAGCGTATCTCCCCATTCATCCAATTGATATAATGGTGTACCAATATACAATTTAACACTAGATCCTTTCATTGCGCTACTCCACCATGAAACAATTTCTTGATAACTTGAGGTCATCTCTGTGTAAGCTTGAGGCAAAATGTAATCTAGCCATTCTTCATCTACCCATTTTTTGGTATCCGCATATAAGTCTGAATAAGAATAATAATTATAACAACTACCTGACATTCCCCCTTCTGCTGCTCGCTCTGGTGCAGTTGGACAAGCCTCAGGAGATGGCGCCCATCTTGCGGCAGGACTCACACCAAAAGCACATGGAGTAGTTTTCGTTGCATTTAGTTCTCTAATTAATTCACTCAATGTTTGAATCAACTGGTTGATATTTTCTCTTCTCCAATCGTAAATAGAAAGTGTACCACCTGATGATTGATATTTTTGATAATCGGCATAATCAATAATAGGTTCTGTAGAAAATGACTTCCCTTTAAACTGAGCATTCGTGCCATTTGATGCATAACCTGCTGCATAAGGATAAAAATAATCATCAAAATGAATGCCATCAATATCATAATTTTCTACTACTTCTCGTATTGTATTTTCCAAATGTTCAATTGTCTCATTGCTTGCTGGATTTAATACATATTTTTTTTCTGTTCCTAGAACAACATTATGTTGTAATGTCTTGCCCGTTGCAAACACAGGATTATCAATTAGGCCATAAGTTCCATTTTCACCAGAAGATTTTAATCCTGAAAAATAATTTTCTTTGGATTGTTGCAGTGCAGCATCATCATAATCTTGTACTTGACGACTAGTCCCACTTTGTTGAACATAATCAAAAGTAGAAGTTACACTTGCCCGGTAAGGATTCATCCAAGCATGATATTGCATTCCTCTTGCATGAGTAACTTCAATCATCCATTGTAACGGATCCCAACCCGGATCTTCTCCATACTCACACATATAAGCACTCCATGGATTGTATTTTGATGGGTAAAACGCATCATTACATGGCCTAATTTGGAAGATAATTGTATTCAAATGATGGGCTTGAGCTGTATCTAGTATCTTCAAATACCCTTCTTTCCAAGCATCAATCGCAGATTCTGTTTTTCCAATTTGTCTAGGGATATCTAGATTATACACTGTTGCAACCCAAACGGCCCTAAATTCTGTATCCACTTGTTGATAGGGAGATAAATCTTGATATCCCATCCAATTGGCTGCGGATACGGTCTTTGTTAAAGAAAATATGCCAAATAACATTAAGACAACAAGTATCATTTTTTGAATATGTGTTTTGATCTTCATATTAATATTCCTCCTTCTATTTTTTGACATCTCGAATTGCTCTTAGATAATTCTTAGAACAAATCATCTCAATTTCACGTTGTGTAAACCCCCGGTTTTGCAATTGTTGCCCAATTTTATAGGCATCTGCATGACTTCTTAAATCATCTAAATTGGCATTATCATAGTCACTTAAAAAATCCATCATATCTAATCCAAGCATCACATGATCTATTCCAACCCTATTGCCTAAATAAATCATTTGATCAATCAATCCATCTATATTTTGTTTATTTGAAGATTTAGAAACAAAATTACGAGCTGAATTGACCCCTACATATCCATTTGATTGTCGCAATTTGAGCAATTGATCGTCTGTTAAATTGCGAATGTGATCACTTAGGGTATAGGCATTCGAATGACTCGCCAACAAAATTTTTGGATTTTCTTCTAATACTTCATAAAAACTTTTAACATTCAAATGGGAAACATCTATTACCATATGATGCTCATTCATATATTGAATGGCTTTTTTCCCCAAAGGCTGCAATCCTCTTGTCGCATCTGCTTTTACGCCTGTTGCAAAGTCATTGGCTTCATTCCATGTTAAACTCGCATGCCGAACCCCTTTTTGATAAAGTTGATCCAACTCTTCAATCGTATGAATATTGCGTAATCCCTCAAGTCCATAGAGCACATCATATTGATCTTGATAAGGAAAGAAACATGATAATGCAACATCATATGCATATTGAACATCAAAATCACTATCGCTATAAACAACCCAAATGCCACCTACAACATTCCCTGCTTGCAAAGCCTTTTTATGATATCGTTCAAAGACATTTTGTTCTCCTTCTATTGTCCTTTTATATAAGTTAAACAAAATATCGCTATGTGTATCATATATTTTCATTTTATCACCTTTTTCAATATACTATTATACGTTATTTTAACACTTTTAGCAACTTGTTTGAAAGGAAAAAAAGAATGATAGCAAAAACTGCTATCATTTTTATTTCCTCATCACCTATTCTTCAGTTGGCGAATCTGTATTCAATTCTTTTTGAAATAATTTAAAAATTTCGGATGTAGCAATGGCATCATTTAAAGCATTATGGTCTTGTTCGGTTGGACTTGTTGTATGAAAAAAAGAATATGCATTAAATAAGCCAATATCTGTTTTTATACCATAATAGTTTTTGATGACTTGCATCAAGTTCACGAATGATTTTCTTTCCGCAAGGCTTTTTACTTTCCGTTGTTGATAAAAAGCATCAAGCATCAAAATATCATTTTTACCCCAAACATAAATCGTTGGTTGATACAAACATAACATATCTTTAAATATGCGATAAAATCGTTGATAAGAAGGAGCATGTTTAATTTGCTCTTCTGATATACCTAAAAACTCTGTTGTTCTCGAATTGATTCCCATATCAAATTTAGGACGAATCAACCCTTCTTCAGTTTGGATAACTTGTCCATCATGATCTTCTAATAAAAGACCATATTCGATAATCTCTGGAACAAAACCACCACCATGGAGATATCCATGAGGAGGCATTGTAAACTCTAAATCAAGAAAGAGCCGATATCCCTCTTTATTAAACAATTTTTTTACACCTTGTTTAATCACTGAAATATCATAGTAAACCACTGTTTTTCTTGGTAAATGTCTCAATATTTTGACAAAGTGAATGACTTCATAAGCCATCACATCGCCTTGTTTTTTTCTTTCATCACTACATGCAAAATGTACAACAAGTTTCTCATTCAAATAAGGTTTGAATCTTTTGAACTGACTTCTGGTTAAATAGAAAAACTCTACTTTATGACCAACAAGCATTTCAAAAATTCTTGTTTCTTCACTAAAGCCCCGAATTGTCCCATACATCAGTTGCACATTCTCACCTCTTTCTACAATTGAATTTCTTGCATTTTGATTAATTCTAAGATAGCTTGGCTTCTTCCCTTCACTCCAAATTTTTGAATGACATTCGATATATGATTACGAACCGTTTTACTGCTAATATGTAGTTTTTCTGCAATTTGTTCGGTATCATAATTTTTGATTAATAATTCAAAAATTTCTCTTTCCCTCATGGTTAGAAATCGTTTCTTTTGCATAGTTTCCCCACACTTTCATGGTATTTTATGCATTTTTTCTAAAAGTGGTGACTATTCCACATTGAGTTTTTCTAAAATATTTTTGGCTACTTGTTCTGGGAATCCTAATGATTTTAATTTTTCAATAGATGATTGTTTGATATCTTCAATCGTTTCAAAATGAGCAAGTAAAACTTGTTTTCTTTTAGTACCAATGCCTTCGATTTCATCTAATGCAGAGGTTAAACTATTCTTGCTATGTGTTTGTTTGAAAAACGTAATGGCAAATCGATGCACTTCATCTTGCATAGACTCTAACAATAAAAATAAATCACTCTTCTTATCAATAAACACCTCTTCAAAAGTAGATGTAATTAACCCTCTTGTTTTGTGTTTATCATCTTTTAATAATCCTATCAAATGCACTTTTTCTTCTAATCCCAACGATTTAAGTACCGTTAAAGCGGCTTTGACTTGCGTCTTTCCACCATCGACAATAATCAAATGAGGTAATTTTTCTTCTTCAAGTAGCAATCGCTTATAACGTCTTTCGATGACTTCCATCATCGTATGATAATCATCTGGACCATGAACTGTTTTGACTTTATATTTACGATACTCTTTAGGCGCTGGTTTCCCATCGACATATCGTACCATAGCACTAACGGCACTTGCTCCTTGAATATTTGAGTTATCAAATAACTCTATTGTTTTTGGATAATCCATATGCAGTAGAGCTGCCAATTCTTCTAATGGTCGCTTGGTTTTAGCAATTTCAATTAATCTCATTTTTTGAAGATTATCAATATTATTTTTTGCATTTTCCATGACATTATCCAATAATTGTTTTTTGATTCCTTTTATCGGCACAGTCACCTTTGTTGAAAATAATTCTGACAAAATTTCATATTCTCTTATATAAGGTAAAATAATTTCTTTAGGAATCAAATTATTTGTACCATCATAAAACTGATAAATATAAGAAAGAATCGCCTCATCGACATCACCAATTAAATCAAAGATTTCCCCATTTCTTTCAATGACTTTACCTGTTCGTATATGTAACACTTGAATCGCAATAAGCCCGTCCTTTTGAAAATAGCCAAAGACATCTTTTGAGGCTCCATCATGAAACTCCATCGTTTGTTTTTCCACAATGGCATCTATGGATTGAATTAAATCCCGATACTCAATAGCTTGTTCAAACTCTAAGTTTTCTGATGCTTTTTCCATCAATTCAGCAAGACGTTTGGTCATTTCTGTATTGCTTCCGTTTAAAAAACGAGTAGCACCACGCACATATTCATCATAATCCGACCTAGTACATGTATGGATACAAGGGGCAAGGCATTGATGCAAATGTGCATACAAACATTCTTTTTTAGGAATAGCACGGCATTTTCGAAAAGGGTATACCTTGTTTAAAATTTCAACAATGTCGCGACAAGCCCTTGCATTAGGATATGGCCCAAACAACAATTGATTTTTCTTCTTATTCTCTTTTTTTACATCTCTTGTCATCAAAAGTCGTGGATTGATTTCATTGGTAATCAAAATATATGGATAAGATTTATCGTCCATCAATAAAATGTTATATTTAGGACGATTTTGTTTAATGAAATTAGATTCTAGTAAAAAGGCTTCTAATTCAGAATGGGTAATGATATATTCAAAATTCACGACATCTTGTAACATTCTAGTGGTTTTGGCATCGTGACTACCTGTAAAATAGCTTTTTAACCGATTTTGTAATATCTTTGCCTTACCTACATAAATGATTTCCCCAGCTTGATTATACATTTGATAGCAACCTGGTTTTTTGGGCACAAGAGTTAATTTTGTTTTAATGTGTTGTAAAATTTCATCCGTCATATTTATGTTCGTAGCCTCTTTGGGCTTTTATTTTTTCAATTGATCTAAAATGGCAGAAATATGATTGCCATAGGCTAACGATTCATCATATTTAAAACGCAAATCAGGTGTTTTTCTTAAATCAATTCGGTGTGCTAGTTCACTTCGAATATATCCTTTGGCATTTTCTAATTCTTTCTTTGTAGCCTCGATTTCTGTATCTTTACCTAGAATCGTATAATACACTGTAGCAATCGATAAGTCTTTTGTTACATTTGTCCCCGTAATGGACACATACTTTAACTTCTCATTGTGACTATCAAATAAGATATTCGCAATTTCACGTTCAATGATTTTCTCTACTCTTCCTACTCGATAAGCCATGTTTTACTCACTTTCTACTTCTTCCATCACAAAGCATTCAATCACATCTCCTACTTTGATATCATTGTAATTTTCAATCGTAATACCACATTCATATCCAGCTTTTACTTCTTTTACATCATCTTTAAAACGACGAAGTCCTGCCATTTTTCCTGTATAAACCACAATACTATCCCGAATCAAACGTACACCACTATTTCGAACCATAGTCCCACTTGTAACGTATCCTCCAGCAATCGTTCCTACTCGGCTTACTTTAAAGATTTCACGTACTTCAGCTTGCCCTGTGATTTTTTCTTCAAAAACTGGGTCTAGTAAACCTTTAACGGCTTTCTCAATGTCTTCTTGTAATTTATATATGATATTGTACAAACGGATTTCAACCCCTTGTTCTTTAGCCATATCATTGATTTGTGAAGTTGGTCTTACATTAAAGCCAATAATAATAGCATTAGATGCTACTGCCAAAATGATATCATTATTGGTAATTCCACCTACACGTGCACCAATTACATTGATATTGGTTCCTTCAATATTGATTTTATTGAGTAATCCTTTAATCGCTTCAATTGAACCTTGTACATCACACTTGATAATCAAATTGAGGGTTTTTTCAACATTTTCGTTTTTAAACAAATCAGTCAAAGAGGCTGCTTTTCCTACCCCTTTTTCTTCATTGAATTTATTTTGTGCTCGAACTTCGGAAATCTCTCTTGCTTTTTTCTCATCATTTAAGGCCATAAATTTTTCACCTGCAAAAGGCACTTCTTCAAGACCAGTTACGGAAATAGGTTTAGATGGACCAGCCGATGCAATTGATTTTCCCAGTTCATCTTCCATTGAACGAATCTTTCCATATGTAGTACCAACTACAATAATATCGCCTACTTTGATGGTTCCATTTTGAACAAGAAGGGTCGCTACAGGACCACGTCCTTTATCTAGTCTTGCTTCAACCACAGATCCCATACCCAAACGATTTGGATTTGCTTTATAATCTTTCAAATCACTTACTAGGATTACCATTTCTAATAGTTCGTCTACCCCTTTACCTGTTAAAGCTGATATCGGAACAAAAATGGTGTCGCCGCCCCATTCTTCAGCAACCAAATTATATTCTGTTAATTCGGTCTTGATTCTATCTGGATTTGCCCCTGCCTTATCCATCTTATTGATTGCGACAATAATAGGTACTCCTGCTGCTTGGGCATGTTCAATCGCTTCTTTGGTTTGCGGCATTACGCCATCATCAGCAGCAACAACCAAAATAACAATATCTGTAATTTGTGCACCACGTGCTCTCATTTCGGTGAATGCGGCATGTCCTGGTGTATCAATAAAAGTAATGATTTTACCATTTTTCACCACTTGATAGGCACCAATATGTTGCGTGATACCTCCTGCTTCGCCTGTAACAACATGACTAGATCGAATGGTATCTAACAATGTCGTTTTACCATGGTCAACATGTCCCATAATGGTTACAATAGGTGGACGTCCCACTAAATCTTCTGCATTGTCTTCTACTTCTACCTCATCAAAGCGAGTCATATCGGTAATCTTTTTATCTTTCAATTCAAAATCATATTCAATAGCAATGAGTTCTACAGTATCTCTGTCTAAAGCTTGAGTGGCACTGGCCATAATCCCCATAGAAACAAATAATTTCTTCACTAGGTCGGTTACGCCTACATTCAACGCTTCCGCAACTTCCATTACACTCATCCCACTTTCATAATAAATCACGTGGTCTTCTTTTTGTTGCTTCGAAGGCATATTGCTTGTTCTTTTTTCTTTTTTACCACCATTTTGTTTGTTTTTATTGCTATTTTTCTTTTTGAATTTTGAATCTCCGGTTGATTCACCACCCACTTGTTTTTTTCCTTTTGCTCCTCTAGTTTCTCTTGTTAGATTGTATTCATCTTCTTCTAAGTAGTCACCATATTTTTCAAGTGTTTTTTCATCTACACGAGGCTGTACAATTTCATCTTGATAAGACTTAGGTTGAATCACTGGTTTAGGCTGAGTTGAAACGGTTGGTTTTGGTGTTTCTACTTTTGCATGGGGGATTGGATTCGATTTTGTGAACGTGTTTTGTTTGTTGTTATTTCCTCTTGTATCCTCTTTTGATTTTTGAGGTTGAGGATGAGATGGTCTTTGTGCTACATTAGGCTTTTGAGAAACAGGCTTAGATGATGGTGTTCCTTTATCTGGTCGATTAGAACCAATTCTTACCGCTGGCTTTGGTGCTGGTTTTGGCTTTGCAATCTTAAATGGATAAGGTACATTGTACATTTTGGCCAATTTCTTCTCCATATCTTTAGACACTTCAAAATCCTCTGTAATATTCCCCATAATCACATTGGATAGATTTTTAATCAATTCACTTGTTGATATTTTTAAATTTTCTGCTAGTTCTTTCACTCTCATGAAAAGTCACCTCTTTCTATTTCTTTCTGTATCGTCTTGGCAAATCCACTATCATTTAAAGCAATAACCTTAATCTGTGGACATCCTAGTGCTTGAGAAAGTTCTTCTGTAGTGTATTGTACAACTACAGGAATTTGATAAAAAAATGCTTTTTTATCTAATTTATCTATTGTTGCACAAGATGCATCTTTAGCGACAAAAATCATCTTTGTACTTTGCTTGGATAGATTTTTGACTACCGCATCTGTGCCTAAAACTAATTTACCTGCCTTTTTGGCAATTCCTAATAATTGAAGTATTGGATTCAAATTATTTTTCCTCTCCTAATTGTTTCAATAGTTCTTCAAAAATGGTATCTGGAACGTCAATTTCCAAATGACGATTCAATATTTTTTTCTTCATGGCCGTTTGAATCGCACTCTTTTTCTTGCAAACATATGCGCCATGACCTTTTACCTTGCCACCCAAATCAATTACAACTTGATTTTCAGGAGTCCGTACAATTCGAAACATCTCCATCTTAGGGTGTTGTTCATTGGTTACTACACATTTTCGCAAAGGAACCTTTTTCACTTTCATGGGTTGTGCCATAATTTTACCTCTTAATATGCATAGATATTGGGTTTAAAGCTAATACCATCCCGATAAGCTGTGGTTTCATCTTTAATATCTATTTTCCAACCAGTTGTTAAAGAGGCCAAACGTACATTTTGTCCCCCTTTACCAATGGCCAAAGAGAATTGATCATCTGGCACAATCACTGTAGATTTTTTGGTTTCTTCATTGATTAAAACAGAGATGACTTTAGATGGTGTCAATGCTTCTGCAATTAAAATAATAGGATTATCACTCCAATTGAAAATATCAATTCTTTCTCCCGCAAGAGCTTCATTGATTTGTTTAACACGAGAGCCTTGTAATCCTACACAAGAACCTTTGGCATCGACATTTGGATTATTACTCTTTACCCCTACTTTGGTACGACTTCCTGGTTCTCTAGCAATAGCCATCACTTCAATGACACCACTTGCTACTTCTGGAACATACATTTCAAATAAACGTTTTATCAAATCACGATTAGAACGAGATACAAATACCTTAGGTCCTTTTCCTGTTTCTTCTACTTTGGTGATAACCACTTTCATTTGCATACCTGGTTCACATTTTTCTCCTGGTAATACTTCTTCAATTGGCATAAAAGTGATGACATCTAACCCCAAATTCAAACCTACAACAGAATCGGTCTTTTTGATTACGGTAGCATTGATAGCCTCGCCTTCTTTATCTTTAAAATATTCGTAAGCTCTTTTTCCACCTAATTCTTTTAAACCTTGAATAAAAATTTGTTTAAACCGAGTGGCTCCTTTTCTGCCAATTTGCGAGAATTTTACTTCTCGTCTAAATGTTGAGCCGACCCGAACCCTTGCACGAATATCTCTAGCTTGATCAATGGTGATTTGACCTTCAGGGCCTTCTGGATTAATTTCTTCTACGACTACAAAGTTTTCAAAAATACGCACATTTTTTTGTTCTTCGTTAAATTCCACCTCAATCGCCCCTATGCATCCTTCCAATTGACAGGCTTTAATCAAAGCGGTTGTGACTGCTGTTAATACATCTTCAATTTCAATATGTCTTTCATTTGCAATTGTTTCTAATTGTTCATAGAATCCTTTACTAATCATGTTTATCATCCTCCTAAAATTTTACCGCAAGTCTTATTTTTGCAACGGCTGTGCGAGGCACGGTTACGACTTTTTTTCTTTGGTGAAGTAGCATTTCTACTACAAATGTATTTTCAGTTACTTCTAAAAGAGTGCCTGTAATCTCTTTTATAGCGTACTCTTCTAATTTTTGATATGTTTTAATATATATATATTTGCCTATGGCCCTTTGGAAATCAGTTTCCGTTTGTAATTCTCGTTCAATTCCTGGTGTTGTCACTTCTAAATAATAGCCATCTGGTATAAGATCATTCACCTCATCTAATAACGCTGAATTGATACTTGCCACTTCATCAATATCCATACTGAATGTTTCTGGATCATCAATGATTACACTAATGATATTGACTTCAAATTCTTTTCGTAATTTCACATCAATCAATTCTTTTTGGTGCATCGTTACGATGGGTAGTGCAAATTGTCGAATTTGTTGTAAATAATTGGACATATGAATTCCTCCATTAAAAAGGGTGAGCCATTTTGTTGCCCACCTTGTTCTACAATATTTGGTTAAAATGATTATATCACAAATGGAATAAAAAGTCAAGATATTGCTTCAAAAAGAAAGAAAAAGATTCATAGAGAAACGAGAACCTATGAATCTTTGTTTTTATGCTATCAAACATCAAGCGGTTTTACCGCAGGATTATCGATAATATCCCCACTTTCATCAAATCTTGAACCATGACAAGGACAATCCCAAGAGTGTTCTTCTTCATTCCATATGAGTTCAGAGCCCAAATGAGGACATCTTTTTTTCCTCCATTTGAGCACATGTTTCGCATAATTGCCAAGATTAATAAATAGTTGTTTTTGAATCATATTGCGATGAGGATGATATAACATGTAGTAAGGATTTTCTCTTTTCATAATCAAATCCGTAAGCAAGTGAGCAGCAATCATCGATTGGGTCATTCCCCACAGATTAAAACCCGTTGCTACATATATATGTTGATATAATGTACTATAGGTACCAATATAGGGGCGATCATCTAATGTCATACAATCTTGATTGCCCCACTGGTAGTCAATCGGACAATCTGGATAATGCTTTTGTGCAAACTGAATCAAATTATGGAAACAACACCCTTGATCTGCAGTAGGTCGATCATTTCCACCAATTAACAAATGGTCTTGATAGTTTCGAAAATAAAGGTCACCCGTTTCCAAATTGGTATAGGTTCCATGAATATTATCTTTGGTCTTTATCGCAATGACATAAGAACGATTTTGGAATAATTTGGCATAATATAGTCCCAAACGATTGATAAAAGGATAATGGGTTGTAATCACAATCTGTTTGGCATAAATAACATGATGGGCAGTTGTCACTTTGTGTTTACTCACCTTTATGACTTCCGTATTTTCATATATACGTAAATGTTGGCTTAAATGTTGAATCAACAATAATGGATTCATTTGTGCTTGATGGGGAAAACATACGGCAGCTTGAATATCAAAAGGCAAATCAGTTTGATGAACGAGTTGTGCATCAACTCCTAATTGTTGTAATGCCTTTACTTCAGTTTGAATCGTTTTTTCATCTTGTGTAGAATAAATATAAGAAGGCTTTTCTTCAAAATCAAACGCATAGGATTCACTTAATTTTCGATAGGCATCTACTGCCTTTAAATTTGCTTCTACATATAGTTTTGCCTTTTCAAAACCTTCTTTTTGAATGCGATCTTGATATAATACATCATGTTGAGCCGTAATGACTGCTGTGGTATTTTTAGTAATCCCACTAGCGATACGATTTTTTTCAACTACGACAACATCTAGCCCTTCTTTTGCCAATTGGTATGCGG
Organism: uncultured Bacilli bacterium; assembly: GCA_949879765.1. Classification (GTDB taxonomy): domain Bacteria; phylum Bacillota_I; class Bacilli_A; order ML615J-28; family CAG-313; genus CAG-313. Next base: position 12,603 of record CATLBQ010000013.1, read on the forward strand.
TTAAAATACCACAAAGACCACCACCAATAACAACCACGTCTACACTGATATCTTGTTCTAATTGGGGAAAATGTGGTAATTCTACTGTATCTTCCCATATCGATTTTCCTTTTTTATGCATTGTATCACCTATTATATAGTATAACCATCAATTTCAATTTCATGTAAAAAAAGATATTTTGAAACAATCAAAATATCTTTTTATGCTTGTGGTTTTTCTTTCAAATGAACGGTGGCCTCAATCAATTTATGACTTTTCAATAATTCAAATTTTCGAATGGGTCGTTCAATAAAGAACTGGTCAACCGCCTCCCATGTAAATACCCATCCCGCTATATCAAACAATTCTAAACCAATTGTCGATAAGACGTGAAATTGATTCAAAACAATCATAATAGAAAATACTACTACTGCCACAATCAAAAAATAAATCGTTGCTAATATCCCTCTTTTTAGCTTCCTTGCTTCAATCGTTGCTTCTTCCCTATAATAATTTTGAATAGCTTGTTGAATCACTTCGATATCTTTTGAAGTAAATTGTTCACTTTCTATTTCAATAGAAATATCATGCAACAAATGAGTAGCCAAAATATGTTGTTCTAAAAAGGAGGCAAATTCACTATTGATGACGGGGTGTCCAATGGCTCCATAATCAGAAAGTGCTGCGTCTTTATGAGACAAATGAACAGGAATAATGGCTTTGTTGTCACTACTTAATTCTATCTTTGATTTAGAATACATTTGAATCAATTGTTTGATTTTCTTTTTCATTTTTGGACGTTCATGACTCATATCCTATAGGCTCCTTTACTTGTTCTTGTTTCAATTGAAACAACGCCTTTTTAAAATAAATGCAAAAAAGAATTCCCGTTACTGTCACTGCGATACCGTCTGCAATTGGCTCTGCCAAAAATACCCCTAGCACTTGATTATTTGTTATAATCGAAGGAAGGATGAAAATGAAAGGAATTAATAAAATGATTTTTCTAAGTACTGCTAAGAATAAAGATATCTTGGCATTACCAATTGCAATGAATGTTTGTTGACAAGCAATTTGTATTCCAAACAGTCCTGATACCGCAAAATATATCCTAATTGCCCATTGTGTGTAGCGAATTAGTTCATCACTATCCGAAAATATCTTTACGAAAATTTCCGGGAATATTTGAAGCAATCCCCATAATATCATCGAATAACAAAGGGAACTGATCAACAAAACCAAAAAACCTGATTTGACTCTTTCTGGTTGCTTAGCTCCATAGTTATAACTGATGACGGGTTGTGCCCCTTGAGAAAGCCCCATGATTGGAAGCATAGAAAATTGCATCAATATTGAAAGGGTAGCCATTGCTCCTACAGCTAAATCTCCTCCATATTTTTTTAATGAAGCATTAAAACAAACGACAATAATTGCTTCTGTGAACTGCATAATAAAAGGAGAAAGACCTAATAATAATGCTGGTAAAATCAAATGGAAATCCAATTTGAATGCTGTTTTCTTTAACCGAAGCGTGGCTTTTGGGCTACATAAAAATAAAATGACAAATAAACTAGAAGCAAATTGAGAAATAATAGTTGCGATGGCTGCTCCTTTTACACCCAATCCAAAAGCAAAGATAAAAATAGGGTCTAAGATAGAATTTAAAATGGCCCCAATCAATACACTTATCATACTGGCTTTGGTAAAGCCTTGTGCTGTAATAAAGGCATTCATGCCAAGTGCAATCATAACAAAAACAGAACCTATCAAATAAATTTGAATATAATCTTTGGCATAAGATATGGTATAGTCACTTGCTCCAAATGCATATAACAAAGGCTCATGAAAGATACTAAATACAATCGTTAATACAAGACCAATCCCGATTAATAAAATCAAACTATTGCCCATGATGGTTTCTGCTTTATCCGATTGCTTTTTTCCTAAATAAATAGAAGCTTTGGGCGCTCCACCATATCCAACTAGTGCTGAACATGCTGAAATCAGCATAATGATAGCCATACAAACACCAACACCTGTATAAGCAATATCCCCCACTTCTGGAATATGTCCAATATAAATGCGGTCAACGACGTTATACAATAGATTGACAATTTGAGCAATAATGGTTGGAATGGCTAGTTTAAAGATCAATTTTCCAACAGGTTCTTTTTCTAAGAAGGTGGTATCATTGTGCTTCATAAGAGTCTCCTATCCGACTGACATTGTTCATCATTTTCATCCATGTAGCAAAATACTGTTCCATTTCTGATGGCGAGATGTCTTGAAAGATTTGTTTGAAGAAGGTTTCTTGAACTGCTTGAATTTTTTCAACAATTGGTGTGGCTTCTTCCATTAATTTAAGATGCATCACGCGTCTATCCTCTAAATCTTGAATTTTGGTAATCATTCCTTTATGAAGCAGTGCATCAACTGCTGTGGAAATATTTGACTTTTTAAATTGTCTGACCAATTCAATGTCTTTGGCTGTATCATAGGCTGGATTATTGGCTAAAAAACCCAGTATATCAATTTCTAGTTTGGTCATATGAAAAGCATCTAACATCTCTAAAATATATGTATCATAAGCTCTTTTGAGTTTATTGAGTTCCGTCATCACTTTTGCTGCAACGTTATGCATAATATCCTCATCCTTTAGTTATTTTTTATAACTGTTATATTTATAACTATATTATACGGTTTTTTATACAATTGTAAAGTGATTTACTTTTTTTATACTCTAAAGAAATCCTTCTAAACCATTGCAAAATTGACTATTTTATGATAGAATGAATCAAAAGAAATCTAGCATTTAGAAAGGAATAAAAATGATTACTATTCAATTCAATCAACAAGAGCGTCTTATTCAAGAACCCATTCGTGTTCTAGATTTATTAGATGCATCAGAAAAAAAACACTATACTGTTTGTAGGATCAATGGTCAAATCAAGGAATTGACTTATGTTCTAACCGAACGACATCAACACGCCTATATTGAAACTTTGGGTTTAGATAATATTGAAGGAGGAAAAGCCTATGAAGCTACCCTCCGTTATGTCATTGCCATGGCTTTTTATCATCTTTACCCAGATATTGATATTCGTTTCAGTTACAATGTATCCCGTTCGGTATTTTGCCAAGTGCTTACACCTGGTTTTCATCTTTCTCGGGCAACTGAAAAAATTATTCAAGAAGTCGACCGAATTGTCGCAGCTGATTTACCGATTGAACGAATTACTGTAACGATTGATGAAGCCAAACAAATCTATCATCAATATCATCATCAAGATAAATTAGAAATTCTCAAATATCGACCAGAGCATACCGTTCATTTATACAAGTGTGGCCAATATTATGATTATATGCATTCCTATATGCTACCTTCTACAGGTTGTATCAAGCATTACTCAATTCGTCCTTATAGTCCTGGTATGATTATTCAATACCCTCGTTACGAACTACATGCGGAAATCCCTGAGTTTGTAGAAGAAACAACCTATGGGAAAACTTTAAAAAGAGCTTATCTTTGGTCTAGCAAAGCGAAATTGCAAACCATTGTTGATATCAATCATAAAGTAGAAGAAAATAGCATTTTAGATTTCGTACAAATGTGTGAAGCAAAACACAATAGTATGCTAGCAGATTTGGGAAATAACATTGAAGCAGATATTGAAAACATTCGTTTGATTGCGATTGCTGGACCTAGTTCTAGTGGAAAAACAACCTTTTGTAATCGTGTTCGAATTGAACTCCTTTCACGAGGCATCAATCCTGTAATGATTTCAATGGATGATTACTACTTAGAAAAAGAAGAAATTTGCAAGATTCAAAACAAAAGTTTAGAAGAACTTGATTTAGAGCATATCAACTGTCTTGATATTGATTTATTCAATAAAGATCTCTATGATTTAATCAATGGCGAGGAAGTGACTTTACCTAAATTCAATTTTCAAACGGGAAAAAGAGAAAAAGGAAGAACAATTCAAGTAGAAGCCAATAGTCCAATCATGATTGAAGGTATCCATGCCCTCAATGAAAAACTCACCTCTTCTATTCCTAAACACCAAAAATACAAAATCTATATTGCCCCTCAAGCACAAATCAATATTGATGACCACTCACCGCTCAATATTACTGATTTAAGACTGATTAGGCGAATTGTTCGAGATATGAAATATCGAAATTGTCCAGCTGCTGAAACAATTAAAATGTGGCAATCGGTTCGAAATGGGGAATTTAAGTGGATTTACCCTAACCAAGAAGGAGCAAACTATGTTTTCAACTCAGAATTGTCCTATGAACTTTGTGTTCTGCGCACCAAGGCGCTTCCTGCCCTACGCGAAATCAAAACTACTGATCCAGAATATTTAGTGGCCAATCGATTGATCAAATACCTTAAATACTTTAGACCCATTGAAGACGAATCCATTATTCCATGCAATTCTTTATTACGAGAATTTATTGGTGGCAGTTGTTTTAAATTATAGTATTTTTAGATAAAAAAGTCCAAATGGACTTTTTTTATTTTATATTTTAGAATTTGATTCGTTTTTTATTTCTTATTTTATCTTTTTTGAATTTTTTATTTTTAAAATGCGTTTTTTTATATTTTTTATTTTGTCCATAGTATAATGTCTATATATTTTTTAAAAAAATACTATTCAAGGAGAAAAAAGATGCAAAAAGATCATGTAACTTCTATTTTTGGACAAAATTTATTTACTGATGATGTCATGAAAGCCTATTTACCCAAACCTATGTATATAAAATTTAAAAAAACGCTTGATGAAGGTGTAGATTTAGATAACGAAGTTGCAGATGCTGTAGCACACGCTATGAAAGAATGGGCACTATCTCGTGGAGCAACCCATTTTACCCACTGGTTTCAACCTTTGACTGGAATTACTGCTGAAAAACATGACGCATTTATTAAACCTATTGATACAGGTAAAGCAATGATGGAGTTTTCCGGAAAAGAACTGATTAAAGGCGAACCCGATGCATCTAGTTTTCCTTCTGGTGGCATTCGCTCTACTTTTGAAGCAAGAGGATACACTGCTTGGGATTGCACATCCCCTGCTTTTTTGAAAGCAGATGGCAGTGGAGTAGTACTATGTATTCCAACTGTCTTTTGTGCCTACACTGGAGAGGCTTTAGATAAAAAAACACCACTTCTTCGTTCTTGTGAGGCGCTTGAGAAGCAAGTGAAGCGAATCCTTGCTTTCTTTGGCGAAACGGATATCCAGAAAGTAGAATGCTCTGTAGGTTCTGAACAAGAATATTTTCTAGTTGACCAAGAAAAATACATGAAAAGACTAGACTTAAAACTCACTGGTCGCACACTTTTTGGTACAAAGCCACCAAAAGGTCAAGAAATGGATGATCATTATTTTGGTAGCATCAAAGAAAGCGTAGCACTCTTTATGAAAGATATCGATGAGGAACTCTGGAAATTAGGGGTCAATGTCAAAACCGAACACAATGAAGCAGCACCTTCCCAACATGAATGTGCTTTGTTTTATAGCAATGTCAATATTGCAACAGATCACAATCAATTGACAATGGAGGTAATGAAAAAAGTGGCTAAACGGCACCACTTTGAATGTTTGCTTCATGAAAAACCATTTGCTGGCGTAAATGGTAGTGGTAAACACAACAATTGGTCGCTTACTACAGATAAAGGGAAAAATTTATTAGAACCAGGCAAAACACCCCATGAAAATGTCCAATTCCTTTTATTCTTATCTGCAATTATTGCTGCAGTAGATGAACATGCACTTTTACTTAGACTTGTATCATCTAATCCTGGGAATGACCACCGACTAGGAGCAAATGAAGCTCCTCCTGCCATTATTTCTATTTTTTTAGGTGACCAACTACAAGATATTGTCGAACAAATTATCGATAAGGGAGAAGCGCTTACGTCTAAAACTGGCGGAAAAATGAATATTGGTATTCATAGTTTACCTATTATTTTTAAAGATTCAACGGATCGAAACCGCACTTCTCCTTTTGCTTTTACTGGTAACAAATTTGAATTTCGAATGGTTGCATCTAGTATATCAATTGCAGATACCAATACAGCTCTCAATGTGGCTGTAGCAGATGAACTTCAAAAAATAGCGGATAAGCTTGAGAAATCGACCAATGTAGAAAAAGCCATTAAAAGATTGATTCGTACTACCCTTACAGAACACCAAAGAATCATTTTCAATGGCAATGGCTATAGTGAGGAGTGGATCCAAGAAGCAGCACGTCGAGGCCTACCTCATGCCCAATCATTTATAGATGCAATACCTGCTTTAAGTGATCCAAAAACCATTATGCTTTATGAATCTCATCAAGTATTGACACAAAAAGAACTATTATCAAGAGCTGATGTAGATTATGATTTATATGCTAAAACTTTACACATTGAAGCCTTAACAATGCTTCATATGGTTAACACGGAATACATCCCTAGTGTCCTATCGTATTTGCAACAAATTTCTACCACACATCACGCAGTAAAAGAAGTTTGTCCTCATCTTAAATGCACGACTACATCTACCTTGATTCAAACAATTAGTAATTTATTAGATGAGGCTACTCAAGAAGTATCTACACTCAAACAGTATGAAAAGCAAGCCAAGTGTTTATCCGGAAAAGAGCTTGCCTATTTCTACAAAGATCATGTATTACCCGTTATGGAACATCTACGTCAAATCATTGATACTTTGGAAACTCATGTAGGAAAAAACGATTGGCCTGTACCTTCCTATACTGATTTATTATTTTAATTATCACTCATTGTATCCCATCAATTGAATCAAATATACATCACCAATATCATCCAAATGAATGATTTTATCACATTTTCATAGGGCATTTTAGGTAAAACTCAAAAAAAAGAGCAAAGGCATGGCAAAGCTACGCCTTTTTTCTTATCTTGTGCTCTAATTAACTTCATCATCAAAAAACATTACAACGATTGCACCTATACAACTGTGAGATTATTATCAACCACTTGATTTTTCACTTCCAACATGATATAATGACCATACAATAAATAATAATTTATATAACGAAGATATAAAATAAAACCTAATAAAAAGGAGCAATCTATGTCTAAACGAAAAAAATATATAAACAGTTGTGAAATTTCCGAACTCATTACGATACAACTCTGTGAAATAAAGCAAAAAATTTTAATTGAAGGCAAAAGTAAAAATTTGCCTGTCATTATTATGCTTCATGGTGGTCCTGGCTCGCCTATCCCATTTTCTATTGGCTGTCGTGGACTATTTCCTGAATGGACAGATAAGGTTATTATGGTCTATTGGGATCAACTCGGTTGTGGAATAAACAATTATCAACTAGACGATAGTTTTCATATAGAAAACTTTATTCAAATGACTTGTGAACTGATACATTATATAAAACAAAGATTCCCCAAAAACAAGTTATATCTTTTTGGCTTAAGTTGGGGAAGTATCCTTGCACTTAACTCTGCGTTGCGTGTGCCAGAAAAACTTGACGGGGCTTTCGTCTATGGACAAGTGTTGAACAATCTTTTCTTCAATGAGGAAGTTGCCCACTCATTTGATGATGCCCCACCAAAAATAAGACAAATGGTGAAAAAAATTCTTGAAATGGGAACTGATTGTGCGTACGAAGTTTTAGACAAAAATCTTAAAATGCTTTATAAACTTTTACATAAATACACAAACGGATATTTCAACAAAAACGTAGAACGCGCACCAATAGGAAAAATTGTTTTCGGACTTTTAACAAGCCCAGACTATTCCTTAAAAGATTTCAAAGCTGTGATGAAAAATGGTTACGCAAATAATACGACGCTATGGAAAGAGCTTTTAAACATTAACTTAACGCCACTACTTGCAGAGTTAAAAATAAAGTATCTTATTCTACAAGGCGAAACAGATATTATAACTTCAACCACCAATGCCTTGAAAGCTGCTCAAGAGTGTAACAATGAAAACGTAAGTTTAAAGGTGGTAAAAAATTCAGGTCATATGCCTTCTGCAGAGGCTATGAATGCATGTTTTCGAATGCTTTCACAGTTCATAGCATAAATGTGTTCAAAAAATATTTCATCATAATCTATTCCAATTTTATTTATAAGCGCCATTATGTGTAGTTAAAAACTCTCGAACAAATTGTTCGAGAGTTTTTTATCACTTGAAAGTGCACTTTTATAATTTTAGTCCTATTCCCTATAAAAATTATCCTTCATCACTTCGCTTTTTTATTTATTCTATCTTAGTGTTTAAATAATTGTTTACAGTAATAGCAATAGCAAGTGAACCTGGTCCAATATGGCAAGTTACACTAAGAGATAAGGCATCCACAAAACGAAAGGTCAATTTTGGAAATGCTGCAATGATTTCTTCTTTGAATTTAAGTGCTGCGGCAAGATTATTCGTATGTGCAACGGAAACTACCATATTCCCTTTTTCATAGTCATCTAAAAAATCGGTTACCAATTCTTCACGAATTTTTTGAATCATTTTGCGTTTGCCGTGCACAGTAGTCAGTGTAGTTGAAAATTTATCAAATTTATCTCCTCGTGAAAATAAAATTGGCTTGATTTGAAGCATCGTCGCAAGTGCGGCAGCGGCAGGTTTGATTCTACCCCCTTTTTTTAAATACTTGAGTGTCTCTAGCATGATATAAATGGATGATTTATGTTTGGTTTCTTCTAAATAAGTTTTAATCTCAAGAGCACTCTTTCCACGCTTTGCTAATTCAATGGCCTCATATACACTTTCTTTTTGTGTCACCGATATTCTTAAATTGTCAACAACTTGAACTCTTCCATCAAACTTTTCCGCAAGCGCTAGTGCACTTTCACATGTAGCACTCAGTCCACTCGACATTGGAATATAAACAATAGATTCATTTTCTTTCAATTGTTCCTTCCACAGTGTTTCTAAATAATATTGTGAGGGTTGAGAAGTAGAAATATTCGTATCTTCCAATAAAAGTTGATAAAATTCTTCTTGGCTAAGAGTAATTTCTTCTAAATATTCTTTTCCGTTAATGGTAAACGGCATTGGAATTACAAATATACCTAATTCCTCGGCTTCTTGTTGAAGTAACCCTGAATTAGAATCAGTAATAATTTTCACTTGATTTAACATATACAATTCCTCCTGTATTTTGATTTATGCTTTATTCATCCATTCATACATTATAATTGCTGATGCAATAGCGACGTTCAAAGATTCAACATGGTTTTTCATTTCAATTTTTACTCGTTCGTCCATTGCCTCTAATATCGGCTGAGATATTCCTCTAGCTTCATTGCCAAAACAAATGGCTATTTTTTTGTCAATTTGAATTTCCTGAAGCGACTTTGCTTGTTGTAAGCAGGTTCCATAACATTTGACTTGATGCTTTTTCAATATAGCAATGGCTTCTTGCAAATTCATTTTCACCATAGGGATTTTAAATAGTGTACCTTGGGTTGCTCGAATTACTTTTTCATTATACAAATCTACGGTATTTGAACTCATGATAATCCCATCATAACCAAACGCACTTGTCGTGCGGATAATCGTTCCTAAATTTCCAGGATCATTGATTTCATCTAATAAAATCAATTTGACTTCTGGTGTTTGGAGTAATTTTTCCAATTGTTTTTGACCATCATCAGGCATCTTCACTACCCCTAGGATTTGTTGAGGATGGACAGTAGTAGATAACTTTTCAATAATAACTGGAGTAACTATCAAAATTTCAACTTGACTAGCAAACGGAATAGATGAAATATACGATTCATCCGTAGTTACAATCATTTGCAAATCAGGTGTTTTGGCAGCTTCTTCAACAAGATGAAATCCTTCAACAAGAAATTTTTTCTCTTGGTTTCGCGTTTTTTTATCTTTCAATGATTGTAAATATTTGACTTTTTCATTGTTGATTGATTGTATTTGAATCCTATTTTCGGCCATATATCCTCCCAAAAGTAGTATAATCTTATTTATTATATCATATTTTGTCTTTTTTCTAATTCAATATGCTATTTTTAAAGCAAAAAAATAGGTGTTTATAATGAACACCTATTTTCCTATTTAATTTTGACTTGTATATTTGTGATATGCTTGTTGTACTTTTGTTACATCAGCAGGGTCTGTTTTATACCAGCCTCTTGCTTCCATTGTCTTATAAATTTCACCTTGCATCGAAAGGCTTGTAAACAAACTATCATTAAAAGCAGTACATATTGTAGGCGTAGACGATTCAATCGTGCCATGCATATATAAATCGCAGAATCCTTTGGTATTTAATAATAAATCTTCCATAAATGCTCTATCGTCCATTGGTTGCACCTCCTAAAACATTTAAGAATTTTGTCTCTAATTCCAAATTTTTTTGTGATAACGTTTGAACAAAAGCCTTTAAATTAGGATCTTGAATGTTACTTGAATACGTTTCACAAAGTGTCTTAAAGTGTTGAATATGTCCAAGTGCATCTTCAACATATAATAATTCTTTTCCAGTCATATATAATTCCTCCTTGTATTTAGTATGTAACCAATCCTTATCTTTTATACATCATAAAAAAGTGTGCAATTATACAATTGCACCTTTTTTTACTGAACTATTTTCCTTGTAAATTAGATTGAGCCATAGACACTAAACGACGTGTGATTTCACCACCAACTGAACCGTTTTGACGAGCTGTTGCATCTGGGCCAAGGTTAACTCCTAATTCATTTGCAATTTCATATTTCATTTGGTTGATTGCATTTTCAGAACCAGGTACTACTAATCTATTTTTAGAGTAAGATGAGTTATTCATTCATTTCACCTCCTGTCAAAAATAGTATTTACGATTTCAAACAGATTATAACAATATTTTATTGGTAAATTATGGTTTAAAATAAATCATCGTTTATTTCATTTTGATTGGCATTATATATATAATGACTGTCTTTTTTGAGCGTTATCCGAACCGTTTCTTCTACAGCATAATCAATCATTTCTGCAAAATTTATGTTTTGTTCTTCTTGTTTGGCATGAGAAAGACTTGGTTTAATTTGAGGATGTTTGGGCACAAAAACAGTACAACAATCCTCATAAGGCCGAATCGAGATATCATACGTATCTATTTGTTTGGCTACATCAACAATATCTTGCTTATCAAATGTAGCCAAAGGGCGAATCACAGGAATCCCCACCACATCTTCAATTGTTGCCATACTCTCTAGCGTCTGACTAGCCACTTGACCCACATTCTCCCCATTTACAATAGCTAGTGCACCTACTTTTTGAGCCAAACGTTCTGTAATACGATACATCATTCTACGCATAATGGTAATACAATAATCTTCTCGGCACGCATCATAAATCGCCTTTTGAATAGTTGTAAAAGGTACAATGTGAAGCCGAATAGACTGATATTCTGTATAAGGAATAATTTTTTCCAATAAATCAACCACCTTTTGTACCGCTAAATCCGATGTATATGGTGGCGCAGCAAAATGAACTGCTTCTATCGTCATGCCTTTTTTGATGGCCATATATCCAGCAACCACGCTATCAATTCCTCCTGAAACCATCAACATGGTTTTACCTAAGCTACCTGCAGGAAAACCGCCCAATCCTTTTTGAATGTCTGTGTATAAAAAAGTACCTTCTTGTCGTACATCTAAAGACAAAACAAAATCGGGATGATGCACATCAGCTTGAATGCCTGGCAATTGTTGAAATAAATAGCGACTGACCTCTTTGGTAATTTCTAATGAAGTCAAAGGAAATCTTTTATCTCCCCGACTGGTTTCTACTTTAAACGTATGTGCACCCTGTTTAAATTCTTGTTGAACCAACATTTTGGCAGTTTCTTGGATTGCCGATAAATCTGATGTAGTGCGAGACACCACACTAAAAGAATAAATACCTGGCACTTTTTTCAATAGTTGTGAAACTGTAGCTGCATCTTCACCATGAAGCAACACATAAAAACGAAGACCTCGACTTTCATAAGTTAATTTTTCAAATTGCTTTAAGGCTCTTTTGATATTATTATTGATTTTGGTAATAAATTGTTTACGATTGCTTTTTTTTAAACTGAGTTCACCATAACGTATTAAAATATGATCTTCCATGATTACATCCTTTCTAATGCTTTTATTCTAACAATCAATTCATCTATCTCTTGCGTTGTATTGTGTTCTGATAAACTGATACGAATCATATTGATAGCGCGCCATGTTTCATCCGTTAAAACTTGAATGGCTCGCTCTAAAGTTTGTTGTTTTTCATTACATGCAGATCCAATGCCTACATAAATATCATACTGTTCTAAGTAATGCATTACAGTTTCCCCTTTTATATGCGAAAAACTAATGCTTACTACATAAGGAGAATATTTTCCCCTACTTTGATTGATGGTAACAAAAGGAATATCTTTTAAACGTTCTAATAGATAATGATTTAAATTTTGGACATACTGATAATGTGCATCCAAGTGTTGATAGGCAAGTGTCAATGTTTTTGATGCCGCAACAATTCCTGCTACATCCATTGTACCACCACGAACACTATGTTGTTGATGTCCACCATGAATCATCGTTTGTAAAGCCAACGCTTGAGAAGCAATCAACAATCCTGTTCCCTTTAAACCACCAATCTTATGCATCGTAAGCGTCATCAAATCTACTTCATTTGCATTATAATCAAAAGGCATTTTTCCAATACCTTGTACCGCATCTACATGTATTTTAGCATGACTATATGCTTTCACCACTTGAATCATCTCACCAATGGGTTGAATACTTCCAATAATATTATTCACCCACATCATAGACACAAGTATGGTATCTTTTGTCAGTGCTGCCTTTAATTCCTCTATGTCTACAAAACCATTGTGCGTATGCAAATAAGTAACGCGAAAGCCTTTTTTTTCTAAATCTTGGAAAACACGATAAACCGAGGGATGTTCGATTTGGGTCGTAATAATATGTTTATTTTTTCCGATATAAGGCATACATATACCATATATTGCAAGATTATTCGCTTCTGTTGCACCAGAAGTATAATAAATGGTTTTTCCTTGTAAGGCTAATGTGTTTAAAATCGTTATAGTAGCCTTATCTATATAGTTTTTAGCAACTACTCCTAGCTTGTGCATACTGCTTGGATTATACCAAACCATATTTGCTACTTGCTGGTACACTTCAAGTACCGTTGAAGAAGGAATGGATGTAGCTGCATGATCAAAATATATCATCCTATCACCTAATTTCTTTCTTATTATACTATAAATGCAAAAGTTTTGCAAAGATTTCAAATCTTTCGTATAATGAAATTCATATCAAAGGAGATGAGATGTATGAAACATGTTGATTTTACCCCTAGTGGTGTTTGTAGTAAAAAAATTAGTTTTGATATCAGCGATGATGGTCGTATTTATAATTTAAATTTTCTCGGTGGATGCCCTGGCAATCTTTCGGCCATATCCAAATTATTAGAAGGTGCTAGCGCCAATCAAGTAGCCTCATTGTTACAAGGCAATACTTGTGGTCCTAGAAAAACAAGTTGTGCCGATCAATTGTCTAAAGCACTACAACAAGCAGTTCAAGAAAATAATTGATATTTTTTCAAATAAAATAGATGTAAGCACAAAATCAACTTACATCTATTTTTCTCTATTTTCTAAACTCAATTGATAAAGATAACTTCTTCCTCTTTTTCCAATTCTTTCTACAATATGCATATAGGTAAAAACATGTAGTGCTACTCCTGCTTTTTTCTGCGTTAGATGGGTGGCTTTAGCAAAATCACTTGATGTAAAAGCCTCAGGTAATGCATAGGTCTTCAGCAAACAATGATAATCCATTTTCGTAGATAACGTAATCATTTGCTCAATTCGTTTGGGAATTTGAACTATTCTTTCATACCCACTACTTCGGTAGTGTTTTTTTTCTGTCACTTGTCGATATTCATCCACATCTAATAAAATCAATAAAAATGATAAATTGGGATGATTGAGATAAGATTTAATTTTATATAGTTCATAACATACCTCAAGAGGTCTGCCTTTTTTAGGTGATGTTTTCGGTGGTTGTAATCCCTCATGATCAATTTTATAAATTTGCTTCCGGTAAGGAATCGGATAGACAATTGTAACTTGGTACGTCTTCAAAAACTCCTCTAGTTTTTCTCTTAAGGCATTGAAATTTCTCGTTTGAATTTCATAAATATGATTGTCTATTTTGATATCCGCATATAATACACCCTTATTGGTTTTCGCTATTTTTACTTCATGGCAATCTTCGTTGTCACATAAAAAATATTTTAATGTCTTATGTAAAACCTTTTCCTTCTGAATGCCAATCACTTGTTGTTTAGCATCAGTAGAAATCGCCTGATCATATGCTACTTCTAATTTGTGTTGATTATCGTCTACCATATCGTTTGGTAATTCGACCTACAATAGCAAAAACAACAAAGAAACATAAGTTCACTACTACCATGCTTGCTCCAAAAGGATAATCTGTAAATGCAAAAAAGGCGATTAAAAAGGTAAGTATAGCGATGCAAGCACTAGACAAAATTACATGCTTAAACTTTCTAAACAATTGCATAGAAGACAAAGCCGGAAAAATGATGATACTAGAAATCAAAAGCGTACCCATAATACGCATACCAATGACAATAGTTACAGCCGTCAATGAAGCAAAAAGCATATTCATCATTCTCGTATGTACCCCTGTTGCTTTGGCAAAAGACTCATCAAAGGTGACAGCAAAGATTCTATGATACATCAGTACAAATAAACCGATTACAATGATGGCAGTTACAAGCATAATGATAAAATCTTGTCGATTAGCAAACACAATACTACCAAACATCAAACTATTGATATCTGTAGTAAATCCACCATGTTTCATTGCACCAACCAAATATCCAATAGCAAGAGCGGAACTTGAAAATAATCCAATTGCTGCATCACTTTTCAATTCTTTGCTTTCTCCGATTCGAAGTAGGATATATGCAGCAAGAATGACAATAGGAATCACCACCAAAATAGGGGCATTGGTTAATCCTAACCCAATCGCTACAGCATATACGCCAAAACTAACATGACTTAATCCGTCACCAATCATAGAATAGCGTTTTAATACAAGAACTACACCCAAAATCGAAGCCGTAACGGACAACAATAACCCTACATATAGTGGGTACTGAATAATTTCAAAATTGTTAATTAAATTATGGATAATTCCTGCATTAATCATCAAGTTCTTCCTCCTTCAGCATTCTTCTGCTGAATACATATTCCTTTCGGTAGTGTTCCATATATTCTTTGGGATTACCACAAAACATACAATTTTGATTCAAGTGGACTACCTTAGTCGCATGTTTTAAAATATTTTCAATAAAGTGAGAAACAATGATAATGGTTACGCCTCTTTCTTTATTGATACTATCTAATGTTGTGTGTAATTGTCTTGCTGTAGTACCATCTAATCCTGTAAAAGGTTCATCTAGAATAAGCAATTTATCCGTTGCACAAAGCGCTCTAGCAAGCAATACACGTTGTTGTTGTCCTCCTGATAACTCAGAAAAAGAACGATGCGCTAGAGTTTCTATATCTAACAATTTCATCATTTCTTTGGTTCTCTTGATTTCTTTTTTGCCGAAAAATGGTCTAAATCCCAGTTGATTCATACAACCAGAACGAACAACCTCATAAACGGAAGCGGGAAAATCAGCTAAGTTATCATTTTTTTGAGGCAAATATCCGACCGATTTACGGCTTAAATCTTCCCCGAAAACAATACTACCCTTGATTTCTGGAATTAAACCTAGAATCGTTTTGACTAAAGTAGATTTACCACTACCATTATCACCAAAGATACATACATATTCACCTGGTAAAATCGTTAAATTGATATTTTCTAGTGTTTTATGATTATCATAGCCAATGGTCAAATCTTTACATTGTAGTATCATGTTCTATCCCCTCTTTCTGGTTGACGCGAAGCATTTTCGCCAAATGATTGACATTTTCTTTTAATATTTGAATATAAGATAAATCTTCATTTTGGAAGTCTAGCGCACTGACGTTATGACCCGAATGTAAGATTAAAATTTCTGCTCCTGTATGAAATTGAATCATTTCACAAGCTTGTTGATTGATCAATTCTTTCGCAAAAATCACTGGCACATCATGTTCTTTCATTTCTGTAATCATATGTTCTAACGTAGCTATTGATGGTTCTGTCTCCGTTGAACAAGTAGAATAGGTTAATTCGTAATCCAACCCATAAAAAATACTCCAGTAATAAAAAGAAAATGGACAACCAAAATACATCGTATGAGAAACAGATTGCCGCACCACCTCTTGGATATCTTGATCAATTTGAAACAATGCATCAATATATGCTTTTGCATTGGCCTCTAGTACTGCTCCAATTGTACCATATGGATCTTGAATACTTTCAAGCATCACTTGCTTGATTTGTTCCACCATGTATATGGCATAAATGGGATATGTCCAGTAATGGGGATCATAAGCATGTACATGGGTATGTTCATGGTTGGTTTGATTCTCATCTTCATGATCGTGATCTGAATCTTCTGCTTGATATAATACGATGCGTTCATCTTGAGATAAATTGACAACCTTTGTTTTCTCGTTAAAATCAACATCTCCTACCCATGTTTCCATTTCATCTGCTGTATAAATAAAAATATCCGCATTCTTAATGGTAATTAAATGGCGAATGCTTGGATCATAAGTATGAGAATCTTGACCTGCTGGTATAATCATCATCACATCAAATAGTCCTTTGGTTTCTGGCTGATTACCAATGATTCGTTTGACCATATCATACTCTGGATATAATGTTGTCACAATCTGCTTGGCAGTTTTGGATTCTTGAATAAATGCACAACTTGTGAATAAAAAAGTTGTACAACAAAATAGCATAAATAAATAAATTTTCTTCATATGAGCTTCCCCTTTTGACATGATGCGCAAATACCATATAAAACCGTTTTGGTGGTATCTATCGATATATGATAGTCTTCTTGCATCATTTGATCTAGTTGTTCTATCATAGGTGTATGAATATGTAAAACCTGTCCACATACCTCACACTTGAAATGAATATGGGCACATTGATTTTGTTCACAATCCAAATATTGATAATAATTCAATACCCCATCCACATTACATTTGATAACTTCCTTGGTTTCAACCAACTGATCTAGTGTACGATATAGCGTTGCCTTACTGACTGGCGTATGACGTTCATTGAGATGCAATAAAATTTGATCTGCACTAAAATGTTGGTTTTTATTTTCCAACAAAAAATCCTTGATGGTATTTTTTTGTTTGGTCTGATAGTTTTTAGCGTGATTCATCGCACACCTCCTACTAACAATTTGAAACTTAGTCTCAATTTATTATAACGCAAAATGAAAAAATGAGCAAGAAAAAAACCTTCTTTTTCAAAGAAAAAAAGGGAAGTGTTTTTCCTTCCCTTATTTCGACAATTTACTATTTTTTTTGCTTTGATTCCATCACTTCTTTTGTGCCACAATGGGGACAAACAAGCACCTTTGATCCGGCTTTTGCATTGTAAGCAGTGATATCTTTCCAAAGGGAAATACCAAATGCTTGATGACAAGAAGGACATGTATATATAGATATTTTGGCATGCAACAGATGAATCATACAATATAATACAAGCACATAACACAAATATCCAATCATCATCCAAACAGGAAATTGAAACACCAATAAAAGAATACATAGGATTGGAAAAACAACAATCGATAAGAAATAAATCCAACGACATAACGTATATAAAGTGGCAAGAGTTTGTACTTTTGATTTCATACTCATCTAGTGTTTCTCCTGTATAACTTGCATATTTTGATATTTTTCATCATCTGTCAATGCTTTAGCAATTTCAAGCAAATATGCAACAGATACTGTATCTTGTAATTTTTGGGTATATGCTAAAAATTCATCTATTGCGCGCAGGACAAGTTTAGATATACCATGTTGAATCTGATAAGTTTGATAAATGCGAACCACCTCAGTCCCTGTTTGAAAAGGAACTTGACCTAACCTATTTAAAATTTGTTGAATATATTCTTGATTTTGAGGGTTTTCTTGATAGTATTGGCTAGTCATAAAACAAGCAAAAGCAATATCATCTTTTTGACGCTGCATATACAATTTTCCAAGTTCATGATAGGCAAAAGCCAATTGTTCTTTGGTATATGCATAGTGTAAAACTGATTTTAAAATCTCTTCGGCTTGTTCTTGTTGACCTTGGTCACGATATAAAAGAGCAAGAGATTGCAGAACATATTGACATCTAGGATTATATATCAAGGCTTTCTTCAAACAAAGGATGGCTTGATTGATATCTGCTTTTTTCAAATACAATTCGGACAATTGATACATATAATACGTAACTGGTTCTGGATAACGTTTTACTTTCAATTTTCTAGCCTGCTCTACGGTTTCACAAAAAATGAAATATTCAATCATTTGATCAAAATCATAATAGTTCTTTTCTTTGGTGTAAGTAGCCTTTTCAAACACAGTGACCAAATCTTCCAATAAAAAGATAGCTTCATCATATTTTTCTTGTTGAATCAAATCAAGGATGGTTTCATAACGCAGTCTTCTTTCATCTAAT
Organism: uncultured Bacilli bacterium; assembly: GCA_949879765.1. GTDB lineage: Bacteria > Bacillota_I > Bacilli_A > ML615J-28 > CAG-313 > CAG-313. The sequence goes on from CATLBQ010000013.1 coordinate 31,257, forward strand.
ACCGCATGCGTTTTTAAGTCCAATTGTTCTTTGATTTTCGGATCTAAATATTCAAACAACAAATTGGTAATACCATAAATGACTTCATCATTTTTGAATTGACGATAAATGCTAAGTTCAGTTTGTAAATAAGGAATATCTACTTCCTTTTCACCGGTTAGATGCATTTTGATATCTTCTAATATCTTGGTATTATTCATGATATTCTCCTAAATAAGTCTTTCTTTGCTCTTTATGCAAATCATGTAACTGACTGGTTAGAGCCATTTGATGGATGAGTAATTTGACAACTGCTTCTAACTCAGTCTGCGCAGAATAATCATCTTTGCAAATATAACCCACCCGGTTGTCTTCTAATAGACGAATGGCTTTTTCCTTTGAATCTTCATGATAAATAGCAATCGATTCCCCACCTTTTTCTTTAACGAGTGTCATGCATGGCACATCTGTAATTCCATCACCAATATAAATCATATTCCGATATGGGATTAACCGATCATCTAATTTAATGACACTATTTAACTTCACATCATCTAATTGATCTAATGTACCTTTGGAAATTCGAAAAATAAACTGTGTTTTTGTAGTATAATTGATGACTTGTTTGGGCCAATCAGCATTGCCATTTCGATTATAGTGAAACTCGCAAGCATAAATGCGCTTAAAATAACGTGCGATAGAAGTACCTTCAATAATTTCTTTTAAACCAGAAGATAAGATATAATGCTCAATTTCAACACCTAATGATTTACCATATGCATTGATTCTTTCAAACCAGGTGTCCACTCCCTTTAATAAAACTACATCTTCTCCTAGTTTTCTAAATGATTCTTTGGTAATTTCAATATTTTTATCTTTGGCTGCCTTAATCATTAAGAACATATAAGATAAAATCCGATCCATATTATTTTTGACAGAAATTTGGTTGGATTCTTCCCAAAATTCACTAGCTTCCATATCTACACTTGGAATAAAACTATATTCTTGCATATCTTTTGCGCATAGTGTTTTATCAAAATCATACATTAATGCTATTTTATTCATAAACGCCTCCTAACGATTTTTTCCTTTTCGAATAACCCCCTTATAAAAGGCATATCCATACAGAAAAGGAGTTGCAATGCTGCCTACAAAAATAGAGAGTACTGAAATGAAAGAAATCCAAAAAATATACCACCATCTAAAATGAAGGATTCCTCTTTTAAACAAAAAGATATAAATATAAATCGCACTCACCACACCCATAGCAATTACAGCATATAAGATGGCAGGTACTGTAGTGTTAACCGAATATCCCATATATTTGGCTGCCTCTTCCGCAAGCGTCTTCGTCACAAAACCCACAACAAGCCCCACAATAGGAATAATGATCAAATAAGAAATATAAAAGGCCATGGATAAACGATTTCCCAAATACCAATTGTAACTTGAACGATCTTTGCCTTTTTTCATGCGATTGCCCGCATCTGTTCTTTCTGCTAAAATATCTCTTTCTAGAAAATCTTCTTCATGAATACGCAAGATAGGACACATTTTCCGGATTTGTTCCTCGGTTGGATCAAGTTTTCCCTTTTCCCAAAGTGCAACAGTCTCTTCACTGACATTGATTTTTTCCGCAAATTCTTGTTGAGTTAGTCTTGCTTCTTCTCGTAATACTTTAATATTTGTATGTATGTTTGTCATAATACTTCACCTCGCATCTATTATACCATATTTTAAAAGAAAAGAATATAGTTTTGATAAAAACGAAATAGACTACCCTTTGATCAGGTAGCCTATTTTATCGATTTATCTTTCCATTAGTTGATAGCTATATATTTTGTTTTATCTGCTTCTGTTTCGGTTACTTCTGGAATTACTACAGTCAATACCCCATTGTGATACGTTGCATTTGCTTTGGTATCATCAGGGCATCCTACATAAAAGCTTCTTGAATATTGACCATTGTAACGTTCTTGATGTAAATATTCATAATTTTCATCTTGATTTTCAGTTACTGTGGATTGCTTTTTGGCATCTACCATAATGGTCAAATAACCTTGTTCTAATTTAACCATGATATCTTCTTTGGCATATCCAGGAATATCGACATCAAATACATAATTGCCTTTTCGTTTGGAAATATCGGCACGCATAAAACCATTTTGATAAGCTGAACCATATGTATGTCCATCAAAAAAGTCATCCCAAAAACTTGGTTTAGTGTACTTCCATGTTGTAATTTTACTCATATAAACCTCCATTGTTTTTTATTAGTATGAGGAGTTTTTTTAAAAATATGCAAAAGAAAAGACTTAAAATTCATTAAGTCATCTTCTTTTTTGCATTTTAAAATATTAGATAGAGTCTAATCGAATAAAAGGGTGCTTGATGAGGTTTGCCATCATATCTAGCATATTTTCAATCATCACTCTCATTTTATAAATGGGTAAAACTACCCAATGTTGAATGGTTTGAGCATTGAATTTATGCTTACAAATTTGTAACATATATTTACTGATTTTTGGGCAAGCCTTTGATGGACGAAAATCCTTCTTGAGTAAAATTGTATGAATTTTGGTCATCATTAAAGCATGAATAATACTAGCATAACGACTGGCAACACTAAGTAAAACAAGGATCAACAAAATGCCAAGGCTAGCAACAATACGTTTGAGGTTTGCGTGAACAAGTCTACAAACCAAGATGTCACATAACAAAAATAGAATAAATAGATTCATTACACGTTCTCCCTTTCCTATGATTTTAAATTATTATACACTTTTTTCCGCTTAGAGTCAATGTGTTTTGACCTATGTGGCAAAAAATGCCTATTAGAATGCATATTCTCTTTTATATATTATGCTAGCATTTTATACAAATGATGTGCTTTTTCCTTTTTTATTTTATTTTTTTAATTTAGTCTATTTTTTGTTTTTCATTATCCACAATATAAGAATAAGGCGGTAGATAAGTTTGACTCAAAATATGGGTCTTTCCTCTCAAAATAGAAAACGCATCAATGGTTGCACCCGATTCAATTGTGACTGTATCTTCAATAATAATGGTATCAGGCAAAATCAAATGCACTCCATTTTTCATATGTTGTTGATTGATTTTTTTTTGATATAATTTTTCAAGTTGAGAAAGTGCTGATAAATCATTGATCCCTTGTACAAAAAAGGGATTGGCTAACAAATAGCTATCTACTTTATACTTTCCTACCAGCTGTGCAACTAAATCTGTTAGATAATACTCATGACTTGCATTTTGATTTTGAATATGTTGAATATTTTTTCTCAAAATAGGAATATCTATACAATATAATCCCGTATTGATTTCTTGAATACTTTTTTCTTTTGGCGTTGCATCTTTTTCCTCTACTATTTTGATAATTTGGTGGTTGGATTTGATAATCCTACCATATCCTCTTGGTTGTTTGAGTTTTGTGGATACTACTGTTAAATCATTGTGTTTTTCCAAATGATACTTTAATAATTGCTCGAGGGTCTCTTGATTGACCAGTGGCATATCTCCTGGAATAATCACTAAAATACCTTCTTTTTGGTGATAAAAATCGGCTGCACACTGAACAGCGTGAGCTGTGCCCAACTGCTCTTGTTGAATATAGGTTTGTATGTGGGATGGAATCATATGTTGCATATATTCTCTTTGATGTCCCACCACTAGAGCAATTTCATCAAATCCTACTTTTTCACAAGCATCTATAATATAAGAAAGCATCGGTTTTCCATAAAAGGGATAAATACATTTGGGTAAGGTAGATTTCATTCTGGTTCCTTTTCCCCCTGCAAGTATCAGCGCATAACGTTTCATTTATATCCATCCCTTCCAACAACTATAAATTATCGTCAATATACCCAATATCAGACAATAATAGGCAAAATAATAAAATTTTTCTTTGACAATCAATTTCTTTAATAGGGAAAAAGAAAGATACGTCGCCACAAAGGCAACACAAAACGATGCCAAATAACAAGCAAGGGAAGCACTATCTAACTTCAACAATGCACCCATTTCGGGAATTTCTAATACAAATGCGCCTAAAGCTGCAGGAATAAAAAGCAAAAAGGCATAATCTGCCGCAACTTCTTTATCTAATTTTCTAGAAAATGCACCACTTAAACAACTACCACTTCTAGAAATACCTGGGAATACACCTATACATTGGAATACACCTATTATACCTGCATCTTTTACATTCAATTCGGTTCGAGGATGGGATACCTTTTTTCGGGATAAAAAAAATATCATCAAAGCATTACCTATAAAACAAATCCCAATCACAAATAATGGACTATACGTATACCCAATATTTCGAATCAGTACAGTAAATAAAACTATGGGCAAGGTAGAAATCACCATCATCAGTAGGGTTTGAAAGGCCTTTTTTCCGGTTGGCTCTCGGTGAAATACATAATTCCAAGTTCCTTTTATCAATTGAATAATCGGTTTTCTCAAATAAATGAAAATAGCAAGGAGTGAGGCCAAATGAAGAAACACCTCAAAAGTTAGATTTTGTTCTTCTACACCCAATAGATTTCCTATCAAAACCAAGTGCCCACTTGATGAAATAGGCAATACTTCTGCTATACCTTGAATGAGTCCTAGTAATAAATATATGAAAAATCGAATCATTTTCTTTCCTCCTTTTTTGAATTTTGTTTGTTCATTTATATGTATGTAGTATTTGCACCAAATATGCTATATTTTCTAAAATCAACAAGAAAAAAGACGTATCTTTTCTTAGATACATCTTGATTTCTTTTTCAATACAATCAATATCCTTCCTTTTGAAGTTCATTTAAAAAAGGAATAATCTCATCTTTCAAATCATCTCGGTATTTGGCCACCATTAATGTAGCCTCAACATACCCCAATTTACTGCCTACGTCAAATCGTTTTCCTAAAAAAGTAGATGCATACACTTCTTCTTGGGCTTGCGCAAGGGCAAGGGCATCTGTCAATTGGATTTCACCACCAAATCCTTCATGGGTATGACTTAAATAATCGAATATCGTATTCTTTAAAATATATCTACCTACACAAGCCATATTAGATGGTGGATTCATTTGTGGTTTTTCAATAATACCATTGATTCTAAAATAATCAGATACTTCTTTTTCTGGACTTACAATACCATACTTATAAGTCTCTTCATAGGGAACACCTTGTACACCCAAATAATAAGCAGGATGCTTTTCATAATACTTACAAAGGGTTGCAATCCCATATTCTTCTTCCTTTTTTCCAAAGACAAAATCATCACCAAGAATAACGGCTATATCATCTTTTCCAGCAAAGGCTTTGGCTAACCGAATCGCATCACCTAATCCTCTTGCTTTTTCTTGAAAGACATATGAAATGCGAATCTTAGATTTGAGATTTCGAATATTTTCAATTTCTGGATATTCTTTATTCAAATGGTTGACATAATTACTTTCCATATTGAAATAGTTGACTACATCATTTTGGTCTGAACCAATAATAATCAATGCTTCTTCAATACCTGCTTCTATCGCTTCTTCTAATAAATAGTGTATAACTGGACGATCAATAATCGGTAATAGGGTTTTACTGATCGTTTTGGTAATGGGTAAAAATCTTGTTCCTTTTCCAGCAACAGGAATGACAACTTTTTTGATTTTTTGCATATTTTTCTCCTAATAGTTTAATTCCAATAGGACTTGTTGTATCAGTCCTCGTAACTTTTTTTCATTATTTTTAATTTCACGAGCCAGTTGCAATTGATTTCTTGCTCGCTCTAAATTGATTTTGGGTCTTTCTAGCAATTGTTGTTTCGATAAAGTAAAATAAACATCACCATTGATATAATCCGTCAAAAAACGCATACCTAACTCCAAAGTAATGGTAAAATAACCACAAACCAATAAGTCAATTTCTAATGGCGTAATCACTTGTTGCACAGCGGTTAAAAACCCTTTGGTAAATGCATATACTAAATCTAAATTGATTTTTACTTTAGATATATCTGGATCATCTTCTTTGGCACAAGATGCCCCTAGCCGAAGCGCATCACCATAATCATATACCAATGATCCTTTCATCACTGTATCTAAATCAATGAGACAAAGAGCCTTTTGCCCATCCTTAGAAAACATAATATTATTGAGTTTTGTATCATTGTGTACTACTCGCCTTGGAATTTTCTTTGCCTCTAAAGCATCAACAATGTAATTCATTTGATCAGCTTGACTCATCAAATAATGGATTTCTGTTTGACACTCCTCTACCCTCTGACAAGCATCAATTTTTACCGCATTTAAAAACTGAGTATACCGATAAGGCGTATCATGAAAATGAGGGATATTGTCACTCAAGAGTTTCGAGGGAAAATCTTCTAGCAATTCTTGAAATTGACCAACGGTCAAGCCCGCTTCATAAAAGATATCTGGTGAAGAAGGAGTATCGTATGTACACCCATCAATCCACGTGTAACAACGCCAATATGTATCATCAACAATCACAAAGTTTTGTCCTAGTTTCGTTTTCACAAGGGTAAGCGTCGAATAGCGATAATTTTTTCCTTCATATATTACTTTTTTGCGAATATGTTCTGTAATCAAATCAATATTATACATCACACCAATTGGGCTTTGAAATACATAATGATTGATTTGTTGCAAAATATATTGAATATCATCAAATACTACTTTATAGGTTTGATGAATCAAGCCATTACCAAATGGTTTTACCATTTTGACTTTACTTACATTAAAATATTCTGAAACAACTTGTTGTAGCAACACATCTTCTATAATGAAGGCTATCATCTTCTTTCTTTTCTTGGTATTACATTATATGTAGAAAAGAAAAAGATATGTTTAGTCCCTCTCTAGCCGAATAACTGACCCTTGTCGTGTTTTTTGAATGATTAATTTTTGATCAATCCGCTGTTTTAATTCACTGACATGAGATATGATACCAATAAGTCTTTTCCCGTCCGCAAGACTTGCCAGTACATCCATTGCGGTCTTTAGCGTTTCCTCATCTAAACTACCAAACCCCTCATCAATAAACATAGCATCTAGCCGAATCCCTCCACTTTTGGCTTGAACGACATCAGATAGTCCTAAAGCAAGGGCCAATGAAGCAATAAAAGATTCTCCTCCCGATAACGTAGATACATCTCGCCAGCATCCCGTTGTTCGGTCAAGCACATCTAAATCCAGACCAGAAAGGGCACGCTTGTTTTTCGCCTCTTCTTTACAACGAAGGGTAAATAATCCTTTTGATAGGCTTTGGAGACGCTGATTGGCAGCCACAATGACTTGTTTAAAATAGTATTGTTGTACATAAGTTTCAAAGGATAGTTTTGCTTTTTGTGATACTTGGCCAGAAACTGTATCATATACTTCTTTAATTGTACCATAGTCTTGGTTGAGTATTTTTCTTCTGGCTTGATATCGCTTTAGTTCTTCATACACTTTTTGGTTAGTTTGATGTTCCATCTTTATTTCTTGATATACCTTTCGATGTTCTTGAATAGCGTTTTCCAATTCCTTATATTGTTTTTCTAAAGCCTCAACATTTTGGATGGTTTCTGATTTCAATTGACTGCGATAAGTGGCTAGGCGAGACGTACAATCTGTAAGTTCGGCTTGATAATTCAATATTTCTTGTTCTACACTACTATAGGTTTGTGGATCCATTTTGGCATGTTGATAGTCCTCTTGAGATAAATGAACCGATGCTAATTTTTCTAAAAATGCAGTTTCTATTTCTTGAGATTCTTGTTCTAATGAGGATAATGTTTGTTGAATCGTTTCAATTGTCGCTTCTTTATTGGATACTTTTTTCTCTATTTCGACATAGTTTTTACTCATTTGATTTATATTTTCTAAAATACAATTGATAGCTTGGTTCATCTTTTCTATTTCTATCCCCAAATCTTTACAGTCAGACAAACAATTATACTGTTGAGCATCTTTTTCTATTTGATTGAGGGTATCTTTGTGAATTTGATATTCTTTTTGCTTGGTAATAAAATGCATATGCAATTGCTTGGTCTTCTTTTCAAGTTCCTTTAATTTTTCTTCAGTTGGTGCATGTTCTATTAAAATAGCCTTGTTCGGATGATCCCTTGAACCACAGACTGGACAAGGTTCATTTTCTTTAAGTTTTGAGGCTAACCATCCACTTTGAGATTGATAAAATAAATCTTGCTGCTCTTGATAGATATGCTCTTGTTTGCGCCATTTCAAACAGGCTTCATCTTCTTCTTGTTTAAGAGATGTACAAAGTACAGATACACGATGTTGTTCTTCTTGAATCTTTCGCAGTTCTTCTAACTGTCTTTGTCTTTCTTGTAAAACGGGAATCTTATTTTGTTCATTTTGGGCTTGTTGATGGGCCACTTTCATTTGTTGAAATTGTACTTCCAATTGGCTTTTTTCTTCTTTATGCTGAGCATACTGTGCTTGCAGCCTTTGTTGATTCGCATAATTACTTTCAAGCCTCATTTCGAATGGGACAATATCTTGGGTTATTTTGGCAAGACGAAGGGCTTGTTGTTTTTCCTTCATTTGCAAATCTTTTTGCTTCAACTGTTGCAATTGTTTTTCTACTTGATCAATACACGCTAATAGTGCATTATTTTGCTTTACGTGAACGATGTGCACTTGCAAATCTTGTTGTGTCTTTTCTTCAAAGGCTAACTGCTCTTCTAATTTTTTATTCTGTTCTTGTTCAAAAGCAAGTAAATCAACTAAATCAGGCAAAATTTGATGTAAATGATATACATCTAGTTCCCAAGTTATTCTATCATTCATAAATTGTGCATTGGGAATCAAACGACCAAGTGATAATGTAATCTGTTGATCTATGGTATCTACTTTTTGTTTTGCTTCCATTTGCATTTCTTTTAATGTATTTTGTAAGGTAGCAAAGATTTCTGTGCCAAATATTTTTTGAAAAAGTTTTTTTCTTTCTTCACTTTTGGCATTTAAGATTTTTAAGAAATCATTTTGGGCAATCATCACAGTTTGTGCAAATTGATTTCTTGTTAAACCCATGATTTCTAAAATCTTATTTTGTGCTATATCTATCTTGGTATAAACTTCTCCTGTTGATAAACATTCTAATGTCATGCTTGCTGGGGATTTGGTCATACCTGTACCATGAATTTTAGGACGTTCATATTCGGGAGATCGATTTATACGATATCGCTTATCTTTGTGTGAAAATTCCAATATCACAAATGTAGGGGTATTCAAACTAGCAAAATCGGAGCGAAACGATTTGGTATTTCTTCTTTCTGTACCACCTGATGCTTCCCCATAAAGGGCAAAAGAAATCGCATCAAATAAAGTGGTTTTTCCTGATCCTGTATCACCAGTGATAAGAAACAATCCCCTTTCATCAATTTGAGTAAAATCAATCGTGACTTCTTTAGCATAAGGACCAAATGCAGATAAAGTAAGTACAATGGGTTTCATTTTATGATTCCTCCTTTATCTTTTCTAATCCTTCTTTTAATATCGCCAAATGTGCATCACTTGGGAATACTTGATTGTTTTGCAATTGATAAAAATCACAAAACAAATCAGAAATACTTTTGTTTTCAATTTGTTCAGTAATCACGATATCCATGGTCTGTTCCGTTTTTGAATTTTGAATAGTGTATTGGACCATATTCGGAAATACCGTCAAGATACTAAGTCTTGCATCTGGCAGAATCTCCTCATCAGTCAAAATGATACGCACATAATCTTCTGAATAATCCATTTGGAGGATATCTGCTAACCTTCCTTGGATTGTCCTTACTTGATGCAAACATGTCAGTGGGATCAATTGATACGTTATATTGCCTTTTTCTTTACACTCAATCAAAGTGACTGATTTATGATGATGTTCTTCTGATATGGCATACTTCATAATGGACCCGGCATAACGAAGGGTGTCTCTTTGAATCCGTTGTGCCTGATGTAAATGACCTAAAGCAACATAATCAAAGCCATTAAAAACACTAGCTTGAATATGATCTAACCCGCCAATAGAAAGTTCTTCCGATTCTGATGTGATACCTCCTGTAATAAATTGATGAGCCACCAAAATATTTCGAATAGAATAATCCATTTCACTGTGATCAATGATACATTGAATGGCTTCTTCATAGGTATTGATTTCGGCTTCTGGATATATCTTTTTCACATGAATGGGTTTGATAAAAGGAAGTAAATGCACTGCAAGTGGACCATTATCATCTTGCATCATTATGGTTTGTAAGGTACCATTAAATTTAGTCGATACATAGATATGAGATTGAGCAACAAAGTGGGACAAGTATGCAATCCGTTCATCTGAATCATGGTTTCCAGCAATCACAAATACCGAAATCTCTAGTGCTGCTAGTTGTTCTAAAAACCAATTGAATACGCTCATTGCTTCACTTGAAGGTACTGCCTTATCATATACATCTCCTGCTATCAAAAGGCCATCTACTTGATTCGTCTTCGCAATATGTACAATTTGGCGAAGCACATCTAATTGGTCTTCTAAAAGGGAAATATCCATAAAGCGCTTGCCCAAATGCAAATCCGCTGTATGTAATAGTTTCATCTCTTTCCTCCTTTTCTCATTTTTACACTTTATACTTGCTATCATTATACCACGTTCTTTTGCTTTTTTCAAAAATTTCAATTCCTAACGCTTCTTTTTCTTTTCATTCTTGTTTTTTGAACGTTAACTTTGCATTCGCATTGACAAAATAAAAAATCAAGCATATAATTACAATGCGAAAAAAGAATGAAAGGAGGATTCAAAATGGCCAAATCAAAAAATATATCGAATAACTTACTCAATGCGGTATTATATCTTGCTGTAGGTATTTTATTTTGCATCTTTAGAGCAAGTGTTTTAGGTTGGTTAATGACAATTGTAGGTATTCTCTTCATTGTAGAAGGTGTACTAAGTATTGTCAAAAAAGATTTGATGGGCGGTATCATCAGCATAGCTCTGGGCGCCATCATTATTTTAGGTGGATGGTTATTTGTTGAAATCGTTTTGATTGTATTTGGTGTATTGCTTATTGCCAAAGGTGTCATCGATTTATTGAATGCCTTAAAATCTAAAGACCTTATGCCGATTGTTGTAGCTGCACTAACCATTGCTGCTGGTGTACTACTTGTTGTAAGCAAATGGGCTATGGTTGACTGGTTCTTTATTATACTTGGCATATTGTTTATTGTAAATGGTGTGCTTGCTTTATTTGGTAAAAAACTAGCCTAAAAAAAGAATCAATAGAAATGTATATCATTTTTATTGATTCTTTTTATTTAAATATCATAAAACACTTTAGAAAGAACTAATCACAAATATGCTCTTTTTTTAAAAACGATAATTTTATAATTCTTTTACTAAAAACATTTCCATCGGTTGTGCATAGCGTGGGCTATTCAAGATTAACCCACCACAATCTTTATATCCCAATTTGCGATAAAAATGTTGTGCCGTTTCATCCACTTGTGTAGAAACGAGTAATATACCATATCCTTGCTTTTTCATATCTTCTTCCCAGTATTTCATAAGCATTGTCCCATAACCTAGGCCTTGCACTTTCTTATCTATGAAAAGCATCGTACAAAATGGGATACTATCCCAAAATAAATTATATCTCAATATCCCTACAAGTACTTCGTTTTCTAAAAGAACATATCCTCTTTTTTCTTTTACTTTATTTTCAAATTCTTTTTCTGGTAAATGATGATCGAATTGATACCAA
>CATLBQ010000014.1 GCA_949879765.1 uncultured Bacilli bacterium
TGGTTTTTAGTTTTATTTTAAAATCATTTAATCTGATTTTTATTTTAAACCAAAACCAATAACTTTTAATTTATTATTTATTATTTTTTTCTTTGAATGTTTTTCAACAAAATTTAAAAAGGTGCACGTAAGTTTTTATGTATTTAATTATATATTTATATATTTCCCACAACTTTAGAATCATTTTTTTATTTTTCAAAACATTTTTGATAGACCAGAATACGTTTTTTGGCTGTAGGAAAAACAGCTGTTTTTTTGATTTTACCCCCTAGGGTGCGAATAATTTTTCGGATTTTTAACCAATCTTGATTTTTGGTGCGTTTTTTGGCTTTATTTTTCGTTATTTACTTTCTTTTTGATTGCACTTTTCAGTTCAACTTACATTTCACCTAAAACTAGAGTATTTCAAACTTTTTTGACGAAAATATTTTTTTATGTATATATGGTTGTATTTTTTTAATTATCTAAATAAATATTGCATTTTGTTTGAATAAAAAAAGAAACAGTGATATAATACGCATGTAAATAGGAGGTAATATTAATGACACAACAACCAATAAAAAGAAGAAACCCTTTTGAAAGGGTAGTGGAAGAAAAACCCGAGGTAAAAGCACCAACTGCAGCCCCTGAAGTAGAAGATGCGGTGGAAGATGATGTTTTTGTTGAAGATGAGACGGTTATTGTAAAGCCTGTTCGCCAACAAACTGCTCCGAGACAACAAAGAACCACTACGAGACAGCAGTATTATGTACCAGAAGAGGTTAGACGCGAAAAGTACACTTCAACAATGGAAGTTAGTTTAAAAAGACAGATTAAAATTGTGTGTGCAACACGCGGAATTATGTTTGCAAAGTTTGTTGAAGATGCTTGTAGAGAAAAATTAATAAGGGAGGGAAATAAATAATGCCAATTATTTCTGCATTTTGTAAAAAAGGTGGTGTTGGTAAGACTACTTTTCTTGGTTATCTTGCTCATTATTATGCCACACAAGGAAAAACTGTTTTAGTAATTAGTGCAGATGATCAAAATAGTATTTTTAAAATTTTCGGTGTAGATAATTTTGTAACCGAAAAAGATGATGATTTTTTTGAACATCTACTTGTTGGCGAAAAAGAGCCTCAAGACATTACTTTTGAAGCAAGAATAAATATGTATTTAATGAAAACCTTAAATACAGACAGACTTTCGCTTAATTTAACACTTAAAAGGTCAGAAGAAAAGCATTTAAGAGCAATAATTGAAGGTTTTACACAATTTTTTGATTATATTTTTATTGATTTTCCACCTTCAAGTAGTAGATTAAGTGAAATTTTACTTGACATCAGTCAGTCTATTTTAATTGTTGTCGGCTTAGACACGCTCGGATTACAAGGATTTTCGAATACAATTCAGTATTTTGTCGATACTGACATTGATTTAGACAAAATTAGGTACGTTGTACCCGTTGGATACATCAAAGGAAGACGTGCTCCTATGAAGTGTTTGAAGGAGTTGATTGAACAAGCTAAAAACCTTACTCCAAAAGCCAAAATTACCACTCCAATTAAGGATAAAGCAGAGATTAAAAATATTCAGTCTGATGGCATTTCTATTTTTGATAATCAACCAATGAAAGACCGCTTCCATCAAAAGAATTTTGATGAGATAAAAAAAGACCTTATTTCTTTGTATAATGAACTCAATTTAGACTAAAAAACAATAAAAAAGCCCATTAACTGGGCTTTTTTATTTCAATTTAGACTAAAAAACACGTACTGGTAAAAGCAATTGCATTAAATTTGAATTTTCTGTTGATTTTATCACTGTTGGTTTAATTTCTCCTGTAAAAAAGAAACTGATTTGTTCAGAATCAAACGATCTAATTGCTTCCATCAAATATTTAGTGCTAAATGCAATTTGAAAATGAATATTGTCAATTTCATTTAATAAAGTAATATCTTCAACAACTTTTCCAATCTCTGATGAATTGGAAGAGATTTCTACTCGATTATTATCGGAAAAATTAAATTTAACAATGCTTAAATTGTCTAAACTTGTAAATAGTGATGCTCTATCTACTGCATTTAACAATTCATTTTTATTAAATGTGGCCAAAAATAGCGTTTCTTTAGGAAACAAACTTGTTGTATCTGGATAATTCCCTTCGACTAATCTTGTCACAAAAACCATATTTTTATATTCAAATAAAGCTTTATTATTTTCTAAATATAATTTCACAAACGTTGAATCATCCTCTAAAATCTTATTTAATTCTTCCAAAGACTTGCTTGGAATATTAACTTGAATTTCAGCTTCTTCAGCTAGTTTTGAAACTTTTTTAGCTAACCTAAAACTATCCGTAGCAACAATTTCTAAAGTACCATTTTTAGCTTTAAAATTTAGACTTGTTAAAACAATTCTTGATTCGGATGTTGCGCAAGCAAAGGCGGTTTGTCTGATTATCTTTTTTAACTCTTTACTATCAAAAAGAATTGGTTCAGTTGAAAATGAAAAATTGGTAGTTGGGTAGTTTGTTTTATCATATGCTATCAATGTAAAATCTGAACGATCTGAAACAATTTGAATTGTTGATTCTTCATATAACGAAAAGTCAACATTTTTTCCTTCAACCTTTTTAACAATTTCTATAAAGTATTTTCCAGGAACAACACATTCTCCGTCTTCATATAATTTGACTTTTTCATTTTTGGTAAGTTCTACTTTTATCGCAATCTCTTTATTTGTTGTAATAAAATAGATTTTTTCATCTCTGACTATAATCTGAATTCCTGTTAAAACAGGCATTGGTGTTTTTTGAGAAAGACCTTTAGATACAATGGATAATGTATTGGTTAATAATTCTCTTTCTATTGAAAATTTCATAATTTGTAACCTCTTATTTATAATTTTTAAATTTATTTACTTATTATTAGTGATGTGGATAAGTGGATAACTTTTTTTAAAATATTTTTCTTAGTCCTTATATTATAGCAAATTATTTATTTAATTTATCCACAATATTCTTCACATCTAATTGAATGCATTCATCATTTTTTATACCATATTCTATTTTATCTATCGCATGGGCAATGGTAGCATGATCCCTATTTCCTAAACATTCACCTATTTTCTTTAATCCAACATTATATTTGGTACGAATTAAATAAATAGCAATGCTTCTTGCATAAACAATATCTTGTTTTCTAGAAGAACCAGATAATTCTTTAACATTGATATTAAAATAAGAAGCAACAACACTTTTAACTAGTTCTATGTTTCGACTAGAACCTTCTGTATTTCTTTCTCTTTCAGAAGGGAGAATTGATTCTAAGGATGCCATTGCATTTTCAAGGTTATATTTAATATCAAAAGCAACACAATAATTGACAAATCTTCTTAGAGCACCTTCTAGTTCTCTAATGTTTTCTTGAAAATTCATTGCAATATATTCTAAAACTTCATCTGGAACATCATTTGGATTTACAATAAGGGTAGATAGTTTGTTTCTTAAAATAGATTTTCTAAGTTCATGATTAGGTTTTTGAACATCTACTTGCATTCCCCAAGTAAATCTAGATTTTAAGCGATCCATGATGTTTAATTCACTAGCTTTTCGATCAGAAGTGAGAATGATTTGTTTATTATTTTCAAAAAGATATTCAAATAATTTAAAAAATTCATCTTGTGAACCTTGTCTATCTGCAAGATATTGAATATCATCAACTAAAAGTACATCAGCAGAACGATAGTATTTGTCAAAAGAATCTGAAATATTGGTGTTTTTTTGATTTTTATTTTTTGATTTAAAATAGTCTTCTACAAATTGTTGGGCTGTTGTATAAACAATATTGGTGTTGACATTATTCTTTAAAATATAATGTCCTATTGCCATCATTAGATGGGTTTTTCCTAATCCTACATCACCAAAAATGTAAAAAGGGTTGATAGTTACATGGGGAGATTCCGCAACTTTCATTGAAAAAATAAAAGCTTCACGATTTGAGACGCCTGTAACAAAATTATCAAAAGTATATTCTGGTCTTAAAATACGTTCTCGAATTACTTTTTCACTTGGATCAACCGTTGTTAAAATTGGTGTATTCATTTTCTTTACTTCAGCTTCTGCATCTTGAGATGTAATAAACTGAAAATACATTTTTTCGGGTGCAATAGTACAAAGGTATTCATTCATTTGTGTCAAATATAATTTAGAGAGTCTAAATACTTCTAATTTATTTGAAACAATGAGGTAAATGTTTCCGTTTTCTACTTTGTGTATTTGCTTAATTCCCTCAAATGTATTTTTGTATACTGCAGTAGGAAGTTCATTCTTTAAATTTTCTTTTACTTTGTCTAGCAATTGATATGCCTGCTCCATAGCATCACCTCTTATATATGATATCAAAAATTGTTAAAAAAACAAAGTAGATAGTAAAAAAAGTTTTCCTCATAGTTATCCACATGTTATCCACCATTTTAAAACAAAAGAATAAACATTTTATTCACTTTGTGGATAAGTGGATAAAGTGAAAACGACAGTTTAACATATTTAACTTGCCAAAAAAAAAGATTTATGATAAAATAATTAAAAATAAAGAGGTGTATTATGAAAAATGGAGTATTAAATGCAAAATTTAAAATTTTGATAATAACAGTTTACACTGTTGCAATATTTCTTTTGATAGGTTGTGCTTTTCTATTACAACCATCTAATCGTAGAGAAAGTTTTTCAAGTTATGGAACGAAACCATATGATGAAAATTTAGGAATTGCTTTAAGAGAAACCGAGGATAGAAAGTCTGTTTTAGAAACATATTCAAGTTCTAAGCCAGCAGATGTAGAAAGAAAAGCGGGAAAACATGAAAAGTCAACATATAATTTACAGTTAACCCTTGTAAAACTTACAACTAAGGAATTAAATAATATAAAAATTATTGTTGCGGCAAGAACAAAAGATGGTGGATATCGCTATGCTGATTATACAACAAATTCAAAATATTTAGGTGCCCAAACGTTTACTTCAGTGACGACATTTTCTTCTTTTTCCAGTAAAACAATAGAAGAAAAAGAGAAAAACAAATCAACTGTAGATGTAAAGTTTGATGAAACACCAGTAGAATTTTTCGTTAAAATATTATATACCATAGAAGGAAAAGACAAAATATTAGAATATAAAGTAAGTCCGTTAGATGTAGATTCAAGTACATTTTCAAATTATGAAAAAAGAAATGTAATTGAAGCAGGAAATGGAAGCGATTCTTTATTTATTAATCCGATGAATGATGTATTTCGTTTTAAAATGTCGAAAACAGAGGTAACTGAAAATAGTACTATTGATGATATTCATCGTGATACGCTAAAATTAGAATTAAGAACAAACTTACCAGGATTAATTAAATATAAGTACGAATTGGATTATTTAAGAGAACATCAATTGAAAAAAATAGAAGTGCCAAAAGAAAATGTATGGGATATTAATCCAGAAGTAGCTGAAATGAAATTAGAAGTATGGGGAAAAGTAGACTCAAAAGACAGTGAATTTTCTAATTATGTGAAATTGTATGCCCTATATGGATTCTTTAGTTCTGAAAGAACAATGTCATTAACAACAGTTACCATTGATGAATCTTTAAATTTAAGTGATATTTATATTGTGATGAATGGTCAAATTTATAATGGAACAGTGGATCGAATTCACACTGCTTATCAAATTGATTACAAAACTCTACCAAACATTTAAGCAATTTAAAAATAAATATTTAGAAAAAAGCAAATTATATTGACAAATATATCAAAAAGATGTATAATAAATAAGCATGGTTTTTAATTGGAGGTGCTCATATGAAAAGAACATACCAACCTAATAAACGTAAACATAGTAAAACTCATGGTTTCCGTGCTCGTATGGCTACAGTAGGCGGAAGAAAAGTACTAGCGCGTAGACGTTCAAAAGGTAGAGCTGTATTATCAGCATAAATACACATTTATTATTAAACTTGGACCACTTCAGTCAAAAATGTAAGTGGTCTTTTATTTTTTAAAATTAGAGGTCAATATGAAAAAAGAAAATAGAATAAAGAAAAACCATGAAATAGCCTCAATTGTAAATAAAAGAAAAAAAGTTGTAAATCAAAATTACATTTTATATTATCAGATATCGGAATACGATAAGTTAAGAGTAGCCATTTCTGTATCTAAAAAATACGGACATGCTTTCGAGAGAAACAAAGCCAAAAGAATTGTAAGAAATATAATAAGAAAATATGTGCATACCATGACAAATTTAGATATTGTTATTGTAATTAAACCACAATCAAAATTACAATCATTTGAAGTTTTAGATCATGAATTGAATTTCTTATTTCGATTAATCTTAAGAAAAACACAAGGAGGAAAAAGTGAAATTTTATCAGGATTATAGAAAAGTATTTTGTCTTGTATTTGTTGTTTTTTTGACATTTTTGACATCTTGTAGCTGTACAGGTTCAAATAAACCGAAAAATAGTTATGCAAAATCAGAAACAACCAAAAATAAAATTGAATGGGTAAATGAACAAATAAAAAACAAATCTACAGAAAAAATAGATGCGAAAAAAGCAGAGTTAGAATTATTAGATCAAACGATTACCGAAGAAGAAATTCTACAATTGACTAAAGAAGCAGCAATTGAACTTGTAGAAGGTTATGTAGATTATGAAGCAGTTGTATATAAGAAAAAATTTCAATATCAAGCAGATATTTTAGAACTAAGTATTGTACCACAATATATTCAATATATTGAAAAAGCAACCGTTTCAAAGGATACGGATACACAAGAAGGCAGTGCTTGGGTTGCTGCAGCAACATATGTTCAAAGTTGTACAGGGGCTTCTAATAAAAATAGCCGTGATATGATTGCATTGATTGAAGGGGATGCGGCTAATGATAGCAAAACCAATATCAATGATATTGTTTGTGCTTTTGTATTAAGAGTGGATGAAACGACTACTACGCAAGAAACAGAACCGATTCGTTTTTATACAGGTAAAGCGTTTTGGAGTCATTTGTTTAATAATTTATTGGTATTTCCACTAGCTTGGTTAATTTATCAAATATCTAGTTTATTTGGTGGTTTTTATATTATTGGTCTATTGGTTATTACTGTGCTTGTGCGAACTGTTGCTTGGCCAATTTATGCAAAAACAAACGATATGTCACTCAAAATGTCATTGATGCAACCAGAACTTCAAGCAATTCAAGATAAATATGCAACACGTCAAGACGAAAGATCAAAGCAGATGCAACAAATGGAAATGGCTCAATTATACAAAAAATACAAAGTAGGTATTGGTGGATGTTTGATGCCGTTTTTACAATTCCCAATATTTATGGCTATTTATCGAGCCGTATCTAGAATCCCTTATACAGTTGAGTATGCAGGAACTGTCTATTCAAATAACTGGGCGAATGAATTGAATCCAAACTGTTTAGGTATTAATCTTTTTGAAGATAGAACTACTGGGACAGGACAAATGGTAGGCATCATCATTTTAATGGTTATTGTTGTTGGGACACAATTTTTAAGCCAATGGCTTTCTCAAAGAAGACAAAAGAAGAATCAAGATGCAGCCCAAGCAGATATTCCAGCATATCGTAGAAAATCATATGAACAAACTAAAAATAGTACACAAACTTCTATGAAAATGATGATGTATATGATGATGCTGATGATGGGATTGTTTGTTTTTACAAGTAAAGCAGGTCTTGGTGTATATTGGTGTATTGGTAACCTTTATTCGATTTTGCAGATGGAAATCAACCACAGAACAAGTGCGAAACGATTAGAAAAATTAAAGAAAAGTATTTAGGTGAGGGAATATGAAAGAAAAAATGTATATAGGCAAAAGTCTAGAAGATATAGAAAAATTAGCAGTCCAAGAATTAGGGGTTGCGAAAGAAGATTTATATTTCGATGTGATTACTGAAAATGTTGAAACAAGAGATGAAATTCAAGTTCAAGTTATGGTTGATGCTAATCCAGTAAAAAAAGGGAAAGATTTCCTAGAAACTTTTTTAAGATTAGGGGAAATCGATGGTTATGTAGAACGAAAGATGAGAGATAATATTGTAGAATATAGTATTACCACAGCAGACGCCAATGGTGCATTAATTGGTCATAATTCGCAAACGCTTGCCGCATTACAATATGTAACCTCTCTGATTGTAAATCAATATTTTGATCGTGAAAAAGAAAGTGGTTTAATTGTAAAAGTAGACATCGGGGATTATCGTAAAAATAGAGATGAAAAATTAGAAAGAATGGCTGTTCGTATTGCTAGAGAAGTCGCTAAAACGAAAGTACCAGTTAATTTGCGTTATATGAATGCGTATGAAAGAAAAGTGATTCACACTAAGCTTTCCAATTGGAAAGATGTAACTACTCATTCTGAAGGAATAGAGCCAAAAAGATATTTGGTAATCGAGCCTAAAAATAAAGAATAAAAAAAAGAAGACACTTACTTTAAAAAGTAAGTGTCCTCTTTTTTAAAAAGAAACGAGAATTGAATAAAAATTAAGGATTCTCTTTGTAACAGGTAGGAGTTCTACTACAAAGAGCAAGTAAAGTTTACTATAAAAAAAACAAAAAACAAACAATAATGCTTTTGAAAAGGTTTACAGTTTTTTTGGGTGCAAAAATAAGGTAGAAGAAGAAAATATTATGTATAATAAAACAAGGAAGTGATAGTATGAAATTGTTTGATGATACCATTATTGGAATATCGACAGCACTGGCTCAAGGTGCAATTTCAATTATTCGGTTAAGTGGAGATAAAGCCATTGATATTGTTGATTCTTGCTTTAAAGGCAAAAGTTTAAAAAAAGCAAATCCCAATACCATCCACTACGGACATATCATAGATTCGAATAGCAAACAGGTTATAGATGAAGTTTTGGTTTCTGTTTTTAGGGCTCCTAAATCTTATACGACAGAAGATGTAGTAGAAATCAATTGTCATGGTGGGCTTTTTGTGACCAATCAAATTTATGAATTGTTGGTTTTAAGTGGGGCACGTCCTGCTGAGCCTGGTGAATTTACCAAAAGAGCATTTTTAGCAGGTAGAATTGATCTTACCAAAGCGGAAGCTGTTATGGATGTGATAGAAGCACAAAATCGTGCCGCTTTACGAATCGCAACTAGCGCCTTAGATGGAAAAATTAGTCAATTTGTGCACCAAAAAAGACAGGATTTATTACAAATTATTGCTACAATTGCTGTCAATATTGATTATCCTGAATATGATGATGTAGAAGAATTAACCAATCAAGATATTTTGCCTCCACTATATCAAATAAAAAATGAATTATTTGATGTATTAGAATATGCAAAAAGTGCAAAACTATTAAAAAATGGTATTCGTACAGCCATTATCGGTAGACCCAATGTAGGTAAAAGTAGCCTTTTAAATGCCTTATTAAATGAAAATAAAGCCATTGTAACCGATATTCCTGGAACAACAAGAGATATTATAGAAGCAAGTATTAATTTAGGAAGTGTTACACTCCATTTACTAGATACAGCAGGTATTCGTACAACAAGTGATATAGTAGAACAAATGGGGGTAAAAAAATCTTATGATGCTTTAGAACAAGCCGATTTGATTTTGCTTGTTCTAGATGGGTCGGATGATTTTACCAAAGAAGATGCCGTATTACTAGAAATGGTACAAGATAAATGCCATATTGTCATTGTCAATAAAAATGATTTACCTTCTCAATGGGAAGTTACAATGGACGCTATTTCAATGAATACAAAAGATAGAGCATCTATTGCGAATTTAGAACAAAAAATAATAGAAGTACTATCTATTCATCAACTTCAAAACAAAGATATTACATATATTAGTAATGCAAGGCAAATTGAGAAACTTAACCTAGTTTTAAAAGCGATAGAAGAGGCAATTGAGACGATTTTAGTCGAACAAACGATTGATTTTGCTGATGTGTATATTCGAAAAGCATGGTTATATTTGGGGGAAATCATTGGACAAACCAGCACTGATCATTTATTAGATGAATTATTTTCAAAATTTTGTTTAGGCAAGTGAGTTATTTTTGACAATTCGATAAAAATAGTATATAATTGAATTATAAATGCGTTTGAAGAGAAGAGTAGATTTGAATCAAATGAAGTCAGTGACCTAGTGAGAGTGAAAAATTAGGCATTTCTCAAATTGAAAAACACCTCTTAGCAGATAGAAGAAAGGATATGTTTGGTATATCTGAGTAGAACTATTCCGTTTGCTTTGCGTTAAAAAGCAAAAAGAGCAAAGAATTTTTTCTTTGAACTAAGGTGGTACCGCGAATATTTCGTCCTTAGGCTATGATGGCCTAAGGATTTTTTTTAGGAGGAAAATATGAAAAGAACGAAAGTAAAAGAATTATTTAGTAAACAACAAGAGTATCAACATCAAAACGTAGTTTTGTGTGGATGGGTTAGAACCAATCGTGCTCAAGCACAATTTGGTTTTTTAAATATCAATGATGGTTCTTGTTTAGACAATTTACAAGTCGTATATAATGAAATATTAGAAAACTTTGAAGAAATTTCAAAATATCGTGTAGGTGTGTCTGTTTGTGTTGAAGGAGTTGTGGTTTTAACGCCCGAAATGAAGCAACCTTTGGAAGTTCACGCAACAGCTGTGAAAATGTTAGGGGATTGTCCTGAAACGTATCCTATCCAGCCAAAACGCCATACAAGAGAGTTCTTAAGAGAAGTAGCACATTTGCGTCCAAGAACCAATTTGTTTTCAGCAGTATTTCGTGTTCGTAGTGTTGCAGCATATGCCATTCATACCTATTTTCAAGAACGAGGATATATTTATGTGCATACCCCACTCATTACTTGTGCTGATTGTGAAGGTTCTGATCAAATGTTTAAAATCACCACTTTAAAAATGGATCAATTACCGCTTACATCAACAGGAAGTGTCGATTATACAAAAGATTTATTTGGAAAACAAGCTTTTATTACCGGTTCGGGTCAACTTCAAGGTGAAACATTTGCGATGGCTTTTGGTGACATTTATACCTTTGGACCAACATTTAGAACCGAAAACTCGAATACCAAAACCCATGCTAATGAATTTTGGATGATTGAACCAGAAATGGCCTTTTGTGATTTAAATGGGTTAATGGATATAGAAGAAGAAATGTTAAAATTTGTGGTTCAATATGTTTTTGACCATTGTAAAGCAGAAATCGATTTTTTTGATCAATTTATAGAAAAAGGACTAAAACAACGAATTATTTCGTTATTAAACAGCGAATTTGTTCGTATTTCTCATCATGATGTGGTAGATATTTTAAAACAAGCAAACATCAAATGGGAATTTGAACCTGGATATGATGAGGATATTTCTAAAGAACATGAAAGATATATCACTGATTATTTTAAAGGGCCTGTATTTATTACGGATTGGCCAAAAGATATCAAGGCGTATTATATGAAATTGAATGAAGATGGAAAAACGGTTGCCGCAGTAGATTTGGTTGTGCCAGGGGCTGGTGAATTGATGGGTGGATCACAACGGGAAGAAAATTTAGACCGCCTACTGAGTCGTATGCAACAAATGCACATTGATCAAGGAGGAATTGATTGGTATTTAGATACCCGTCGATATGGGGGATGTGTTCATTCTGGATTTGGTATGGGGTTTGAAAGATTGATTATGTATCTAACTGGTGTTGAAAACATTAGAGATGTCATTCCATTTCCAAGAACACCTAAAAATTGTGAATTCTAAAAAAATAAAAAGATAGAAAACTTTGTTTTCTATCTTTTTTGTTTTGGTTCAAATGTCCAAATAATACCTAATATTGCAGAAATTAAAGCACTTACAACAAAGGTGATAGCACAACTTGTGATAATCTTTGGCTTAACAAAGTTGTTGTAATCAGGTTGATTGTAAGATTCGCTATAACCAGTTAATACATTTTGTTGTTGTAAATAATTTGTTATATCTACCGCTTTTTCGTCAAATAGTTCTGGTTCAAAGGTTCCTTCTAAGATGTTTATCATTACAGGTGAGTTATTGGAATCTTTTCCCATATAATAAATGCAAAATGTTAAACCCGTTGAAGAACTAAATGTTGTTTTGTTATCATAACTTTTGTTGTTACTGTTGCGATAAATATAATAGAGTTTGTCTTCTTTGTCTTCTTTATAAACGTCTTGAGCTGTATCCTTTAAAGTATAAGTAGCAAGAACATCTTTTTGGTTTTCTGCCAAATAAGAATAGTGATAAGGAGCAGACATATTTCCAATTGAAACATCAGTATCAATTGTTTCATCAATTGCTTCAAGAAGCAATTGATCACTTTCTTCACCAATTCCTTCTACAAATGTAGCATGAATATTATCAGGATCGAAATTTGGAATTGTATTATAATTGATATTAGAGAAAAAGAAATAATAATTTATTTTTGCTTTTTCTTCAGCGTTTTCTGCGTTTGAAAAATCTACGTATTGACTATAAAAATTGACATCAAAATAATTAGGTAGATGTAGTGTTTCTCCATCAAAATAGGCGTTGACATTGAGAACATCGCCATCTAATTTTTCACTTCCAATCGGTGTTTTGGTAGGGTAAGGATTTACACCTGGGTCTCTAAATGTAATTTTTCCAGGATTTTTAATGTAATAAGCACTTTCCCATTTGAGTGCGTTTTCAATTTTTTCTTGATTGGATATAGTCTTCTTGTCATGAATATCAAAGTATTCATCTAAAAATTGTGTTTTATAAGCTACATAGCCATAATAGTTATAAAAACCTACGCCTAATGTTGTTAAAACCGTAATGCATACACATACAATCACAACAATTAGTGTGTGTTTCGCTTTTTTTGTTTTCATAAGGCCTCCTATATATGAAAATATTATAACAAAAAAAAAAGCTTTTATCAATAAAATAAGCTTTTCTTCACCAAAAGTTCAAAAACAAAAAAATACATTTCTAACATTTTTTACATTTTGTATTGACAAATATACATAAAGTGAGTATAATAAGGATATAGGAGGTTATAATTATGAAAATAGAATGGATTACGCAAGATAAAAATAATAGTGCAGTCACAATTTATGATAATAATATTACACTAAGTAAGCAAGCCGCCAATTATTTTGATAATGCTTATGGTGTTGCTGTAGGATTTGATACAGAAACTAAACAACTTGTTATGAAAAAGATTACCAAAGAAGAAGTGTTAAACAAAGATATTGATAAAGAAGATATATATGCTTTATCAATGAAACCGAGTTTTGGAAGAATCAATAGCAAGAAGATGGTTGTTGAATTATCAAAATATTTAGATTTGAATTTCTTAGAAAAAAAATCATATAAATTTAACGCAAAATGGAATACTGGCTTGAAAATGCTAATAATAGATACAAAGGAGGTTAGTAAAGATGATTAATGTCATGTCACTATCGGGCATACAAATCTCTATGATTATTCTTTGGATTATCATTGTTGTAGCCGCTATTATTATTGAATTTGAAACAGTTGAACTTGTTTCAATTTGGTTTGCTGGTGGAGCAATAGCAGGTGCTGTATGTGCTGTATTAGAACAACCGATTTGGTTACAATTTTTATTGTTTGCTGTTGTGAGTGCTGTTTTTGTTTTAGGGACAAGGCCGTTTGTCAAGAAAATCAGCGATAATCAAACGATTTTGACCAATGTAGATCGTTTTGTTGGTATGGTTGCTCAAGTGACCAAACCGATTGAAATAGATAAAAAAGGTGAAATTGAAGTTGAATTTCAAAAGTGGACAGCTGTGACGAAGAAAAACAAGGATTTCCAAGTAGGAGATCGTGTAGTCATTGTAGAAATATCAGGAAATAAAATGATTGTAGACGAGATAGAAGAAATAGATGTTTAAAAAGGAAAGGAAATTAAAAAATGAGAAACATGTATAATTTTATGGCTGCTATCACAGGTGGCCAAATTGCACTGATTGTATTAGGTGTTTTTATTGTTATTTTTGTAGCCATTATAATCAATGGAATTAAGATTGTACCCCAAACACAATCTTATGTAGTGGAAAGATTTGGGAAGTACTATAAAACGTGGGGAACAGGTGTTCACTTTTTAGTACCATTTATTGACCATATTGCAGTAGATACGAGTGCACCTGCACTTGGTGGTGGAAAATTAGATACACCTCGCGTGATTGGAAAAGTTAATTTGAAAGAACAAGTTATTGACTTTGACCCTCAACCTGTTATTACAAAAGATAATGTTACAATGCAAATTGATACGGTAATTTACTATCAAATTAGTGATGCAAAGTCATATGTATATGGTGTAACGAAACCTTTAAAGGCATTAGATAATTTAACGACAACCACTATTCGTAATATTATTGGTTCACTTGATTTAGACCAAACCTTAACTAGTAGAAATATTATCAATGAACAAATGAGAGAAATATTAGATGAAGCAACAGACCCTTGGGGAATCAAAGTATTCCGTGTAGAGGTTAAAAACATTATGCCTCCAAAAGATATTCGTGAAGCAATGGAAAAACAAATGCGTGCAGAACGTGAAAGACGTGAGGCAATCTTACTTGCAGAAGGTGAGAAAAAATCTGCTATTTTAAAGGCAGAAGGAATCAAAGAATCAGAAATTTTAAGAGCACAAGCCGAAAAAGAAGCTGAAATTTTGCGTGCAGAAGCGAAAAAGGAAGCGATGATTAGAGAAGCTGAAGGTCAAGCAGAGGCAATTTTAAAAGTTCAAGAGGCTACAGCGCAAGGTTTAGAAATGATTAAAAATGTCAATGTTGACCGTAGTGTATTAACACTTAAAGCGTATGAATCACTTGAAAAAGTCGCAGATGGTCAAGCTACAAAGATTATTATCCCATCTGAATTACAAGGATTAGCTGGTCTTGCGATGAGTGCTAGCGAAATCATGAAAGACAATCAAAAATAAAACAAAAAATCTTACCCTATATTTTTTATGAGAAAAGTGTGTAAAAGCACTTTTCTTTTTTTGAATCTGTGGTAAAATGAAATAAAAAGGAGATAAAAAGATGTTTTTACCTATTTCCAAGCAAGACTTAATCGAAAGAAATATTGAACAATTGGATTTTGTATATATATCGGGGGATGCTTATGTTGACCATCCTTCCTTTGGCCATGCTATTATCAGCCGAGTTTTAGAAGCACATGGATATACCGTAGGTATATTGCCACAACCTAATATACAACAAAAAGGATGGATGGATGCCTTAGGTATGCCCAAACTTGCTTATCTTGTAACGGCTGGCAATATCGATTCGATGGTTAATCATTATTATGTAAGCAAGAAAAGAAGAGAAAAAGACAATTATTCGCCTGATGGGGTAATGGGAAATAGACCAGATCATGCCACCATTACATATTGTAAAAAGTTGAAAGAAGCACATCCTGACATCCCTATTGTTATAGGAGGAATAGAGGCATCACTGAGAAGACTAGCCCATTATGATTATATGAGTGATACATTGATGAAGTCTATTCTTTTAGATTCACAAGCAGACTTATTATTATATGGTATGGGGGAAAGAAGCATTGTGGAAATGGCGGATAGCTTATCGGCTGGACTAGCGATTGAAGATGTAATCTATATTCGGGGAAGCGTATGGAAAACGACCACTCAAAGCTATTTACCTAGTGATGCGATTGTGTTACCATCTTATAGTGAATTGTTACAAGATAAACTGAATTATGCCAAAAGTTTTCTTATTCAGTATGAAAATACAGATCCGTTTCGTAGTAAACCTCTTGTTGAAACCTATGGTGATATATATGTAGTACAAAATTTACCAGCCTTACCACTTGATCAGGATTTGATGGATTGGACATATAGTTTACCTTATGAAAGAACCTATCATCCTATCTACGATAAACATCCCATTCCTGCTTTAGAAGAAGTACAAAATAGTATTGTAATCAATAGAGGCTGTTTTGGAAGTTGTAGTTTTTGTGCATTAACGATGCATCAAGGTAGAATTATTCAGTCTAGAAGCAAGGCATCTGTTGTAGAAGAGGCCAAGAAAATTATTAACGGAAAATCTTTTAAAGGATATATCCATGATGTAGGTGGACCTACCGCTAACTTTTATCACCCGTCTTGTAAAAAACAATTAGAAAAGGGAACTTGCCCAAAGAAACAGTGTTTGCATCCTGAAAAGTGCAAGAATTTAGAAATCTCTCATGATGATTATTTGGATATTCTTCGTACCCTTCGTCAACTCGATAAAGTTAAAAAAGTATTTATTCGAAGTGGCATTCGCTATGATTATGTGATGTATGATCCAAAGGATACGTTTTTTGAGGAATTGGTACAGCATCATATATCAGGCCAATTGAAAGTTGCACCAGAACATGTTAGTAATCGTGTCCTTTTCTATATGCAAAAACCACGCCATGAATTGTATGTTAAATTTGTTCAAAAGTATAAACTCATCAATCAAAAATATCACAAGGATCAATATTTGGTTCCTTATTTAATGAGTAGTCATCCTGGTTGTACGTTAGATGATGCGATATTACTTGCACAATACATTCAAAAAGAAAGACTTTATATTGAACAAGTGCAAGATTTTTATCCTACACCTGCTACGTTAGCGACTTGTATGTATTACACAGGGGTAGATCCTAGAACCATGAAAAAGGTATATGTTGCTAAAACAAAAGAGGAAAAAGCGATGCAACGGGCATTGATTCAATATAAAAATCCTCGTAATTATGCACTCGTTAAAAAGG
Source organism: uncultured Bacilli bacterium (assembly GCA_949879765.1). Taxonomy (GTDB): domain Bacteria; phylum Bacillota_I; class Bacilli_A; order ML615J-28; family CAG-313; genus CAG-313. Next base: position 16,767 of record CATLBQ010000014.1, read on the forward strand.
CACTTCAATTGGCGCACCGAGAGGATTTGATTGGAAATGGGCCGAAGTGTTTGATTCAAAATGAACCACCCATCAAGAAAGAACAAACAAAAAAAGGGTTAAAACAAAAAGCAAACCACTTGTATAAATAGTTTGCTTTTTGTTTCGATTTATGGTATAATAAAAAAGAAGTATAGAAGAGTAGAAAGGGGAAATAAATATGGCATATGTGGCGTTGTATAGGAGCTATCGGCCAAAGCAATTTCAAGAGGTTGTAGGTCAAAAACATGTGATACAAACACTAAAACATGCGGTGATGGAGAAAAAAACATCACATGCATATATCTTCAGTGGTCTTAGGGGGATAGGAAAGACAACGATAGCAAGAATACTAGCTAAAGCAGTCAATTGTGAAAACACAATCGATGGTGAGCCTTGTAATGCTTGTAAAAATTGTCTAGCTATTGCTCGTGATGAAACAACAGATATAGTTGAACTAGATGCCGCAAGCAACAATGGTGTAGATGAGATGAGAGAAATACTAGAAAAAGTAAATTTTTTACCTAGTATGCTCAAGAAGAAAGTCTATATTATCGATGAAGCACATATGTTAAGTACTGCTGCTTTTAATGCATTGTTGAAAACGCTAGAAGAACCACCCCTACATGTGATGTTTATTTTAGCAACAACAGAACCCCATAAAATTCCCCAAACCATTTTATCGAGATGTCAAAGATTTGATTTCAAACAACTATCTAATGTAGAAATAGAACAAAATTTAAAATCTGTTTGTGAAAAAGAACAAATTGATATAGAAGAAGATGCACTATGCGCAATAGCTGAAAGTGCCGAAGGTGGTATGCGTGATGCATTAGGTATTTTAGATCAAGCAAATGTATATAGTAATGGCGTGATTCAAATAGAAGATGTAAGTAGTGTTACAGGCAAAATCTCTATTCATAAGTTAATTGAACTCATGAATGCATTGAAAGAAAAAAATGCGAGCGTGTCTATTGCGGTCATCAATGAATTGATTGATAGTGGTAAAGAAGTGTCTAGAGTAGTGGGTGGAGCCATTCAATTTTGTCGTGATACCTTATTATATAAAAACATTTCAGGAGTAGATCAAAACAAAAATATATATACTAACGATGCATTCATTGCTTTTGCTGATAAAATTAGTGAAAAAGAATTGTTTTATTATATTGATGTATTTGTAGATATTCAAAATAAAATTCGGTTTACCAATTCACAAAAAATATATTTGGAAGTGGGGATATTAAAAATTATCAATTCAGCTGAGGAAGATATTGATATACTAGGGAAAATTCAAAAATTAGAATCGGTTATAGGAGAAAGTCATAGTGGTGGGTATACTAACCAAGATTATGATACAAGAATCAATCATATTGATGCTAAAATTAAAAAAGTGACGATGGAATTAGAGAAAGCAGATTTGACGAATTTTAAAGAGAAAATGGAGTCAAAGATGGATATGATAGAAGAGGTATCCTCAAAAAGCAGTCTATTACCTGGTGATTTGACGATTCGATTAGATGAATTAGAAGATAAGATGCGTTTATTCAGTACACCTTCTAATGAAAAAGAATCAGAAGATATCATTGCAATAAAGGATAAAATACAAGAGATAACCCAACAAATGCTACAAATACATATAGAAAATCCAAGTGAAGAAAATCAAGAGGTAGAAGTACCATTAGAACAACTCAATGCACAAATTCAATTGTTAGAACAAAAGATGCAAATCATTGAAGAAAAGATGGAAAAAGAAGATGAAATGCCTTCAAATGATGCGGCTGAAAAAAGTACCACGGACTTAACACCAGTTATGGAACAAATGCAAGCATTAGCAGAGAAAGTCAATCAGTTAGAACAAACAAAAAAACAAATAGAACCCGTGCTTCAAACCACCGATTTAGAAGAACGACTACAAGTTTTAGAAGAATATGTTGAATTGATTACAGAATCTAGTGCAGCTCAGCCTGATCCTGTTATTGCACCATCGGTGTTGGAAAATAGTGAAATGATGCAAGAAGTTGCTGAATTAAAAGATAATTATTTTACCATTATTAAAGCATTACAAGAATTTCATCAAAATAAAGATGACAATTCTATTATAGAATTACAAGGCAAGATGCAAACTATGGAAGAAGAGGTCTCTCATGTATTAAAACAAGCAGAGGAATTATCTAATAAAATTGTATTACTTCAAACCACCCATCAAGAACAAAATGAAAAAATACAAGCAGTACAAGCCAAGATACAAACTTTAGAGATAAAACCAACTCAACCAGTTGTAGAAACACCAGTTCAAACCAAGGTAAAACCAGAAACCTATGTTAGACCTGTTGAAGAACCTAAAATAGTAGAAACCAATGAATCAAAAACAATTCAAACCATCAAAAATGTATACGATGTTCGAATTATTGAAAGAATATTACATGAAGCACGTGGTCAAGAATGTCGTGAAGAAAAAGGACGTTTGATTGCGGGATGGAACCGACTAGCAGATAAAGTGGGATTTGTATTAGAACCAGTAGCTAAAATTTTATTAGATGGAAAACTAGTAGCCAATGGTCAAAGGGAATTAATAGTAGTTTATCCTACCGCCATGATATGTAATCATTTGATGGAACCTAAAAATCACATAGATGCAAAACAAGTATTACGTATTGCTTTTGGTAAGGATTATGACTTTTTGGCGCTTCCTGAAAATACATGGCAAGAAAAAAGATCTGAATATGTGGGGCAAGTTGGTGTAGGAATTCGTTATCCTAAATTAACACCAATCCATAACCCAGAGTTAAAAGTGGTAGTGGTCAATTATGACCAAGTCAGTAAGGGGCAAAATGATACGATTCATCAAGCCCAACGCTTTTTTGGAAAAGCAAAAGTAGAGGAGGAAAGATAATATGAATCAAGCAATGATTAGAAAAGTGCAACAAATGCAAAAAGATATGAAAAAAGCCCAAGATGAAATTGTAAATACAGAATTTACAGCTACTTGTGGTGTGGTAACAGTGACAATGATGGGAGATAACTCATTAAAGCAAATTACGTTTGAGGAAGGATTTAGCGCAACAGATCAAGAAGATTTAGAAATGTTAGCTGATATGATTGTTGCGGCAACACATCAAACTCAAGATGAAATTAGTCGTTTTACGGAAGAAAAGATGCAAAAATATCAAGCATTATTAGGCGGATTAGGTGGTTTTTAAACCCAATATCAAAAGGTTAATATATGAGTGAGATTAAATTTTTAGATCCTTTAACGAAGCACCTTGAAAAACTACCTGGAGTAGGAAAAAAAACAGCTCAAAGATATGCGTATCATATCATTGAAAAAATGACAGAAGAAGAAGTTGATGAATTTGCCAAAGAACTGGTACAAATTAAATCAACATTAACGCATTGTACCATATGTGGAGTTTTAAGCAATCAGTCGGTTTGTGAAATTTGTCATAGTACATATCGTGATCATACACAAATTATGGTAGTAAAGGATACCAAAGACGTATTCGCTATTGAGAAAACAGGTCAATACAATGGTGTATATCATGTATTAAAAGGTTTGATTTCCCCGTTAGAAGGAATTGGACCAGATGACTTAAATATAGATAGTTTAGAAAAAAGAATCGACGAAAACGTAAAAGAAGTCATTCTTGCAACTAGTTTTACACCTAGTGGTGAAACAACAGCATTATATTTAGAAAAAATATTAAAAAAGGATCATATAGTTGTCTCAAGAATTGGGTACGGTTTGCCTGCTGGTGGGGATATTGAATATGTGGATGAACTTACACTCAAAAGAGCAATTGATTCAAGAGTCAATAGTAAATCATAAAGGAGAAAGTATATGTATTTAGGTGTAATAATTGATTGGTTTAATCAAACAGGAGAAAAAGTTTCAGACATTATTTTGAATCCTTTTTTATCTTTACCAGGTTTTTTAAAGTTAATTGCAGTGGTGATTATTGCCGTACTTTCGATTATTGGATTGATTCGTGTAGCACGTAAAGCGCTCAAGACAGTTGTTGGTGTAGCGTGTGTATTTATTATCTTATTGGTTGCATGGTTAATATTGGGAAAGTAGGAAAAAATTGAATAATAACTTTATCGGGAGTATTGCAATACTCCCGATGTTTTTATATAAAAAATAGTGAAAACGCAACCAAAAAAGCAAAATAGGTCTATATAATTTGCAAAAAATTGTAGATTGTGGTAAAATAAGCATGATGAATGGAAACGAGCGTTTCTGAAATCAGGAGGATAATTTTTATGGACATTCGCTTAGTCAATTTAACAAGAATTTTTGCCGATAAAAATTCCGAGGTGCGTGCGGTGGATAATTTGGATATTACCATCCCATCTGGAAAGTTAATCGGTTTACTTGGTCCGTCAGGCTGTGGTAAATCAACAACATTGTATATGATTGCTGGTTTGTTAGAACCTAGTTCGGGCCAAATTTTTTTTGGCGACGAAGATGTAACAACATTATCGCCAGAAAAAAGAGGAATTGGATTGGTTTTCCAAAATTATGCACTCTACCCGCATATGACAGTAAAACAAAATATCATGTTTCCTCTTCAAAATATGAAATTACCTAAAGCAGAAATTTTACAAAGAACAGTGAAATATGCAAAGTTAGTTGGTATTGAGGAATTGCTCAATAGAAAACCAAAACAACTTTCTGGTGGACAACAACAACGTGTAGCTATTGCGAGAGCGTTAGTTAAAGAACCAAGAGTATTGTTACTAGATGAGCCACTTTCAAACTTGGATGCTAGATTGCGTTTACAAACTCGTGAAGAAATCAAACGTATTCAAAGGGAAACTGGTATTACTACAGTGTTTGTTACACATGACCAAGAAGAAGCTATGAGTATATCAGATGAAATTGTGGTAATGAAATTAGGGGTTGAACAACAAAGAGGTAACCCTCAAGAAGTATATGATCAACCTGTAAATCAATTTGTTGCTAAATTCTTAGGGACTCCACCAATCAATATTTTTAGTGGTAAGATTCAAAATGGTGATTTATATGTAGGTGAAGAAAAAATAGGTACAAGCACACTAGAAGACCAAGAAGTCACAATAGGAATCCGTCCTGAAGGTTTTGAAATTGATCCAGATGCACAAATGACTGTCGTTGTGAAACAAGTTGAATATATTGGTAGAGATAAATCAATTGTTGCAACGAATCCTGCATCAGAAAAAGAAAATTTCCGTATAATTATTGATGCGAATGTAGAAGTAAAAGAAGGCGAAACCGTAAAGGTTGCTGTAAAACCAAATAAATGTTTCGTATTTGATAAATTAACAGAAAAGAGAGTACAATAGCATGGTTGAAGGAAAAAAAAGTATAAACTTTTTAAAGGGAATGCTATGCCTTCTACCTGCAATTGTTTTACTAGGTATTTTTACTTTTTATCCGATTGTAAATACGTTCCTTATGTCCTTTAAAGAAGGATATAATTACCTGATTACCAATGAAAAAAATTTTGAAAGTTGGGGATTTGGGAATTATGTTAAACTATTTTCAGAAGGAAATAACTTCCCTAAATATTTAATCAATACAATGGTTATTGTATTCGTGTCTGTACCAGTATCTATTACACTTTCATTACTGATTGCTGTAGCACTAAATTCAATTAAACCTCTTCAACGTTTTTTACAAACCATCTTTTTCTTACCATATGTAACGAACACAATTGCAATTGGTATGGTATTTTCGGTTATGTTTGAATCACATCAAGGTTTAATGAATACGTTAATTACTTCACTTGGAGGAAGTAGCATCAATTGGCTTGGAGGTAATACCCAAGCGGTATTAATTGGAGAAGGTATTTTCACACATCCTTTCTTTAATGCTCAATGGTTTACGTCTATGATTGTACTTCTTGCTTATATTGTATGGAATTCACTGCCATTTAAAGTGTTAATTTTATTAAGTTCATTACAAAGTATTGATAAACAATATTATCAAGCAGCGCAAATTGATGGTACGACGAAAGCAAGAACGTTTATGCGAATTACAGTTCCGCTATTGTCTCCACAAATTTTCTATTTGTTAATTACTTCATTTATTGGTGCATTTAAAGAATATACATCTGTTGTTGCTATATTTGGTGATAATGCTCAATCTGTTGGACAAAAAAATAATATGGCAACGGTTGTATGGTATATTTACCAAAAAACAAAAGAACAATCTCTTAGTGGTTATCCACAAACCTCTCTTGCAGCAGCTGGTGCAGTTATTCTCTTTATCATCATTATGATATTTACAGCTATCAATAGTTATGTTAGTAAGAAAAAAGTGCATTATTAGAGGTGATTACTTATGTGGATATTAATTTTATGTTTAATACTTGTTGTTATCATTACAAAAATAAAAGAAAACCATCATAATATCGAAAGATGTGTAGATGGTAAGAATTTTTATGAAACAGTTGATGAAACCATTAAAAGAGAAAAATCACAAAAAGTTATTCGATATGTGATTTCATATAGTTTTTTGATTTTCTTTGCATTATTTATGCTGCTCCCTTTTTATTGGATGATTATTACATCTTTGAAAACGGAAGCAGAAATCAGTTTACTTCGGCCAACTTTTTTTCCAAAAGAATTTGCATGGGAAAACTATAAATATGTATTAAGTGCAAAATATCAATGGGAATCTTCTGGAAAGATTGGTTCATTTGATGATTTCCAAGCTAGATTTGACCTTTGGCGATATATGTATAATACGTTAGTTGTAGGTGTTATTTCTACTATAGGAACGTTAGTAACTACAGTTATGGCAGCCTTTGCCTTTTCTAGAATTAAGTTTCCAGGGCGTGAATTTTTATTCACACTATTCTTAGCTACAATGATGGTTCCCGGAGAAATGATGGTAATTACCAATTATATTACTGTTACTAAAACAGCCAAGGATATTTTTGGCATAACGGGTATAGATTCTTATTGGGCAATGATTGTCCCATTCTTGATTAGTGTTTATTATATTTATTTATTGAGACAAAATTTTAGACAAATTCCAAATGAATTATATTATGCGGCAAAAGTAGATGGAACAAGTGATTTAAAATACCTAATTAAAATTATGGTTCCTATTGCAATGCCAACATTAATTACAATTACAATTTTAAAATTAATGGGTTCATGGAACGCTTATGTATGGCCAATGATGATTACACGTAGTGCCGATAAGCGATTAATCACTACCGGTTTGAGACTTGGTTTCTCTGATTCAGAAGGACGTTCTGTTCAAGGTAGACAGATGGCTGCAGCAGCAGTAGTAACTGCGCCACTTCTAATTATGTTTGTTTTACTTAGAAAATACATAATGAGAGGTGTTTCGCGTAGTGGTATCAAGGGCTAAAACAAACAGATGTTTTAGAAATAAAAAAAATATAAGGTGAGGTAAAAAAAGTGAAAAAGTTTACTAAAATTGCAATTCTTTTGCTTATGATTACAATTACATTTACTTTTGTAGGCTGTAATCAAACTGACAATGGAAAAAATCCAGGTGGAAATACAACGGATAATCCAGATGCTATTACAATCAAATATTGGCATGCTAATGGTGCTGCCTTAACGACTGTTTTAGAAAAAATTAAAGCAGAATTTGAAAAGAAGTATAATGGAAAATATGTAGTTGAATTAACTTCTTTTGGTGATTATAATACACTAAGAGATACAATTACATCAAGTATTGCAGCTGGAGATGCACCTACAGCAGCACAAACTTATCCTGACCATGTTTCTTTATATTTGAGTGGTAAGGCTTTGCAATCACTTGACAAATATATTGACGATCCAAAATATGGTATGACTGAAGAAGAACAAGCTCAATTTATTGAAGGTTTCTGGGATGAAGGAACAATTTATGATAAAGAGGGAACACGTTATGCATTACCTTTCAATAAATCAACTGAATTAATGTATTATAATGCAGATCTTTTTGCAAAATACAAATGGAATGTTCCTACAACTTGGGATGAAGTTATTGATATTGCAAAAAGATGGAAACAAACTAGCGAATATAAAAGAGCTTGTGATACCTATGGTGAAAATTTAGTATATCCTATGGGGTATGATTCAGAAGCCAATCTGTTTATTACATTTACACAACAATATGGTGCAAGTTATACTGCATTTGATGAAAATGGTGTTGGTCGTTTTAATGCATTTGGTTATAACGCAGAAGATACAGCTAAATCAAAAGCAGCAATGCAATGGTATTTAAATAACTACAAAGCAGGATACATTGCAACTACTACAGCATTTGGTTCAAACTATTGCTCTGATGCATTTAAGAATGGGCAATGTATTATGACAATCGGTTCATCTGCTGGTGCAAGTTATAATGATGGTCAACAATCTACAACTACAAAATTTACAACAGGTGTTGCATCTGTTCCACAATATGATAAAAACAATGGACAAGTTATTCAACAAGGTACAAATGTTTCTTTATTTGACTGTGTAAACGAAGAAGAAGAATTAGGTGGTTGGTTATGGTTAAAACATATGGTAAGTTATGAATCTGTACTTACTTGGGCATTAGAAACTTCATATTTCCCAATTCGAAAAGACGTATTAAATTCTGAAGCTTATCAAAATCATGTAAAGGGTATTACTATTGCTGGAGATGGTTCTCAAATTGTAAATCAAACTATTGCAGCAAAAGCAAAACAAGCAGGTCTTGCACAACAAAATTGGTTCTATACAAACATCGCTTTCCCAAGTTCATCAAGAGCACGTGATGAAGCTGAAACAATTGTACAAAGAATTTTATATGGTACTCCTGCCCCAACAATCGATGAAGTTTATAAAGCAGCTTATAATTCAATTATGAATGACTAAACCTTATTTGGAGATAAGAAATGATAAAAGTATTGAAAAAAATAGGAATATTTTGCGCTATATTGATGTTCACAATGGCATTTACAAGCTGTAAAACAGATAGACCAACTCCAGATCCTAATGATAAAGTAACAAGTGAAACCTATGATTGGAAAACACCTCAAACAGATAGTTTAAAATTAACACAAGACTACAAAGACAAAAGTTTTGTTCAAGATGGTATTGGTGAAGTTAGCAAAGTTATCCGCTATGTAGATGGAGATACAACTGTATTTCAAACTACACAAGGTGATGAAGTCACTATTCGTTATAACGGAATTAATACACCAGAATCTACATATAGAATTGACCCATGGGGTTTTGCGGCATCTAAATACAATAAGCAATTGTATCAATCTGCACTTGCAGAAGGAGCTAAAATTGTATTACAAGCAGAAAATTTAAATGAAAGAACAGACACTACTGGAAGATATTTAGCTTGGATTTGGTTGGTATGGCCTAGTGGAGATTCAAGACTTGTCAATCTTGAACTTGCGGAACTAGGATATGCCAAAGTAAAATCAGCTTCTGGTACACAATATGAAAAATATTTCAATGACTCCGTTTATGATATCTCAGTTCGTTACAAATTAAGAATTTGGGGAGAAACTGATCCTAATTATGATTACTCTACAGAAGGAAAAGAAATGACTATCCGTGAGTTGAGAGAACAATATGGAACCAAAGATGCTGTTGATGAAGCAAGAGAAGATTTTGTATCACCGCTTGTCAAAGTAAGTGGTATTGTTGTTAGAAAAATTGGCACAACAAATGCTTATTTGCAACAATATGATGATGAACTGAATCAATATTATGGTATATATGTATATGGTGGATATAATTCCTTATCTTCTTTGGTTGAAGGAGCGTATGTTCAAGTAACTGGAAGAATTGGTTATTATTATGGCGCATTGCAAATTACTGATGTAACCTCTGATTCTAATATTAAAGTATATTCTTTCAATGCCAAAGACCAAATTGTGGTCACAGACGAAGTTATTGGTAATATTGATGATATTTATAACTATAAGAAAATTGGTTCTTTAGTCCGTTTAGAAAATTTAAAAGTAACAGGTTATAAGGATTCTGATAACAATTCATCCTTTACCTTGTATTGTTCATACCAAGATGAAAAGGGGAATACCAAACAATTTAATGTACGTGTGGATCAAAATGTATGTTTAATTGGACTCATTTGGGATGAATATTATGGTGACTATGTCAATGGACAAATTTTAAGTGGATCCTATTTCTCAGGTAAGACGTTCCAATCGATTACGGGTGTTGTTGCATATTATAATGGTGCAACTGAAGCACCAGGAAATGCTTATGCAAACGGACACATCCAACTTTCATTATCAAGTATGGATGATGTTGTATTTGCAGAGTAATTTACATAGGTTTAAATTTTCTAATAGCGAAAATTTAAATATAAAAATTTAAATACGAATAAATTTCTAGGAGGGAAAAAAGATGAAATTTACCAAATTAGGTAAAATGTTCGTAGCCATTTGTGCTGTATTTACTTTTGCTCTTGGAGCAATTGGTTGTCAACCAACTACTCCAACTGAACCTACTCATGCTGAAAAAGTAGAACAAGCAACGAAAGATATTGCTACTTTGTTAGATAAAATATTCTTTTCTGACCAACTATTAAATAGTACTACAACTAATTTTGAATTGGTTAAAAAGAATAGTCAATTTGCAAACATTGATATTGAATGGTCAAGTAGTGCAACAGATTTAATTGAAGTAGGTACTACTGTAACTGATAATAAGGTTCAAGCTACTGTAAATAGACCAGTATTTGATGATCCACGTGTTGAAAATGGTAGTGTTGTAGTTACTTTAACTGTTGTTGCTTCTCAACAAGTAGATGATGAAGTAGTTAAAGATACTAAGGAATTTAACTTTAAAGTTAAAGCTGTTGAGGCACCAACATTTGGTTCAGTTCGTGATATTAAAACAATGATTTTAAATGATTTAAAAGACAGAAATATCGCATTAAATACAAATGATTCTAAAGGTGCTAAATTCTGCATGACTTATGCAAGAGTATTGTACATTTGGTCAAAATCTATGATCGTTTCTGATGGTACTGATTCAATGGTTGTTTATGGCGATTGGGCTAATAAATGCAAGGTTGGAGATTTGTTATTGATAAAGGGTAATGTTTACTCTTTCTTTGGAAATATTGAATTCGGTTCTGAAGTTTCATTAGATAAAGTCGAAGAAGACGCAAAATTAATAAATCCTGTTACAAAAGAAGAATACAAGAAAACAAGTGAAATTGTATTAAATGAATATGTAAGCCAAGAAATTTCTGTATATACAAGTTTATTAACTGCTAGCCAAACAGAAGCAAAGAGAGTTTTAAATGTTGAAGGACTTTATGCATTCTCTGGTGCTACTTATAAATTATATGCAAAAGTATTAAAAGAAGATTTAGGTTGTGGCGATAAATATGCATTAGAAGATCCTAATACAGGAGTAAAAATTTCTATTTATCACTATGCAACAGATGGTGCAGAACAAACCAAAACAATGGATGCTTTCGTTGGTAAATATGTATATATCAACTGTATTACAATTGATAGATATTCAACTAATGATGTATATCGTGTATTATGGAATGGAGAAACACCTGAAGAAGCACCTGCTCCAGTATTATCTGATGCACAAAAATTAGCAAATGCAGTAGATGCAATTAAGAATGCAAATTTACTTCCAAGTTATTACAATGGTCAAGAATTCGCTTATCCAGAAGTAAAAATCGATGGTGTAAATGTAAACTGGACTTCAAGTGTTGAAGGATTACTTGTAGATGGTAAATTAGTTGTTGTTGAAGATGGCAAAGTAACACTTACTGCAAATATTACTTGTGGTGAATTATCAGAAGAAGTTACTTTAGAATTAAATGTATTAAAAGAAGAAAATGTTTTAACTGTTGCTGAATACAAAGCTGCTGAACTTAAAACATATGCAACTTTAAAAGGTTTAGTTTCTGCAGTTTATGCAAGAGGATTTGTTTTGACTGATGAAACTGGTTCTATCTTAGTTTATACAAATAAAGCAGTTAGCGTTAAAATTGGCGATTATGTAAAGGTTCGTGGTGTATATGGTGTTTATCCTGAAGAATCTACTTGTTATCAAGTAGGTAACCCTATTGCTTATGAAACTCTTGAAGGTGCACCTAGTTATACTTTAGCTGAAGCTGTTGAATGGACTCCTGAACAATTAGATGCTGCATGGGCACAAGTTGTTGCTGGAACATATAATTTTGCTGGTCCACTTGTAAAAATGACAGTAAAAGTATCTGTATCTGGTAGCTATATTAATGCAACACTTGAAGGATCAACTGTTGCTTTGAGTTTCTCTTTCCCACTAGATGAAGTTAAACAATATTTAACAAATGGTGCTACAGTTACTGTGTATGCTATGCCAATTAGTTATTCAACAAAAACAGTTGATGGTGCAAAAGTTCCTGGATACTTTAACTTTATTGTAACTAATGTAGAAGTAAGCGATGAAATGGTTGCTAACGCAGAATTAAATAAGTTAACTGTACCAGCTGAGGCTACAGAAGATTTTGAACTTCCTACTCTTGAAGGTCTTGTTTGGTCTTTAAAAGAAGATAGCGCAGTGATTACATTAAACGGAAATGCTGTAACACTTACTTTCCCTGAAACAGATACAACAGTTGTGTTGGTTGCAACTTATACATATAAAGGTGTAGCTTATACAAAAGAATTTAGTGTTTTTGTAAAAGGAACAGTAGTTGAAAAACCTGAATTAAAAACAGAATATGAAACAACTTCATTTGCAGACATAAAGGCATTAGTACCAGCTGATGGTAATTCAACAACAGATAAATATTATGTTATTGGATTTGTAAAAACAATTACAAATGCAACTTATGGTAATATGGTTATCGTAAATGAAGATGGCGAAGAACTTACTATTTATGGCTCTTATTCAGCTGATGGTTCTACTCGATATGATGCAATGACTAAAAAACCTGTAGAAGGTGATGTAGTTGTTCTTTATGGTATTGCAAGCAACTTTAAAGGTACTGCTCAAATTAAAGATGGTAGATTACTTCAATTGAATAAAGAAGTATACAAATTACCTGAAGAAAAGCCAATTGAAGGAAATGCTGTAGCTGTAGCAATTGCTGATAAAGCCGCAGAATTAGGATGGCAAAATAGTTTACAATATAAAGAATTTACAATGAATACTATTATTAGCGTTTCTGTTGATAGTACACCTGCAAATCCTCAATATGGTGCAAATAGTGGAAAATATTATGCTAGTGGTAACAATTGGCGTATCTATCAAAATGAAAATCCAGCTATCACAATTGCAGCTGCTGAAGGACATAAAATTGCAAAAGTAATTATTGAATATACTTCAGAGAAAACTGGTGTTTTAACAAATGCCGATAAGACAGTTCAATATACAACTGGAGCTGAAATTGAAGTTAATGCTCAAACAGTAACATTTAGTGTAGGTAATACTGGTACAGCTACAAATGGACAAGTAAGAATTACTAAAATTACAGTTGTTTATGAATAATAACTAAAATAATAAAAGCAAATATGATTTTCTCATATTTGCTTTTTATTCTATAAAAGAAAATTATAGATAACAAATAAAGTAAAATACTTTTTTAAACTCATGAATTTATATATATAATTTATTATCCGAATGACTCAATATCGTGATTTGTATAAGTTATACAGCATAGCCTTTTTTTTGATTAAATAGCAAGTTTATGATATAATCAATAATAAGGAGATATGAAGTTTATGTTTTTAGATATATATAATAAAATAACAGAATATGATACGATTATTATTCATCGGCATACTAGACCAGATGGAGATGCGTTAGGTTCGCAAATTGGGCTTAAAAATGCCATATTATCCACTTTTCCAAATAAGTGTGTAAAAATTACTGGGGATATGATGGAACGATATGCTTGGATGGGAAAAATGGATGAAGTTGAAGATGACTTATACCCTCAAGCACTAGTCATTGTTTGTGATTGTGGAGCTGAAAAGTTGATTAGTGATGAAAGATACCGACAAGGAAATTATATAATTAAAATTGATCATCATCTACCACAAGGCTCTTATGGAGATATGGCATTTGTCGATACTAGTTATGAATCTTGTTCTAGAATGATTGCGGATTTAATCCTCAATACGCCGCTACAATTGACACCTCAAGCTGCTTCTATTTTATTTACAGGAATTGTTACAGATAGTGGCAGATTCCGCTATGCTCAAACGACGAGTCATACCTATCAGACTGTATCAAAATTAATGGCGTGTGGGGTAGATACAGAGTATATATATAACCAATTATATACAGAAAAATTATCAAATATTAAACTTCGTGCCAAATTAATATCCAAGTTCAAGGTAACAAAATCAGGTGTTGCTTATTTAGTCAATACCAAAGAAGAAGTGAAAAAATATGGTCTACCTCTTTTTGACATTTCTAGAGGAATGGTCAATATTATGGCAGGGATTGAAGAAATTTTAGTTTGGGCTAATTTTACTGAAGATGAAACAGGAGAAGTGTATTGTGAATTTCGTTCAAATGGCATAAATATCAATCCTGTTGCTGCTTATTTTGGTGGTGGTGGCCATATGCAAGCTAGTGGATGTACACTACCTGATTTATCGTATGTGAAAGAGGCTGTGAAATTACTCGAAAAAAGAATAAAGGAGAATCAAGATGCAAGCACAAATTCTACAAAAAATTAAAGAATATCAACGCATTATTATTCATAGACATATTCGTCCTGATGGCGACTGTATTGCTTGTCAAAATGGTTTAAAAGAGGCCATTTTATATAACTATCCAGAAAAAGAGGTATATGCTGTAGGAGATACTCTACCTGAATACACTTTACCATATGGGAGTTTAGATGAAGTTAGTGATGATTTGTATACCAATGCCTTGGTCATTGTAGTAGATACGGGTGCTGATTATCGAATTTGTGACACACGTTATCAATTGGGAGAATATATCATTAAAATTGATCATCATGATGACTCTAGTGATTATGGCAATATCAACTATGTTGACCCTACCTCTCCTGCTTGTGCTGTTATAATTACTAGATTGATTCAACAATGGAATTGGAGAATAAATGAAAGCATTGCAAATATTTTATTTTTTGGCATTGTAACAGATACGGGCCGTTTTAGATATCGCGGTATCAGTGAAGAAACATTTTATCAAGCAGGATATTTATTATCACAAGGTGTAGATACAGAGGCACTATATACAAGATTATATATGAAAGAAGATACCACTTATCAACTTCAAGGTTATGTTTATCAACATTTTAAACGAACCAAGCATGGTGTTGCATATATCTACTTTACAAAACAAATGATGGAAAAATTTCAAGTTACAAAAGAAGAAGCAGCCAATTTGGTCAGTTGTTTAGATGGAATCAAGGGATCGCTGATTTGGGTCGCTTTTGTCGATCAAATGTTAGAAGAAGATCCAAATTGTACAGATGACCTAGTTCGGCCAGAAAACGAAATTAGAGTGAGAATTCGGGCTAGATTTATTCCGATTAACCATGTAGCTACTCATTTTAGAGGGGGAGGACATTTGGTTGCCGCAGGAGCGACAATATATTCTAAGCAAGAAATGAAACAACTCTTAAAAGAGCTAGACAACGAACTCGAGCAATATCAAAAGGATCATCCTGATTGTATATAATATGAATATTTTAATTACGAATGATGATGGTATTCAAAGTAAAGGGTTAGATTTACTTGTAAAATATATATATAAATACTTTGATATCGCAAACAACTCCATTTGGGTCATCGCACCAAAAAGCGAAATGAGTGCAGT
Organism: uncultured Bacilli bacterium; assembly: GCA_949879765.1. GTDB lineage: Bacteria > Bacillota_I > Bacilli_A > ML615J-28 > CAG-313 > CAG-313. Next base: position 32,559 of record CATLBQ010000014.1, read on the forward strand.
TTCGCAGCGGATTACATTAAAAACGGGTATTGATATTCAAAAACATGAAGATGCATTCAAAGGTATACCCACATATACAGTAACAGGCACACCAGCAGACTGTGTAAAAGTAGCTATCCATTATTTTGGATATCAACCAGATATTGTTTTTTCTGGTGTGAATAAAGGTTATAATTTAGGGAATGATATTTTATATTCTGGTACCGTTGGAGCGACATTTGAGGCGAGTTTATCTGGCAGTTGTGGCGTAGCTTTATCGTGTAGTTTTGAATCCTTTGAGGCTTGCCGGTATTTAGATGTGCTTCTTCCCTATTTGCTTAAGAATCATCTTTTAGAAAAAAGCAAAGTATTAAATGTGAATATCCCCAACCACCCTAAGGGTATTGTATTTACGCATCAAGGCATACTTCCTTTTGATTCAACCTATGTGCAACAAGAGGATGGATTATTTTATCTAACAGGTCATCCCCTCGAAGTAGCTGAGGCAAATGATGAATATAGTGATGTTTATGCAGTGCATCATCAATATATTTCTATCACTCATTTAACGACCAACCGAACAGATAAAGATGCATATGAACAATATCGAGAAAAGAAAAGCGATTTAGCGTAGATAGCATACATATTTCAAGCAGTGTTATCATAAAATGATATGGGTGAAGCATATGAAATTTGTAAAGTTTTTAAAATGGTTAGTACAATCTTTTTTGTTTGGCATAGTCATTTTATTTGTTTTTAATTTTGTGGGTTCATTTTTGAATTTAAATGTGCCTATTAATATATATACATTATTCATTGTGGGTATGCTTCGGATTCCAGGGCTTGCCATTATTCTGATATATCTTATATTATAAAACATAAAGGGGTAGAAGATGAAACAAGAAGTTCAACTCATCTTTCGTTTGAGTGAAACAGATGGGACGGAAATTTACTTTGAAACAAAGGGAATTATAGATCAACAAGAAGAAAAAACAAGATTGTTATTTAAGGAAGAATTAGAAGGAAATACGCCAACCATTATTGAAATCAATCCACATATTCCTAGGGTAATCCTTAAAAGACTAGGCGAGATTCGAACTTATATGGAATATCAAGTAAATCAAGTCACGCAGGCCATCATGCGGACGGATTTCAATTATGAATTAAAAATGGCGACGTATACAACTATTTTAGAAATAGGTACATCTTCACTTAGAATTGTTTATCAAACTGAAAATGATAAGGAAGAAAATCGACAACATGAACTATATATTGAGTGGCATAGTGAAATGAACCAAAAATAAAAACTATTTTAATTTGCAAAAAAACAGAAAGTATAGTATAATAAGATAACTCAATGATAATAAAACCAAAATAGATGTGTATTGGGAGGCTATATGGGTAGTAAAGAAAAAGATAAGTCATTATTAGAGATTGCTATTGAATTGCTTGATGCAAAGAAAAAACCTCAAAAAATGTTGTCCATTGTAAAAGAGGTTATGGAAATCAAGGGACTAAAAGTTGCGCTTGCGAAAGAACTAGCACCACAATTTATTTTAGATTTCATGCAATCAGGATATTTCGTGTATTGTGGCGATGACACATGGGATTTAAAAGATCGTCAACCTACTTCAGTTTTAGATAAAGAAGGCGGAGAATACGATGATATTTATGAAGATGATGAAGAAGTAAAGAGCTACGAATTGAAAGACGATATGTTTGATGAAGATGAGTCAAAAGTAGAAGATGAAGATGACGAAGAAGAAGATGACGACGATTTGGCAAAAGCATTTGAATCTTTTGATGAGGTAGAACAAGAATCTACAAAACAAAAACGTTCAAAAATAGTGGATTCATTTGAAAAAGAAGACATAGATGATTTAACAGATATGGATGATGAATTAGCAGATGCCTATGAATCTTTAGACGAAGAATTTGGTGGCGGAATGGTTATTGTCTCTGAAGACGATAATGATGACGAAGAAGAATAAAAAAGAGAATCGCAAAAAAGTAATCTTTTTGCGATTTTTTGTCTTTATGGTATAATATATAGAAGGTAGAACAAAATATGACAAAAGAAAAGGTAAAACAAATTTTAAATCAGGAAAATATTATTGTAAAAAAACAATATGGCCAAAACTTTTTATTGGATGAAAATGTCCTTGAAAAAATAGTTGATGCGGCAGAAATTACAAAGGAGATTAATGTAGTAGAAATTGGTCCTGGACTAGGATTCTTGACTGAGCATTTACAACGTAAAGCCAATCGCGTTTTATGTTATGAAATAGACGGACAAATGGTTGAACATCTGCATACAAAAGCATTTTCAAATGTGAAACTTATTCATGATGATATTTTGAATCGTCCATTAAATGAAGATTTTTCGGCTTATTTTGACGATAAACCAATTTATGTGGTTGCTAATTTGCCTTATTATATTACAACAGCGATTTTGATAAAAATTCTTGAAGAGACTCACTTGGTATCAAAAATGATAGTGATGATGCAAACGGAGGTTGCTAAAAGATTGTGTGGAAAGCCCTCAACCAAAGACTATAATAGTTTGAGTGTATTGATACAATACTTTACAAAAGCACAGCTATTATTCCAAGTTTACCCTCATTCTTTTTATCCAGAACCAGGCGTTGAAAGTAGTGTGATATCTTTAACATATAAAGATAAACCTGAAAAAGAAGCAGAACATTTAGATTACTTTTTAACCTTTAACCGGGCTATTTTTGCGCAAAGAAGAAAAACCTTAATCAACAATATTTTGAAAGCATATCCTTATCCAAAAGAAAAGATATTGGCACTATTGACGCAATTAGGTATTGATGAACATATTCGTTCAGAGGCCCTTAGTGTATCTACTATCGTTGAACTTGCCAATTTGTTTTACCAAACATTTGAACAAAATAAATAACAACTTTTTGGATATCATCATATACTAATATGGGTGAATATCGTGGATTTAAAAAAGAAAGATCTTGTATTGGTCAATGGGGATCAAAATATATATGTGATTGAAGAAATACAAGATAATATAGCTACAGTAAAAGGATTTACGCATCGTATACGAAAAGATGTCGATATTTCTTTGTTAAAAAAAGCAGGAAATGACCAAATATTACAAGAGACAAAAGCACAAGAAACACTAAAGCATCGTGTATTGCAAAAAAAAGAAAGACGGAGTAAACATCAAATTTTATATGGGAGAATTCTTCATATTGATGGGGATAAGGAATTCTTAGAAAGCTGCTTAAGTCTATATCAAGAAATGAATATACCCTCAGATGGATTATACTTGCATGAAGAAGATATTAAGGATAAAATAGAACATTTGTTGCTTACTGTAACACCTGATATAGTTGTGATTACTGGTCATGATGTGTATAATGGAAAGGGCATAAAAGATTTAAAAAACTATCAAAATTCTAAACACTTTATGGATGCTGTACGTATGATTAGAAAACATTTTGATAGAGAATCTGTTGTCGTTATTGTGGGGGCTTGTGCTTCTCATTTTGAGGCATTACTAGCTTCTGGAGCTAATTTTTCATCCTCGCCTAAACGAATTAATATACATACCTATGATCCAGCCATTATTGCTATAAAGGTAGCTACAACATCGTGTAATAAAAATGTAGATTTCAATCAGATTTTAGAATTAATCGAAAACAAAAGAGACGCATTTGGCGGAATAGAGACCAAGGGAAAAATGAAAATTATGTTATAAGGAATAAAATATGAATTTAAAAGCTTATGCAAAAGTAAACTTGATTTTAAGAGTAGTGGGCGAAAATGAGAATCACTATCACTTGTTACAAATGCTGAATGCAAAAATGACATTGTATGATGAAATTATCATTCAAAACAATGATGTTCAAGAAGATACTTTACGATTTCAAGGAGCACCACTTACACCAGAAAAAGACAATCTTATCCTCCGTGTTCTTGCCTTTTTTAAAACCAAATACCATATACAAGATACATTTGACATTTTAGTAATCAAACAAATTCCAATAGGCGCAGGTGTTGGCGGGGGAAGTGCTGATGTTGCTGCAATTCTAAAATATCTTGGTGATAGATATCAAATAAACGTAAAAGATCCAATCCTTTTAGATGAATTATCTATTTATGGGGCAGATATCCCTTATGCCTTATTTGATGGTCCTGCCATTGTGGAAGGAATCGGAGAAAAAATTACACCTATTGATTTTCAATTTGATTTACCATTCATTTATATATACCCAAATATCATTGCATCTACTTGTGAAATATTTCAACATCAAGAAAAGATATCTTTTGCACTTTCACATGAAGAGTTGATAATGATGGCCAAAAATGGGCAATGGCAAAATGATTTAGAGGATGCTACTGTGCAGGTTTATCCACAACTTCGTACCATTATTGAAGATATTAGAAAAATTGCGGATGTACAAATGACAGGTAGTGGATCTTCATTATTGGTGTTTGGCAAACATATAGATGAGATTGCACAATATTTAAAAAAACAATATCCTGAATTTTTAATTCAAATAGTAACCATGATAAAGGAGTAAAAAATGGAAGAAAAACAAAACAAAATTACAATGGTACAACACTTAAAAAGAGAAGATTTAATTACCTTTAATATGTATCTTGCTACACTTAGTAAAAATATTGGTACCCTGATTTTAGGTACATTTTGTATATTTTTTGGTATATATGGTTTGTGTACAGAAGGAATCAACCAGCATCTAGTCTATAATATATTGTTTATTGTATTAGGAGTTGTTTCTATTTTATTTAGCCTTGTATTTTCTAAATGGATTGCTAAAGCAAAGATCATGAAAAAAAATTTACAGGACTTAGAACCAATCTATGTACAATTGAGTGAGGACGGTCTTTTGTATTGTTTTCAAACGGAATTGGATGATGCTACTAAGACGGTGGATGCAATCCCTTGGAGTTATATTACTAAAGCCGTTGTCAAAAAAGATTATATATATATACATCTAGTGGATAAGACGGTTGTCTTGTTGCTCAAAAAAAGTGACATTCAAAACGATGCATTTATCCCTTATCTAAAAGAAAAATTATTGCCTTTGAAACGGTATATTGAGAGCAAAAAGTGATGCTAGCGACCACGCTAGTTTTTCTTTTTTAACAATTTTATAAAAAAAGAATACAATTACTTTACGAAAACGTTTTCATGTGATATAATATAAATGTAAAAAGAAACAAGGGGTAAAAGGAATATGAGAATAACAGATGTAAAAATCAAAAAGGTTCAAAGTGAGAATCGGTTAAGAGCAATTGCATCCGTAACAATTGATGATTGCTTTGTCATTCACGAATTGAGAATTATTGAGGGAAAAGAAGGATTATTTGTAGCAATGCCTAGTCGACAAGCGTCAAATGGCGTATTCCGAGATATTGCGCATCCAATTGATAAGGAGACAAGAAAACTTTTTGAAGAGGTTGTCATTGCTAAATTTAATGAAGAAGAGTGCTAGAAATAGCATTTTTCTTTTTTAATTTATATTAGCATCAAAAAAATTTAAAAGCAATTGATTAAAATTATTAAATATGATACACTATATTAGGAGGAAAAATATGGATATGGAATTATTTACTCGAGAAGAACTATTTAATTTATATAAGATTGAAATTGATAGGGAAAACGAGATAAGGTCAAAATGGAGAAAAAGTATGGAGGTCTATTTAACCATGCTTTTGACTGTGTTCAGTGGGAGTCTATTACTTGCAAATTTTTTAAATGAAAAGAAATTGGGGATGATCTGTTTTATTGGTGGAGGTATAATAATTATTATGTTAGCTATGATTGCGTATTTTCATTTTAAACTGGATTATAAATATCAAATGGAAATATTATCTATTCAAGCAAAGATTGAAGATATGTTAGGGCTAACATCACCAGAAAAATGCATATTGCCACCTAGGTGGAAAAATGAGGCTCTATTGCCTTCGTGGTATTATGAGGATAAAAATAAAGAATCTTCAACAGAGGAATTTATTTCGAAAATGTGTTCATCTAAGGCTATTAATTTTTATCCCATTGTATATTTTATTTTTTCCTTGTTAGGGGTTATGTTGATTGTTTTTGGAATCATTTATGGAGTAATTTAAAAAGATATAGAAGCAAAAAGTATAATTAAAGGAAAGATAATAAAACATATAAGTCCTAATAAACGTGATAAAATTAGGATTTTTTATTTTATCATAAAAATATAAAGTATAAAATAGGGAGATGTAAAAAGCGTTTTCTCAATAAAAAGTAAACTTTATATGTGCAAAAAAAAGGCAATTATGTTATACTAAATATAGAATAAATGAAGAAGGAGTTTGATTATGCAACAAATTGCAAAAGAAATTCGTGCATTAACGGTAGAATGTATTGCTTCAATTGGTCAAGGCCATATAGGGGGAAGCTTATCTATTGTTGATGTGTTAACTGTCTTGTATTATAAACATATGAATGTAAATCCTCAATATCCCAATATGCCCACTCGAGATCGTTTGGTTGTTTCAAAAGGACATGCGGGGCCAGCGGTATATGCGACACTTTGTCATAAAGGATATATTTCACAACAAGAGTTATTAACGCTCAATCAATTTGGTACCAATTTACCAAGCCATTGTGATATGAATAAAACTCCAGGTATTGATATGACGACTGGGTCTCTTGGTCAAGGAATATCTTGTGCAGTTGGTATGGCCATAGCATCAAAATTAGCTGATGATGGAGCAACAATATATTGTATTATTGGTGATGGAGAGGCGCAAGAAGGACAGGTTTGGGAAGCAAGCATGTATGCTAGTCAAATGAAATTGAATAATTTTATCTTATTTTTAGATGATAATGGAATGCAAATCGATAATTATACCAAAAACATCAACTCTTTGATTGAACCTCAAGATAAATGGAATAGTTTTGGCTTTTTTACTCAAACCATTGATGGAAATGATGTGAATGCAATAGATCAAGCTATTGAAAAAGCGAAGTTGCAAAAGGACAAGCCTGCTATGATTGTGCTTCGTACCACTAAGGGAAAAGGTATTTCTTTTGTTGAAAAATTGGGTGTGAATAATCACTCTACAGCTATTTCTAAGCAAATGCTTGCTGAAGCATTAGAAGAACTCAAGTAGGAGGCTTATATGGAATTTAGACAAGCTTTATCAAACAAACTCATTCAGTTGATGAAAAAAGATGAAAAAATTGTGATATTAGATGCCGACCTTGCTAAACCTAATGGAACAAGTCCGATTTATTCTGCTTATCCTAATCGATGTTTTGATGTCGGAATAGCAGAGGCAAATATGATTGGGGTAGCTGCGGGACTAGCTGCATATGGATTTAAACCTATTACTTTTACATTTGCTCCATTTGCTACAAGAAGAGTCTGTGATCAAATTGCAGTTTCTGTTGCATATGCCAAACAAAATGTAAAAATTGTAGGAACAGATCCTGGAATTACTGCTGAATTAAATGGTGGTACACATATGAGTTTTGAAGATGTTGCGGTATTACGAAGTATTCCAACAATGGTTATTTATGATGCAGTAGATAGTCTGCAATTAGAGCAAGCCATTGAACAAATTATCAATTATTCAGGTCCTGTTTATATTAGAACACCTAGAAAAAGCGCAAAACCTGTTTTTGATGAGAACTATCAATTTAAATTGTTTCAATCAGATGTGGTAACACCAGGTACAGATATTACCATTTTAGCAACAGGTATTATGGTTGCAGAAGCAAAAGAGGCTGTTCAAAAATTATCAAAAGAAGGGATATCTGCTGAACTGATAAGTGTGAATACAATTAAGCCATTAGATGAGGCGACAATATTACAATCGATTCAAAAAACTAAGCACGTTGTCACATGTGAAAATCATAATATAATAGGTGGATTATATTCTGCAGTAAGCGAATTACTTTGTGCCCAATACCCCTTAAAGATAACAGGCATAGGGGTAAAAGATCGGTTTGGTCAAGTTGGCAAATATAATGATTTGTTAAAAGAATATCAACTGACATCAGATGATATATATACCGCTGTAAAGCAAAATTTAAATAAATAGGAGAAACACATGGCTACAATTCACGGGAAAAAAATTAAAATTTTTTCACTTAACTCAAATCAAATTCTTGCTCAAGAGATTGCTGATTATATTGGCATTCCTTTGTCTAACTGTAAAGTAAATAAATTCTCAGATGGGGAAGTACAAGTAAATATAGAAGAAACGGTAAGAGGACATATTGTATTTGTTGTCCAATCTACAAATTCTCCAGTAAATGATAATTACATGGAATTGTTGATTATGATAGATGCATTAAAAAGGGCTTCTGCAGATCAAATTAATATTATTATGCCTTATTACGGATATTCTAGACAAGATAGAAAGGCTGCACCACGCCAACCAATTTCTGCAAAATTAATGGCTGATTTATTACAAACAGCAGGAGCAAATCGGTTGATGTGTTTGGACTTACATGCTGATCAAATTCAAGGTTTTTTTGATATACCTATTGATAATTTCTTGGCTTTACCAATTCTTGCAGAATATTTTGTAAAAGAGAAAATTGAAGATATTGTTGTTGTTGCCCCTGATCATGGTGGAACTACAAGAGCAAGAAAATTAGCTATGGTATTAGATGCTCCAATGGCAATTGTAGATAAACGGAGACCTAGACCGAATGTTGCAGAAGTAATGAATGTAATTGGTGACATTGAAGAAAAAAATTGTATCATTATTGATGATATGATAGATACTGCAGGTACTCTTTCTGTTGTTGTAAAAACACTGAAAGAACGCGGTGCCAAGACGGTTAGAGCGTGTTGCACGCATGCCCTTTTGTCAGGTGCTGCAGTAGAAAGGTTAAATAGTGTGCCACTTGAACAATTAGTAGTGACCAATACAACTCAGTTAACACCTGAAAAAAGAAATATTCAAGGGCTTGTAATATTATCAGTAGCTTCATTGTTGGGTCGTGGTATCTTAAATATTATCGATGACAAACCAGTTAGTGATTTGTTTGTGTATACAAAAGCTGGAAAATAAAAAGAAAAGAGGTATAATATGAACCAAAACGGATATAATAATAAGGCCGATATAAATGTGGTATTGCCATATTATACAAGAGAACTAAGTGAGAACAATAAATTTCGTTTAGGTAGAAGAGTAATTAAAGCAAATAATGTAATTTATTATAGAAGAGAAATTAGTAAAATAATAGTAAATGAAAAAACATTTCAAACTGAACGATTGAGTGAATTGATGCAAAAAGCTATCCGAATTATAAAATAATGGTGAATAGAAAAGATACATTTGAGGCCAATACCAATTGGCCTTTTATTTTTTAAAAATAAAAAAGCATATTAATAGCATAGTATAAAAAAATTTGATATAATATACAAGCCTTTCAATTAAGGGATATGCTTTTTTTGAAATGGAAAAAATATAAAGTATCAAATTCTTGACAAAGAAAAAAGAATTTGGTATAATATATAGGATGCTTGAAAGAAGCAGGAAAAATTGATCTTTGAAAACT
>CATLBQ010000015.1 GCA_949879765.1 uncultured Bacilli bacterium
GATGTTTCCTAAACTGCTACATCCTTTAAATGCGGATGTTCCTATTGCATATAAATGATTTGATAGTATTACTGATTGTAAATATGAACATCCTTCAAATGCGCTTGTATCTATATTTGTTACAGTATTTGGAATAATAATGCTAGATAGACTTGCACAACCTTTGAAAGCGGAACTACCAATGGCAACTAAATGATTTGATAAGCTAACTGATTGTAAATATGAACATCCTTCAAATGCGCTTGAATCAATATACTGTACACTATTAGGTATAGTTATACTTGACAAACTAGCACAATTTTTAAATGCGGATGGTTCTATAAATATTAAATTAGATGATAATGCTACATTTGTTAAACTTGTACAGCCTTCAAAAGAACTTAATCCAATATGTGTAACAGAGTTTGGTATAATTATACTTATCAAATTAGTATAATTTTTGAATGCACCATCATCAATTCTAGTTATACTAACATTATTAATATTAGTCGGTATATTAATATTATCTTTTTCATTAAACCATGTTCCTATGATAGTATCTCCTGAATCGTTAGTCTTAAATGCTACTAATCGTATTGAATTACTAATATTTAGTTTTAATACATCCTGATTCTTGTCCCCACTACATCCATTCCCTGGAATTTTAATAGTAATTGAATCGGCACCATTAATAATTGCATTCTTTAATTCTAAAGTTGTTAAATTACTATTAGTAGCTAATAGTAAAGCGGCCGCACCAGTAACAAAAGGAGTGGCCATAGAAGTACCACTATTTTCTTTATATTTGTTATCGGGAATTGTGCTCAAAATATTTGTTCCAGGAGCATATATATCTACTGAGGTTTCACCATAATTGGATGCAATATCTCCTAACAAGCCCCATAAATTATTAAATCCATCCCATTTTGATCTTTTATCATTTGAATCTATTGCACCAACAGTTAGTATATTGTCATAATCATATGATGCAGGATAAAGTGGAGTATTATCAATATTATCACCAGAATTTCCAGCCGCACAAACCAATAGTCCCCTATAAGATTGAATAGCTTCTTCTAATGCAGGGCTAATAAAATCCCCCCCTAAACTACAATTTAAAATTGGTATGTTTACACTTCCCGCATAGTTAATTGCATTAATTAACCATAATGTTTCTACATATCCACCCTCATCTGCAACTCGTAATGATACTAATTTGACATTCCAACATATTCCAGAAATACCTTGATTATTATTTCCCTGAGCTCCAATAATACCCGCCACATGAGTTCCATGGCCATTTGGATCAATAGGTTCTAATATTGGTATCCCGGATTCTGATCCATCTGTAAAATCCCTATGAAGTGTAGTATATGTATTATGAATACCTCTTTTATAAATATTGTTTAATAAATCCGGGTGTTGAGAGTCAATACCTGAGTCTAAAACGCCAACCATGACTTGATTTGCATTTTGAGCAATATTCCAAGCGTCATAAGTTTTTATATGATTCAATCCCCATTGTTCAGACAATTTTGAATCATTAGGCGTTTTTAATAATTGAGCCGAAACACTAGGTTCAGCAGACAATATTTCATCTCTTTTTTCTAATTCCTTTATTGATTTTAAAACATTTTCTTTAGATTTTGTGTTTAACTCAATACTTAATATTCTATTAAACTCATTAAAATCAATTAATGAGTTATTTTTGTCACTCAATTCATTATTTTTAACCAATTCAACAGTATTAGCGCTTAAATCAACTATAGATTTACCATCAACTTCAGGAAAGTCTGCTAATGTATAATCCTTATATTTATTCGTTTCTTCTTTAGATAAAACTATGATTATTTTATCATCAGAAAAGTCATCTTCAATAGTTCCGTTATAATAAATCTTTTCTTCACTAAATATTTCATTGCTATTCTCTCCATATGCATATATATTTGTTATGCAAAACATTGAGATTAATGCAAAAAATGAAATAATGAATATATTTAATTTTAAATTTCTTCTATGCATCATATATTTCTCTTAATTAACTAATAACTTATAAATAGGCATTTTTTCAACACTCTTAACAAAATCCAATGTTTCAAAATGTGCTAGTGCTTTATTCACTTCTTTTTTTCCTGTTTTGTTTAAATGAATAAACATAAATCCACGATTATTCTCTTCGTACCATTGAGAATAAGTGAAACTCTTGACATTTTCAAATTGAAAATCTGATAACGTAAATAACCTATTCACATACTCATTTTTATAATCAGATTTTATTTCTATGATTATGCTATTATCACTATACTCATCTTTACTACATCCAGTTAGGCATAGGCCTAACATGAAACACATAAATAATCCCAATACTCTTTTCATTTTTTCATCTCCTTTTCCTTTTTAAATTTAGTTAGCATACTTTAGGCCATATACTATGGCCAAATAACTCTTTGATAATTCGCATAAATACTAAATATATCTTCATATAGTACCTCCTCATACTTTCTTTTACGTTCTATCCCTATTATTATATGCATTATAAACACAATAATCTATTTTTAAACGAAAAGCCCCCTTTTCCTAAGAGAGCCTTTTATTATTTAACATGATGTTTTCTAAGAATGTTTCCCATAGCAAACTTAGGAAATATATTTATTTTACGTTTCAATTATACCATAATATGTAAAATGATGCAAGTGTTTGTTGAAATTATATTTTTAATAGTTTATATGATTATTTTATGATAATGTCTTAACATTTAGTTTTTGAAAATATCCCTTACTAATTCAAATTCGTGGTTAATCTTACCTAGTTATTAATACATAAATGCATAAAAAATTAGCCCTCTTTTACAGAAGACTAATCGATTTATTCAAATGGTAGCACTATACAAATTTCAATCTATAACCACATTGATATGTTTCTTTATACTTGAACAAATGGATAACTTCAATAGGACTCGGGTTACCAAAGGTATATAGAAATATAGGATGTGATGGCTTATCCTTTCTAAACTTTATTATAACGCCAAACCAAATCAGAAATTATGTCTTCAAAATATTCTTAATATGATTGAAATTCTTTTTTAAAACAAACCATCACCTTCATATTCGTGATGTTGTTCATTTTGGAATCCGTAGAATTGAAACTAGTTGTACTATTGCTTTATCAATAAAAAAAGAAGACTGTAATTTGGGGGGATCAGTCTTCTTATACCCAGTCTGTAATTTGGGGGGACCAAACTAGGCATTAATATTATAGCATATTTTTTTTTAAAAAGCAAGCGTTTTTCGCTATTTTTTTAAATTTTTTGTGAAAATATTCTCTTTTTCTTTATTTTTTAGCAACTTTTGACAAAGCATCCTTAGCGGCGGCTTGGTCGGCTTCCTTTTTGGAACGGCCTTGACCTACTCCTAAAACAATGCCTTCTAGCAATACTGCCCGAGTAAAAGTAGGTTCATTGGATGTGCCTTCTTTTTTAATCAATTCGTAAACCAAATTGGATCTAGTTTCAGACTGCACGTATTCTTGTAATCTACTTTTATAATCGACAAACTCCACTTGGTCATTGGCTTTGATATGTGGGAAGACAATCTTTTCCAATATCTTTTTGACATCATCAATTCCATTGGTAAGATAGACGGCTCCCAAAAAGGACTCAAATGCATCATTGATGACCGCATCTTTTTTTCTTCCTCCAGATTGTTCTTCACCACGCCCCAACAAAAGTAATTGATCAATTCCTAAGACTTGAGCATATTTTGCATTGGCATTTTCACAGACATAAGTCGCTCGTAGTTTACTCATTTTGCCCTCAGGCAAATCAGGAAAGTTTTCATATATATAATGGGCGACAAGCAAGCCTAGTACAGCATCTCCTAAAAATTCAATTCGTTCATTACTTTTTAAATGATGTTCATTGGCATACGAGGAATGGGTCATTGCAAGCAAAAAATGGGTGGTATCTTCAACGTGAATATCAAATTGTCCTAAAATCTCATTTAATTTTTTCTTATTCAACATTCTTTTTTTCCTCTAATGGATGAGTTTCTAAATAGGCTTTCATTTTGCAAACAATGTCTTTTTGAACAGCCTTATACGCAAGTCGTATTGCATTTTGATAAGCTTCTGGTGAACTTGCACCATGCGCCTTAATGACAATACCATCTACACCAAATAAGGTTGCTCCACCAATCTTATCTGCACTAAAACGTTCTTGGAATCGTTTTAAATTTTTGCGCATCAAGATATAACCGAGTTTGCCTCCTAGTGATGATTTGATTTCTTCCTTCAAGGCTCTGCCGAATGCTTTGGCTGTTCCTTCAAAAGATTTCATTGCTACATTGCCTGTAAATCCATCTGTAATGATGATATCCGCATCACTCGTAAGGAGTTCTTTAGGTTCTAAATTCCCCAAGAAATTGAGTTCAGATGCCGCTAATAACTGATACACTTCTTTTTCTAATTCTCTTCCTTTTCCAGGTTCTGTCCCAATATTCAATAAATAGCACTTAGGTTGAGCAATCCCTTTGACTTCTTTGGCATAAATGTTGGCAAATTGTGCATATTGCAAAACATACTCAGGTTTAATGTCTGTATTGGCACCTACATCTAACATGATTGCCCCTGTTTCTTGGAAAGATGGTACATTAGGACAAAGTGCTACCCGCTTCATTCCTTTGATTCTTCGAATAATCAAGTGGGCAGCAACAATGACACCTTGGGTTGGACCACATGTCACTACACCATCTACTGTTTTGTCTTTTACGGCTTGAAACGCCATAACCATTGAGGTATCTTTATTTTTTCTAATTTCTTGAATCGGATCTTTTTCCCCCATATCTATTAATCTTGGTGCATGAACAATTTCAATCCGCTCTGTCACCCCACCCAATTCTTTTCGGATGGTGGCTTCATCCCCAAATAGCACCAAAGTCACATCTGGATTTTCTTTAATGATGGCTTGACAAGCTGGAATAGTGGTTTGATAACCATAATCTCCTCCTGCCGCATCAATTGCAAGTCTAATCATATCTTCTACCTCCGTTTTTTCATTTTCTTTAATCTAACTGAGTTTGTTTTCTTTGGTAATTATTTGATGCAACTTCATATAATTTTTGATAATCTGGTTCAACAAATAAACTACCATTTTGAATCATTTCTTCAGAATCTATATTGGCCAATTCTAATAAATCACTATTGTCTCGTAACGATGCATATTTAAAATGCATTGCACCTGATTGTTTTTCACCAAAGAATTCACCAGGGCCACGATGTTTTAAATCATATTCTGCTAAAGCAAAACCATCCGTTGTTTGTTCTACCATTTTCAAACGGGCAACACTAGCCTCAGTTGGATGATCAGTTGTCACAAAGAAACAATAGGGAATGCTATCACTTCTCATAACTCTTCCTCTTAATTGATGAAGGGTGGCTACGCCAAATCGCTCTGCTCCTAAAATTAAAATGGTTGTAGCATTGGGTACATTTACGCCTACTTCAATCACACTCGTAGCCACTAAAATTTGAATTTCTTTATCTAAAAACTGTTGCATAACATCTTCTTTTTCCATCGGTTTTAATTTCCCATGAATGAGCCCTACTGTAGCCACACCTTCAAAATAGCGTTTCATATTTTCATAGATTTCAGTAGCGTTTGCGGTATCGACTACCTCTGATTCCTCAATCAAAGGTGTAACCACATAAATTTGATGTCCGATGGACAGTTCTTGTTTGATATGTACCATCACATCTTTTTTATGTGCTTGATCTACATATTTTGTGACTACTGCTTTTCGATGTTTAGGCATCGTTTTAATTACGGATATATCTGTATCTCCATATGCGGATATAGCCAAAGTTCTAGGAATAGGTGTTGCACTCATCTTCAAGTAATTGACATCTAACCCTTTGTTTTTAATCAATACCCGTTGACGTACACCAAATCGGTGTTCTTCATCGGCAATAACAGTTCCTAAATTATCATACACTACATCTTTTTGGAAAAGCGCATGCGTCCCAACAACGATTTGAATCTCATGAGTTGCTAATTTTTGAAGAATTTCTTTTCTTTCTTTTTGGCTCGTACTTCCTGTTAAAAGTCCGATTTGGATTTGCGGAAAATCTTGAAGTAAGTCTTGAAGTGTTGCAAAATGCTGTTTGGATAATATTTCCGTTGGACACATCAGTGCTGCTTGAAATCCACCAGAAACAGTAGCCAAAAGCGTCATAACAGCAACAATGGTTTTGCCACTTCCTACTTCACCTTGTAATAAACGATTCATCGCATAAGGTGCAGATAAATCCTTTAAAATATCTACAATTGCTTTGTCTTGATCGGGTGTAAGTTCATATGATAGTTTTTGTCTTAGCTCAGCAAGTACTGCTTCTTGATAACAAATCGCAGGACAATGGGTTTCTTTTTGTCTCATATCATGTAAATATTTCATAGATACTTGATATTGTAACAATTCTTCATATTGTATTCTTTTTTTGGCTTGCGCAATTTCATCCAATTGATCAGAAAAATGTAAAATTCGAACTGTTTCTAGTAACGATAGCAATTGGTGTTTTTCTAAATAAGCCTTGGGCAAAGTTTCTTGAATTTGATTTTTGTATTTACGAAAAGCAGTCAATAAAATTTCAAAGTATTTTTCATCTGCTATTTCTTTTACTCGGTAGGTAGGAATCACGTCTCGACTAAATTCATCTACAAGAATCAAATTGTTCACTGTAAATTGATTCATGGATTGATGAAATTTCCCCTGTACTCGGATAACACTACCATAATTCAATTTTCCTTTTAAATAGATACGATTAAAAACAGTACAACGAATTTTGGTTCCTTCTACTTCTAATTGAAAAACCACTGTAGATAATTTCGATTTCAAATAATTAATAGCAATTTTTGAAACAATGGTTCCTTCTAAAATGATAGTTTCTTCTAATTTAGCATCTTTTAAAGATTGCACTTTGAAATTATCATATTTCACCGGAAAATCAAACAATAAATCCTCAATGGTTTGAATGCCTTTTTTCTTAAAAATAGTCTTATACCGTGCTAATATATAGTCTTCTTCACTCACTTGATAATCTTTTAGCATAATACCCTCCTATTTTTAAGAAAAAGTGGAGTTAGCTCCACTTTCACTTTTTCATTACTCAATTGATAAGATGTAGCTATAAACATCTTGCTTTCCAGAAATTGATTCTACTTCAACTTTTGGATATGTTTCACTAATGTATGCTTCTAACATTTCAAGCTGTGCTTCATCAACATCTTTACCATAGACGATAGTGATGATTTCTTTTTCATCCATATCTACATTGGCCAATAGTCCTTTGAAAGCATCTTCTTTTTCTTTTTCTGATACCACAATCTTGCCATTGCAAATACCTATATAATCACCTTCATTGATGTGCACGCCTTCAATTTCAGCATTTCGAATGGAATATGTAACAAGTCCCGTCGTTACATTTGCCATCACACTTTTAATTTCTTCTAAAATGGTATCAATATCACCACTACTTAAATCCAACATCGTCAGTGCAGAATATCCTTGAGCAAGCGTTTTACTAGGTACTACATATACCTTGGCTTTTTCGTAATACTTTGCGGCCTGTTCTGCGGTCAACACAATATTAGAATTATTTGGGAAAACAATAATATTGTCCGCATTTAAACTATCAAATCCTTTGACAAAATCTTCTGCGGCAGGATTCATACTTTGACCACCTTCAACGACATAATCTACGCCCATCTCTTTGAATACTTCAATTAACCCTTCACCAGAAGCAACTGATACAATAGCAAATTTTTTATGCACATCTTTTTTTCTTGCTTCTACACATTCAGGACAATTGCATTGTTCTTGACTGGCTTGTTCGCCTACAGTTGTTTCCGTGTGTTGAACGGACATATTTTCAATTTTTAAAGTGATATATTCACCATATTGTTGACAGTGAGTCAAAACTACACCTGGTGTTTTTGTATGCACATGTACTTTTACAATATCTTCATCTTTTAAAGCGACAATACTATCTCCAAGTGTTTCTAAGAAATCCACAATCGTTTTGACTTCAAATTGAGCGACATCTACTTTCTTATGTTGCAATTGAAGAATAAATTCTGTACAGTAACCATATTCTAATTCACTATGTGCATTAAATGAACCCCGGCTTACTACAGATTGATGTGTAACTACTTGATCACTTACTTCAATCATTTCTCCTAGAAGAGCTTTTTGCATCCCTTCTAAAATGTAGATTAAACCAGCACCACCAGAATCTACTACGCCTGCTTCTTGTAATACTGGAAGTAGACTTGGTGTACGTCCTAGTGAAGCATGAGCCTCATCAATAAGAATTCGGAAGAATTCTTCAATGGTAGTTGTTTTTTTGGTTAATTTGTATGCTTTTTTGGATGACTCTCTTGCAACGGTTAAAATTGTTCCTTCTACTGGTTTCATAACCGCATGATACGCTTGATCTACGCCAGATAAAAAAGCTTTCCCCAATTCTTTGGTGTTTACTTCTGCTAGTCCTTTCTCAGTTGTTCCTTTAAATCCTTTGTAAATACCTCTAAAGAATTGTGATAAGATCACCCCGGAGTTACCGCGAGCTCCCATCAACATCCCCCTAGATAGAACTTTAGATATTTCATATATTGATTTGGATTCTAAATTTCTAATCTCATTTGCGCCCGCTTCAATGGTCATACGCATATTTGTTCCTGTATCACCGTCTGGAACAGGGAATACGTTTAACGCGTCTACTGCTTTATAATTCACAGAAAGATTAGCGGCACCATTGATGACAAGTTGCTTAAATAACTCGCCATCTATTTTTAAATGTTGCATAATACTCCTCCTCTATAAATGGGTATATTTTAAAATGCGTAATTATTTTACCATATTTTTCGTCTTTTGGCAAGCGATATAAGAACGACCGCTTAAAAAGAAAACACATTTTTGAATTATGTTGTAGTTTTTTGTCCAAAAATTGTCGTTTTCTACTTCATTTTATGATTGAAAAAACAATTTTATGCGTAGCAAAATATATTTTCCATAGTAATTCATTTGCAAAACGAATGGTTTTTTGATATAATAACAAAGAACTAAGTATCAATTTAAGGAGGAACCCGTTATGGCAAAATGTTATGTTACAGGTTTAGGACCTAAAGCTGGAAATAATCGTTCTCACTCATTACAATCAACTCGTCGTACTTGGAAACCCAATCTTCAAAAAGTACGCATTAAAGATGAAAAAGGTCATGTAGTTAGAGTGTATGTTTCTACACGTGCTTTACGTACTGGTCTTAAGAATGGTTCAATTGAACGCGCATAATAAAAAGGCACTATGAAGTGCCTTTTATTTTGCTTTTTTATCCTCTTTTTCTTTTTTTGAAAATAGGCTTACCAAAAAAGCGACTATTTTAGAAATAAACTTTGGTAACTTAATTACATAAAATCGCATAGCATCCCTCCTATTTGATTCATTGTATGCAAGTACTCATAGATTTATACATAAAAATAAATATTCCGCCTGATTGAATGGTTAACTTCGCTTCTCTTGAACTAGAAAGTGGTGCATTGCTTACCGCATATGTATCTTCTCTATGTAAAGTGACCTCTTGTAAAGGATATGCTGCATGTTCTATGGTGACTACAGCATCCATATCAGCAAAAATTGAAAAATATTGATACACTTTAGGTACCTGATAACGGGTGCCTTCGGAAAGATATTGAATATGATTGTGTACATTCAACAAATGTATTCGGTAATCTTTATATTTGGCTAGTAACCGATAACTAGCATATTCATGGTCTAATCTTCCCCCTAAGGCATCATAAACTTCTATATCTAAATAAAGTGCACCAGGTAGTGAGGCCATATGCATCAATGCCAGTTCTAAATCAGTCTCATTTTTTTGACTGGGATAGATTTTGGTTTGATAAGCAAATGCTTGAATCTTTTCTAATGCATCTGTACTATCAAAATCACCAAGCGCCAAATCAGGACGAATTTGGCGTTGATACAATGCCATATTTCCTCCATCTAAGCCTATGAAGTAATCTGATGGATTCAAATGGTACTGATGAATAAACGTTTTTTCAGGGCTATTAGCAACAATAATGATTTTCACAATTGTTTACATTCCTTCCATTTTTGTTCTATGTTTTTCCCTTTAAAGAAATACGTCCCTACTACAGCAATATCTACCCCTGCCTTTTTTGCCAAAGGTAATGTATCTTGATTCATACCACCATCTATTTCAATCCAATAGGAATAGTGGTGGTTTTCTTTTTGTTCTTTCAACCACTTGACCTTATCTAGCATTGTTGCTTGAAACAATTGCCCACCAAATCCAGGTTCAACACTCATCACTAGCACCAAATCCAATTGATGCAAATACGGTTGTAATACCTCTACTGGGGTTTTCGGTTTGATGGCGATACCCACTTTTTTTCCGCTTTGATGGATAATATCCATCAGTGCTTGCACATTATCTGTTGCTTCAAAATGAAATGTGATGAGATCTGCACCCGCTTCTATATATTTGGCCATCGTTGTTTCAGGTTCTTGAATCATCAAATGCGTATCAAATATCAAATGTGAATCCTTTCTTAGCCTTTGAATGAACGTTTCATCAAAGGTAAAGTTAGGCACAAATACATTATCCATTACATCGAGATGCAAAAAGCGAATACCGATACGTTCTAGTTCTTGAATGATTGCATATATATCTTGTTGGTAAACAGATAATATTGATGGTGCAATTTCCATATTCATCACCACTTTCTTTTTTGTTTGATTTCATTTGAAATTTGAAGATAATTCTCATAGCGAGAAAGAAGAATTTCTTTGTTTGCTACAGCAGATTTGACGGCACAATGAGGTTCATTTAGGTGTAAACAGCCATTGTATTTACAAGATGATGATTTTTGAAAAAATTCAATAAAGCTATGGGATAAGTCTACTTGATCCATATCCATCAAATCGACAATACCAAAACCTGGACTATCTGCTACCCAACCATCACCAAAAGAAAGTAGCGTAGTGGCCCTCGTTGTGTGTTTTCCTCTATTGAGTGCTTTCGATATAGCATTTGTTTGAAGAGCATAATTGCTATCTATTCCATTTAAAATACTACTTTTCCCCACTCCACTTTGTCCTGTAAATACACTGACTTTATCTTTTAAATAACCCTTAATCATATTTAAAGTAGCAGGATTGAACGTAGAGGTTGTCAAAGTAAGATAGCCTATGTCTTGATAATAATGAATGATTTTTTCCGCCTCTTTTTGTTCTATTTCATTGAGTAAATCTGCTTTATGAAAAATTAAAATCGGTAAAATCGCATTATATTCTAAAATAGCAATAAATCGATCTAATAAGTTTAAATTTAAATAGGGTTCTTTTAAAGAAGTGACCACAAATGCCTGATCGATATTGCATATAGCAGGACGTACCAAATCATTTCTCCTTGTCTGTACATCTGTAATAATTGAAAAAGGAATTTCTTTTTCATATTGTACGATATCTCCCACTTTAATGGTGACTTTATGGTTTCTAAAAATACCTCTTGGTTTCGCAAGTAAAGTATGACCCGTTTCTTGATCATATAGTGTATATTCACCAGAAATAATCCGAATCACTCTTGCTTTATTCATGGACATTCTCACATCTTTCTTTGATTTTTTGGGCACGGAGTTGACCACAAGCTGCAGCAATATCGCCACCATGTTCCATTCGAAGCGTGGCTTGAACACCAGACTGTTTTAATACCTCAAAAAAAGCCTCCGCATCTACTTTAGCTGTTCTTTGATAGGGTTTGGTAAAAACTTCATTATATGGGATTAAATTGACATAACAATTGATACCTTGAACAAGCTTTGCTAATTCCTTGGCACAAGATGGTGAATCGTTGATTCCCTTTAATAAAATATATTCAAAAGTAACCCTTCGGTTGGTTTTCGCAATATATCTCTTGACAGCTTCTATGATTTCTGAAACCCCATATCGCTTGTTGATTTTCATAATTTGGCTACGAATTTCATCGTTTGGTGCGTGAAGACTGATGGCCAAATTGACTTGCAAATCAAATGTTGCAAATGCATCAATTTTAGGTACAATCCCACAAGTAGAAACCGTAATATGTCTTGCTCCAATTTCTAATCCTTTGGCGTAATTGATGACTTGTAAAAAGCGAAGGACTGTCTCATAATTGTCAAAAGGCTCACCAATTCCCATTACTACAATATTGGATACCCGTTGGTATTTCTCATCTAAATCTTTTTGAACCATCCATACTTGTTGAACCATTTCACCTAAAGAAAGATTTCTCACTTTACCCAGTTCACCACTTGCACAAAATGCACATCCCATATTACATCCAACTTGACTAGTTACACAAACGCTATTTCCGTAATTGTGTTTCATCAAGACAGTTTCAATATATCTTTGATCGGCTAATTCAAATAGATATTTGACTGTACCATCTTTAGAGATTTGTTTGGTTACAATGTGTAAAGGCGTAGCAGCAAAGTTTTCTTCTAACATGGTGATTATTTTTTGAGAAAGATTGGTCATGTCTGAAAACTGATTGACTCTTTTTCGATATAACCATTCAAAAATTTGTGTTGCTCGAAAAGGCTTTTCCCCTTTTTCTATCAAAACACTTTGCAATTCTTCTAATGTATAATCGTAAATATTATATTTCATCTTTGCACTCCTTTAATTTACAAATATAGAATCCATCATAATCGATTGTAGGTAAAAAGATGTGTTCTTCCACAATTTTGAATGCTTTGTGATGTTCTATAAACGTGCGCATCATTTTTTCATTTTCATCTTGATTGATGGTACAAGTACTATACACCAAGATGCCACCTTTTTTCAAATGCGTACAGCTATTTTCTAAGATGGCCACTTGTTCATTTTTGATATCCTCTATCTTAGCAAGACTCATATGGTATTTTAAATCTGGTTTGTGATGCATTACACCTAGTCCAGAGCATGGTGCATCAACCAATACATAATCAAAAGGAGCCTCAAATTGAGCTGTTTTTCCATCTTTTAAACAAGTTGTCACACAAGTAACGCCTAGGCGACATGCTGCTTCTTCAATCAGTTTCAATTTATGTTCATAAATATCGCAAGCGACAATTGTACCTTGATTTTCTATCATTGCCGCAAGATGCATAGCCTTTGAACCAGGTGCACTACATACATCTAAAATTCGTGCACCAAAAGTAGGCTGTAACACTAATCCTACTTCAATGCTTGAAGCGTCTTGAGGGGTAATTTTACCTTGTTGAAATAGCGGATGATGCAATAAACTACTTTTTGTTTTCAAAATCACCTTTTTTTCAATTTGATAATCTATATTTTCTTGTTGTAATTGTTGTTCTACTTCTATACAAGATGTCAAAAGAGTATTGATGCGATAACTATTCATATGATGGCTTTGACAAGATAAAATCGACTCGATTTCTTTTGGATATTGACGACGGAGTAAACTTACTAATTCTACTGGCATACTATAGCGAATAGATAATGCTTCGGTGGTATGCCCTTCTATTTTTCTTCTAGGTGTAGTTTGATATTTTCGAAGAATCGCATTGACAAATAAAGATCCTTTGTAGTCTTTTTTCTTTATGGTATCGACCAAAGCGTTGACCAAAAAATAATCTTTTACTTCTAAATCATCAAGTCCATATACCCCTACACGTAAAGCATTTTTCAAATAAGGCTTGACTCTTTTTCCTTGAATAAAGGGTTGCAATTGATAATCGATTTTGATTTTGTGTTCAACTACACCATAGACCCATTTCGTATATAGTCTTTTTTCGTGTTCTGTAAAAGAAGTAGTCGCAAGCGTATGCGAAACCACCAAATTGGTATATCCATCTTGATGTAAAATCTGAATTAAACTCTCAATTACTGATTGAAACATGGTGATGCTCCAATCAATATCAGTAAATACCATTGTTTTAATGTCTCAAAATAATCAAAAAATTCAGATTTATCGGGTAAATATTTGATTCCTTTTTGAATGTTTTGAAAAAAAGATAGATAGACGGAGACATTCCAATCAGTTATTCCTTCATCTTGTTTAAAAAAGGCAGGAATAAATTTTTGTTCATTAGGTGAAAGTTGCGTCAAAAGCGCTTCTTTTAGGCGATAGAAATAAACTTTACAAGGATAATAGGCCGCTTCTACTTGTTGAACCAATTCTTCTTGAAGGGATGGAACAAATGAATGGTTCTGCCACATTTTGCCATAGGCAACAATTTCTTCATATTTTAAAGTATCCAAAAATAAAAAAACAGCAGGTTGAAACATCGTATAAAAATCTTCCATCATCTCCCTTTGCATTTCTAATAAAGTGGTACTATCATTTTCAATATAATGGCCAAGGATAGTATCATTATCACCTTTTTCAAAACGTTGGATATTGCTTTGAAGCGTTTCATATGTTTTACTCGTGAACTGCCATTTTTGCATCCATTCTTCATCGTGTATAAAATTCATCAACAAACGGATAGTAAAAAAAGTCCGATTGATTTTTCCGATTTGAGCAATGACTTCAGATGGTTTCATATAAATACTCCCCCTCCTTCTATCGGTTCTTTTTGTATTTTTATTTATTATATACTATTTTTATTTTTTTTTCAAATAACTCATACATATTTATTCAGTCAATGCTATTTTTGCATTTTATGTATACTTTTAGAAAAAAATGTGATATAATACATACATATTCAAATAAATTCTACAATTAGGAGGTAAATATATGAAACCTGAGTTACATATATTTGGTTTAGAAATTCCCACTTTTGGACTAATGGTAGCACTTGGCGTATTATGCTGTGTATTGATTTTGATTCATTTATTTCGAAAAGTGGGTGCATCAGAAGAAACTATTGATAAATTGATTATTGTTTGTGCTTTGTCCGGTTTAATGCTTGCTTTAGGGGCGATGTTCTTCGATGCTTTATGGCACAATATTGACGAAGCTAGAATTCATGGTAAATTTGAATGGCAATGGTGGGGCATTACGTTTTCTGGTGGTATCTTTACAGCAATCATTACTTATTTTATCATTTACTATTTCATTATGAAATATGAACGCCATCATATGTTCCTTCATTTTGACTGTATTGTCATTGGCATTTGTATTGCTCATGCCTTTGGAAGAATCGGCTGTTTCTTTGGCGGATGTTGTTATGGAAAAGTTGTGCCAGAAGGTACCTTCTTTTCACTAATGTATCCTACCGATAATGGGATGGAAAACATTTTACCTACCCAACTCTATGAGGCTATTTTCTTATTGGGATTATTCTTTATCCTCTTGTTCTTGGTCAAGAAAAATCGTGGTGCATGGTATTTGATTGGATATAACGTTTTTCGTTTCTTCTTAGAGTATTTAAGAGGCGATAGTCGTGGTGCTAGTCCTTTTGGTTTTTTAAGTCCTTCTCAATTTATGAGTATTATCTTATTCTTATTCGGACTTGTTCTATTGTTCTTTAGAAAACAAATTGAAGATTTTTTGATGAAAAGAAATGTTCCTCTACCCGAGGTTCCACAAGAAGATGAACCTACTGAAGCAATAGAAACGATAACTGTAGAAACCGAGAATAATGATGTCTAAATTATTGTCTTGTATAGATAGAATGGTTTGTATACTCGCAAGTTTACTCTTGATTATTTTAATGGGATGTTTGGCTGTACTACCTATTGCCAAATCAAAATCCTATTATATGAAAGAGCATGAGAAAAACCAAGTTGAAACCATTTTGGAAACAGAATCTTTTAATGGCAAAGCCCATGTTCACTATGATGAAAACCATGAGGCGTATTTGCATTATTTACCAGTCTATGATATAACCAAACAAGATATAGCCCTAGCCACTTCTCATATCATTGATTATTTGTATCATCAAGATGTAACAAGTATGCAATTTCAATTGGACACATCTGAAGGCAAGATTGACTTCTTTTCCAAGCAAGCCATTGATCACATGGCCGATGTCAAGGTTTTATTCATAGGTGGTATTCGGCTTTGCTTTCTATCCTGCTTTTTATTCATTTGTTGTATCTTATATATTGGATTGTTCTATCGCCGCATTCGACCAATTTTAGCCAAAACCTATTTAATCACCGTAGGCACTGTTGTGGTTCTTACTTTTATTATCGCAACTTATGCCATCTTAGATTTCGATAGTGCTTTTGTATTTTTTCATCAAGTCATATTCCCAAATAGTGAAAAAGTAGATCTTGCCCTTTCGTTTAGTTATTGTGATACGTTAACCAATTTACTTACTGGGGAATTCTTTATGCACATCGGTCTTGCCATAGGTATTATGTTTCTTGTATTCCTTTTGACGAGTATTGTGATTACCCTCGTGATTCAAAAGTATGGTTCTCTTTGGTTTAAAAAAATTGCTAACAAAAGTTAGCAATTTTTATTTTTTATTTCTTAGCGCTCTAGTTGATAAAATGCATGTAATCCTGCATATACAGCTGTATCTTGCAATTCATCTTCAATGCGTAGCAATTGATTGTATTTGGCAATACGATCTGTTCTAGATAAGGAACCTGTTTTAATTTGACCTGCATTTAATCCTACTGCAATATCCGCAATTGTCGTATCCTCAGTTTCCCCACTTCTATGGGAAATAATTGCCGCATAGCCTGCTTTTTTCGCCATCTCGATTGCCGCAAACGTTTCTGTCAATGTACCAATTTGATTGACTTTGATTAAAATGGCATTGGCTGTATGTTCCTTGATTCCTCTGGATAGGCGTTTGGTATTGGTTACAAATAAATCGTCTCCAACTAGTTGCACCTTTTTGCCTAGGCGTTTGGTTAATTCTTTCCAACCTTTCCAATCGTTTTGGTCAAGACCATCTTCAATTGAAAGAATTGGATATGTTTTCACCAAGTGCTCTAAGTAATCAATCATTTGTTCAGAGGTCAATTGTTTATCCTCGCTTTTCAAGTGATATAATTTTGTTTTCTTATCATAAAATTCACTAGAAGCTACGTCTAACGCAAAATAAATATCTTTACCTAGTGTATATCCTGCTTTGCTAATCGCTTGAGAAACGATTTCTAAGGCTTCTTCATTAGATGATAATGTAGGTGCATATCCTCCTTCATCTCCTACTGAAGTCACTAGTCCTTTTTCCTTTAATACCATCTTTAAATGATGAAATACTTCAGCACCCATTTGTAGCGCTTGTTTAAATGTATGCGCTCCTGCTGGTACAATCATAATTTCTTGAATATCAATACACCAACTGGCATGTGCCCCACCATTTAAAATATTCATCATAGGTGTAGGTAGGGTGTGTGCAAAAAATCCCCCAAAATAGTGATATAAGGGCATATCATAATACTCACTTGCAGCCTTTGCGACAGCGAGTGATACGGCCAAAATTGCATTGGCCCCTAATTTTTCTTTATTGGGTGTGCCATCTAACTGAATCATCACTTCATCAATTGTCATTTGACTAGTTACGTCATAACCAATAATCTCTGGTGCAATCACATTATTGACATTCTCAACTGCTTTTAATACACCTTTTCCTAAAAAACGTTTTTCATTATGATCTCGAAGTTCAACTGCTTCATACTCACCAGTGGATGCACCACTTGGTACAATGGCACGTCCACAAAATCCCGATTCAGTTGTTACTTCTACCTCAACCGTAGGGTTTCCTCTTGAATCTAATACCTCACGGGCATAAACATCTACAATATATGGCATAATTTGCCTCCTTTTATTCTTATCATCATTTATTATACGCTATATCACCTATAGATTATACTTTCTTTTTCCGCATTTTAAAAAATCTATTCTTTATTTTTTTGTTCTACTTGATCTTGGAAATAACCTGCTACACCAATCATTGCGGCATTATCCGTACAATTTTTCAAAGAAGGTACCGTCAAAAGAATACCTAGTGCATCCATTGCTTCTTTCATCTTTGTTCGCAATCCTTGATTTGCCGCTACGCCACCAGCAAGCAGTACTTGTTTGGCTTGATATGCTTGAGCTGCTTTTACTGTTTTAGATACCAATACATCCACTACTGCGTCTTGAAAACTAGCCGCAAGATCATTGTAATCTAAAGTTTCTCCTTTTGCCTTATATTTGTGGTGTAAATTGATAACGGCCGATTTTAGGCCTGAAAAACTAAAATCATAACTATCTTTTGATAATTTAACATGAGGAAGGGGATAAGATGGTTTTCCTAAATGAGCCATTTTATCCAAAATCGGACCACCTGGATATCCTACCTCTACGACTCTAGCAACCTTATCATAAGCTTCTCCTACCGCATCATCTAGTGTCTCTCCTAAGATTTCAAAAGAAAAATGCTCTTTCATGAGGACAAGTTCTGTATGCCCACCTGAAACAACCAATGCAATGAGTGGAAAAGTAAAATCGTGTTCTAAATAGTTGGCATAAATATGACCATGAATATGATTGACC
Source organism: uncultured Bacilli bacterium (assembly GCA_949879765.1). Classification (GTDB taxonomy): domain Bacteria; phylum Bacillota_I; class Bacilli_A; order ML615J-28; family CAG-313; genus CAG-313. Next base: position 18,482 of record CATLBQ010000015.1, read on the forward strand.
ATGATAACTGGTAACTGATAGGCAAGACCAATTGTTTTTGCGGCATTCACACCTACCATCAAGGATCCAATTAAACCAGGCTCTGCAGTAACCGCAATTTTATCAATATCTGTATAATCTAATCCTGCTTCTTTCATTGCCGCATCTATGACATAGGTAATCTTTTCAATATGTCTGCGACTAGCCACTTCTGGGACAACACCGCCATACAATTTGTGGATTTCAATTTGTGTATATACAACGTTGCACCATACTTTTCGACCATCTTCTACAATGGCCACACTTGTTTCATCGCAACTCGATTCGATTGCTAATATTTTCATATATACTCCTTCAGTAAAAGTAACGCATCTTCTTGATTTTGATAATAAGCCTTTCGTTTTCCAACACAAACAAAGCCATTTTTTTGATAAAAACGAATAGCTTTTTCATTTGAAGCACGTACTTCTAGCGTAATTTTTTTCACATCTTTTAAATCTGCTACAACACTATCTAGTAACAACTGACCAAAACCTTGTCTTTGATAGGCTTCATCAATCACAAAGTTTAATATTTCTGCCTCATGTAAAAAGTAATATCTACCGATATAGCCAATCACGATATGATTATATTCTATAACATAAAAACATACGCCATCACCTTCACGGTTCATCCTTTTTTGTTCTTCTTTTAACAACGCTTCCCCAAGGGTTTCTTTGAGATAGGCCTTTTCTAGTTCTACTATGCGCTCGATATCTCTTACTTCTAAGAAACGGACATTAACCATTGATTTCATTTCTCAAATAATTGGGCACATAGGTAAAAACATCTTCTGCTTGATAGAGTTTTTGTTCAACGATTGTTTTTACGATTTCTTTTGGATATGCAAACGCATCTATACTGCCATCAATCATTGTATAGTTATCAAATGATTGCAATTGTTCATCTGGTCCAAAGGAATCAGGTGTAGTATATGTAATTTTGCCTTCTTGAATATGAGCTCCCTTATAATAACTATGATTTTTTTTCGCAACTATTCTTGCTAAAAAAAGGCCATTTTCATTGATTTTTGAAGCAAGTAGGGCATCTAATGTGGAAAAACTATATAGTGGCTTATGCTTTACTAAAGCAAGTACTTTAGCCACTGTCCCAGATATTCTTACACCCGTATAAGAACCAGGCCCTCTACCGACCAAAATTTCATCTATAGCCTCAACTGTCATATGGTTCTTTTCCAAAAATAAATGCAGTGCATCTACTAAGGTCTCCGAATGATTATTTTTCGCATTCTTCACCATTGTATCTACTACCCCATCTTCATATAAGCCCAAAAACAAATCATATGTTGAACTATCTATTAATAATTTCATAATGTGCTCCTAAATATTTCATCAGTGATTCATCCATATTTTTACATTCTACGATTCTTTCACAATCCGATAATCGATAAATATTGATATACCAGGTTTCTGCTGGCAATAAATCTTCTATGATATTCGCCCATTCAATCACGGTTAGACCTTGTTGATAAAAATATTCTTCTAATTCAAAGTCAGTTGTACTATTACTTAAACGATATACATCTAGGTGATACAATTGCTGAATCCCGTGAATGGGTTGATGAGCGTCATATACTTTCATAATGGTAAACGTTGGACTATTGATCACTCGTCCTACTTGAAGGGCTTGTCCAATTCCTTTGGTAAAAGTTGTTTTTCCAGCACCCAAATCACCATTTAAGGCTATGACTTGAGTGGGAAAAGCAAACTGAGTAATATCAAAAGCGAATTGTTGCATTTCTTCAATATGATGAATTTTAAATTGAATTGTTGTCATATTTTTCTACTTTCTTCTAGATAACAAAGGATACCCGTATAGATTGAAAAAGCAATCTGTTGTAAATAGGTATCACTTGTCAAATGTGCTAAATCATTTGTATTGGTCAAAAAACCAAGTTCTACTAAACAGCCTGTTTTATGGGTATGATCCAATACATACTTACCCGAAATGGCTTTGGCTTGTCTAGTATTTTGAGGATGTAATATTCGAAGTTGTTCCATCATAATGGTGGCAAACTGTTTATTTTCATTTCCAGTTGTACTATAAAAGGTTTGTGCCCCTTCTACACTAGTAGCAGGATATGCATTGGCATGAACACTCACATATACTACACAATTGGAATCATTGATCCATTTGACCCTTTTATGTATATCTTCTTTCTTAGAAGTGGAAAGTGCTTCATCTTTCGTCCTGGTCATTTTGACTTGAATTCCTGTTTTTTCTAAATAAGATTGAATATACAAACAAGTTGCTAGTGTAATATCTTTTTCTAATATGGTTTTATCCAAGGAGGTTGCTCCTCCATCAAAGCCACCATGACCTGGATCAAGATAAACAAGCAGCGTATGATTGGTTATTGCATACACTTTTCGTACAACGAAGCCAGTCATAATTATCAATAAAATGATGAAACCTATCGCTATTTTTTTTCTTTTTTTCACAATCTTCACCACTATCATTGTATGGATAGTAAGGATAGATTATGCCGTTTTCTCTAACTTAAAAACAATTGGTTGAGTTTTTCAATTAATTCTTCTTGTTGGGCTAGTGTCATTTCAGGTAACACACCATTTTCATTTTTGATATGACTATCTACTGTATTGAGGTGAAAGGCTACTATACGCCCGCCTACAACCTTAATGAGTGTTGGTGCATTTACCCTCTTTTTTTCCGAATCCAAAACTGTTTGAAGGTAATTTTCTACCAATGTAGAAAAGTGCTCATAATTCTTGTCATTTTCGTTATCCCTCATCTGTTTGATATCCATATAATAAATCGTTTCAATATGATGTGCTTTTGCTTGTGTATTGAGGATTCCCATAAGGGCTTGGCACCAAGGACAAGCAGGAAACCCCATAATCAAATAAAAGTCCGTGGCTTGTTCAAAACGTTCCATGACTTGATCTACTTCGATGGTTTCAAAAACATGATGTTGATCCGTAAGACCTGGGTAATCTTCTTGAATATGACGCTTCGACTGATTACAACTGCCTAAGGCAAATAATAAAGTGCCCATTAAGGCTAAAAACACTATGGTTTCAAATCCCTTATTCATCCTTTAACTCCTTATAATTGCCAATCCATTTGGGTAGCATCTCATCTAGTGGTTGAAATCCCACTTCATATTCTGGAACGCGGCATCTCACCCCTCTAGTTTTATGGATTTGCTTATAACTTAGTTTCACGCGGTGACTTTCTTCATCGACTTCAATCACTTTTAAACGCAATTCTTGGCCAATTTTCACAAAATCATTGATATTCTTTACATAATTGTCTGAAAATTCTGAAATGTGCACAAGGCCGTCATAATCTCCTATGACCACGAAAGCTCCATAGCCTAAAATGTTGGTGATTTTTCCATTCACTATATCTCCTGGTTTCATCTTCCACCTCTTAGTCTTCTACCACTTCTACGCCAATGACACCGGGTACTTCTTCTAACAAAAGTGCTTCTACACCATTCGTAATGGTATCATCACTAGAAGAACATCCAATACATGCCCCCAATAAACGTACATAAACGATGCCATTTTCAAATTTTACATAATCTAAATCTCCACCGTCCGCATTTAAATACGGTCTTAATTTTTTAATTGTTTGTTTGATTAATTTTTCTGTTTGTTCTTGATTCATAATCCTTCACCTATTTTCTATCTTATTATACACCATTTTGTTTATTTTAGGTTAAAATTTGTTACATATTTTCTTTTTTTATTGTGGTAGAGCTTCAATGGTTCCATTCCCACTATAATAGTAGTAAGGGATTTCTCCTTGAACGACTTGTGAAACAAGAAGAATATGGGTAACATAATTCACTTGTTCTTGTTTTAATGGTACGATAGTATCTACATGAATTTCAATTTTTAAATATATCTCTAATAACATATTGTTGATACCTAGTGACTTACTTTTCGTACAAATATCACTTTTATATGCACTAATAGGCAGTACCCGAATAGGGATATTGGGACCAACCGTGGTGAATAATGATTTAAATAGTAATAATCCTAACGGTAACTCTATGTGCGTAATGGCGTCTTCTACTACACCTTGGTCTAACAATTGTCCAATGGTTTGATTGGTTTCAATTAAGATTTGATTGGTGATATCGCTATTGATATAGATGCTTTTAATGGTATTGCTTTCATCTTTGATATATGTAACTAGTCGTTGATGACTCATATACTTTTGCGTAGGCTCTATTAGGGCATTGGTCACGACATCCGTTAATTTCTTCTGAATGGCCTGTTCTAAATAAGCAGAAGATCGAACACTAAAATAATTATCGGCCATAGCAAGTAGCGCTATGGGTAAAGCAATGAAAAGCGCCAACAAAACTAGTTTTTTCATCATAAAACACCTTCTCCATTATATATATCATATATATAATATATATGTAATACGCGTCATAAACATGAAAAAAGAATGTAGAGATTTCTACATTCTTTTTTACTTCAAGCAAATTTAATCTCTTTTTCTGATCAAGACAACAGCTTCACTTGCAACACCTAATCCACTTCCAATCAACCCTTGTTTTTCTAACGTAGTTGCTTTTACATTCACATAAGCCGCATGCGTCAGTGCTTTGATGTGATTGGCCATACGAATTTTGTGTTCTTTCAAATTGGGTTTTTCCAAATAAATGATGACATCTAAGTTTTCTACCACATAGCCTTCCATACGTACTTCTTTCATGACTTCTTCGACGAAATAACTAGAGTCCATATTTAAAAAGGTATCATCTGTATCTGGGAATAAAGTTCCCAAATCACCAAGTCCTAAAGCCCCCATCAAGGATTCAGCTACGACATGGTAGACAACATCTGCATCACTATGTCCTTTTAACCCCCAAGGTGTGTCCAATTGTACACCTCCTAATATGAGTTTCCTTGTTTGATCAATTGGATGAAAATCAAAAGAATGCCCAACTTTATACTGATTGCGATGGGTCAAATAATAAGTTACCAAATCTATATCTTCAGTAGTTGTCACTTTGAGATTGGGTCTTGATTCTTCTACAAAAGCAACAGGTAGTTGTTGTTCAAATAAACGAATTTCATCTGTGATTTCTACAGGAGAAGTATCCGCATCGATGATATCAGAAAACAAATCACTCCGAAAAAACTGTGGCGTTGAAACTGCCTTTAGCGCTTCTCTTGCAATTGTTTTTACACCCATAGTTGTATCTTTTACTGTATCATATACTTTATGGTATAACGTACCACATGCATATCGCTCCATTTGTTCTATCAAATGATTGATATCTTCCATTTGAATCATTGGTCTTGCGGCATCATGAATCAAAACAAAATCCGTTTTGACTTCTTGTATGGCTCTTTGCACACTTTCAAAACGAGTTGCTCCACCTTCTACAAATGTCACTTTTTCATCATCATAATTTTGATATACTATCGACTGGATTTCTTCACGGATATCAGATGATACAGGTATATATATATGTTGAATCGCTGGATGATTCATCAATACGTCTAAACTATATATAAACAAAGGTTTTTGATGCACCTGATATAGTAATTTATTTTCACTATGACAAAAGCGTTCGCTTTTTCCGGCCATCAACAAAATCGCACTAATGGTTGGATTCATGTTGTTCTCCTAACACGACATTCAAAATAGACATCGTTTTTTCTAACTTTGCTTGGATATTTCTAGAAGCAAGGGCTTGAATCTGATCTATATTTTCTTCTTTATGTGGTGTACTTTTTCTGCTTTCAGGTAGACTCACCCCACCAATACGGATAATGGAAAGTAATCCATAATCTTTTCGCATATAGATAGAGTCTTCTTCTACGGTATAATAGGTGTCCGCAATCAATAAGCGGTACTTCAGTTTCGTAATTGCTAAACTATTAACAGTTTTAGCTTGTTCTAAATAGACATTTACATCTTCTGAATGAATGTGAGAAAAAATTTCTTCAAATACATATTCCTTTTTGTCTGTTTTGGTATAAGTGCGCATACAGTCTGTTGCCACATATACAGCATTTTGATAATCATAATACAACACAACCCCCTCAGACATACTCATCAACATATCGAGTTGTAAATAGGCATCTTCTAAATTCGTGCAAGCCGCTTTCACTAATCCTTTTAGTTTTTCTACTACATTGATGTTATCACGATAAAAATAAACATTTCTTGCGACAAGGGTATTTTTTCGATAAATGGGTTGAATGATTCCTTCGTAGCGAATACACTCTGTATCTAGTTGTTTATCTTGTGCCATGTTTTCTACTTCCATACTGAAACGATAAACATTGTGCTTACTATTGCACTCTTTGAATTCTGATAAGAATCCCGCCACGTTATTGAGACTAAACTCTTGTTTATTGAGGGTTCGAATATTCATATTATCAAAAATAAACTTCCACCCTCGGTTTTGTAAAATCTCTTTTTTCGATAGTTTGGTCAGTTTCAAAATAGAGCCACTACAATCAATGACACGATCTTTGGCATTCATTTGTACATAAAAATCATATTCATTATTTTTAATATATTCTGCTGTTTTTTCATGAATGACCTTGTGAGTATATAACAAAAGAGAAAAATCAAACAAGCTATATAATAATACCATACTATCTAACACCAAAAATAAGATAATCCAAACTCTAGTCAGTGTAGGAATGCACATTCCCCCTAGTAATAAACCAAAAGAAAGTATCCCATCTACTACTTGTTTATTTTCTAATAAACAAACTTTCATTGTATCTAATGCTAGAACAAATACCAAGATAATGACCAAAAATAAAATTTGCGTTGGCTCAAAATGAGCAAATATAGCTAAGCTCATATCTTTTACTCCTTTACAATTAAGTGTTGTTCTAATAGTGTTCTTAATCCTTCTAATGATAACTTACCTGTGATGGTACCACCAATTGTATTGGCTACTTGTCCTGTTTCTTCTGACACAACAATAGTAAATGCATCACTTTGTTCACTAATCCCTATTGCGGCACGATGTCTTGAACCATAATGTTGAGGAATATCCTTCTTTTGACTCGGTTGGAAAAAAGCACTAGCACATTTGATGCGATCTCCTCTAATGATGACAGCCCCATCATGTAAGGCGGTATTGGGATGAAAAATAGACTCTAACAATTCAAATGTGATTTCCGCATCTAATTCAACGGCACCTTCAATCAAATTATTCAATGTATGTTCTTTTTCAATGGTAATAATAGCTCCAATTTTTCTACTACTCAAATAATCAACAGACCTCACCAATGTATCGATAATCATCATCTTTGTATCTTCATTGGTTAAAAATTGTTTGGTTTCTTTCTTTTCCGTTTTTAAAGCGGCATGGGTTTTATACTCTGGTATATAGAATACAAACGTATAAATGGTAGTTAAAATGAACATTGCGGCACTGATATAATAGCCTAGTTTTAATCCCATTACCAAACAAATGACAAATAAAACGAATATAGCTACATAGATGACAATCATTGATTTTGATTGAACATGTCGACACAAAAAGTGAATCAATAATGCCAATCCAAAAACAAGTATGACCATTTCAATGGCAAAACTAATATAGCCATAACCAAGCGATTCTATATATTTTTGTATGGTTTCAATCATATTATCGTTCTTCTCCTTTTTTCTTATAAATTGCTTTTTCCAAAAATGAAACAATATTTTGATTTTTTTCATCTTTGGCATAATCCATCACGGATAAATTCTTTTCATCTACTAAAAGCACATCGGCTCCTAGTGCTATCAATGTTTTAATCATTTTCTCATCCCCTAAAATCACTGCTCGATGGAGTGGTGTTTGTTCAAACTCACCAGGTATATCAATATCTGCACCCGAATAGGCCAAATATTTCACTGCTTTTCGGTTATTTTTTTCTACTGCCAAATGCATAGGACTCACAAAATGGTCATCACATATATTGGGATTACTCCCTCTTTCAATTAAAAAAGGAAGCAATCGAGCATAATTTTTTTCAATGATATAATGAAGTAATGTTTTACCTTGATCGTACTTCATATTTAAATCCAGTTCGTTTTGAAGCATCTTTTTGACCCGTTTTTTATAATATCGCATTGTCTTTTGCGTATTTTTAATTTCTTGAATCAAAGCAACTGCTTCGGTTTTACTCATACTCATCCTTTTTTCTCCAATGCCAATTGTTGAATAATCTGATTCACAACATCATCATAGTGAGTATATAAATCATGAATATATACCACTTCCACATGCCAACCTCTTTTTTCATACTCTTGATGATAATAGATATAATCATCTACAAATGTGGTCGTATGATCCACGCTTTTACCTATAATCATAACCCCAAAAGGTTTCTTTCGTTTGATGATGATATCAAATGAACCAAATCCACTTTCTGCTTTTACTTTTTTGTCTCTTAAACTTTGAATCAATAGTTGAGTAATACCTTCTGGTATTTTTTCTTGCATAACATTTTTCCCAATCGTTTGTTGAATAGATTTAAAAGTCAGTTCATTTTCACTTTCCAAACGATGTTTCAAATAGAATACTTGTACACTGTTGTATACCGCAATAAAATTTTTAAATACCAACTCTTTTTCAGAGGCTTCTAAATCTCTAAAATCATCATAATAGATATATACATCATTTACATAGCGATTACCTTCTGTTAATGCGTTTAAAATCCGAATGTGATAACATAAAATATTACCTATTTCTTCAGGAGAATATAGCTGTATTAATCCTTTTACAATGCTTGTATATGCTTTTCTTCTCGTTGATTCACTAGCCACTAGTACATTGATAATGTGAGAAGGATTCGTATAAAACTGATTTAAGATTTGTCCAATAAACGCTTCAAAATGATCCACTTGGATGATATCGCATTGATTATCATATGCATAAATGTATTGATTATTGTAGCTCCACATATTGTTGAATTTAGAATTCATTTGGATATACCGTCTTTTGTAATCTACTGTACACGCTTTGCCCAATCGTTGCATCAATGCATTTGAAACAGAGGTTTGGAATAATTTATCACCAAAAATAATCACCTGTTTACATTCTTGAATCCGGTAATATTTATTAGAAGTAGATAAATGAGCATCATCTACAATCACCAAATCAAATGCCGATACATCCAACTGACTATTGAGAATATCTAAATCTGATAAAAAGACTGGGATATTTTTAGATAGCAACTTCACAATGTGATTGTAATCATTAAAAGCATACCCATGATTTAAATTTACTTTTTTCCGAATATCTTCTACTTTTTTCTTCAATTCAATCCCATTTTTTTGGCAATATGCATATTCAAAATCTTGATAATCCTTTAAATATTGTAGTAGCGTTTGAGATGACAAAAGTTCTGGATATTGTGATGCAATGGTACGATAATATCCAAGGAATACACTATACATAAAGCGTTTAGAGATACCTAGTCCATAGGTACAACTTCGAATCCCCGCATACAAATCATTTAAGCGATAATTCAAGAATCGTTCTGTTAAGACATTGATGGTCAAAATGGCATCAATTTGATCGACTTTGTTGAGATATGTTTTGAATATTTTGATATTGGCATCAAAACTATTGGATTGGAAATCATTTTGACTTCCTTTAAAGCAAACAGAAAACGCCCGAAATGCACTAATCCACTGAGCATACATCGCATCAATATCTTTGATGTCTTCTACAAGTTGGTTAAAACGCTGATCTGCAAAAAGGGCATTGATATCACAGTTGGGTGATACTTTTTTTAAGAAATCATCATAATGTTCAATGGTTTGACCAATATCACTAATAATGGTATCCACACCCTTATAATATTTACCTAAATTTTTCTCATATCGAGGGGCATTGGTTTCTAAATCCTTTTGCAATTGTTGTTGCATTCTATCATTTTCAATCAAAGTCACTATATCCTCATAGGTTACAGTATCTTTTTGAATAAAAATACCCTTGATTTCTTGTTTCAATTCAATGACTTCTTTTAAGTATAATTGCCACAATTTAATTTTTTCAACTTTGTCCAATATACTTCCATCTACAATATGAATATTGTAATTGCGAAGGCTCGTACAAATACTAGATGTTTGATACCCTTCTGATTTGATTTGTGTTAACAATTGATGAATTCCTTGAATATAGTGGTCTTGATATTTACCTTTCTTATATTCATATAATAGTTTTTTCCATGCGGGAATAAATTGAAAATTTAAAGTGGACGTAAATTGATTGAACTTTACAAATTGCTCTACAAGTTCAATATCAAATTCCTTTTTTCCAAATACATCTTGCATAGCTTCTTGTAATACTTCCATTGTGTGATAGTATTTTTTTACATGTTCAATAATTTCTTTCACATCTTGTTTTTCTTTCTTCGCTATTTTGCGATTGATGTAATGCATCACCAACTGGTCTTGATTTTTTTTGTGTAGCTCACTATCTAAAAAACTCTTGGTTAATTGTTCAAAATGCGTAATAAATCGAGGAAGGAAAATCACTTCTTCTAAATACTGTAAATAAGCATCGGTAATCGGCTGAACATATTTACTAAATATCATCGGTTGTTCTAAATAACAATCAATCACAAGTGAATTCAATAGATGTTGATTCAAGAATTGATCCAATTGTGTAAAAAAACTATAACATGAATCGGTGATTTCTTTTAAGCCAAATATCATTTTTAATTGACTCACTAGTTTCGTTGTTTGGTTGATATTTTGTTCCATGTCTTTGGTTAACAACACCAATTTTTCATCAAACTGAATCAACCGATTGATGAAAATAGCATCGGTTGTTTCCCAGTTTTCTGCGACATTCAAGTGATCGGCAAGAATCACTTTTAAAATTTTTTCCATTCGTCCGGGAATATAATTGTCAATGGTCGTAGCCTCATAATATCTAGATAAATTGTATTTGATATCTACTAAACACTGGATTTCACGAAGTGCTTTGAGTGTTTCCCGTCTGGTCTTTTCATCTATCCATTCTGGAAGTGGACGAACAGAAGCAAAATGATGCACATGAGAAATGGTTTTATACAATTCATGAATGGTTGTGGCTGGCTTAATCCCATATTTGGTCATCGTTTTCTTTTCTTTTTGGTACAATTCAATATTGATTTCTTGTAATGTTTCTAAACGCTCAATGATACTTTCTTTGCTGATGTTGTTGCGATAAATTTGTAGACGATGCCATACATTTGTGGCATAGGTATCAATCATCTTTAAGGCATCTTCTATTTCAAGTAAATCATGATAAATTCGCTGTACTTCATGTTTTTCAAGCGTCATCTCCAAAGGTATAGGCTCTATAGCTGGGTTTTGCTTTTTCAAGATAGCGAGTTCTTCAAAAATGTGTTGAATGGTATAACCATGGATTTTGGTTTGAAAATGATTCAAATGATTAAATAATTGGGTAAGTGCATCTAAAGAAAGATTGGGATTTCCTTTATTTTCAATATCCACCTCTGGTCGCTCAATTCTTCGCAGGTTTCTCGTTAAATTATAAGATAATCCGTCAAACCCCAAATAAGAAATACTTTTTTCTAAATCAAATAAATTATCTAAATCTTGATTAATATATAAAATTTTTTTCCCTTTCAGTACTTGATCAGCAAGAATGTTTAAAATGGTATGGGTTTTCCCACTGCCAATTCTGCCATCAATCGCAAATTTTTCCCCTTTATTCATCTTCAATAAAACATATTTTTGATCTAAGTTGGTAGGTAGGATACTTTTGATATCGGTAAAATAATGCTGTACAATCTTCTCTTCAGTTGTCTCAAAGATAGAGCGTTCTGTTGTCATAAAATCTTGACCTATCAAAATATCTCCATATTCTACATTTCCAATCGTCAAATAGTTGGTAGGATCAACTGTGGTATGAAGGACTTCTCCTAAATCCAAGCATAGTTTATCAATGTCTTGTACCGAATAAATTTTCCGTGATACATATTCATCATAGAATCGTTTTTGATAATCAGTTTCATTCCCACCAATAATTTTGTATTTTGACTTTCTTACATAATCCACTGAATTGGTTTTGTCTTTTTCGATATCTCGAAAATACAATACTGCCAATTCTTTGATAATTTTCGTATTGATCATGGGTGCACTGCTTGCCACAATTTCAAAACTTTGGTAATCAAAATCAAAAGGGATAAGCACAAGTGGTGCATATTTTTCACAAGATGATTGATCATAATACTTGATTACACCTGCAGTCAATAAAAATTTATATGAGGAATTTTTAAGTCGCAAATTGATCAAATAATTGAGTTGATAATAGTAATCACACAACACATCTCCCGTAATCATACCACTACCTTCACTAAGGATTTCAAAGTTCATCAAATCTTGTAGATTGACTTTTTCTCCCTTGATGATTTTATTCATCATCTTCATATCTATGGCACCTAGTTCGATATAGTAATCATCTTCTAAAATATTAATCAAATGCATATTACTTGAACGAATATAGTATCTATTGTCATTTTTGATTTTCATATTTTCAACCTCACTAGCAATTGTGTATTATCAGCCACTTTATTATCTATTATATCACTTTTATTTATTTTATCAAAGGAAAATGGAAAAAAAGTAACTATTCGAACTAGTTACTTATCTTGTTTTATTTCTTGTTTCTAATTGGCCTGTTTGTGGATTGTAATAATACTTCCCTTTTTCCAGCAGTAAACTCTCACAAAAGACCTCTTCTTTTTTATGCTGCGGAATATCTTGAAAGTTGACGATTTGGATAGATTGTTTTTGAAACAATGGAAGAGATGAATGCTCATGATTTACAGTAGGTAAGGTTTTCAACCGAGGAAATTGGAATAGGGATGCATGATGAGCAGAATGAATAAATCCCGTTGGTTGGTGATGATTTTGTCTTCCCTCTATAGCAAAAATAGTATTGGTTAAATAAATGGTCCTTCCCTTATTATCCAAAAATGTTTCTTTTTTGAACAATTGATATAAAAATTGTTGAATAGACATATGTGCTTGGTCAAAATGCCTAAAATAAACAAATGCCATCGGATAGCGAATCAAGTGTTCGGACAAAAGTCCCCCTTGTTCATATCCTACATACCCCTTCACTGAACCGATTAGGTTATTGATCATAATGGGATCTTGATACGTTTCTAAATCTACTTCTAGATACATTTCCGTTTTAAAATGAAATAATTTCATTAAATCTGTCATTAAATCTTGAGGTGCAAAATCTGACTCTACTTCTACTACAGCAATGTTATTTGTCTGTAATTTCCATTTACTTTTTTCAATGAATGCTACATAGTTTTTTTTCAATTCAGGATAATTTAATTTTGCCTTTTTTAATTCAGTTAACGTCAAATGATGAATAGAAGTCATATCCTCAATGGTATCATCTATCAATGATTGGATATTTTTATCACTTGATTTTTTCCTAGCTCCGACCTCATCCATCACATCAATAGCCTTATCTGGAAAATTGCGATTAACCAAATAGCTTTTACTTTTTTGGATGATGGTTTGGATATCTTTATTCGTATATTTTACATGATGATAGGTTTCATAACTCCCCTTGATTTCTTTTAAAATATGATAGGTTTCTTCTTCTGTTGGTTCATCAATAAAGACATTTTGAAACCGCCTAGAAAGTGCTTTATCCTTATCAATATAATGATAATATTCATCTAATGTTGTAGCTCCAATTAATTTCATATCTGAACGAGATAAATAAGGTTTTAAAATATTGGCTATATCTAACGAACCATCATTAGAACCTGCCCCTACAATATTGTGAATTTCATCAATAAATAAAATTGCCTTTTTCTTTTTAATATACTCCATGGCTTTGGTTAACTTTTCTTCTAATTCACCACGATATTTGGTTCCAGAAACAATGCCCCCTAAATCCAGTTGATAAATATCGGTTTGTAAAATTTCCGATAATCCTTCTACAATGGCTGTTTTTCCTACTCCTGCATTTCCTATTAGTAACGGATTATTTTTTTGCTTTTTGGACAAAATAAATTGTATCTTTTCTACATAATTACTTCTAGACACAAAAGGGTGAATTTTGGTTGTGGAAGAAAGATGGATTAAAAATGGATATGGTGCCATTTCTTTGGTCAGTCCTTTTTGTTCAAAAAAGCCAAAGATTTCTTCTATACTTTCTGTGAGTTCATCTAAAACTAAACCTAGTTTTTCTAACACAATACAGGCAACCGAATCATATTCCTTGAGCATCACATAGAAAATATGTTCATCATATACATAATCACTATTTAAATCTGTTGCTAAATTTTCTGAAAATAAAATGATTTCTTGAAATTTTTTTGTATATGTTATATCTTGATGATCTGTTTTTCTTAAAATGACCAATTTCTCAACTGCATGTAATAAATCCTCATATTGAATATTTTTTTCTTCTAATAAAAAGTGACAAATGCTGTCTTTTGTTTGATACATGGCGAGTAGAAGGTGTTCACTGCCAACCCATTTTTTGCCTAAAAGTTTCGCTATCTTTAATGCCTCATCAATCATTTGAATCGCATTCGTACTAAAAGCCTCAAACATGAATTCCTCCTTAACTTTTGCTTGCATTTTATTATATGCAAGGCAACATCAAGATAGACTTTTTTTAGTTTTGCTACCTGATTTACTTTTGAATGAGATTATGATACAATGATAATGAGAAAAGAGGTGGTTATATGAATGAACCCATTGAAACAACAAAAGCCATATTGGTGGGTATTCCCCTAGGAACTGACGAAGACTTTGATTATCAAATGCATGAACTAGCTGGTCTATGTGAAGCAAGAGATATTGAAATAGTTGATACGATAACGCAAAACCTAGATCACCCCATCAGTAAAACCTATGTAGGTAGTGGTAAATTGTTAGAAATTAAACAACAAATTGATATATGTCATGCGAATCTAGTTGTCTTCCTAGATGAGTTATCTCCTGTTCAGCTTAAAAATATTGAAGCGGTTTTAGATTGTGAAGTCATTGATCGTACTATGCTGATTTTAGAAATTTTTGAACTACGTGCTCGAACAAAAGAAGCTATGTTACAAGTAGAAATTGCCAATTTAAAATATATGGTCCCTAGACTCATTGGTTCTTATACCCGTTTATCTAGAACTGGTGGTGGTGGTGCAGGTGGCGCTGGTGCTAGACGGGGTAGTGGAGAAACCAAACTAGAAGAAGACAAACGACATATTGAAAGAAGAATCCAAAAAGCGACTGAAGAATTAAAGCAAGTTGTCTTCAGTAGACAAACCGCAAGAAAATTAAGAAAAGCCAGTGATACCAAAACAGTTGCTTTTGTTGGATATACGAATGCCGGAAAATCAACCACTATCAATAGTTTATTGGACTTGTTTCATCGTGATGAAGAAAAAAAGGTGTTTGCCAAAAATATGTTATTTGCCACCCTTGAAACCGCAACAAGACTCATTAAACTTCCTACCAACCAAGAGTTTTTAATTACTGATACCGTTGGTTTTGTCAGTCATCTTCCCCATCACTTGATTGAATCTTTTAAATCCACTTTAGAAGAAATCAAGGAGGCTCATTTGATTGTCCATGTCGTAGATGCCGCAAGTCCTTATGCTTCTATGCAAATAGCAACCACTAATCAGGTTTTAACTGAAATTGGCGTAAAAGATATTCCGCTTGTCTATGCCTTTTGTAAAGCAGATCTTGTCAAGAATCCTTTATTTTTGCCTCAAGTAGATACTGACTTCATTTTAATTTCAAACACTGCACATACAGGTTTTGATGAGCTTATTGACTATATTCAACAAACGCTTTTTTCAGATCAAGTAACTTGCAAATTATTGATTCCTTATGCCAATGGAGAAATTTTTTCCATTCTTAAAGAAAAAGCTCATGTACATGATTCTTCTTATGAAAATGAGGGAATTCTTTTGACATGTACGATGAGTAAACTCTTATATCAACGCTATATGCAATATGAACAAGGAAAGTAAAAAACAAGGAAAGGTTATCCTTTCCTTGTTTTTTATTCCCATTTTCGGTATTGTTCAAACCACTCTGTATCTTTGAAGATGACATTGTGATGCGAGCAATTGACCTTTGTTCCTTCTTTGTTCGATGTAATCACAATATTCCCATTATAAGAAGTATATCCGTTTTCAGTTGCTAGTGTCGTCACATAAATTTGATCAGTATACCGGCAAACCCGTGAAGTAAAATCTTGTGACGGAAATTGATTCAAAGTATTCTTGGTGTATTCATCAGAACCTGCACAGCAACAAACACAAATGATTTTTGGTTGGATTATCGCAAGTAAGGCATCTGTTGTAGAAGTTGGTGAACCATGATGTCCCGCTTTAAATACCTCTACTTCGGGTAAATCATTATACTCAATTAAATATTTTTCTCCTTCTTTTTCTAAATCGCCTGTAAATAAGAAGTGCTTGCTTCCTTGATGAATCATAACGCATACCGAATAATTGTTTTCATCACTAGACTCATTTTCATAATAATAATTATATAAGATTTCTAGTTCGATGCCCTCACTAAGGGTATAGGATCTTTGAGCACCATTTTCATTTTGATAACATTCTAATGCACTATAGTGTTTTGCTCCTGCTTCGATTTCTGCTTGGCGTTTGTCATAATACTCAGAAATAAGGGCTGTTTTCGCATTGGTTTTTGGAAAATCAATAATCGTTTCGCACTCAAATGCCTCAAAAATACCTTGTACTTTTGTTGTTCCTACAAATCCCGCAATATGATCTTGATGACCATGTGTCGCAATGACATACTCTAATGTATTATCTACAACATAATTTTTTAAATACGTTGTAATCGTTTCTGCACTGGATTTACGTGATCCTGCATCAATCAAAACATCCGTTTCTCCTGCTTTAATATAAACTGCATCTCCCGTATACTGATTGCCTACTTCTAAAAAATGAATCGATAAATCGCCACTAACAATCTCGTTTCCTGGATGTTGAGGACGACATTGCTCGATATAAGGTTTATAATATGGATAGCCAAAATATAAGGCTGCTCCAATCAAAAGCAACAATAAAATGCCCACTGGCAATTGAATGATTCTCCGAATGGTGCTATGTTTTTTTCTTCTTGCCATCTTACCTTCTCCTTTTCTTGCTCTACTTTATATTATGATTCATGTAATATCACTTGACATATTTTTTCTAATTCTGAATAAGACTTGACACTGACAATACTGCTTTTATATGCCTTTGTGCCTGGAATTAATTTTAAATACCACCCCGCATGACTTCGCATCTCAATCATAGCAATATGCTCCCCCTTTTCAAGAATGAGTCTTCTAGCGTGATCTAATAGTGTCGCAATGACAACTGGCCGTGTTGGTTTTTCGATGATGATTTGATCATTCATATAAGAGGCCATTTGATCAAAAATGAAGGGATTTCCTAGGGCAGCTCGTCCAATCATGACCCCATCTACTCCTGTTTCAAGCATCTTTTGAAGGGTAGGAATATCCTTTACATCTCCATTTCCAATGACAGGAATAGCTGTTGCTTCTCTTACTTGCCGGATGTAGTCTAAATTGACTGCTCCTGTATACAAACTAGATCTCGTTCTCCCATGAATAGCAATGGCATCTACTCCTGCTTGTGTGGCTAGTTTTGCTACTTCCCCACAACAAATGGAATGGGCATCCCAACCCGCCCTGATTTTAATCGTTACAGGAATATCAATATGATCTTTCAAACTTTTGATGATATCATATATTTTTTGTGGGTTTTTAAGCAGTGCGCTACCTGCTCCACTTTTAACGACTTTATTGACTGGGCATCCCATATTGACATCCAAAATATCAATAGGAGAACGACTTATCATTTGTTTTGCGGAAGCGGTAATCGATTGATAATCGGAACCAAAAATCTGCATAGAGACGGGGTGTTCACTAGGAGCAATTTGAATCATTTGTAAAGTTTTGGTATTCTCATAGGCCAATCCTTTATCACTAATCATCTCTGTACAAACTAACCCTGCTTGATGCTCTAAACAAATCTGTCTATAGGTAGAATTGGTAACCCCTGCCATAGGTGCTAAAATGATGTTATTCTTTAATTTGACATGACCAATTTGTAAACTCATACTTGTATTTCCTCTTATTATTGCTTGTTTTGTCTATCATCTGATTTTAAATTTCTATTTCATTATAACACATATCAATAAAATTGCAAATCTTGAAGCATTCAAAATGGTAGTGATTGCTAATGGTTTGCATTTTTTTCAATTTATGATATAATACATTTAAGAGGTGGCGTTATGAAAGAAAAAAATATGCAAAAAGACACTAAACAACAAGAAAATCAAGTACAAGTAACCCCTACTCAATCTACTGATCCAATTGATAGTTTGAGATGGTTATTTGCTGTAGTCAGTTTTCTTTGTCCTGTAGTCGGTTATGTATTGTACTTGGTTTGGAAACAAAAACATACTAGAACTTCTGATATGAGTGGTTGGGCTGCTCTTTTGGGTGTATTCGCTTATATTATTTTCTTCTTTGTTTGGGTGTTTTTCATCAAATAAATAAAATAAGACACAATTTCGCTTGTGTCTTTTTCTTTTTTATGATATAATGTGGATATATATATATTCGTTTCGAGGTGATAAAATGAAAAAATGTAAACATTGTAATGCCCAAGTAGATGATGAAACCAAGTTTTGTCCTTATTGTGGGGAAAAATTAGAAGAAGTTGTGGTAGAAGACAATCCATATGCTCAATACAATTATCAATCTAATGCCTCTTCATCAGATTATAGTCAAAACTATAATTCTCATCAAGTACAATCTGACGATGCATTTAATTTTGGCTTTGCCATCCTTTCTTTTTTCTTTCCTATTGTAGGTTTGATTTTATTCTGCGTGTGGAATAAAGAATCACCCAAAAAAGCAAAGGGTTGTGGAATAGCTGCTTTGATTAGTGTGATTTTGAATATCTTATTCGGTATTTGTTGTGCAGTTATTGTTGCCGCAATGGGTGCCAATGGTTCTCTACAATGAAACCAAATACTTTTCAACGGAAAATACCAGTTATTGTTATATCTGGTATTTTATTCTCTTTTTTGGCTATCTTCTTATTCTTTTTCATTTGGAATCATGCCTTTCCACATGTAGCATTTACAACAGATTTATGGGGCAAAGTTCCCTTATGCAATAGAAATATCAATCGTGCCATTCAAATTGGTGATTTTGTCTTTCCGCTTTGTATCCGTTGTACTAGTATGGGATGCTCCTTTTTCATTGGTATCTTGTTATTATTTATGCCAAAAATCACCAACACGCTGAAGAAACATCCTTTTTATATGTGGGCGATACTCAGTATCATATTGATGATACCACTAGTAGTAGATGGCATAAAAGTGTACTTTTTTCAAATTGATAGCCCTAATCTGATGCGATATATCACGGGCATCTTATTTGGATGTGGAACTAGTCTACTCACTAGAACTTTTCTTATACAATTAGAAAAACACTAAATGTAATCTACATTTAGTGTTTTTTTCATTAAGAAAATAAGATATAAAATGAATAATCAGAATTCATAAAAGCAGGAATAAATACGCCATCATCATAAGATGAATTGGATAAGAAATATTCTTCTCCATTATAAGTGCCTGTAAAACCTTGATATGAATCATATGCGGTAATAACATATTCTATGCCGTTTAATGTAATTTGATTTTCTGTAATTACAAGTACATATGTTTGACCATTCGATTCCTTTTGATATGTACCTACCCATGCTGCAGGAATTTGAATTTCTGTTGGTGTTTCTTCTTTCACTACATCACAAGTCACATTCAGTGTAAAATTGCTATTCATGATACGTACTTGAGCTGGTGCATCTCCCCATGGTGCCATGTAAGTAACATAATAGGTTTCACCATTATAGGTTCCTGTCCATCCTTCATATTC
>CATLBQ010000016.1 GCA_949879765.1 uncultured Bacilli bacterium
TTATCATACTCAAATTTAACAACATCCTAAAACTATGAGCTGGACTGGTTGGTATTCAGAAGAGTTTTATCATACTCAAATTTAACAACATCCTAAAACCCAAGATTACCGCAAATATATGGCATCATTGTTTTATCATACTCAAATTTAACAACATCCTAAAACATGATTGCTTATTTTTCAATGATTAAAATTGGTTTTATCATACTCAAATTTAACAACATCCTAAAACTATTTAAAAGATAGAAACAGCGATATGATGGTTTTATCATACTCAAATTTAACAACATCCTAAAACGTGTTGAACCTGATTCGCCTGTAGCGGATTGTTTTATCATACTCAAATTTAACAACATCCTAAAACTGAAAGATTTCATTCGTTTCTTTCCAAATTGTTTTATCATACTCAAATTTAACAACATCCTAAAACGTTCCATCAGAACCAATTACTGATTTAAATGTTTTATCATACTCAAATTTAACAACATCCTAAAACATAAAGTAGACGCTTACTTCATAATAATGAGTTTTATCATACTCAAATTTAACAACATCCTAAAACTATGAATTTCAATGAAATAGAAAAAGCTATGTTTTATCATACTCAAATTTAACAACATCCTAAAACATTTTTTTTCATCGAAAACAAACCCCTCTCGTTTTATCATACTCAAATTTAACAACATCCTAAAACTATTTCTGTCGACAATATTATCGGGGTAATGTTTTATCATACTCAAATTTAACAACATCCTAAAACTGCTTTATTATATCACACTTGTCAATTTTTGTTTTATCATACTCAAATTTAACAACATCCTAAAACAGGAACACTATAAGACAATGAGTTTAGACGGTTTTATCATACTCAAATTTAACAACATCCTAAAACGTCAATAAATTGCTTATTGGCATTATTAACGTTTTATCATACTCAAATTTAACAACATCCTAAAACTGAAGAAGTACTAAGTATTTTGAATGGAAAGTTTTATCATACTCAAATTTAACAACATCCTAAAACGCCCTAAAAAGCAAAATAAAAGGTAGCATTGTTTTATCATACTCAAATTTAACAACATCCTAAAACTAAAGAAAGGGAAAAAAACAAAATATGAAAGTTTTATCATACTCAAATTTAACAACATCCTAAAACGTTGATTACCAGACATTTAAAAAATGTTATGTTTTATCATACTCAAATTTAACAACATCCTAAAACCAAAAGGGGTCATTGTAATACATTTTTTTGGTTTTATCATACTCAAATTTAACAACATCCTAAAACCATTCACCTTCTCTTAATTCGTGTTTAAATGTTTTATCATACTCAAATTTAACAACATCCTAAAACGCAATATGTCAATGAATGCAATACGTTCAGGTTTTATCATACTCAAATTTAACAACATCCTAAAACTATATTTGGTACGAATTAAATAAATAGCAATGTTTTATCATACTCAAATTTAACAACATCCTAAAACGATTAACATCTTCTATAGCTTTTTTTCGGCGTTTTATCATACTCAAATTTAACAACATCCTAAAACGTTGATTAATTTTAAAGGAAAAGCATTATGGTTTTATCATACTCAAATTTAACAACATCCTAAAACCAAGGTGCTTCAGCAACTAGAGATACAATAGTTTTATCATACTCAAATTTAACAACATCCTAAAACCTCAAAATGAGATATTAGATATTAAATTCTCGTATAAAAATTAATATTTCATAAGCAGCGTCCCACTTATGAAAATAAAATAGTTTTAGAATCCATATCTATTTTATCATATATATTTAATTTTTACAACGAATTTATAAATTTTATATAAGAATCTGGTATGGAATCTAGTGAAACGATTTCTAAATGACAATTGATTTGAATTTGTAGTGCCTTTGATATCAGAATATACGCTACATATTTTTGATAATTTTCTGTTGTAATGATTTGATTAGTTATATCTAAAACAAAACTTTGAATATATGTTCTTAATAAATTATCACTTATTTCACAGGGCCAGTTGATTCTCAATTGATTAAGTAGTAATTCTTGATTAATGTTGACGATTTTACTACCAATATAAATATTAGGAAAAGCAGTATCATAAAATTTGAATATAGTTATATTTTCTAAATTGTCTAAACTATTACCAAATATATGACTGTTTACAAAAATTAGAATAGATTTTTTCATATTTTTATTTTTTAAATTGGTAATTATTTTTTTTATAATTTTAATATAATTCTCTATGCTTAAATCTATTTTAAATTGTATATAGTTTGTGATTACTTTCATAATGTCTATATCAAAATGGATATCATATTCAATAGTTTTATTTTCGATGGTTTTATTTACTAGGTTAAAAAGAATGGCCTCTAATTCTTCTTCTATTCCAAAATTTTCAACATTCTCGCATATTTCTTCCATTAAATAGTCATATAATAAAGTGCCTTTCTTTAATTGTAATTGATTAGATATACTCTCATAATCTAATAGATTAATAATATATGATGTTTTATTATCTATTTTACGATTGCCTAAAAATATAGCTGTATCATTTGTAAAAAAGGTATTGAGAAAACTATATAAAGAATAGTAGTTTGATACTAATATATGATTGATATTTTCTACATATAAGTTATCTATATGTAATTGTTCATCTAATATCCTTAACTCAATCATTATTGCCACCTCTAAAATAAACAACGTTATTGGAACCTACTATATTATCATATTTATTTTTTTCACCATTTAAATAAATCATATCATTATATTGTTTATCTGTCATTTTCATTAAGATAATATTTCCTTTATCGGGTATAATCTGTTTTACTTTTTTGATAATTCGCTCATATTCTGATTGATTAATCATTGATTTTACATATACAGAAAATTGTAACATATAGAAACCTATTTTTTTAATTTTTTTCACAAACTTTTGATTATTAGATATATCATCTTTTTCGATACTTGGTAAATCAAATAATAATATGATTCTCATTTTTCTATAATCACTAATTTTCATCATCAAAATAGGGGAACGTTATATTTTCTATTGTTGAATTAGTTAAAGCATCCGTAATAGAAATTACATACAATCTGATCGATTCGATTATTTTTTGTTTGGATTTACCAAAGTTTATATACTGATACATAATATTTAATAATTTTTCTTTGAACATAGATGTCATAAATTCTACCTCCTCTTCTTCTATTAATTGAATTGTATAATAATCGATTATGGGTCTATACACCTCTATGATATCATCAGCTAACCCAAAATAATTATATTCACTACAATGAAATATCCCTAGTGACGAAATATATCCATGTGCTACAATTTCTTGTGCAATTTTTGCTCTTGCTATTTGATAAATATAATTTAATGAACTATTGATGATGTCATCTGCATTTCTTTTTCGGACAAAGTCTAGACCAAACAATTCATGAAAATATACTTTTGCGGCTAGACCTTCTCTATTGGTTATATCCCCTTTTTCAACTTGGTCGATATATCCTTTTAGGATCTCTATTTTTTCTAGTTTTTTCATCTTATATAAAACAACCATTTGTAACAATATCTTTTGCTTCACAATTTTTTGCCATACTACTTGCTTTACTGCTTTATCCCATTCAATTTGATAACGATTGTATTTTGCGGCACGTTGATTATCAGTAATTCCCTGTAATACGCCAAGTGGCATATGATTTTCACCACATATAACAAGTGATATTCCTTTTTTGGCAATCTCTGATAAAAGTTTAATAGATGTATTACACATTAATGTTTCTATAATAATCATATCGATTTCATCTAAACATATCCATACAATCTCATCTTTTTGTAATACGCCTATACTATTTAGTTGATAATTGATTCTCATTGCTTCTTCAATACAAACAATTCTCCATCCCATCCTTTTCACCTTTTCTAAATCATAAAAAAAGAGAGGGATTAACCCTCTCCTGGATTCCACATACGTGTAATAATAGGAACCTTTGTTAAATTTGAGTATGAAGCACTACGTCTAGTGCCTCTATATTATACTACAAAATTTTTCTACTGTCAAGTCTTACATAACGATTACCCAAAATATCTGTTGTATAAATGATAATGGCTTGATCATTTGCTGTAATACCTGTTTCTGGAACACTCTTTAAACCATTTGTATCTAATATTAATTTATTATTAGCTTTATTATAAGTACTATATCTTCCCTCTTTATACTCACCATTCTTTTTAATCACACCAATCCATTCTCCACAATAAATAGAGGCAAATTCAATAACTTTTTTCTTTCCTACTAATCGATTATAAGTTTCAGTATAATAGGAATGATTTGTATTCAATTTACCATTTTGATAGCAAATAGATGGTATTGGTAAGAATATAAACTTTTTATCTTCTATTGCGTATAATATTTGTGTAGATTGTTGGCTTAAAGAAGTAAGTCCTATATTGGTTTTCTCCTTCATTGGCATATTGATAAACTCACCATATTGATTTTTCTTTTTAGGACCAACTTGTTGCTTTAAATACGGATAATTTACTTTTTGCATATATCTTAATTTTACAACAATTGAACTTTTTTTATCATCACTTCTATGAATACCATGAAGTAGATACTCAAACTTTTCTGTCCCTTCTTCTAAACCATTTTTATAGATACATTCTTTTCTAAACGGATTCCCCTCTTCTGGATAAGAATCATAAATTTGTTTTAACTTGTGATAGAGTGTTTTATCTTTTTCGTAACATAACAATTCAACTGTATGGTCATCTGGATTGAATAACCTATCCAAAAGTTTTTTATCCTTTTTTTCATCATAACTATAAATATTATCAATCTGACAAATTTGATAATATGTATCACCACGTTTAATGAACTTCGCATAATTGGTATCAGAAAACTGTCTTATAGGGTTCTTTAATACTTCATATGATCTTTTTAGCAATCCTTCTTTGTCATCTAAAGGTTGATTATCACAAGCCTCATTAAATGCCTTAATTTGCTTTCCACATAATAGATGTACTCCCGCAATCATTTGATATACACTTTCATAATGTTGTTTATCATTGACACTGAGCCAGTATTTACTATCATTTTGCGATTGAATCAGTACTTGTCCTATTGGTGTATCACAAAGTCCTGCTAAAATCATTGCATCTATCGCATGATGATATAAATAATCCCTATTTTTTATAGATAATTCTAAATTTTTTCTGATTCTACTCGTCAATTGTCCTGGAGCACTAATGACATTGATTTGATAGCCAATCTTTCCTGCTAAATACGTATTATATTTTTCAAGTTCTTCAATTAAAGCAACTGTACCATATGCCGTATCTCTTAAATTACGATTGATAAATTTAATCGAGTATTTATCAATACTACCTTCAAATAGTAAATTATTCTTTTTTGGCTCAGGCATATTTGTAAACTCTTTTAAAACGCGATCTTTAAATTTTTGATATTTGTTTTGACTCAATAGGTATTCATAAGGTGTTCGGTTTGATTTTTCTGTGTTACACTTTGGGCAAGAACAAGTCAAATTATTCGAAGAAGAATCCATTGTTTTTGACTTCGGTAAAATATGTTCAATATCTGTTTGTAATAGCATGGCAAGAGGAATATTTTCTCCACAATATGCACATTTGTGATTGGTTTCTTCCCAAAGAATCACTTTATCTATATTCTTACTTTGCACAGGATATCCGTTTTCTATTAAAATCTTTTCCGCTTCTTCATTTAACTTTCTATAAATGGCTTGTTCCTTTTCAATTTTTTGCTTTGCTTCCTTACCATTCATTTCCTTGGCTGATTCTACGATAATAGTATCTGGATAGTCTTTTTGTTGTTGCATAATTGCATTGATGACTTTAATTGCCTTTCTCAATGTTTTTTTAACTTGAGGATTGGCAATAATGTCATCTATATACTTCTCTTCCATTAGAAATGGTGCTTTAGCTTTTGTTGAATAATGATTTTGAAAATATTCTTTCATTTCTTTTTCATATTCTAAACGCTTCATAATTTGCATAAAGTTAAATTCACAATGATATTTTTTTATGTCATTTAAGGCTTTTTTTAGTATAGATTCTGATAAGGCATGATATCTTAATTGATCATTTTTCTTTCTTTTAATTTCTTGCAATATTTCAATTTCTGCTTTTGAAAATGAAATATTGGATATTCTATCTATAAGCATATCTTCTATGGCATAAGTAGATGGCGCAACCGTTAATACATATACTACCTTATTATAAGTAATTCTATCCTTTTCTTCTAACCAATCAGGATGTAGACCTTTTTTTGTCATTTGTTCTTTTACATATTTATAAAATTCAAATTTAGTAAATTCTGGTTTCCTATTTTTATCTATTCGATATCCTTGGATATCCTCTTCTTTTAAACCAAGAACCTTTTGTATCATTTTATCAAAATTGACTGTTTTATTGCATAGAATATAGGTTTTAAATTCTTCAATAGTTTCTTCAGTAAATTTACCATTGTTTGTTTTGACTTTGTCTTGAAATGCCTCATCCATTTTAGATGGCTCTTTTACACTCATATTGATAAAGTCATTGTAAAAATTAAATGCTTCGGCAAAATAATTGCACGCTGGTGCAACAGGATTCATATGTCCTGTTTTATCTATGGATAACTCACATTTTCCAATTAATACTTCATATAAATATTTGTGATATGTTGGATCTTTTGCCAATTCTTCCAAATCTTCTATGGTAGCATACCTACCATATGGAGTTAACTGATTGTCTTTAGATCCCCCTGGTCCTTCCCAAAATTGCCTTTTTGATTGAACAATATTCATGATGTTTTGAATAACTTCATCATTTATTTTAGAATGGTATTGCTTCTGAGTTTTCAATAAGGTTTCCAATTCTCTCATATTGTCTTTCATCAATATGAGTTCACATTGACCACGATACTTCTGATATTTTTCGTAGTATGACTGAATATAAAAACAAGGCAGTTCACCATCTATGCACTGATGAACTTCACGATCTAGCTTTTCTTCATCAAATGGAATATATCCTCTATGAATAGAAAAATAATATAAAATATTGGTAATTTCTTGTTCTGTTAATTCCTCTTTCAAACCTTTTATTCTTTTTTGTAATAAATTAGGTTCATAACTTCTTTGGGTCCAAAAGCCAATTTGATATAAGTATTGAGCTAATCGCTCTACACGATGACGTCTTCTTTTTGTAAGTCTTCTACTACCCCGAACTTTTCTTCTATCTTGTGCAGCTGATGCTTTTTCATAGCGAACAACACCTTTATCGATAATTTGTTGTTCATCCAAATCATATATTGCCCAACCTACATTATTAATACCTAAGTCAAGACCAATTGAATATTTTCTCATAATGTCCCTCCATATGCTATATTTAACTATATTATAACATATATTGGCATTTTTTGGAAAGTATATTTATAAAATTTCTTCTTTTTTCTCTTTTTTTTCTTTCTTTTTTCTTTTTGTTATACTTGAGCAAGTCTCTTTGATAATTTTCTTATAATGTCTATACCCTTTTTTCATTCCTTGTACAACTGGTTTCGAATAGATAAAAGGCTGTATGACTTTTTTGAGAAATGCACATATCTTCTTGATGACTCGGAATAAAACGCTTAAGGTTTTGACAAATACGCTTTTGAATACATACCGGTAAAGCATATATCCTGCTAGAATAAACAAAATAAAATAAATCGGTAAATATCCATCTAATAACCGATAACTAAATATATATGTAATATAACACTGTGCTACCCAATACACTACTTGAAGAATCACTTTTATCCACTTTTTGTGGATTCGTTTCACACATTCTTCTATCATATCAAGCGTAGCAAAAAGATATATCCCATATGCTATCAAATACAACATGAGATATACTTCTTCTTTTAGGGGATATAAATTCATAGGCTATTTGAATACTTTACCAAAAAAGTTTGTCTTTTCCTTTTTTGTTGGTGCTTCTACATATTCAATAGCACTTACCAATCCAACAATCCAAAGGTTACCTTTATCCATATCTAACTGTTGCATTTCTAATTCTTGACCTTTTACTAGTAATAAACCCAATTTGGTATCAATGAGAAATTCTTCACTATTAAGACTTTCTACTTTTTTAATACCCGATATTTCTAATCGTTTCCGGTCTTTTAAAATAATATTTTGACCGCTAATTGCCGTAGTTTGATCATAATTCACTTTCATCACTCCTAAAATATCCTATTCACATGTTTTCTTTTTTATGATTATTTTTTGATTGTATGTAAATATTTGGTTATTTTTTTGAAAGTGTGTTATAATACATATAATGAAAAAACTATAGTTATATCGGAGGAAAAAATGGAAGATATACGTCTAACCGAACAAGAAATCGTTCGCCGTAATAAGATGCAAGAATTAAAAGAAAAAGGTATCGATCCATTTGGTAGTCGTTTTGAACGAAATGCAAGTTCTAAATCTATCAAAGATCAATATCTATCTTATACCAAAGAACAACTAGAAGATATGCATATTATAGTTAAACTAGCTGGACGAATTATGACCAAACGTCGTCAAGGTAAGATTGGCTTTATGCATATTCAAGACCGTTTTGGTCAAATTCAAATCTTCTTAAGATATGATGCTTTGGGTGATAGCCAATATGAACTTTATAAAGTAGCTGATATTGGTGATATTGTTGGTATTGAAGGAGAAGTCATGAAAACACAAACAGGAGAATTGAGTGTACGGGCAAATGTATATACGCATTTGACCAAAGCATTAAAACCTCTTCCTGAAAAATTCCATGGTTTGCAAGATAAAGAAGAAGCAAGAAGGAGACGGTATTTGGATTTAATTATGAATGATGATGCTCGTCGTATTGCTTTTACTAGACCACAAATTATTCGTGGTATCCAACATTATTTAGATAGTAAAGGGTATGTAGAAGTAGAAACACCCGTTCTAAACCCTATTTTAGGTGGTGCTGCCGCAAGACCTTTTGTGACTTATCACAATGCCTTGGATATGAATTTCTATTTAAGAATTGCCACTGAACTGCATTTGAAACGATTGATTGTAGGGGGTATGGAAGCCGTTTATGAAATTGGTCGTTTATTTAGAAATGAAGGAATGGATGCAACCCATAACCCAGAATTTACCACAGTTGAGGCTTACCTTGCTTATGGTGATTTATCTGATATGATGGCACTTGTAGAAGGATTGATTGAAACACTAGCCAAAGATGTAATAGGTACAACTGAGATTACCTATTGTGGCAATACCATTTCTTTACAAGCTCCATTTAGAAGAGTCCATATGGTTGACGCTATCAAAGAACAAACAGGCATTGATTTTTGGCAAATTACGGATTTAGAAGAAGCAATGCGTCTTGCTAAGGAACATCACATTGAAGTGCCTAAGCATCAACAATCTGTAGGCCATATTATCAATTTATTCTTTGAAGAATTTGTGGAAAAAACATTGATTCAACCTACTATTTTGTATGGTCATCCTATTGAGATTAGTCCACTGACTAAAAAGAATCCAGAAAATCCACGCTTTACTGATCGCTTTGAATTGTTCATTAACGGGAAAGAATATGCCAATGCTTATACAGAGTTAAATGATCCAATTGATCAAAAAGAACGTTTCCTTAACCAACTCAAAGAACGTGAACTAGGTAACGATGAAGCTACTGATATGGATTATGACTTTGTCGAGGCATTAGAATATGGCATGCCACCAACTGGTGGAATTGGAATTGGAATTGATCGCTTGGTCATGTTACTTACAGGCACTGATACCATTCGTGATGTTTTATTATTCCCTCATATGAGAAACAAACAATAAAATTTTTGCATTAAAAAATAGAAGTAAACTTATCTATAGTTTACTTCTATTTTTATTATACTTACTATTTATAGCCAAATAATGAAATCTATATTCAATGTGCCTATCAATCAATAACATTCTTTCTCTCCTCTTTTTTATCTTTGTCTAGCATTGATTTTAAAAATATTTAATAATTGATTTTATACGTGTTCACTAAGGAATTAGATTGAATAAAGGACTCTATAGTATGTCTATTGTCATTTAGAAAGCACGGATAAGCCAAAAAGGATACCTATTCGAAACAGTTTAATGTCGTGTTTAGGACAAAAAGAAAAGAATGCTTATTTTGCGTTCTTTAATCCCATATTTTTGTTGTTGGATATTTTTCCAACACTTCTCTTAATTCTGTTTCGCTTAATTCAAGTTTTTCTAAAGTTATGTTTTCTTTAATACATTTTTCAAATGCATTAATTTTTTTGTCTAAATTTTTTTCACTTATCAAATCAAAAAAATCGATCAATCCTCCAAAAAAACCATATTTTTCAGTGTATGAGAGATATAAATTAAATAGTTTTTCAAGTAAATCAGCTAATTTTTCTTCATCCATTTTTTTCTTTTAGCATTTTTAATGCTTCTCCTTTCAATCTTTCTAAAGAATCATAAGTGTGTGGAAATGCCTCTTTGAATGCCTGTAACTATTTATCAGCATTCATTAGTTTTAAAGTTAAATAATTTGCAAATAATTCTTCTAGAATCATACTAATATTAGAGTAATAATATCCTCCACAATCTACTATTATAATTTTATTACTAAATGCACATTCTCTTGTCATAGAAGCAATTATATTGTACAAATTAAATTTATTTTGATCTTCTTGATTATCCATATCTTTAACCAAGTATAGTAATTATCATATTTAGCATACCTAGCAAACGGTAAATCTAATCTCCCTTGATTTGTTAAAGTATAGTAATTATCATATTTAGCATACCTAGCAAACTAATTCGTATCCTACAAATTCAGAGTTACCGTATAGTAATTATCATATTTAGCATACCTAGCAAACATATGTCTTGTGAGCGCATATTCTGTTGCGGTATAGTAATTATCATATTTAGCATACCTAGCAAACTGGCTCTTCCATAATAAGATAACTTTCGTTGTATAGTAATTATCATATTTAGCATACCTAGCAAACTCCATTTTGTTAAAGTAAAATGGTGCAGTCGTATAGTAATTATCATATTTAGCATACCTAGCAAACACAGTTGCAGCAAGCATGGTTTACATTCCTGTATAGTAATTATCATATTTAGCATACCTAGCAAACTACATGTTCAACCAATCAGGTATTAATCTGTGTATAGTAATTATCATATTTAGCATACCTAGCAAACATGTATCTACTGATTATTTGTTAGGTCTAGTATAGTAATTATCATATTTAGCATACCTAGCAAACCTCAAATCCAATATTTGCGGTCTGCTAGTCCTATATGCTATATCAATCAAAATAAACACCAATCAGAATCTATCATTAAATTTGTTCCCTTTTTTTCATTTTCTATACTATTTAATTCTAAGTCAATTATAGTAATTGATAATAATGATAATTCCTTTTTTAAAAGAGCTAATTCCTGATTCGATAATATTTTGGTTAATCCATTTGATATTATTATACTATAATCATTAATTTCTAAATTTACTTTAATATATGTTACTAGATTTTCAAGATAATTCTTACATTCAGTCTCACAAATTGAAACTCGGAAAATATTCAGTAGATTTATTATGCTAAAGTTGTTTTCATAAGTCATTTTCAATTCACTTTCTAGACAAATATCTTCTAAAATATTTAAAATTTCTGATTCAATGAGTGCTATTTTTTGCCTTTGATTTTCATTTAAGGTATTATTAATTTTTTTATATAATAAATTTAATACTTTTTTATCATTTAATTCTAAATGGAATGGATTCATAATTTTTAGAATATGTTTATTAAATTCTTTTACATCGTTGTCAATACTATATATTACATATTCTTCTAATGAAAAAATAAAACTTCTATAAACAATCACATCATCAAATAATAATTGAATGATTGGTTCATTTAATTCTATTAATTTATTTAGTGGTTTTATAAATATCTTCTTCATTATAAAACTAATGTCCTTTCATCCGTTGTAACAACATCGGTTTTGGTATCTCCCACTAAAATTTTTAATTGAGAAAATTGTTTTTCTGTAATATTAAGAACCATAACATTTCCTCTAGAAGGTACTATGCTTTTTAGTTTATTGACTATTGATTCCATCACTTGATAATCTATTGACATTTTAACATAAACCGATTCTTGTATCATATAAAATCCCATTTTTTTTATTTCCTTTACAAATTTTCTATAATTTTTTTGGTCAATAGTTGTGATTGTTGGCAAATCAAAAAATAGTATGGAACGCATAAATCTATAACTCATACTCAATAAATTTTAAATCCAATTCATTATGCTCTTTCATATAATTAATTAAATCAATGACATATAAATGAATTGCATTGTCTAAAAATATTTTTTTTCCATTATATTGTACATAAGATGATAACATTTCTATAAAACGAAATTTGAAATTTTCTTCATTAATATATCCTTTAATAATATAACTATCTATCAATGGTCGAATAGGTTCAATCAGATCACATGATAAATTAAACGGATTAGACTCACCTATATGGTGTATCCCTAATTCAGTCAAATACCCCAATGCTCTAATTTCTCTATTAATGGCTGATAAAACAATTGAATAACCATAATTTAAATATTTATTAATCAAAATATCTTTATTTCTACTAAAATCTATCCCAAATAAAGTATTGAAATAAACTTTTGCACTATGTCCTTCTCGGTTTGTTTGATCAGCATCCTTTACTTCACCTTGATATTTTATCAATAAATTATATTCTTCTTTATAGTTTTTATAAAGTAAGTTCTTTGCTTGATTTTCTATCTTTTTTTGTACAATTTTTTTCCAAAGATATCCTTTATTTTCTTGAACAAATCGAATTTGTTCTTTGATTTTTCTATAAGCATAATAGTTATTTTCATATGGCGTTAACTCACATTCTGGATTGTATTGTTCGTTACAAAAAATAAGCTTAATTTTACTTTGAGATAACATACACACTAGGCTTGTGGTAATAGAGACTTGAGTAGACAAAATAACTATTAGTTTTATTTCATCAAGAAGAACTCTTTTTTCTTCTGTTCCACGTCTACAAATGAGATAGTTTAATGAGTACTCTAATTTACATCTTTCATTAATTATAATATTTCTAAACCCCACTAGGCACCTCAAATAAAATTTTGCAATAATACCCAGTAATTGATTCACTAACAAATTTCATACCAGGTTTCAATGTCTTTCCCATAGTCAATAATCCCGTTTTTTCTTTCATATCAATTATTCTCAAGTCAGCTGTTTCCCTAGTATTCGTTTTCAAAAGTTTTAATAGTTCAGTGATTAGTTGAATATACTCTTTTATAGTTAACTTTGTTATACTATTTAATTTATTCACTATTTTCTCAATTATTTTATAGGAGTATATGCTTTTTGAGTATGCTTTTTTTATTTCATCTAAAACATATATACAATCATCTGTTGATATCATTATATCCGCTTTTTTATTACTAGATGTAGAAACAATAATTTTATCTTCCATTTTTTCCATCGGTATTTCCATTTGGACTTGGTTATTATATTTATCTATATTTTTTATAATCTTTACAAAGCGGTAGGAAAAATTTCTATCCAACATATTTTTTATACCATAAACATTGTTACTTTTTCCAGTTATACAATATTTCTTTTTTTCATCCATTATAATAGCATTGGTTTTTATACAATTATGAACAATTTTGAATGATATATATTCTTCTGAATTTATAATTTGATGAATATATTTTTCAATGGAATTTTCAAAAACTTTAGGAATGGCTTCTAATATATAACTCTTTTTTTGGTTTTTATCTATCAATTCCACAATACAATATTTACTATATGCATATGATGTTATTCCACCATATTTTTCTAAATTGCATCGCTTATCCTTAGTTTTAATTGGAACTGTACCATTTTGAATAATTGAAGTCTTTGCAAACATTTTATTCGAACAATAAGAACGAATTGTTTCATGAATATCAAATCTTTGTTGCAAATTTTTTCTTATTAATTTTAATGTTTCTTCCTTTTTCCAAATAACTCTATCTTTAACAATGCGATCTTTTGATAGAATAATCTCTGGATTAATACTACAACTATTATTTTTCATTTTTTCTAAATCATATTGATTATTAAAATGATATACTTTATAGTACTTATTTAAGGCCATCCCAATTACTGCATTTAAATATGCATCATGTGCATGATGATAATTGTTTACTGTACGAGATTTTAGTAAATCATAATTTTGCCTAAAATCTGATATATTTTCTGCTTTTGAATAAATAATATGACTTTCATCAATTTGCTTGTATAACTTTAATGTCTCTATCAGTCCTTTAACCGCTTGATTAGTTACTACAAGTTGCCGATTTACAAAACCATTTAATTCTTCTGGTTTAATTTCTTTTTGAGTTAATCTTCTAAATTTTTCTTTAGTGATTAATTTTAATTCTAATAATTTGGTATAAAATCTATCAGCATTTTTAGGTAAAAAATTAGGAATGTTACAAATGAATTCATCCTTTTTTATATATTGATTGATGTGCGATTCAACTAAAACTTTATTGCTCAATGAATCGTCTTTAATTAAAGATTGGGGATAAATATGATCTACATCATAAGTTTTTCCACTTAATTTCTCTAAATCAATATCCTCTAAAGTATATAGACTTTTACCTAATTGGGTAAAATATAGGTATACTTTTTCTTGGCGTAATCTATCTTTATATTTTTCTAAAGATACACTTAATTTATTAACATTTATATGAAATTTATTTAAAAGGTCAGCTTGCTTCTGACATTCATTATAAAATTCTTTTAATTGTTTATATCTAGATGAAGTTGTTTTTTTAATAGCTTTGTTAGTACGTGTACACTCTATACAATAATAATCTATCTTTTGTTTTAAAATTGTTTCAATTTCATCAATTAATTTGTATGTTTGTATTAAAGGTCGTTTCATAATTGGCGAAACATAAATATGATTATCAATGAATTCACTTATCCCTTCCTCTTCACCCTTCATTTGATTTTTATTATATTCATCAATAATTTTTATAAAATTGTACTTATCATCAAAAAGAATTTGTTGTAAATTTAAATTGGTATCTCTCATAATTTGAATAATAGGACCATAAACTTCTCCTGTACTCTCATTAATAGAGACTAATTCTGCTAATAATTTTTTACTGATGGTTGCATAACCTTTATAATTTAGTTGTTTTATTTTTTCAACCTTTTCATTATCTAAATAGTATATCTCTCTTAATCTTTTTTCTAATATTTTTTTATCTTCAAATATAGTGATATCTTTTATTATTTCTTCAATTGTATCTTTATTTTGGTAAAACTCATCTCCAAATATTTCCTTAAATTTTATATAAGAAGTCATATCGCATGTAATTTCTTCTATTTTGGAAGTAAAACTAGTTGATTCGTAATTATAATTAGCTTTTAAATACTCTTCTATTTTTTTTCGCGTAGGTTTATTATATTTTAAGAAAATATTATTGTACAAATCTTCTTTTATTTTCTTATCAATCAATTGACCATTTATTCTCAAACGATTCAAGTACTGTAAACAATTATATTCAGAAAATAATAAAGATTTTTTAGGTAAACAATAATCATTATCCCCATGTAGATAAGTACATTTGTTTTGCATTTTTTCAATAAACTGTTTTGCGGTAGTATCAAGATCAATAACCCTTTCATAATTCCAAGGAGTAATTTTTTCATTCGTTCTTTTTACCCAACTATATGGAGATTTATTATTTAATGGCCCCACATAATATGGTAAATGATATTTAAAAATAGAAACTATTCTTTCAATTCTAGTGTATTCGCCATCTTTAACCAATAAAAATGGATAGTATTTGGCTTGATTATTCAATATTTTTTTTAATTCTATTAAATTCAGTTGCATTGGAATAACTGTATTATGCCCAGAATTTTGTCTTAATAAATAGGTTCCCTGTTCTATACTTTTTAAAATTTCGTTCTTCAACTCCACTGCTTCTTCTTTATCAACCTTTTTTAACTGTTTTTTTAAATAATCATAAAATTCGTCTCTTGCACAATGAGAAAATCTGACTAATTGTTTTTTAGTAGAATTCATACCAATATAATGTGGATAATTATATAATTTTTTATCATACTTTCTAAAGCATTCATTATAAGATTGTGGTAGATAATTTTTAAAAAAGAATTTCAATTTTTTTAAATCTTCTTGATGTTTATCGTACTGCTTTACCATAGCCTCACTAAGATAGTTACTTTCACCAATAAGTTCTAATAAATAATATGTATCCCTAATTTCTTTTAAAAGTAATGCAGCATCTAGTAATTGTGCTAAATCTACTACCAATTTTTTTGAAGTTTCTATTTTTTCTAATAATTCTTCATTTTCTAAATCAATTTCACACTTTTCATAATGTTGTTCTTGTAAAAGCGTCAACTTACTTATATTTACAGAACTTCCCACTAACAGTTGTATTACAAATTCATTAACAAATGTCTTTTTTTCGACTCCAAATAATTGCTTGAGTTTTAACTTTTGATCATTTTTAGTAGAGACTTTTAAAAATATATTTTCTAATTCATTTAAAAAATTATTATCCATTTGAATTTCTTCAAAGTAATCCTCATTATCCTCAAATTTTACTCTTGCCTCTGCTAATAGTTCATTAATTGTATTAAAATTATTTTCTATTTGAAAATGATTTCCCTTATCATAATCTGTACCCTCATTTAGAAAATGCCCTCGATATTTAACAATATGATGTGCTGCAAGATATAACATCCTAAGATCAATTGGCTCATCAACTATCAATAAATGCTTTCGCAAATGATAAATCGTCGGAAACGTATTAAAATACTCCTTATCTGTCAATACGTCATCAAAAAATGTATACTTATTATTATTCTGCTTATCTTCTATTTTATAGAATGAATCATTTAACCTTTGAAAAAATAATGGATCTATTCTTTGAATCTCATCAAAAAATTCATCTTGTAGCCATTTTATTCTTTGCCCCCTTTTTGTTCCTCTTCTTCTAGAACATCTATGTTCACGACGATCTTTTGCATCCTCTGCTTCATCCATCATTCTTACTCCCCAAAGAGCAAAACCATTTTTCTTAACAATTTCATTGTTCTCATCTATTACTGCCCACCCAATAGAATTGGTACCAACATCTAATCCTAATGTATATTTTTTCATATATTTTCCTCCCCATATTTATTTTTCTTGACATTTTTTATTGATTTTGATATACTATTATTGTATTTAGCATACCGAGTGCAAATAAGCATTTATGCGAAATCTTTGAGCCCCATTGTGAGGGGCCATTTTTTATTTCTAAATATATATACTAAAAGATAATCCATTATTCTTTATACAATAGTTTTATTTTACTATATATGACAATTTTTTTCAAGGAATTATATAATAATAAATAATGATATCGAGATAAGAGGTGACTTTATGAATCAATATACTACTTTTTCAATTAACGATCATATTTATCAAATCAAAGATCCAATGGGTGTACTCATGACGCTAGTAATTGGCAAAACCTATGCATTGCTAGTAGATACGGGATATGGCCTAGGCGATATTAAATCCTACATTTCCCAAATTACTCATCTTCCTTTAATTGTAGTGGCAAGCCATGGTCATATGGATCATACAGGAGGCAATTATTTATTTAGTCAAGTCTATATCCATCCACTAGATATGGATTTGTGTAAATTACACAATAGCACTACTTGGAGACATCACGTTTATGATAATGCCTGTGCAATGCATCTCGTAGATGATACATTTGATGTGGATACATTTATAGAACAAAAAGAAGGACATCTTCTTCCTTTATCTGATAATCAAATTTTTGACTTAGGAGACATTCATGCAAAAGTCATTCCAATGGAAGGACACACTAAAGGCAGTATTGGTATTTTACTTGAGGAAGATGAAATCTTAATTGTGACTGATGCCACATGTCCTTTTGTATGGTTATTCTTACCTGAATCTACTTCAGTTGCTACTTATATCCAAATGCTCACTAGAACCCTAAATTTGCCGTTTCAACACATTTTACTAGGCCATGGTAGAGGCATAGCACTGCCTCGTTCAAAGGTAGAAGATTTTCTCTATACAGCTAAGACTATTGATTTGAAAAAGGCAGTGAAAGTCACATTTCATAATTTTGAGCAAGAAAATAGTTATTGCTATACCTTAGGAAAAATGTATGATCAAAATGATGTAGGGATTGTATTTGATCCACATAAATTAAAGTAAAAACAATATGCATAGATATGCATATTGTTTTTTAAGCTAATTCTAACTCTTCTGCAATCAGTTGGAATACTGCATACGCAGGTTGATAATCGTGTTGATGAATACCTAAATCTTCTAGTGTCGCATCTAGTGAAAGGGTATATTCATGTTCTACTTCCTTTTGATGTGTAAAGATGCCATCTAGTTGTTCTAGCAGCCGGTTGAGTTCTTTTTCAGTTTCTTCTGTTAATAATTCTTCTGAAGAAAGAAAGGATTTATAATCTTCTATACAAATAGAATAAAGTAACAATTCGCTATAGTGCTCAAATGTTTCTTTGTTTTTATCAAAACAGTCTTCATAATATGTTTTCATGTCAGCTAACACATTGGATAAAAATCCATAACCGATATCAAAGATTTCTTCTAAATCTTCGTTTACCTTTTCCCCTGTTTCATATTGATGATAGATATACTCCGTAACCTTGAGTACATCCGCAATCGCATAGTATACATTAGCACCATGGGTTTTTAACATATCTAATAGTTCATCGCATTCCCCAATATATTTTTCATAATCTTCATAGATATTCATAGGATTACCTCTTTTTCTTTTGTTCTTCAATTAATTATATTATATACCAAGAATTGGGTTTTACGCAAATAGAATGCGAAAAGTATTTTTTTGTTTTTATTTTCCAAATTGTGGTATACTAAATATAAGAAAATAGAACATCAAGAGGTGAAAAGATGAAAGATGAAATTGTAAAAGCACTCGCCTATCAAAAGTCAGTTCGTGTATATGCGGTATCGACAAAAGACGTATTGAATGAAATTGGAGATCGTTTTCAGTTTTATCCTAGTGCACTAGATGTACTGGGTAGATCACTGAGTATGGGGGCAATGATGGGTTCTATGTTGAAACTAAATGAAACCTTGACCCTTAAAATTGAAGGAGATGGACCAATTGGAAAAATCATCATTGATAGTGATGCCCATGGTCATATTCGAGGTTACGCCGAAAACCCCCATTGTCATTTTGAATATGTCGATGGAAGATTAAATGCCAAACAAACCGTTGGTACAACTGGTTTTATTAGTGTCATTAAAGATTTAAAATTAAAAGAGCCCTTTATTGGTTCTACTCCTTTGATTAGTGGAGAGATTGCTGAAGACTTTGCTTATTATTTTCAAGTCAGTGAACAAGTTCCATCTGCGGTAGGGCTTGGTGTACTTGTCAATGAAGATACCCACGCTGCAGCAAGTGGCGGCTTCATTATTCAGTTGCTCCCCAATACACCTGAAGAAGTCATTCAAAAGTTAGAACAAAAATTATCCATGATTCCTAGTGTATCAGAAATGTTATCTTCTGGATATACACCAACCGATATCATTTATAATATTGTAGATGACGTGGAAATCATTGAAACCATACCTGTTACTTTTCAATGTAGTTGTAGTAAAGAACGATTCGCTAGAGGAATTTTATCGCTTGGTCAAGCCGAAATTCAAGATATGATAGATGAAAATAAGCCCCAAGAAACCATTTGTCATTTTTGTGCCAAAACATATCTGTTTACTACAGATGAATTAAAAGAATTATATACAGTTGCAAAACAGAAGGAGTAAAATGATGTTAAATATTCAATTATTAAAACAATTAACTTCGATACCCAGTCCATCTGGATATACGATGCATCAAGTAGAATTTATCAAGCAATATGTCCAGTCTCTTGGTTATACCCCTTTTCAAAATCAAAAGGGCAATGTATTTGTTGAAATCAAAGGAAAATTGGCCTATACAACTGCTCTTTGTGCCCATATCGATACCCTTGGTTTAATGGTTCGAAGTATTGATGCCAAAGGTCAAATCCTCTTTACCACTATTGGTGGACCACTCCTTCAAACATACGATGGTGTATATTGCAAAATCCATACTAGAAATGGAAGTATCTATACAGGAACAGTCCTTTCTACTTCCCCTAGTGTCCATGTCTTTCCCGATGCCAAATCCAAAGCTAGAGATATTGAACATATGTATATCCGTTTGGATGAACTTGTATATAGCAAACAAGATGTACTTGATTTAGGTATTGAAGTAGGTGATTTCATCTCCATTGACCCTCAGTTTGAATATACCGAAAAAGGCTTTATTAAAACGAGATTTTTAGATGATTTAGCAAGTGCCTTTTTGTTACTTGAATTATTAAAAGCCATTCAAGAACAACATTTTGTGCCTGTTCATAACCTATTATTTGCTTTTACCACCTATGAAGAAGTAGGTCATGGTTGTGCCCATATTCCACCTGTTGATGAAATGTTAGTTGTGGATATGGGATGTGTGGGAGCTGATTTAACTTGCACGGAAGAAATGGTTTCTATTTGTGCCAAAGATGCATCTGGCCCTTATGATTATCAAATGACATCTACTTTGATTCAATTGGCCAAAGACAATGGTTTACATTATGCAATAGATGTGTATCCTATGTATTCTTCTGATGGCTCTAGTGCATTACGAGGCGGAAATGATGTAAAATGTGCTTTGATTGGATCAGGTATTCAAGCGTCCCATGGAATGGAACGAACACATATTCATGGCCTAATGCAAACCTATCGGTTGATTCTGCTTTATATTGGGATGAAATAGCCTTGTAAAACGGGTAGTGATGTGCTAAAAATACGATATCTTTACGATATCGTATTTTTTTTCCTATTCTTTTTATTTTTACTAGAACCACCTAAATCTAAGTCTACATCAAAATCAAAGTCACCACCTAATACGATGAGGGCAATAATAATGGCTACAATGATAACCGAATAAGAGCAAAGCAATAGTGATTTCATCAATTGAGGTAAATCATCACTATGAATGTATACCGCAATCATCAAAGCCAATTGAACAATCATATGATATCCAAAGGTAGAAAGCCAAGTTGTTTTGACAAATATAATCAAAAAGATATAGGCAACAATAGATACAATCACCAAAATGATAACAACTCGTTTAATCACCAAAGGGTTTTGTTCGATGATTGGAATTTTAGTAATCAGATAAACCATCCATAAAAAGGCAAGACAAAGGCCATTGATACCAAGTAGTTGTATAAAAGATAACTGATAGCCTTTATAAATAATCCAAGTATGAATGGCAAATCCTAAAGCAACACCATTTAAAAACAAACAAAAGATATGAACGGGTGTACTATTTCGACATATTATAGCAAACAAAACACTAATGACTAAAATGATAGCCGTAATAATCAAAAGTGTTTTGGGCATTAGTTTCGTATCGATTAACAACACATGCGTTAGTGATGAAACTAGAAAAAAGAGTGCAGAGCAGCTAGAAACTATTATAATTTTAGACATAGATATCCCTTCCTTTTTCTTATTATACCCAAACATCCCTCTATTTGTCAATAGTTTTTATATTTACTTATTTCTCTAGATGCGTTTGAATATATGGATATAATTCATTAAAATACACACTTAGAACTTCTTTTTCAACGCGCTCAAAACTGTCTTGTTCTGGCATCAAAGTAAGGGTCAATGCAATCATTGCTTCTAATAATTGATAAGAAAGTTCGGTTGTTTTTGATTGCACGTCTAACTTTATCGTTAATTCAATCAACGTAGGGATTTGTGATAATGTAGTATCTATTTTTTGAGTAATTTCATTCAATACTTTTTCTTTGTTATTCAACCAGTCATCTAGATGAATCCCTTGATAAAAACTCGTATAGGCATTCAATTTTTTTAACATGTTGAAGAGTGCAGGATTTTTAGGGTTATCTTTAATAATGACTTTGGCTAAAATGGCTTGTGTATAAAAATCCATATTCGCTAATACGTCATATCTTGAAAATGTTTCTGTTTGTTCTATGGCATTGTCAATGATAAACTCAGCTAAGTGCATCACTTCTAGATATTGTGTATGAATTAAATCAAATAATTGTTTATTGTATTTCATCTTCAAACTCCTTTAATTCTTGATAAACACGGCAAATTGGTAAACCCACTACATTATAATAATCGCCAACAATCTTAGATATATATCTACAAAAACTCCCTTGAATGGCATAAGATCCAGCTTTATCATATATATATTCTTTTTGAGCATAGTCAAGAATTTGTTCTATAGATAAAGCCATGACCTCTACTTCTGTTATTTCATGAAAAGTTTTAATTTGTCCTTGATGAATGATAGTAATACCCGTTACGACTTGATGTGTTTTTCCACTTAAACTTTGTAACATCCAAATTGCTTCTTTTTCATCATGGGGTTTGCCCAAAATCTTGCCCTCTATGGCCACTACTGTATCTGCGCCAAGAACCACTTCGTTAGGATAGTGCTTGGCCACATCTAGTGCCTTTTGATAAGACAAGTGTTCTACTACCTCAAATAATGTCAATCCATCAGGAATAGTTTCTTGACAAGTAGAGGGTATGACTTTGTGTTTGATATGAGCAAGTGTTAGAATTTCCGTTCTTCTTGGTGAATTAGAAGCAAGAATAAGCGCCATAATGTTTATCTCCTCTTATAATATTTGATTTATTATACCATATTTGTGCTTCTTATGG
This sequence comes from uncultured Bacilli bacterium, assembly GCA_949879765.1. Classification (GTDB taxonomy): domain Bacteria; phylum Bacillota_I; class Bacilli_A; order ML615J-28; family CAG-313; genus CAG-313. The sequence continues at coordinate 22,933 of CATLBQ010000016.1, forward strand.
TCTTTTTTGGCAATAAAAAATAGCAAGAAATCTTGCTATTTTTGATTAAGCTACTTTGGCAGACTTTGCCCATTCGATAAATTGATCTTTTGAAGCCTCAAAATTCTTTTCAAAACACCAAAAGTTAAGAGTATAATATTTGTCTTTTCCTTCTTTAGAAACCGTCATATACCCATAGGTTTTTCCTTCTACTTCTGCGGTATAACATACATATTCAAAAGTTTGTTGATCATCTTTATATTCTTGAATGGTTAAACCATCACGTTGTGCATTGGATAAAACCAATTCTGTATATGCATGTAAACTACTAACATTGAGTGTTGATTTTGCATTTCCAATTGCACTAAACCCATATTTATTAGATGCATACGCCATTTCAAAGTCACCACCATCAATTTCTTTAAATTGATTGGTGAGTGTAATGCTTATATCTCCTTTAGTAAATGTTTTTTCTTTTGCAAAACAAGAAGTAAGTAAAACCGCAAGTAATACTAAACCACTTATTTTTAAACTTTTCATGATTTTATTCATATTTTTCCTTCTTCCTTTCTCTTTTATATTGTACCAAAAAATGGAGATTTATACAAGAAAATAAACTTTTTTCATGTTGATATTCTTATCTATGGAAGAAAATTTAAAAAGGTTGTAAGCACGATGACTTACAACCTTTTGTATATTAATCTTTAAATGTTTCGTTCACTAATTCATACATCAAACTCGCATCTGCTTTTTTCGTAGAATCAAGTAGTGATGTAATCTCAACTTCAACAATTCGCCTTCCATATGCAATCGTAAGATGATCGCCTATTTTCACTTCTTTAGAAGGTTTGGCAACTACACCATTGACTAAAATGCGATCTGCTTCACTTGCTTCTTTGGCAAGTGTTCTTCTTTTGATGAGCCTAGATACTTTTAAATATTTGTCTAGTCGCATATTGATTTCCTTATTCTTCTTTGGTATCAGTTTCGTCTTTTTGTTCAGATGGTGTTACATCAGCAGTTGAGTTTTCATTTTCTACATTTACTCTTTCGACTGGGGTATCGTCAATCATCGCATCTTGAGCCATTTTGGCTTTTTTCTTTTCCCACCAGTTGAGTTTTCCTGTATTCACCAGTTCATCAATATCTTCTTTGGTAAGGGTTTCTACTTCAACTAAATGTTTGGCAATTAAATCCAAAAGTGCCCTATTTTCTTTGATAATTTCAACACCTTGTTGATAGCATTCATCAATAATCTTTCTTACTTCTAAGTCGATTTCATGAGCCACTTTATCTGAGAAGTTTTTATCACTCATATAATCACGACCTAAGAATACATTATGTGAACCACTTTCATATTGAACAGGCCCAAGTGAACTCATACCATATTCCGTAACCATCGAACGAGCAATAATAGTTGCGCGTTCAAAGTCATTGTGTGCACCTGTTGTCATTTGACCAAAGACAAGTTCTTCTGCAATTCTACCTGCAAGATAACTGGTAATATTAGCAGTTAAAGATTGTTTCGTTTCTAAGAAAGTTTCTTCCTCTGGTGTCATTAAGTTATATCCTCCTGCATGACCCCGTGGTACAATGGTTACTTTTTGAACAACTACCGCATGTTTTAATTTTAATCCAATGACCGCATGACCTGCTTCATGGTATGCTACTAGTGCTTTTTCCGTATCTGTATATTTTTTACTTCTCTTAGCAGGACCCATCATGACTCTATCAATCGCTTCATCTACATGATAAATTTTAATTTCACGGCAATTTTCTCTTGCGGCAAGTAAAGCGGCTTCATTGAGTAAATTTTCCAAATCGGCACCACTAAATCCTGGTGTACGTCTTGCTACATCAGCAAGATTCACTCTAGGAGATAAATGTTTATTTCTAGCATGTACTTTTAAAATGGCTTCGCGTGATAATAAATCAGGATTGCTAATTGTGATTTGTCTATCGAATCTACCTGGTCTAAGTAGCGCTGGGTCTAAGATATCTGCTCTATTGGTTGCAGCAATGACAATGACACCTGAGTTTGGTGCAAAACCATCCATTTCAACAAGCAACTGGTTGAGTGTTTGTTCTCTTTCATCATGGCCACCACCAAGACCAGCACCACGTTGACGTCCTACTGCATCAATTTCATCGATAAATAATATACATGGTGCATTTTGTTTTGCGGTCTTAAACATATCTCTAACACGGCTTGCCCCTACACCTACATATAACTCAACAAAATCAGAACCAGAAATAGTATAAAATGGTACGCCTGCTTCTCCCGCAACTGCTCTTGCCATTAAGGTTTTACCTGTACCAGGACTACCTAGCAACAAGACACCCTTTGGAATTCTAGCACCCATATCATAATATTTCTTAGGATTCTTTAAGAAATCCACTAGTTCTACCATTTCTTCTTTTTCTTCTTCAAGTCCTGCTACATCTTTAAAGGTTACACCTGAACGCTTGGCAAGTTTCGCACGACTTCTTCCAAAATCAAACGCTTGGTTATTGGATTTGGCATTTCTAAGCAAAGAGAAAGCAACAATACCTACTACAAGTACTGTAGCAACAATCATAACAATGCTAAAGACATCCACCGTTTTATTGGCTTTCGGATTTACTTGAATCGTTGTATATAGTGGATTGGTTAATCCTAATTCTGCGTTATTTGCTTTAATTTCATCGTTCTTAATCGTAATTTGATTGACAATTTCTAAAATTAAATCTCTATCACGTTCTGTACCTTGGAATGCATAGGCTTTTCCTTCTGATGCGATTCCCATACAATTAGAGGTTGATTTTTCATATAATGTAAAGATATAGAAATCATTCCCATCACCTGTTGCACCACGCCATATGATTTTACTAATGTTGATTTTATCTGGTGCTAAAATGGCTTCCCTTAGCTCTTCATCTTTTAATTCACCTTCATAAGCCTTGGCACCATCAGATGCACTATTGAAGAATTTTTCGTAGAATTCTTCTCGTTTTTTAATTTCAGTAGCTCTTGTTCCTACGCATGACCCCGCAAATACTGTAGCGATAATTGCAAGAATAATACCAAAAATAATGATGTCTCCAATGAGACGTCTTTTAGGCGTTTTTTTCATGTCTGCCATAATTTTCCTCCTTGTTACTTTTTAGTGTAGCCAAGTACTGCTACAACACAATTGTTTTGATCACATAATAATAATATGTTTTGTCTTTCTAAATATGGTACTTTTAAATCTGTCAAATAATCACTTATGCTTTTTGTACCTGATTTCAATTTGATTTTATCGCCGTTTTCTCTTGTACGAATCACAAACGGATAACCAGGGTTATTATACCACAACTGTTGTGTAGATGTAATAAAAGTACAAATATTTTTGCCTACTTCTATCTTACGATTTTCTGGTAAAATATATGTCCCCTCTTTTTCTATTGTCTGATAAAACGCTGTTTTTTCGATACTTCTTGTGGTAAAAATAACATATCCATATTCTTTGATAAAATTTAATTGTAAATTGACTGGATAGACAATTTTTGATTTTGGTGAAGCTATTTGTTTTTGAATATTGTGCATAGCCTCTTTTGATAAATCAAATGATTTAAGTAATCTAAATAGAACTTGTTCTTGTAAAAAAGCATCTAGTTGTTCAAAATCAACTCTATTGATTTTTACAAAATAATCATTATTAGTATGAACCAAATTCAATGTTTTAATAAAATTTATTTCCAATTTTTCGAAATAATCCGATGCATGAAAAAGCGTTGTACTATAATTGACAATGGCTTTGGCTAGATTGGGATTTTCTTGTTTGAGCATAGGCATTACGTGATGCCTAATTCTATTTCTCATATAGTCATCTGTATCATTGGATGCATCTTCATAATAAGTAATATGGTTATCTTTTGCATATGTATAAATTTCATCTTTTGTAATACCCAAAAGTGGTCGATACAATATACAATCTTGATAATGAGATAATGTTCTAATGCCTGCGTATCCTTCTAGTGAAGCAGAGCGAATCAAACGCATCAAAATAGTTTCTAGGTTGTCATCCGCATGATGTGCAAGTAAAATTATCTCTATTTGTTCTTGTTTGGCAATGGTATAAAAATACTGATATCGTAATGTTCTTGCCCATTCTTGAAAGTTACTACCTTCATAATGTGGGAGTTTGTGCGTATAACAGCGAATCCCCAATTTCTGAGTATAGTATTGAATAAATGCTTCTTCTTCTATAGAGGCAAGACGTTTTTGATGATTGATGTGTACAACCACGATATCTTCTTTGGCTTTGATCAAACCAAGAAGATGTAATAGCACCATTGAATCAACACCAGTTGAACAAGCCAAAAGCACTTTTTTGCCTTGCAACTTCTCCTTCATTTGATGAAGTACATTACTTATATTTTGATTTTCAGTCCCTTGCTTTTCCATGTTTCACCCATTATTACTCCATGATGTATTATACTATAATTTCCAAATTTTGTAAAACAAATGATGTTAAAGTGAGATTTATTTTTAAATCTTTTAGAATAACTTCACATTTGTATTTTGTTTTTTCTATTATTGTTTATCTATTTTTTCCTATTTATACTAAAAACACTTTACTAATAGTAAAGTGTTTTTTAAAGAATCATAAAGCTTTTCTTTTGGATAAAATGACCTTATCAATGAGTCCATATTGATGGGCCTCTACCGCATTCATAATGTAATCCCGGTCCGTATCTTTTTGAATGGTTTGAACCGATTGTCCAGTATTTTCTGATAAAATATAATTCAACCGATCTCTTGTTTTTTTCAAATGATCCGCAACAAGAATAATATCTGAGGCTTGGCCTTGTGCTCCTCCTAGTGGTTGATGAATCAATATTTCGCAATTTTCAGTTGCCATTCGCATACCTTTTGTTCCTGCGGATAATAGAAATGCCCCCATGCTTGCCGCAAGACCTAATCCAACCGTTGCAATTTTGGCATCAATATAATTCATTGTATCATAAATTGCGAGTCCGTCTGATATACTTCCACCAGGACTATTGATTTGGATAGTGATGATTCGATCTTCTAAAGGGATATCTTTGATTTTAAATTTATTATCCAAATACTGTAACTGACTAATGACCATTTCTGCCATAGCTGTATCAATTGGACCAAAGATATTTACTGTATTCCTATCTAAGGCATACATAGGGCTAAATTTTTCATCATATGTTCTTGCCATCGTCTTTCTCCTTAATGATTAATTTTGATGAATGAAGGTAATGAGATCATCTACTGTGATTGTCCCTTCACTCATTTGCAACAACAACGGGTGATACCTATTAACTGTGCTACAAGCACAATCTATCATATATTGAATGACATCTTTTGAAAGAATACTCCCATCAAAAATACTAGTCATTCTAAATAATACTCTTCCTTCATTCAAATCCATATCAAAATGGCCATTGATTAAGGAATAATTGATATAAGATGTTGCTAGTGCTACTTCAACTTTTTGATGTTCACCAATACAAAACGGCAAAAAAGAAAGCAGTGAGATATATTGCCCTTCGGTTTCTACACTCATCAAAAATTGCATTTGTATTTGGTGACTACTTACCGAAAAAGCTACCCTTTGATTTTCCTCATCCGCATGATATCGCCAACTTCTATCCTCTAGTGATTCTAACATCATTTGATACATGGCTTTTGCTTGTTTCAATTGCTTACCTAAATCCATCTATATCTCCCCCTGTTCTAATTGCATCATCAACTCTTGTAAAGACATTTCCCCATCCACCAATTGTATGATTTGAGGCTGATACTTTTCTACTGTATTGACTACAGTGGCGAGTAAATCTTGAATTGTTTCAAGAGCAATAATACTATTTTGAAAAGGTGTTACTGCGCGAAAATACATTTTACCTGTTGTAAAGTCATAATCAAATCCACCAATATTGAGTGTATAATTGATGGCGGTAATGGCCCCTGCCATCATTTTTCGTTTTTCAAAAGGCACAAATAGGTTTTGAGGAGAATGAATTAAAATCAGACTTCGGTGAGTATCCATTTGGATTTGTACATCAAAGGTAGTTCGTTCTGTTTCGTAACGAAATACGGCTTTTAATGTATCCTCATGATGCTGATAATCAAGTTCAAATATATCTAGCGCTTGACATACAGTAGTAAAAATTGCCTTCGCTTGGCGCAGTTTATGTTCGTCCACCATAGTTTTCTCCTATTTAATAAAACCCATATCGTTCTTTTTTGGCCATCATTGTTTTAAATTCACTTTCTGAAGTAGAACGAATAAAGTCATCTTTTTCCAATATAAGGGTATCTTTTTTTTCTAATTGACAGCGCATTGCGGCCTTCGCCCATGTTCTTTCAAATAAATTGCGTACAAACCGGCCATTACTAAATTCTTTAGACTGAAGCATTTCATCAGATAATCCGTCAAAATAAGCTTTAGAAGCTTGGAATAAAGATTCATGATAAGTAAATTTTTTTTTCACCATAGACATAAAAATGGCTTGTAAATCGTCTTTTGTAAAATTAGGAAAATCAATTTGATAAGGCATTCGACTAGCAAGCCCTACATTGGCTTTCATCAATTGATCCATATTCTCTGTATACCCAGCCATAATGACCAATAAATCAGAACGATGATTTTCCATTTCCGCAATCAGTGTATCTAGTGCTTCCCTACCATAATCTTTGTCATTTTCTGTACTTCGGTATAATGCATAAGCTTCATCAATAAATAAAACAGATCCATAAGCATCTCTACACATACTAGCTGTTTTAGGCGCAGTTTCTCCGACATATCTACCACAAAAATCTCTTCCTGAATATTCATAGAAATTGCCTACACGAAGAATCCCTTTTTCTTTTAAAATTTGACCAATCAGTCTTGCAACAGTGGTTTTCCCTGTTCCCGGGTTGCCTAAAAAGCGCATATGAATGCAAGGCATATCAACAGATTTATTTTGTTTGGCAAATTCAATTTGCGTAATGATTTCTTCAATGCTTGCTTTGATTTGTTTTCCACCAATCAATTCATCTAATAACTCCATCGCTGATACGCCTCCCATTTTCAAATCATTACATAGTAGTTGCGTATCCGTTGCTTCAATAATCAAATGATTCTCATTTTGATTGGCATTCGATAGTTGTTTTTTATATAGTAGTTCTCGAACCACCTTTTGAACAGTATTTAAACCGTAAAATTTACCATCACTTTTTTCTTCTGTAATTCGTTCATGAAAATAGGACCATGCTTGTTCTTGTACTGTAAACCCATATTTTTGAATTTCTGCTAATGCAAAAATTTGTAATTCTTCATTGGTAAAGGGTTGAAAAGATATATCTCGAACAAATAATAAATCATTCAAACTATAGCGGATTTTGGCTAAAATTTCTTTATCAATAAAAGGGATTCTAAAAATCACAATATATGACTTGAGTTCATTTTCTAGTGTTTGTAAAAAATATTTAAATGCCCGGTGATTGGTTTCATTCATCCACTCACTCATATCAATACAAAGAATTCGTCCCTTTCCTCTTTTGCTTTTGGCAATTTGTTCCATCGCATATGCAAAAGGCTCTAGTGTTTCTCCTTTGGGTGCTTCTAATTTGACCTCTAAAATAGGATCATGGGTAAACATAGGTTGTAGGCCTAATGCATCTACTAGTTGTGCAAAAAGAGACAAATAGGAAGTTAAACCATATCCATCATTGATGGAAAAGATATAGCTTTGATAAAGAAAAGTATCAAAGGTTTGATTGTGAATGATTTGAGGTGCCACTTTAGCAATTTCATGCATCAATGCCTTGTATTCTTCTGCTCCAATTAAACCATCTATTGTAGCAAGAATTTCATCTACTGGTTGAACCACTTTCGTTATTTCTTGTTCTTCTTCAAACAATTGAGCTACTTTTTCAAGATGGTCTTGAGACTTTGCCCCATCCAATGCACCATTCGTATACTCTATGGTATAGATAGACTCTTTTACACCATACCTTTCTTGCAAAAGGTGCTGAATCAATGTTTCTAATTGAAATCCCGTTTCTTCTGTTTCAACAATAAAATCCATAGAGATGAGATCTGTTTTCTCTATTTTTACTGCTAAAGAACACTTTTGTTGTATATTTTGCTTCAGCCATGCAATAGGCAAGATATCGTCATCACGGTGTGATAGTATCCATTCATTAGAAAATACGATTGTCATCTTGATGTTCATATATTTCTCCTTCATTTTGACATTTTTCTACAAATCATTCTATTATTTTTTTATTATACTACAAATAAAAACAATAGTCAAACCATATAAAGTGTAAAATGATTGCAGATTCCTTTCCTATTTTACTTTTAAAATAAACCAAAAGTCTACACGTTAGGTGTAGACTTTTTCTTTTATCGTATATGATGTACAAAAGAAGTAGCATACTGTGTTCTAGCTAACTTCACTTCATCTGGATATCCAATATAGATTAGCCCAAGAGGAATCATTTCTTTTGGTAAACCAAGGATTATTTTGGTTCTTTGGATAGAACTTTTAACTGGATATATACCACACCAAAGACTTCCTAGTCCTAAGGCAGTACTTGCAAGCAATATATTCTCAGTAGCAGCCGAGCAATCTTGTATCCAAAAATCATTTGCTTTTGTTGAAAGTGAGCGTTTGGTATTTCCACAAACCACAATGGCAAGAGGAGCTTGATGGTTAGAATATTTTGAAACTTTTCTCAGTGCTTCTCTTTTTTCCTGATTATAAACGACATAAAACGCCCAAGGTTGTTTATTACAAGCACTAGGAGCAGCCATTGCGGCTTGTAGTAGTTGATCTATAAGTCCTTCATCAATTGGGTCTTCTTTAAATTTACGAATACTTCTTCGTTGATATATACATTCTATGGTATCCATATTTATCTCCTTTTTAAATCAGCCAATACCCATAAAAATTTGCCCGTCGTATGACCCCATATTTCTTTGAATACAGCATTGGTTATCGTTGGCCAGTATGGCTCATCATCATATCCTTTGGTTTGTATACCAACTGGTAAAGCGCCTACGATTTGCTTTGAGAATGCGACATATAATGGATGACAGTGATGCCCTTCTCCATACATTGTAGAAGCAGCAAAAGGATTTTTGCCTAATATCCACTCTAGTTGATTGATGACAATTTGTTCTAATGTTTCATCGGCTAATACTTTGGCTATCATACTGACTGCCTTAGTCTTACTAAGAAGTGTAGCATGGAATCCTCTTCTTTGTACCGCTATTGGAAATATTCTAAGGTATACATCTTGGTCTAATGCTATTCCGTGTCTTGCTTGTTCTTTTAAGTTTTCCATCCCTTCTTCTTTTGTACCGTGACTAGCGGGGATAGTAAAACGTTCCACATTTAATTGGTGAATAGGATATATATGAGCAGGTAGTAGTCCATAAGGGGCTGTAATATCTATGGTTGATAGAATATATTCTTTGTATAAAAGAAGTCCTTCTTTCCACTTTTGGGCATTAATGTGTGAAGGAGCCACCTCATATAACCTTGCCAATCCTTGTACTGGTGTTTGCTCATGTCCTCTATGTTCATAGGTTAATATCTTGGTATGGTTTTTGTCCTCATAGAAAAATCCCCTAATCGGTGTTTTCCAATTTGGATAGTCACTTTGTTGACAAGCCAATACAATATCACCATATTGACTGGCTAGATGAATATATTTTTCATCCTGTGTCACCATATATAACTCTGCTGCAGCAAGCATGGCTTCACCACAAACTTGTGCATCAATATTGCTTCCCCAGCGTTTCGTATATATTCCTTGTTCATAGCCTATTTTTGCAAATTCAAAATCTGCTTTGGCTGCTCTTAAGCACCAATTGGCAAAGATAGGATCTTCTTTTTGAAATAGTCTTGCGGCAACCGCCTCTGCAGCTGCTGCACAAAAGTTTTCAAATGGTCCGTTTTCTGCAATATTGTTTTCAACCGCTTTATTATCTTTTGTTAGAATGTTTGATCTCCAAATGACATATCCAACAGCCATTGCACGCATGCCATCACCAAATCGAGTTCGAAGTAACCAGTTTATACCTACTTTACCTTCTTCTAACAGACGGTTACTCAATACAGGATCACTTTCTTGATAGGTTTCAGCTAAATCCAACAGCGCATGTGCCATTTCAGCAGTACAAATTTCAAACTGAGATACATCTCCAGCATCATGCCATCCCCCATGGTTAGGTACCATTCTTCCATCTGGATGTACAGTCTTACAGTGCAAATGACAAGCACTATGCACCCCAGCAACATCTTCACCACATCTAAGCATTCGTAGAAACTGAATACTTTTCCATATCGCATTAGCATACGGAGTTTCACTGATTTCAAATGGTTCTGTTTTTCTATCTTCTACTTGTAAATAATAATAACCTTCTTGCTGAAAGGATGAAAAATCAAGTTGGTTATATGTCCCCCAGTCTACTTGAATATTTTGGACAGGTCCTTCCCACACTTTTTGATGGTATTTGTTCCATATTGAAAATGTATTAGACTGGATACCTTGTGTTAAGGCTATTTTTTTTGATTGTAGGTAATACCCACTATGGCTATATGCAATTCGGTTTTCCAACTGCCATCCTTTTTCGTATTCTTTATCTACTGCTTCTACAATTATTCGATCTAGATATATCCGAAGTATAGGTTCTGCTTCTGGTGGACACCCCATTAAAAAAGGCGTAATTCTAATTTGTTCTACGCAATCACGATCTACATCATTGATTTCCCACATCACTCTATTCCACTCATTGGCTACTAGGCTTGGCGCATGAGAACATTCTTTACCTTTATTGCCAATAGAAAGATGAAAATAAAAATTTTGAAATCCTACTGCTTCTGGATATATCCAAACCGAAATTCGGTTATATGTGGATAAATCTAATTGGGGAAGTTTCACTTGCATAGAGCAAGTAGGTCTAGAAAAGGAGCTTTGACATGTATTTTCAATATCTGTATTGGTGGTTAATACTATACTTCCTTCTTGAAAATACCCTTTATTTGGATTATATTCTACAGTACATGGACCATAAAATTGAAGATTTTCTCTCTCACTAGGTGTAAATAATACCTTCTCTTGATATACTTTCTTATTCAACCAATCCTTTATCGCATCATCTTTAGGATCGATTTTTACTTCTTTATGTGCATACTGACTTTGTTCAATAAAACTTTTTGCATTGATCATATTGATTTCTCCTACTCTGCTTATTTTCATTTGTATTATAACACTTCTTTTCTTTCTGTCAAGAATTTTGGTGAATTGAAGTATTAAATTTTCACTTTGATATATGTATATTCAACAATATCAATCGCTTTAATCCATCCTTTTTTCTCAATGTAAATACGATAACTAGGTGTACTAATGCTTTCTTCAATTGTCTTAGTAATAAGATTTTCTATAAATAAGTACATCCACTCTTTTGCTTTTTCGTCATATGCTTATCTCTTACTTTAATGTCTTCTAT
>CATLBQ010000017.1 GCA_949879765.1 uncultured Bacilli bacterium
ATAAAAAACAAGAAAAAAAGTTCCAAAACATATTGTTTTTGGAACTTTTTAAGACTCTTTTGTCTTACCGAGTCTTTTCGTACAAAAATCATGGTGCAATCGATGAGACTCGAACTCACACGACCATTCGGTCACTACCCCCTCAAAGTAGCGCGTCTACCTATTCCGCCACGATTGCCTATCCTGAAGTTACTCTACTTCAGGTAAATTATTAATTTCTTCTACATCATCTGGAACAATAACATTGACATCTTCGTGTGTATTTGTTGTGGCTATTTTATCTAGTGGTAACTTAAAATAAGTAACCTCTGCTTCAGCCAATAATTCATTGTCCATATTATATAATTTTGCTACTGCAAAAAAGATTCTTCTTGTATTTTTAGTTACCTTACCAATTGCTTTTAAATCAGTATCATATGGAACGACTTTTCTAAATTTTACTCGAATATCTCCAGTTACTGCCCATGTATTCGGTTCTACAATCCAAATTGCTCTTCCAGCAATTTCATCTAATAACGCCGTGATTAATCCCCCATGAACTCTTTCTGGATAACTTTGATGCATTTCTTGATAACGAAATAAACTAACTACAGTTTGGTTTTCCATCTCATAAAACGGAGCCTTTAATCCAAAAGGATTGTCCATTCCACAAATGTAACACATTTTGCTATTTGATTGCTTTCGTATAACTTTCATAAATTTTCCTTTGCATGAATTGTTCTTGAATTTCGTATGATGTATATAAGGGGGGATACTTTTGGACTCAAATTTCGATGAATTCAAACAAACCATCCAATCGTTTTCTGATTGGTTAGATCAAATTCCTCCTTATGAATATAGTCTATATGCCACAATCACAGGATATATTATAGCACTTTTTTTAGATACTGGCGCTCAAAATGCTTTTGGAAATTGGCTGGAACAAGTAGGACAGATTATTTTAACCATTGCCGCACAAGCAAGTGCTACTCCTACAAATGAAGAATATAATGCACTCAAACAAGAAGTGAGTAATTTACGCCAAGAAATTGAAAGGCTTAAACGTTCTTCCAATAGGGAAGAGAACTAGTTAGATTTTTTTGAGTCAAATAATAACAGCGTTCTTTTTTATCCAATGCTTCAGTGATTTCATGCTCTATCTTAGCTAATTTCTGACTTGTATGACCTGACTTTTGAGAAACTTGTTTGAGTAAAACCATTCTTGAAACGTCATATCGATAAAAAGGATAATTGGATTCTAGTAGCGTCATTGCCATTTGAGCGGTAAATCTAGAATCGCCAGTCAAATAAAAATAGGCATAATAATAGGCTGTATGAGAACAACAACCTGTTCCCATTTTTTCGGCCGCAGACAAAATGATTTGTTTGGCTTTTTCTAAATCTGTGGTAACACCCTTGCCTTCTAAATAAGCATGCGCCAAATAGCCATAGGCACAATCGCAATTGGGATGCGCTTCATCGGCAATTTGTTGATAGGCTTTTTGGTAAAACCCAAACGCTTCTTCTTCATGCTTCATCAATTCTAAATCACGCCCCAACAAGGCCAGTACACAAGATGACATATTACTTTCTGCTTCTAATTCTAAAAGTTTTTGAGCTTTTTTCAAATCTTGCTTGATCCCATTTTCTCCATACATAAAGCGTACTGCCATTTTTCGTTTTGCCCATCGTGGTAATGATGCTATATTTTGTTTGCTGTATTTTTTGATTTTTTGCTTTTGATGTTTGTCTAATATACTATAATCCGAAAGAATATCTAAATATTCCAACTCATCCAAATAGGCATATTCAAAGGCTTTTTGATAATACGACAATATTTCATCATAATCTTTTTCCAGTTTGAAAGCGATATCCGCAAGAATATAATACAACCTACCATCTTTTTCTTTTTCTACTATCGTACAAAGGAGTTGATAAGTCTCTAGATCTAAGCCTAGTTCATGATTCACGTCAATTACATCCGTTAAAATACTAGAAATCCCAGATAATCGATAGGACTCTAAAAAGGATACTTTTGCCTGTATCAAATCGTCTTGCTCACCACGTAATTTATGAAAGACCCCTTTGATATAATATATTTTCCAACTTTTATGGCTACTTAGATACTGATCCATTAATGAAATGCCTAGACTATATTCTTCTAATGCCTCATATACTTTGGTTTTTTCAAGTAAAATATACTCTTGATTTTCATCGGTTTCCATTTCATCTAGGATTGCCAAGGCTTGTTGATAAGCTTTCTTTAAGGTATACGCTTCTACCATCATCAACCGAGTCAAATCATCATTTTCTTCATACTGCAAATAGATATTTGCATATTGTATCACATCATCTAGATAAGAGACTTGGCTCGTATCCTTTTTATACATTTGCATGGCAAGTCTTGCCTTTAGATAGTAGGTCATGCCACTTTGAGGAAAGTCAATTCGAAATTGATTGATTTCTCGCTCTGCTTCATCTACTCTTTCTAATGAAATGAGTACATCTATTTTACAGATGCGCAATTGCATTTCATCATCAAATTCACTGAGGTGATCAATACAATCTTGAATATAATATAAAGATTCTTGAAAAGATTCCTCATCTTCTTTTCGAGCATAGGCTCTTGCTAGGGCAAATTTGATATCATTTTCAAATGTACACTGTTTTTTGAGGGCTTCTTTTCCATGTAAAATCACTTGATCAATTTCAGAAATACTATCGTATAATAAGGTTAAAAAACCATGACTTTCTTGCACATACTTGGTTTTTTGGACAATTAAATAGGTAAAATCATCTATACTTTGTTGATGATGCTCACGAATTTGTGAAATATCAAGGGTAGCTCTGGTATAAATGACATCCGCAAGCATTGTTATTTTTGCATTGTTTTTCATTTCTTCTATCAATTCAGATAACATTTGATATGCTGCTTCGGGATTTTTATTTGTAATCTCGTTTAATGCTGCATAAAATTGATCCTCATATGTCATTTTAGTACTCCTTTATCTCTTTTTGACTATCTTTTTTCTTTTGGTCTTCTCGTTTATCGTAATTCTTTTTTCCCTTTGCTAGACCAACATCTACTTTGGCTAATCCATTTCGTAATACCACTTGAATAGGGATTAGTGTGTATCCTTCTTTTTGGAGTCGCAAAGATAGCTTTAAAATTTCTTTCTTGTGCAATAACAATTTTCTTGTTCGATCGGGCTGATGATTAAAGATATTGCCCATTTCATATTTTGAAATATACAATCCCGATAAAAAGATTTCACCTTTTTTGATATAACAAAAGGCATCTTGAAGAGAGACCTTTCCATTGCGGATAGCTTTAATTTCCGTTCCTGTCAAAACGATGCCACATTCATAAATTTCATCAATGAAATAGTCAAAAGTGGCTTTTTTATTACTTGCAACTCGCTTTTCCATTTTTCTTTCATTCATTGTTACACCTCACCTGAAAGAATCTTGAATGTAATAAGACGTTTTTCAATATTAGCATCTACCAATTGAACCATAACCACATCTCCTAATTGGTATTTCTTCTTGGTTCTTTCTCCTATAACCATACCTCGAACATCATCAATTCCATAATAATCATCTTTCATCTCATTGTATTTTACCAAACCTTCAATGGTATTGTCAAGTGTGATGAACATCCCAAAATTCGTAATAGCAGAAATAATTCCTTTGGCATGTAAGCCTTTATGGGCACTTGCATATTCAACTTTTTTCATGTTCACTGTATCCCGTTCTAGCATTTCTGCTCTTCGCTCGGTTTTACTAGCAGTTACACTTGCAGAATTGACTCGATTCGCAAAATAGTCGATTGGACTTGTGAGTTGTACTTCCTTTTTGCCTAATAAAAACTGTTGAATCAAACGATGCACCATCAAATCCGGATATCTTCTAATCGGTGAAGTAAAGTGCGTATAACATTTACTTGCCAAGCCAAAATGTCCGATATTATATTCTTGATATTTGGCTTTGGACATACTTCGAATCATCAATTGATTGACAATTGTACCTTTCGTTTGTTCTTCCTTCTCCTCATCTTTTGATTCACCGATATCTAATAAAACTTGTTGAAGCATTTTAGGAAATGCTTTTTTATTTTTGATTCGTATAGGATAACCAAATTGGTTCAACATCATCAAGAGTCGACTGATTTTTTCTTCCTTTGGTTCCTCATGTACACGATAAATAAACGGAACATGTAACCAGGTCATCGCTTCTGCTACAGTTTCATTGGCAATCAACATAAATTCTTCAATGATTTTTTCAGCAGTTCTTTGCTTTCTGAGCAAAATGTCAACTACCTTTCCATTTTTATCTAATATTAATTTAGGTTCTGCTGTTTCAAATTCAAATGATCCACGTTGAATACGCATTTGATTGAGTATATTGGCAAGGGTTCGCATTTGTTTTAACATCGGATAAATATCATAATAAGCATCACGAATAACACTATTTTTTTCTTCCAACATTGCATTTACATTGGCATAAGTCATTCGATGCTTGCTTTGAATAATAGCCTCAAATACATCATAGCTTTGTACTTTTCCATGCTCATCAATGATCATCTCGCAAGCAAGCACTAGCCGATCAACTCCTTCATGTAAAGAACAAATTCCATTCGACAACTCCTTAGGTAACATAGGAATTACCCGATCGGGTAAATATACACTGGTTCCTCTTTCAAGCGCTTCGCTATCCAGAACACTTTGTTCTTTTACATAATGGCTCACATCCGCAATATATACGCCTAGAAAGAATGTACCGTCGTATAAGTCAGTGACTGAAACCGCATCATCTAAATCTTTTGCATCATCACCATCGATTGTAATGATACATTGATTTCTTAAGTCGCGAATGGCTGGATTCTCCTTTAATAGTGTTTCTGTATCCACACTTGTAGGCATTGACCGAGCACAAACCATTGCTTCTTGAGAAAAGGCAGTAGGAATGCCACTTGATAAGACCAAACTTGTAATATCTAACCCCGGAAGGTGTTTGTTGCCATATACTTCAATGACTTTGCCATCAGCAGTTTGATTGTCAAAAATTTGCATCAAGCGTACTTTCACCATATCATTGACTTTCGCCTTCATTAAATCTTTTTCTTTGATATATACTAACAGATTGATTTTGCTATTGACACTTCGCACAACCGCTTTTCCTTTGAGTCTAGAAACGGGTCCAATAATCATTTGGGTATTTCGTTTGAGAATTTCAATAATTTCTCCTTCTAAACGCCCTAAGCGATCATAATGATAATGTACCAATACCTCATCATAACTGATTGCCCCATTGAAATGTTCAAAATGGATAAAAATTCCCCCTATTTCCGTATCCACAAAACCAAATCTAGCTTCTTTTACATCTAATATGCCTTTTGCAAATTGCAATTGGGATAATAGACCAAATTGACCTTTTTCATTATGAGCAATGAGATGTTCTTCTTCCATTTGATTGAGCGTTTTTATCAATTGGGTAAATGCCTTCCCTGTTGTCAAATGTAAGATTTCAAACAATTGATTGACCGTTAATGGGGTATAATCATCTGATTCAAATAAAGTAATAAGCTGTTCTTTCATGGTCTTCCTCCTTTCTTTTCTTATGCAATTGTCAAAAATAAAAAGGGCAAACATAGCCCTTCATATTTTTACAGTTTTGGTAAAATAACTACAAGCATTGCTACTACAAAGAAAACAATTGAAAGCACTGTTGTAATTTGATTAATTACTTTTTCTGCACCTCTTTGTTTTTGATTAGCAAATAACTCAGATTTTTCACCGGAAAATGCACGAGATGCATCATCCTTTGAGCCTTGTAATACAATAATCAAAATTAAAAGTAAAGAGATAACTAATAATATATAATCATACCATTGCATTGCACCCATATTATTGGCCTCCTATTTCGAATATTTCATTGATACTAATTGATGTTATTATATCATAAAATGGAATTAAATTCTAGTAATTTACAAATTTATTTTATTTTATCGCATATTTTACGACTTCTTCGACAGATTCTACTGGAATAATCGTTAAACTATGTTTCACGCTATCTGGGATTTCCTCAATGTCTTTGACATTGTCTTTAGGAATCAAAATGGTAGTTAATCCACTGCGATGAGCTGCAATTGACTTTTCACGTAAACCACCAATTGGTAAAACTCTCCCTCTCAAGGTAACCTCACCAGTCATGCCTACCGTATGGTTGACTTTTTTGCCACTAAATGAAGAGATGATTCCAGTAGCTATCGTTACTCCTGCGGATGGGCCATCCTTAGGAACCGCACCTTCTGGTACATGAATATGAATATCTGACTCTTTAAATGTTTGATAATCGATTCCAAATTTCTCTGCATTGGTTTTCACATAACTCAGTGCTGCTTGTGCAGACTCTTTCATTACATCACCTAGTTTACCAGTTAATACGAGTCTGCCTTCGCCTTTATAGTGCGTAACCTCAACTGAAAGGGTATCACCACCAAACTGCGTATAGGCAAGGCCAGTCACTACACCAATTTGGTCTAAGTCATCCGCAATGTTATGGGTATATTTGGGTTTGCCCAAATAATCTTCTAAGTTATCCGCATCCACATCCACTCGCTTTGCGTCATCCATTAAAATGTGTTTGATGGCTTTTCGAATAATAGTACCTAATAAACGCTCTAATTCACGTACGCCAGCTTCTCTTGTATACTCTTGAATGATACGATAAATTGCTTGATCGCTAATCGAGAAAAAATCCGCATCTAATCCATTATTTTGAAGTTGTTTGGCTATCAAATGTCGCTTAGCAATTTCAAACTTTTCATATTCTGTATAACTAGAAACCTCAACGATTTCTAAACGATCCCGAAGTGGGGCTGGAATATTTTCCAAATAGTTCGCTGTTGCGATAAAGAAAACATTCGATAGGTCATAAGGCTCTTCTAAATAATGATCGCTGAAAAACCGGTTTTGCTCAGAATCCAGTACTTCAAGCATCGCACTTGTTGGATCACCTTTATAATCACTGGACATTTTATCGATTTCATCTAGCAAAAAGACGGGATTATTGGTACCAGCCTTAGCCATAGCTTGCAAAATTCTACCAGGCAATGCACCCAAATAGGTTCTTCTATGACCTCTAATTTCCGATTCATCTTTTACACCACCTAAAGCCTGTTTTACAAAAGATTTATTTAGTGCTTTAGCTATGCTTCTTGCAAGGGAAGTTTTTCCAACCCCAGGTGGACCTGCCAAACATAAGATGGTTTGTGGATTTTTATGATTCATCACCTTTACCGCAAGATATTCTAAAATACGGTCTTTCACTAAATCTAATCCATAATGATCCTTGTCCAATTCCTTTTTAGCTAGTGCTATATCATCTGAATCCACTGATTGTTTGCTCCAAGGCAGTTCAATCATAAAATCAAGGTATTTACGAATCACGCCAGACTCAGGAGAGCTTCCTGGCATAGAAGTGTACCGATTCAGTTCAATCAGCGCCTTATCTTCTATACTCTTAGGCATACCTGCTGCTTTGATTTTTTCACGCAATGTATCTATTTCAGTTTCTCTTTTGGCCTTTTCGCCTAATTCTTCTTGAATAGCTTTCATCTTTTCTCGCAAAAAGTACTCTTTTTGAGATTCATTGATACTTCGTTTGACTTCTTCAGCAATTTTATTTTCTAAATCTTGAAATACTTTTTGGCGATTTAAATCTTCATAAACAAATCCCATTCGTACTGTGGTATTGCTTTCAAAGAAATAACGCAATACATCCTTGGCTTCCGTTAAAATGGCTGAAGCAATTCGATCTGATAACTCATCATATCCTAATTTATTACTTGCTAGCACTTGTTTAACGGTTGTTAGTCCTTCTGAGGTAGATGTAGTTGCCTCCATAAATTTTTGAATCAAATGAAAAGTAGCCTCTTCTTTCATCGTATCGGTACTTATCGATGGTACCGTTTCAAAATGAACCATTAAAGTCCCTTCAGCTGTTTCAAAATGAATGACATCAGCGCGAACAATGGTTTGCATTTTTACACGCTTCGTCCCATTGGGGCTTGTCATATTCAATACAACTTTGGCAACAACAACTCGTTTATATAATCCCTGCTCAGTATTTACTTTTTTGTCTTGCTCAGGCACCAATAATACAACATAATTTTTATACTGTTCAGCCAATTTAAGTGCTCTTAGTTCATTGTCTGTTGTAAAATCAATGCGATATTCATTAGAAGGAAGTGGCACAATGTCCCTTACGATTAATCCAGGTAGCGTTGCATCTACTTTTTCTATTCTTGTAAACATCTTTTTTCTCCTTTCTAACCTACTTATTTTTTAACAATTTCTTTATCCCGAACTTCAATTTGCCGAATGGTTCCGTCAAAAGGAAGTTCAAACATAGTATTTAACATCATATCTTCTATAATTTTGCGAAGTGATCGCGCACCCGAATGTTGTTCTAAGGCTTTTTTAGATATAAAGTCTAATGCATCATCCATAAAAGCAAGTTCAATGTTTGCAGTAGCAAAAATATGCTGATATTGTTTGGTAATGGCATTGGATGGTTTGGTTAAAATATCTTTCAGTTCTGATTCGGTTAATTCCTTGAGACGAACATGTACAGGTAAACGACCTAAAAGTTCGGGAATGATACCGTACTTTCGAATTTGATCTACTTCTAAATTGGTAGAATGTAGCGGTTTCGAATCAAAACCAACACTATATTTTTTTTCCTCGTCTAACCCATCAAATGCACCTGCACAAATAAATAAAATATTTTCAGTATTGATTTGTATGCATTCTTGATACGGATGCTTTCTGCCACCTTCAGGGGGAACATTGACAATATTTCCTTCTATAATCTTAAGCAAAGCATTTTGGACACCTTCCCCAGATACATCCCTTGTAATCGAGGGATTCTCACTCTTTCTTGCCAATTTGTCAAATTCATCGATGAATACAATGCCTCTTTCAGCAAGTCCAATATCAAAATCGGCATTTTGAATGAGTCTCAATAAAATATTTTCAACATCTTCTCCCACATATCCTGCTTGTGTATAAACAGTAGCATCACAAATGGCTAGGGGAACATGTAGTATTTTGGCCATAGTTTTAGCCAATAATGTCTTTCCTACTCCAGTCGGTCCAATCATCAACACATTTGATTTTTCCAATTCTAATTCGGGATGAAGTAATCGCAAATAATGTGAATATAACGCCACTGAAAGTTGTTTTTTGGCTTCCTTTTGCCCAATCACATCTTGATCTAAAATTTGATAAATCGATTTGGGTGTTATATTTTCCATTTGAAAAGTTTTTTTCAAATTACTCTTTTTTTGCTTTTTATTTTCATATGCTATCAGTTGATGATACAATTCTAGGCAGTCAAAACATATACTTGCACTGATGCCTTCAATACCTAAATTATGCACATTAATTTCATTATTGCAAAAAGAACAATATTTTGGTTTAGGCATATAACAATCACGCTCCATATTTATTATGGAGCGGTTTTGCAATTTTATAATGATTTTTCAACCCGAAATATCGACAAAAAGTGCTTTAAAATTATTTGCTTGCTTTTTTAGTCGAAGTTTTCTTAGCAGGTGCAGGTTTTGCCTCACCCTTTTGTTCGGTTGCTTCACCTTTTTCTTTTGTATTTTTCGCCATATTTTCCTTTAAGAAAAGAACGACTTTATCTGCTCTTACCTTATAGGCAACTTGATGTGCAGGGTATTGTTTTTTTACCTCAGCTAATTTTTGAGCTGCAGCTTTTTCATCTGCTTCAAGATCAATTTTAGCAAGTGCTTTATACTCATTTTCTACTTCTTCTTCACTTGCTTCAATTTTTTCAAGACGAATAATTTCATCAATAACCAATTCTTGTAAGAAAGATTTACGTGCATATTCCGCTGCGTTTTTCTTAAAATCTTCCATTGAAGCTACACCACTATATTGAAGTAACACTTCTACTGGCATACCATATTGTTTGGCTTGTTGCTCAACACGTTTTACTTGTTGTTCTACTTCAGAATCAATTAAAGATTGAGGAAATTCAGCATATGAGTTTTTGCAAACACCATCTACTAAACTATTGACCAAATGGCTCTCTGCAGCTTGTTCTTTCTTTTGCTTTAAATCAGCCTTAACATATTCTAAATAAGCGTCTACTGTTTCTACATCCTTGATATCTAATTCTTTTACTAATTCATCATCTAATTCAGGATATACTTTTCCTTTGACTTCATGTACTTTTACTTTAAATACAGCTGCTTTTCCTGCAAGACTTTCATGGTAATCTTTCGGGAAAGTCACATTTACATCTAATGCATCATCCGTCTTTGCGCCAATCAATTGATCTTCAAAACCAGGAATAAATGATTTTGATCCTAATTCTAGTGGATAATTTTCGGCTTTTCCACCTTCAAAGGCTACACCATCAACAAATCCTTCAAAATCGATGACCACTGTGTCGCCATTTTCAGCTGCAGTATCTTTTACGACATTTTCTACTTTATTTTCAAGCACACGTTTTACTTCAGCATCGACATCTGCCTTTGTTACTCGAGTAGATAAAGGTTTTACCTTTAATCCTTTATATTCACCAAGATGTACATCAGGCCATACATCTACTTCAGCTGTATATGTAAAACCTTCCCCTTTTTTTAGACTAGCAAAATCCAAATCTATTTTTGGATCTGCAGTAGGGTATACCTTCGCCTCAACAAGAGCTTTAGGATATGTCGCTTGAAATACCTCTTCTACTGCTTCACTATAAAGTGATTCCCATCCATATCTTTGAATAAAAATGGTTTTAGGCATTTTACCGGGTCTAAAGCCATCTGCCTTGACATCTTTAATGACCTTATCGAAAGCTTTATCAAGGGCTGCATCAAATTCTTCAGGTGATACTTCAACTGTAATTTTTACAGCATTTTCGCTTAATCTTTCTAAGTTTGTGTTCATCTTATTTTCTCCTTAAAACTAAATTATATTTATTATACTTTTGCTTGTTTATTATACTAAATTTTTATCATTTGTGCAAGTTATAGACATTTATTCATATTGTGCACGAACATATTCTTCTACAAATCGAAGTGGTGCAGGACCGCAGTCGAGTATGTAGGTATGGAAGGTTATATTATCAAAATCTTCCTTTGCTAGATTCATCATATCCGTTCGTAAATCCTTTAATTTGAAATACGTAAAGAAGTACATTTGCATATTGTTTGGCACTTCAATCAACTGCTCAAAAGTGGCTTGAATAGCACTATCTGTTGCATTTGGTGCATAACGATGGATAAATTGACTAGCTTCTTCTAATGTCCATCCATCATAATGAATTCCCATATCTAGTCTAGAATACATAGCACCATTATATTCTTCTTGGAAAATCAAGAAATCAACAAATGTATCCGAATAAGTTCCGCGCAATAGTTCAAAACTAAATAATTCTGTATATGTTGCCCAACCTTCTGAATATCCTGAGGATTTTAATACTTTTCGAAGCAAACTAACATCTTTTGATTTGAAATATACATTTTGATAAAGATGTCCCGGATATCCTTCATGAGCAAGCGTTGAATACAAATAGTTATAGTCTAATGTACCATCTGGTAAAATAACATCTGCCCCATTTAAATAGATAAATTCCTCTGTAAAGTTATCTATTGCGGAAGTCATATAGGCTGCTGGACTAAAGTGGTTCTCCATCGCTTGGTCAATATATTTGACTGTGATTAGCGGTGCACTAGAAAGCGGTGGGAAATATGCTTGAAAAGCCGTTTGATAATAAGTTAATTGTTCTTCTGGAGATTGTTGCATCAACTGATAACTCGCAATTTCATTTTGAAAAGTCGCATCTGTTTGCATCAATGTTCTATAATAAGCGAGTTGTGTTTCATAATAAGCCAATTTATCATCGATATATTGCTTTGCTTCTTCTAAACTCATTTTATATCCAACCGTATCTTGGAAATCAAGTTCATAATATTCTTTACCAATTGGTTTTCCATCCGATGTAAAAGTATGTGCAAGACCTAAATTATTTTTAGCCATTCCTTTTAATTTTGGTAGTTCTTTTTCAACATAACGATATCCTTCAATCAATGGTCCGTTTACTTTTTCTTGATTTTGGGCTTTAAAATAAACTTTTTCATCCGCAGTTAAAAAATTACAAGCATCAATCTTTTGATTAATGGTTAAAATCATAAAGTGATTCCCCGTTTGTGCCTCAGCCACAAAATCTTGACATTGCTTTACTACTTTTTCAATCACAAAGTCAGGCATACCATAACCATGCTGTGCTTTTTCATTTTCGAATTCAACATACGATTGAAAAGTATCTGGGACCAAATCTAAATACTTCAAATAATTTTCTACATCTAATTTACTTCTAAAGTTATATTCTACAAGCAATAAAGGTAATTGCGCTTGATATCCCAAATAAGAACCTAAATAATTGTTGCTCAAATATCCCATTTCAGTTGATTTAGCATTGATTTTCTCAATCAAATCGGTAATGATATTGTACGTCATTTGTTGTTCTTTATTCAACTTATTATAGTCATACCGTTTTACACGACCAATCATAAAATTGAGAATCATTTTACTAAAGCCACTGCTAAGACCTGGTGTAGGTAAGCTTGGTTCTGAATGTTCAAGTCCATAATTTTCAGGGTGTTCAAATAAATAATTGAGTGTCAATTCATCATTGCCAATGACCATATAAAACACTTCTTGTGCAAAATCATCAAAGGTGGATGGATCTAATTCACTTTGGCAACTATCTGCACAACTTGTTCCTAAAAATACAAATACCATTGTTAGGGTAAGTACTAAAAATCTTCTTAATTTTTTCATGTTTTTTTGTCCTTTCTCATTTATTTTTCTCGTTTTATCTATATTGTATCATACCATTTTTTATCGATTTGATTTCGAAAATTTCTGGAATACATAAAGAATCATAAGATAAAACATATCTTTCATCTTGGATATCTAACATTAAACTTTTTACATCTTCAATCCCCACATCTAGTTGATGGCGTGGATATCCCAATTTCTTTCCTTCATATTTCATCTTTGCCTCTTTTTTGGTAAATGTCATGTAAAAATGCATAATTGGATGAGCACTTGCCTCAAGTGGATGAGCATAGAGTGTGTCAATCAATTTTTCTATGCGGGCAATGGGGACTACTTTCTCAATATCTATTCCGACTTCTTTTGTTGATATAGCTACAGCAACCACACCTTTGGAATGGGAAATACTTGCATAAAATTGTTCAAATATTGGTTTACCATTTTCATTGAAAGTCACATGCAAATCAGATATGTTCAACCACTCTTTGGCCAAGTATTGTAAAATCCACCACGCAAACAATGACTCACGATAAGATGTTTTTGCCTTAACTGATATTTTTTCTATCACGTTCTTTGGTAAATGGTCAAGTTGTGGCACTTCCTCACACATCTTGCTATTCAAATACACGATTTTGAGCATATGTCCTCCTTTTTTGATATTATATCATATTTCTAAATTTTTGAAAAGAAAAAACAATCTATTTGACACAAGAATGCCCATAGATTGCACTTATTTTAATTTGATTGTCGGCTCATCGCCTCTGCGATATAATCTAGATGGTCACCTGCTCTTTCTAAATTAGAAATGAGATTGATAAACACACCACTACTTTTAGGATTACATGTGCCTTCTTCTAAACGTTTGATATGACTATTGATAAGGGTACTGCGCATCGTATCAATTTCATCTTCAATGACTTGAATCTGTGATAACTTGGTATAGTCATTATCTAGCATAATCGATTTTACGTTTTCAAATTGCTCAAGCAACAAGCGTTGCAAAGTCTGAATGGCAGATATCACATGATTTGAAAAAGTAATGTCATTTTCAATAATCGAATGGGTGTATTTAATAATATTGTCAGCAATTTCTGCCTCACGAATGAAGTCGTTGAGTGCATAATGCAAGGAAGAGACAATCTTTTCATCATCTACCGAAACATCTTGTGAAGATACCTTTACTAAATAGGTTATGATTTCACGATTCAACAATTCAATCTCTGTGATACGTTCTTTGATTTTCTCATCTTTTTCGGTATTGCGTTCCAAAAATTGGTCCAAAGAAGATTTTAACGTGCCTATAGCAATTTCACCAAGACGAACTGTTTCTTTTACAGCTTGACTCAATGCAATACCTGGTGTTTTTAAAAAACGATCATCGAGATATGTGGTTGTCTTTTCTTCAGCTTTGTCCTTCACTAGCCATTGCGAAAGTTTAACGAAAACTTGTATCATCGGAATAAAAATCAGTGTAGACAATACATTAAATAAGGTATGAAACATTGCAATTTGCGTTGTTGTAGAGGTAAATAACTTAGCCAGTGTATCCGTCATAAAGTTTTTCCAAATCAATAAGAGCACCATAAAAATGGCTGTACCAAACACATTGAATAGTAAGTGAATCAAACTAGCTCTTCTTGCATTGACACTTGCGCCAATAGAAGATAATAAAGCGGTGACACATGTACCTATATTTGTTCCTAGTACGACGAACAATACCGCATTAGGCGTGTTGCCAATTGCAATACCCGCACCGACCATTGAAATCAAAATCGTTGTTACTGCGGCTGAACTTTGAATCAACCCTGTAATAATAATCCCTACCAAAAGAAGCAAAAAAGGATTATTAATGCTAGCCAATAAATCTACAACAGTTTGGGACTCTTTTAACCCCTCCATTGAAGAAGACATCAGTTGCAAAGAAATAAATACAAGCCCAATACCAGAAAGTGCCAAACCAATTGTTTTGGTCTTTTCTTTTTTACAAAGCATATTCATAAAAATACCAATACAAGCCAGTACTGCCGCATACTCTACAATATTGAAACTTTGTAATGCTACAATTTGTGCCGTAATGGTAGTTCCAATATTGGCTCCCATAATCATCGCTGTAGCTTGAAACAAGTTCATTACGCCTGCATTCACAAATCCGACTATCATTACTGTTGTTGCGGAAGAACTCTGAATAACAGCAGTCACCAATGCCCCTATTCCTACACCAATAAAACGGTTTTTTGAGGTCTTGTTGAACAACTTTTTTAAGCCTGCATTGGCTAATTTTTCAATACTTTCTGAGACAATTTTAAAGGCAATTAAAAAAGCGCCTAGCCCTCCAAGAAGGGAAACAATCGACATAACGATTTCTTTATTCATATTTTTCACCTTGTTGCTATTTCTTGTATATAACTCTTACTATTCTAACATAAAAATATTTTTTTGAATATTGTTTTACTTTAAATTAGTAAAAAACATCTTTTCCTAGTGGAAAAGATGTTCGATATTAGGCCACTTTGGCATTATTCACCATATTGGTAATGCGTGTCAAATCTTGATTTGTTAAATTTTTATTGGATAAAACGGTTCCTCTAAACTGAATTTCATCGGTTGGTTTTGGCAAAGGATAATAGGTTTGCATAGCATAACTCCAATTTTTAAGCCAATCTTTACCATAATCATCTTCATTAAAATATTCAATCCATTTTTCATCCACAATTTCATAATTTACTATCATATCATAGGCCGATTGATATGGTGTACAATATCCAACAACCGAAGCATTCAAATAAGCCTGTTCCTTTTGAACCATATAATTGATAAATTCATGAGCCAAATCCACATGACGTGCTTTTTTGGGAATCACAAGATTATCCATAAATGCAATCGTTGCTTCTGGAATATAAATATCAAACGAGATTTCATCTAGTGGTGTGCCACCTTGTAGTTCAATGTACAATTGGTCTAAAAAATCTCCTGTGTACATAAAAGCTAGGTCTAGATTGCCACTTGCAATTTGTTTTTTGAGTTGATCTGTCCCCCACTGATCAAACTTCCCATTCGTTAAGATTTTTTTACTTGCAGAAAGGGTTTCATCTGTCACTATATTGGGGCTTTTTTCTTGATAAAACATTGTAGTAGCATAAGCAAAGCGAGGTACATTGTACATTCCTACTTTTGTTCCCTTAGGTAAAAGTTCCTTGTTAAAATAAGGGTCCCATCCCTCTTTTTCAACAATCACTTCTTCTAAGCCTTTCTTATTTTTATTATACATAAGACCAAATGTACCCCAAAGATAAGGTACCAAATACGCTCTTGCTTCAGGAAAAGTTAGTTCTAATTGTTCAATGATGGCCTTTACACCTGGCAATAAATCATCTTCATGGTAATCTGGCAGTTTTGTAAAATCAATGGGTTGAAGGAGTCCTTTATTATACATCTTTTCAACCATATAGTCAGATGGTACAACCAAATCATACGCAGTGGTACCACTTTTTATTTTGGCATAGAATAACTCGTTGCTTTCTGCAATACTGATAGAAACCGTGCAATTATACTCTTTCTCAAACGCAGTAACTAAATCATCATTGATATATTCGCCCCAATTGAGAATCAATAATTGCCTTCTCGTGGAACAACTCGTAAGAGAAAATATCACAACAATTGTTAAAATGAAACTACAAATCAATTGATGTCTCCATACCCATTTCATGATTTTCGACTCCTTTTCAAATTTTTACGTCTTACTGCATTGACAGAAAGTAAAATTGCCATCGCTCCAAAAATAACCAAACTATTGAATGCATAAACTGCTGGTGTTAAATCTTTTCGTCCAATTGAACCATAAATCCAAATGGAAAGGTTGTCAAATCCATTTCCTGTTGTGAAATAACTAATGACAAAGTCATCAAAACTCATGGTAAATGCCATTAATACCCCAGATAATATTCCCGACTTAACAGCAGGAACAACCACTTTCCAAATGGCCTTTTTGGGTTTTACTCCTAAATCTAGAGCCGCATCAATTAAATTTGGATCCATTTCTCTCAATTTCGGTAGCACATTTAAAATCACATAGGGTAGTGTAAAATAAACATGTGCAATAATTAGCGTTGGAAAACCAAATATGTAAGGAAAGATGCGTAAAAGCAATGAAAAAATTAACATTAAACTAATTCCTGTTACAATATCCGCATTCAATAAAGGAATATTATTCAATAGCATCATCCATTTTTGCTTCTTCTTTGCGGCAGAATAAATACCAATTGCAATTAATGTTCCAAAAATAGTTGATAATAAGGTAGCTACTAAACTTACTGCAAATGTGTTGATAATCGATGTTCGAAGCATCCGATGTGTCCATATTTCTTTATACCACTTCAGCGTCACTTCTCCAAATTCATTTACACTCTTATTTGAATTGATAGAGTAAATAAAGATAACAAAGATAGATAAGTATAGCATAATCGCCACGGAAATGACTACACACCAACCAAGAATTTTTAAGACTTTCTTAAGAATTGTATAATCTTTATATCCATAAGCACTCATTGTGGCAATTTCTTTGCCACTGATTGAACTAATTTTTGGTGTATCTTTCCTCATAAAACGGTTTCTCCATCTTTATCAAATTTATTGACAAGCGCAATAGATGCTAAAATTAAAATAAGAATAACAATAGCCAATAAAGAACCTATATTATAGTTCATATTTTTGAAAAACTGTTCAATAATATTTCCAATCATGACAATATTTCCCTTTCCAAGTATCTCAGGAATGGCAAAACCACTCATACAAGGTAAAAAAACCATAACGGATCCTGTAACGACACCTTTGAGTGAAAGAGGTAGTGTCACTCTTCGAAATGTAGTGAATTCATTTGAACCAAGATCCAAAGAAGCCTCTTCTAACATAGGGTCAATTTTTTCAAGAGCTGTGTAAATTGGCAGAATCATAAAAGGCAAATAGGTGAATACCGATCCAATAATGACGGCTAAGTCCCCTCCCGCAATACCTACAGCATCTTCTTTAACTTGAATATGAAAAAGACTTGTAAAAATATTATTGGGCTCCATAATATTGGCTAACGCTTGTGTTCGAAGCAATAAATTAGACCACATGGGTAAAATTAAGATTGTTAATACCAAAAACTTATTTTGAATATGTGATTTATATAGAAAATAAGCCGTAATATAGCCTAATAAAATACATAACGCAGTTGATAAAACCGAAAACTTTAAACTATTCAATAGCGCAATTCGAGTAGATGGCTCCGCAAGTTGTTTAAAATTTTCAAACGTGAAAGAAATTTCATCTGTGTCAATGCCTTCCATGTTGAAAAACATCAATCCAAACATAAACACAGCAGGAAATAAGGCTAAAATATATAGCCATATCAAATATGGTGTCGCTAATTTTTGAAATCGCTTATTCATATTTTTCAACCTTCATCAAATGAATTTCATAAGGATCAACCGATAATCCAATAGTCGCTCCTACTGAAACATCTTCATACGCATGTATTACCATTTCCATTTGCTCAACCATTGCACAAATTTCATAATATACCCCTTTAAAGATACTTGATGTGACCGTTCCTCTTAGTTTGGCTTTTTCTAAAGGTACGACGTCCCAATCTTCAGGACGAATCACAACATCTACTTCTTCTTGGTTTGAAAAATGATAGCCAATACACTCAAATTCTTGATTCATAAATGCTACCCGATTAGTTGTTTGATACACCCCTCGCATAATGTTGCTTTCACCAATAAAGTTCGCAACAAAGCGATTAACTGGTTCATTGTAAATGTCTTTCGGTGTACCCAACTGTTGGATCACACCCTCATTCATTACAACAATTCGGTCACTCATCGTCATTGCCTCTTCTTGATCATGGGTGATAAAGATGAATGTGATACCTAATTTTCGTTGCATTTCTTTGAGTTCATATTGCATATCTTGACGAAGTTTCAAATCAAGTGCAGCCATCGGTTCATCTAACAGTAAGATTTGTGGTCGATTAATTAATGCTCTAGCTAAGGCTACCCGTTGTTGTTGACCTCCAGACAATTGATCTACTTTTCGGTTTTCAAATCCTTCCAACTTGACTAATTTTAATACTCGCTTTGCCTCTTCTTCAATTCGAGACTGAATATACTTTTTAATCTCTCGTTTAGATACTTTTGCTTGCATATCTTGTTTAGCTTGTCTGATTTGTGATAGAATTTCATCCCCATCAAAAAAATGGTATAATGACATCCAGTCTTTATTGTCTAACCCAAACGAAACATTCTTAATGACATTGAGATGAGGAAATAATGCATATCGTTGAAATACTGTATTTACAGGTCTAGCATAAGGCTCTAATTCATTAACAACCTTATCGTTAATAATGATTTCACCATCATCAGGTTTGACAAATCCCGCAATCATCCGAAGGGTTGTTGTTTTACCACATCCAGATGGTCCTAGTATCGTCAAAAACTCATTTTCATAAATTGATAGGTCAATATGGTTGACTACATTTACCCCATCAAATTCTTTAGACAAATTATTTAATTCAATAAGTACTTTTTTCATCCATTTCTCCAATTATATATTTTGACAAGACAATATTATAATCATTTAAAACTTTTTCGCAAATAAAATAATTTCTATTTTTCCCTTAAAAACATGAAAACGTTTCCCATTTGATTTGTTTCAACTTTTTTTAAGGCTATTCCTAAAAATTGTTTTACCGAATTTTTCCCCGATTTGAAAGACAATAAACCGATTAGAAGCTCCAATATTTTAAAAAGCAATCCATTTAACTGAATTGCTTTTTTAGATTGTTATCTTCCATATTAAATTTTACTCATATTTCAAATACACAATTGTATTCCCAGTGATATTCATTTCTTGAAACATCATCGTGTAATCTTGATCTAGATAAACCATGATTGTTCATTCTTATTTTTCCCCATACGCATATTGCTTAATCATACTTGGCGCAAGCAGCGTATATCGTGGTAAACAAATGGATTTGATACCATAATTGGTATACATTTCTAAGATGATAGTCGATTCTGCATCTGGTAATAATTCTTGTGCAACTGCTTGTTCAACAAGATGGTAAAATTCTTGCTTATATTCATCTTCTTTTAAAGAGGTACTACAATCTGCTACAAGACGATCAAGTACACTTTGGCAATTGGCGATTCCTTTGTATGGAGAATTTCGTAGAACTAGCGAAAATTCAATTAATGCGCCCACAAAATAAAAGTCTTCCGTAATAGATTGAAGGTCTAAATAGCCAAATTCTTTTTTACTTGTCAAATCCTGATTGGTTTTGGGTTCTTTATAACTGATTTGTACATCAAATATCTTTTCTGCATCTAGATTGATATCTTGTTTCAATACCAATTCATAACAAACCATTGTAGCATGCCCACTACCTACTTCACCAGCATCTTTAGTTTTATCATTAAAGTGTTCCTCAGTCAGTTTTTTATTTTCATACCCAATTAACCGATAGGACTCCACGACATTTGAATTGAAATGCATCTTGTTTTTAACATCCTTAGCAACAGTGACAAGCGTTTTATCAATTTCATCGACCAAAACTTTTTTGGCTTCTTCTATTGTGTCAATATAGGCATAACCACCATTGCCATATTTGGCAAGTGTCTCCATTGTGGTATCTTTATAATTACCCATACCTACACCAAGTGTAGTCAAATAGATGCCTGTATCTCGTTTTCCAGTTATAAACGTTTGTAATTCTTCTTGCGTATGAATTCCTACATTAAAGTCACCATCAGATGCTAAAATGACACGATTATTTCCGCCAGGAATAAAGTGTTTTTCCGCAATCTCATAGGCTTTTTTTAAGCCTTGGTCACCATAGGTTGCCCCACCTGCTTTTAAGCTACGAATCGTCTGCTTTATCATCTCTTTTTCATCACCAGAGCCACCATCTAATATGGTTTTTTGACCACTAGCATATGTCACAATAGAAATCCTATCATGTTCACTCAATGTATCAATCAACAAACAGAAGCCATCCTGAAGAAGACAAAGTTATTTCCCATTGTAGTTTCTAGTTTTTCTGTTTTCGTTTGAATACCTACCGTTAATAGCTTGGTCTCTTCATTCCAAAAAGAAGTCTGCATTTGCGCTGTTATTCCAAAAGTTTCACCATCAAGGGGTTCAGCCAATTGATAACGAAAATAGTTGA
This sequence comes from uncultured Bacilli bacterium, assembly GCA_949879765.1. Taxonomy (GTDB): domain Bacteria; phylum Bacillota_I; class Bacilli_A; order ML615J-28; family CAG-313; genus CAG-313. Next base: position 21,061 of record CATLBQ010000017.1, read on the forward strand.
TTAATTCATCAGTTTTAATGATATTACTAGGAATCTTCATACCATTTTGAATGTATCTTCGCAAATTTGCATATGAAGCAGTAAAAGAATCCATAGAAAAATAACTATCGCTATTGTAGGTTGTATGGATGAATGGATTTTCCGTAATTTCATTATAACTTTCTCCTGGATTCAAAAAAAATTCGTCAGACTGATCTCCAGAACTGGGATAATATACTGGTTCATATAAGTCAGAGACTTTACTTGAACAAGAGGCACATGTAACACAAACAAACAGAGTTATTAGCAAATAGATCATCAATTTTTTCATAGTTTTTCTCCTTTTTGCTTATTATAACCTTTTTCATTTTTTTATCAAGCCTTTTTTCCACATTTTGGACATACATCATATTTTTAGTCCATACAATCGACCATACTGATTATAGGTATTATAACCACTTTCGCGTGGATACGTTCTTCTATAATCTTCTATTAATCATTCTATTATGAGTGAAATACGGTATTGCCATTATACTATAAAACTGAACAAATCAAATATTTTTTATTCAATAAAAAAAATACCATTTTACTTTACATTTTAGGCAAAATAATGTATAATATATATGCTTTAGAATTTGTCCCAGTAGCTCAGTAGGATAGAGCAACGGCCTTCTAAGCCGTGTGTCGGGAGTTCGAATCTCTTCTGGGACGCCATTTATACAACAATTAGTATCTAAATGAAAGTTTAGATACTTTTTTATTATCCATTTAAGACAAGTTGAATTGATTTATCATTTTCTTCTTCTAATGTGCATAAAATGATTTGGTGATAAAAATGATTATTATAGATGCAGGTCATGGTGGATGGGATCCAGGTGGTGGATCCAATGCCTACTTTAAAGAAAAAGAAATGACCAAAAAAATAAGTGATTATCAAAAGCAACGTTTTGATGAACTAGGCATACCTTCTAAACGAACGAGAACATATGACGAAACCTTGACACCCCAAGATCGCATTGCCCGAATTGAATCGCTTGGGGCAAGTGCTGGTGATATATTGATTTCAAATCATGTCAATAATGCTGGAAGCGGAGGGGGAGAAGTCATTTATTCATTGAAGACGAAAGACACCTTACCCAAATCAATTGCTAATGCGTTAAAACAAACGGGTCTACCTATTCGCAACGTATATCAACGACTCGGTAAAACGGGCAATGATTTTTACTTTATCTTGCGCAATACGGCTCCAGCAACTTCTATGATTATTGAATACGGCTTTGCCAATAATGACAACGATACCTATCGCTTACTTTATGAATGGCCCACAATGGCCGAAGCTGTTGTCAAAAGTATTGCTACTTACCTTGGTGTGCCTTATAGTCCCCCCAAAGAAATAACTTATATTGTCAAGCCGAATGACTCTTTGTATAAAATTGCCGAACAATATCATATCCCAGTATCGACGATTCAAGAATACAATCGTCTTAGTTCCGATACCATATATCCTGGTGCTACACTGATTATTCCCCGTCAATGAAAAAATGGATTCAGTTACTATTAGCATTTTATTGCTTATATCTTCTTCTATTTGTGCTTACTCATTCCGTTGAGGTAAGCACAAATTTAATCTCTACCCTTGATTTATGGTTACATCGCGTGGTTCCTAGTATTGTTCCTATGGTGATTGTCAGTGGACTTGTTGTCGTTCATCCTCTATGTAGTAAACTTCTATATCCAATCATTCATCGGGTAATTTACTTTGAAAATGAAAAAGCATTTTCGCTATTTATGGTTAGTTTTTTTACAGGCGCACCTACTTCTACAATTCTTGTTGCCAAAGCTATTCAAAAAAAAGAAATCTCTAAACAACAAGGTACTTTGCTCTATTCTACTTGCTCCTTTATTTCCCCTCTATTTCTTCTATCTATGGTGAATCAGACATTTATTACCATTATTTTTGGTACCCAAATTCTAGTAACCTTCATCTTATATCAAAAAGGAACTAAAAAATTAGATGTTGCAAATCCATTGTTTCACCAACTTCCTTATCAAGGCTATACTCAGACATTATTTGAGATGATTGATACACTACCACAAATTTTATTGAAAATTTTAGCAACAATGTGTATCATCACCATTATCAAATTGCCTCTTGAACAATTTTCCTTTTCTTTTCTTCCCTATGCATTAGATGTCCTTGAAATTTCTTTAGGATTACACCATGTATCAGAATGTATCAAATGGGATATATTACAATTGAGCATGACAAGTGCACTCATTTCTATCAATGGTTTTGCTATTTGGTTACAAATCTTTCATACTTTAAAAAAAGAAAGACTCACCTTTACGCCATTTGCCAAAGCAAGAATCATTCATGCTTTGATAACTACGCTAGTTAGTCTTTCTATCTATATTTGTCTATCTTTTTTTCTGTAATGCAAGTTCTACATGCTTAGGTACAAAATGAGATACATCCCCATTAAAACGAGCTATCTCCTTTACACTACTAGATGATAAAAAAGAGTATTCATGTGAACTCATAATAAATATTGTTTCAACTTGGTCATTTAAATTTTTATTCAATGTGGCCATTTGCAATTCATACTCAAAATCACTGACCATCCGAAGCCCTCTTAGCATGGCTTTTGCCCCTACGCTTGCCGCAAATTCTACTGTAAGTAGTGGACTTGTTACCACCTCTACATTAGGCCATTCAACGACTGCCTCTTTTAGCAATTGAATCCGCTCCTCTACACTAAACAAAGTGTGTTTATTGATATTATTTGCTACCAAAATATATAGTTTATCAAATAGACCTGCTCCTCTTTTGATGATATCTAAATGACCATTGGTTACTGGATCAAACGTACCTGGATATACACCTATTCTCATCTTATTCCTCCTTCTCAAGAATCAATACTTCACTACTAGCATATGTTCTACATAGTTTTACTTGATACCCTGAGTAATGTTTATTTACTATATCCTCTTTTGGATATTCGCTTACAATATAACCACCAGAATCAATCATATCATTTTCAATCAAGTAAACAATTAATTCATCAATCACTTTCATACGAAATGGTGGATCTAAAAAAACAATATCAAATTTCATCTGTTTCAGGCGCTCCATTACAGTTATATAATTGCCTTGAAAAACTTTTAACTCGTCTTTTACACCTAGCAGTTTAGCATTTTCTTTAATAATCCGAATTGCGGCTGGATTTTCATCAATAATATATGCCAGTTGCGCACCTCTACTAATGGATTCAAGTGATAGAGCACCACTTCCACCAAATACATCTAATACTTTAAAATCGGGAATATAACCACCCAAACTACTAAATATGGCTTCTTTGGTTTGATCAAGCGTTGGTCTTGTAGACATTCCTTCTAATGTTTTTAATTTTCTGCTTCTGTATTTTCCTGCAATAATTCGCATATTTTTTTCCTCTTTGATGTATAAAATATTTTTTTTAACACATACTATCTTTGTAAAGGTTAAAACCTTGATGAAGTAAACTTCATCAGACGTTAAAATCTTTTTCTTCTCCTCTATTAATCGTTTATATATTTGTAAAAAGCAATATATTTAGATATATTGCTTTTTATTTTTTAATCTTCTAGTATTTTTTCGATATAATAGAAATCGTCTTCTTCATCATGACAAATGGTATATTTCGTCCCTACAACCTCAAAATCTGGAAAATGGTTGGCCTTTTCATACGCAGTATTGTGATTCAAAATAATTGTATTCCCCTCATTGTTAGGTCCACCCAATTCTAATGGACAAACATAGGAAACTACCCATCCCACTTGATTTTCAATCAAATAATCAGCACGTTTAATTTTACGTCCAGTGAAATCATGTGCGTAATCAACATCACCAAATTCGTGTAGCCATATTTTTAAAGCCTCTTCTTTTGTCATGTGCTCACCACCCTATCGTCACTTATGAAAACTTTATATGAATATTATACCAAATCTGTTTGAATCTGTCAATTTTTTAAATAGAATTTATGCTCTTTTGTTCAAATTCTTGAAGAAATTGATTTTTATACAAATTAAAGTAGTACCCTTTCTTGTGCAGCAGTTCAAAATGTGTGCCTATTTCTAAAATCTTGCCTTCTCGCAGCACTACAATCTTATCTGCATTTACAACAGTTGAAAGACGATGCGCCACCATCAGACTAGTTCTTCCTTTCAAAACCACCCCAATTGCATCTTGAATCATTTTTTCATTTTCCGTATCAATGGATGATGTTGCCTCATCTAAAATCAATATTTTAGGATTTGCCAATAGTGCTCTCGCAAAGGAAAGCAATTGTTTTTGACCAATCGACAATTTGTTTCCTCCTTCTCCAATATCTGTCAAATATCCCTGAGGTAGTTTTTCTATGAATTCATGGGCATTCACAATTTGACAAACTTGTTTGACCTCTTCATCAGTCGCATCTAGCCTACCATAACGCACATTTTCTAAAATGTTGCCACTAAATAAATGAGGAGTTTGAAGTACATATCCAAGATGATGATGTAACCATCCCACTGATCTTTCCTTATAATCTTTCCCATCGATTAAAATCGAACCTTCACTTGGCTCATAAAAACGGCTAATTAAATTGATGATTGTACTTTTACCAGAGCCTGTTTCGCCAACAAAAGCAACCACTTGTCCTTTTTCAATTTTTAAATTGAAATCTTTTAATACATATTTATCGGTACCTTTATATTTAAAACTCACCTGTTGAAACTCAATTTCTCCTTCTAGTTCTTCCCAGTTTTCCATCTTTGGATGATAGACATCACCATATTTTTCAATGACTTCAGGTGTATCGATTACATCTGGTACTGTTTCAATCAAGGAAATGACTCTTTCTGCTGATGCTTGAGCCTGTTGAAAATCAGATATAATTCTCGCTATCGACATAACAGGATCGAAAAAACGCATCGCATAGTCTAGAAAAAGATACAGTGTACCTGTTGTAATGATGAGTTTTAATTCATCACCGATGACCATTTTACCGCCTTCTACTGCAACAACGGCTACACCAAAGTATCCGAGCACCAAAATAGTCGGCCAAAAAATCGATGAAAAGATGGCTGCTTGAATCGATCTTTTTTTCATTTTCGCAATCGTTACATCAAATTCCTTTTCGTTTTTTGCTTCTAACACAAGCGTTTTTGAGGCATTTGACCCCATAAAACTTTCATTAAAAGCAGCAGTGATCTCTGAATTGATTTTACGAACACCTCGATATTCTCTTAAAATCTTTTTTCTAAAATAGAGTGTTAATAGTAAAAATACAGGTACTAGAGCAAGTAGGAGTAACGCTAAACGCCAATTTATGATAAAACTGACAATCAAAATGCCTATCATCAAGACAAACCCCCATAATAAATCCACAATACCCCAAGAAATAATGGAAGCAAGTTTTCTTGCATCAGAAGTCATTCTCGCCATAATCCATCCACTTGAATTGGTATCATAGTAAGAAAAAGATAAGCGTTGTAATTTATCAAATGCTTGTTTTCTAATTTCAATCGTTGTACTTTCTTCTACAATTGATGCGGCGCGGATAAAACTCCAAACGGTTATGCCTAATGCAATAGCCAAAAAAGCATACATGCCAATAAATAGCCATTTTGTCCCAAAATCAGGTTGTTCATTAAAATAATGTTCTAGTGCATACCGATTCAACAAAGGGTAAACTAAGTCATTTACCGCAAGCAATATGACGGCAATCATCATTTGAATAATGAGTTTTTTATCTTTAATAATAATTTTAATTATTTTCTTCCAAATCTTTAAATCTATTTTTTCAAAATCATCTTCTTCATCTTCTGCCATTTGATTGGCTTTGATTTGATCAACTTCTTTACTTTTCATTGTTTTCTTTGGTTTAGATAACAGACAATATATACATAAAGCTGTAAAAACAATAAAAATCACGATACTAGCAATGACCATCAACTGCACCTCCTTCTCTTAAAATATTCATGAATTCGGCCTCAGCTTTGCCCTGAATGTTCCAAAGTTTTTGATACAACCCTTCCTGTTGCGCCAATGTTTCATGAGTACCTATAGCAGAGACACCCCCATTTTCCAATACAATGATTTTATCAGCTTGCTTGGCGGTTGTAATCCGGTGAGTGATAATAATTGTAGTTGCCTGATTGTGTTTCTTCAGCGCTTGACGGATCATCAAATCGGTTTCGGTATCAACAGCACTCAGTGAATCATCAAAAATATAAATAGGTTTATCGACCAATAACATTCTTGCTATCGCTAAACGTTGTTTTTGTCCACCAGAAAGCGTAGCTCCTTTTTCACCTACCATGGTATCATATCCTTTTTCAAAACTGCGAATATCTTTTTCAATCGATGCAATCTTGGCAACTTCAGTAATTCGTTCTGGGTCCGCCATTTCATTCGTAATTCGAATGTTATCATATACGGTTCTGGCAAATAGAAATGGTTCTTGTAAAATGAGTCCTATTTTACTTCGAATGTATTCCTTTTTAATATCTTTTAATTCGTGACCATCAATTAAAATTGATCCTTCTTGATATTCAATCAACCGAGTCAAAATCTTAGCAATGGTGCTTTTGCCACTACCTGTTTTTCCAATAATAGCAACTGTTTCACCTGGTTCAATTTGAAAACTTAAGTCAGTTAATAAATGCTGATTTGTATCATCAAACTGAAACGAAACATTTGAAAATTCAATTTTTCCTTGAATTTCAGGTTGAAAAGAGGAATCCATGACGTATTCGCTCTTCAAATCTAATATTTCTTTGACTCTACCAGCAGCTACATTACATTTTCCAAGGTCACTGACAATTCGCCCCAAACTGCGCACTGGCCATATATATGAACTCAATAGCATCATAATAGCAACGATATCAGAAGCACGAATAATACCTGGTTTATTGATTAGCAAAAATATTGAAGTGGTCATCGTAATAAGATATTGCACCAATGTCGAGGCATCACTCATACCCCAAAAAATAGCTGACACTTTATTCAAATGTAGATTTTTTGTAGAATAAATTAAATTTTGTTTTTCAAATTTTTCCTTTTCAAATGCCTCATTTGCAAACGCTTTGACAACCCTTACACCCGCAATATTTTCCTGAATCATTGACATTAACTTAGATTCTTCTTTTTCAATCTCTTCAAATTTCTTTTCTGTATAAATGCAAAAAATAATCGATGTAATAGCCGCAATGGGTACGATAATCAAAGATACCAGCATCAACAAACGATTGATTTTCCACATTTGAAATACGGCAGTAATTAATACCGCAAAAATTGAAACGAGTTCTGGTAACTGTGAACACAAACAATTGCGAATAGTATCATTATCTGTAGTGCACCTTTGAATTAAATCACCTGTATCCACATTATTATGATAACTATAAGGTAATTCTTGGATATGATGATACATATCTTTTCGAATTTTTTTTGCTAACACCTCACCAAAAAATTGGCGATAAAATCCCATTAAAAACTTAAATATTCCTCTAATAAATTGAAATAAGAATAAACCTATACTAGCATATACTACTTTATCTAACATTCCTTGTCCTAAATTGAACCAATTGAGAATGAATTCTGATAGATTATTTGTAGCGTGGATATCATTATCCAATACCGCAATAATATATTTGATAAACATTGAAACATACGTATATGTTGCAGAATCAATAGCTGACATAACTAAAATCAATAAAAGCAGGGGAAAAAAGCGCCCAATTAAGTATAGGATATACTTTGCTCCTGTTTTAGAATTTTGTTTCATATTTTTTCCTTCCTTATTATATATTTTTATCTTATTGTGCTAAAATAACATCAACATCTCTTCACATCCATTTCTTCATATTTAAAATAATTTACATAAATCATCTAATGTCTCTCTTCTACTGAGGACTCTAATCTCTTCCCCGACAAGAATCACTGCAGGCTTTAAAAGATGGTTATAATTAGACGACATCGAATAATTATATGCTCCTGTTGCATAAACTATCACGATATCATTTTCATCTATGCGTGGAATCATTACATCTTTGCGAATGATGTCTCCTGATTCACAACATTTTCCTACAATATCAACTAAAATTTCTTTTGGCTGAGTCATCTTATTGGCAATATCACATTCATATACTGCATGATATAAAGCAGGGCGAATATTATCCGTCATCCCACCATCTATGAAAAGATAATTTTTCTGACCAAATGTCGTTTTAATTTGCGAAGCCTTGTATAAGGTTATTCCCGCAGGACCGACTATCGCTCTACCTGGTTCTATCATGACTTGTCTAATTGCAGAATGCGTGGTTTGTATCGCAACCTCTAATGCTTGAATCAATATTCGCATCATTTCAGGAATAGCTATATTTTTTTCTTCTTGTTGATACTGAATACCAAATCCACCGCCTAAATTGAGTATAGGCAAATCCAATTGATATTGTCTAGATATATGATTTTGAAATTCAACCATCTTTTTAATTTCTTCTACATAGGCATCTGGTTCATGAATTTGTGAACCAATATGAGCATGAAATCCTTTTAATTCTATCCATGGTGATGCAAGACAAACCTCTAACAAAGATTTCATCTGGTGCTCATCAAAAATGCTTTCACCAAACTTAGAAGTAAATTGGGCCGTTTGAATGTACTCATGGGTATGAGCATCAATTCCTGGATTTACTCGTATCAAAATCGATATCTTTTTTTGCTTGCGATTTATCAATTGAGCCAAATGATTTAATTCATATAAATTATCTACTACGATATAGCCAACCTGATGAGAAATAGCAAAATCAAGTTCCTCAATGGATTTATTATTGCCATGAAAGACTAAACGTTCAAACGGAAAATGGGCTTGCTGTGCCACATATAAATCCCCTAAACTGACCGCATCCATATAAAGCCCTTCTTCTGCGATGAGTCTAGCAAATTCTTTCGTAAAAAAAGCCTTTGATGCATACACTACCGTAGTATCAAAAGCCTCACTTTTAAAATATATTTTAAATTCTTGAATTGCTTTCCTAATTTGGGCCTCATCCATCACATATAGTGGTGTTTGATAGGTTTGAGCCAAGTCTGCTAGTCGATAATGATGTAAATACGCTTCGTTGTTGATTGTGTGTAATCCAATTGGTTTCATTGTACACCTCCACTATTTCTTGTATTATACCACAACTTTTGAAACTTTACTAGCAAATGGATAATTCTTTTTATGTATATAATATGCTATAAATTGAATCTTGAAAAGAAAAAAAGTCTTGTGAATTTTCACAAGACATTCTACTTCAATGTTTACTTTTCAACGATTGATAATCCAGTAGGCACTTGATCAGCAAAATTTTTATAATTTTCTGATGCTTTGAATTCCTTTGAAACAAATATTTTGCTATCAGTTGCAGTAACTTTGATTTTTGATCTTGAATTATCAAATCCCCAATAACTAGCCTCATTTGTAGTTTCATCTAAATGAGCACCCGCAAAATCAATAGTCACATTCTTTAAAGTAAGCGTTGAACCTGCTGCACCTGTTGTTGAAATACGTCCATATTTTAAATTGACATTTTCTAATGTTGTATTTCCTTCTGGTGTACTTAAATAAATACTGCCCGCATATTTGGTCGTATCCATTGGTTCAATATTCACATTTTTTAATGTCGTATTCTTACCTAGAATTTCTATGACCTTATTGGGCTCTTTTTTGCATTGAAAATCAATACCGTCTATTGTTGTTTCATTTCCAGCAATTGTCACTAGATTTTGATTCGCCCATGCGGTATTTGGCGATTCTACACTACTCTTAATAACAACTTTTCCCATACCTTTAAGATACAACCGATTGGCCGTCAACAAAAAGTAAAAACCTGTTTGATCTTGATATGTTGTAGTTTCATCACGATCCATATCATAAGTACCACTCTTTAAAGCGAGCGCCTCACCATCTTTTTGACTCTTTAGTGCATCTCTTAATTCTGTTGCATTGGCTATGATTTTATCCGCAACAAATATGGTGTATTTGAATTCTTGTCCTTCATGAGTGATTTTTACTTCTTGATTACCAGTTTGGTCTTTATTGTATCCTGATATCATTTTTGCTGTTACATCAATTAAATCGCCTTTAGATTCATCATCAAAAATAGTATTGACTTTTAATCCAGTTAGCTCTTTTCCCTTAAGTACGACCAACTCGTGATTAGTGACTTCTATACCAGTTATTTTTCTTTTTTTACAACCAACAAATGTTGTTAAAAAAGAAAGAAAACATAGCATACACAATAAGCTTTTTTTCATAATTTTCTCCTTTCTGAATATAAAACATTCATACATGTTGGTGTATAATTATTTTATTTCATCATTATTTTTTGCATTTAAAATTGGACTATTCAATTTTTTTACTTCTTATGTTGGAAAAAATTGAATAAAAACAGAGCTCAATTTTATTATTTAAGCAATTCATTCTATTCAAATATTAAATAATTTTGTCATTATAGAACTATTGATTTGACAATTAATGAAATATACACTATAATCAATTATATACTTTAATATTGGATGGAATAAAAATGAGAACGATAAGAATATACAGAAAAAGTCATTTTGTAGGTGCGGCGGTTGCTTTTAACGTTTATGTGGATGGTATTAAAAATACTCAAATTCAAAATGGGAAATCTACTACGATAATACTACCAGATAATGCCAACCATGAAATTAGAGTCACGTGGCAAAATACTTCAAAAAGGGAAAAGGATGCAGTTTTATTAATCAAGCCAAAGGAATATGCACTAGAAAATGAAGAATTAAGTTTCACAATTGATATAAAAGGATTATCTAAACTTTTATTTATTGGTAACGATGAATATAGCAACAATATTGCTACTACATCAGATAGAATTAATAAAAGCATAGTAGATGCTGAAAGAACATTTGATAAAAGAATTCTTGCGGACCAACAATTTGTGCAATAATATATTCTATCATTATGCTAGCATTCGCCATTTTGTTTTACACAATTACTGATGTCCCAGTATCTATTTTCATTGTAGATATAATATTGATTCTTGGAATTGGAGTATCAGTGATTATTGATGGAAGATATCTAGTTATAATTCCACTTCCAATCATTTATTTGTGGAAAATATATGATTCAAAACCTCTCCAATCATTAAAGGCGAGAAAAATATGTTTAACTATTATTTTTGCATCTATAGGATATAAAATGTGATATTATAGTGCCAAACAACTATGCAAACGTAGAGATGGAAGGCATTATTTAATCCCCAGTTTAGTTTTATACTGAACTGGGGGTTTTACAATTTAAAATGTAATTTTTATTAATTTGATTTTTTTGTGAACGTAACTGATGCACCGCTTTAGAGGAAAAGTGTCCACATTTTTGACCAGTTGATTCCACTTTATATCCTGTATTAATACAATTTAATTAATTTCTGAATCAAAATCATACGCTGCAAGTCTATTTACGGCACTTTAAGAAGCTATATCACACCCAATGAACGATAATAATTTTTGGACAGCCAGAGCAAAAATGTCCAAAATACATCAAATGTTTGGCATCGGATTTAGTGGTGATTTAATTGTTTTAAAGTATTTTCTACTTCTTCATCTACATATAGTTTATCACTTAATACTACCCTCCTTAGGTGTTTAAATCTAAATGTTTCATAAATGCATAAAAAAAGACTATTTCACTATATTTCAAGTAAAATAGTCTACAAAAATGAAAAATAAGCCTTTATTACAAAAGGCTTATCGATTTACTTTAATGGTGATTCGTACGGGATTCGAACCCGTGAATGCATGCGTGAAAGGCATGTGAGTTAAGCCGCTTCTCCAACGAACCTTTTTCAAAAAAAATGGCGCCCCTTCAGGGACTTGAACCCCGGACCCCATGATTAACAGTCATGTGCTCTAACCAACTGAGCTAAAGAGGCGCATTTTTCAAATGAATATAGAAAGGAGCTGGCAACGTCCTATTTTCGCTTTTTCAAACTATCTTCGGCGCTAAAGTGCTTAACTTCTGTGTTCGGCATGGGAAC
>CATLBQ010000018.1 GCA_949879765.1 uncultured Bacilli bacterium
AGAAATGTAAAAAATGTGGTATAATAAAATAAAGAAAAGGAGTGATTTGATGTATTCAAAAAATATTTGGAAAGATGCTACACAAGAAAAAATAAATGCAATGATGCAATTTTGTGAAGAGTATAAAACGTATATTACGATGGGTAAAACGGAAAGGCTTTGTGTTGCACAAACACTAGAATTGGTCAAACAAAAAGGGTATCAAGATTTGAATGCCATCCAAAGTGTACAGCCTGGGGATAAAGTTTACTTGGTAAATAAGAATAAAAATATCGTTTTGTTTCATATAGGAACAAAGCCTCTTACAGAAGGTATTCGTGTTTTGGGGGCTCACATTGATTCACCACGATTGGATATCAAACAAAATCCATTGTATGAAAAAAATGATTTTGCATTATTAGATACACACTATTATGGAGGTGTAAAAAAATATCAATGGGTAACGATTCCTCTTTCAATTTGTGGTGTTGTTGTAAAAAAAGATGGCACGACAATTGATGTGATGATTGGTGAAGATGAGGCAGATCCAGTTGTAGGTATTTCAGATTTATTGATTCATTTGGCTGGAGAACAACTTCAAAAAACTGCGGCTAAGGTCATTGAAGGTGAAGATTTGGATGTTACAATGGGAAGTATTCCGCTAGCAGATTGTGAAAAAGATGCTGTAAAGGCAAATATTTTGAAATTATTAAAGGAAAAATATGATTTTGAAGAAGAAGATTTCTTATCGGCTGAATTAGAGGTAGTCCCTAGCGGAAAGGCAAGAGACTATGGTGTGGATAGAAGTATGATTGCAGGATATGGGCATGATGATAGAGTATGTGCATATACTTCACTTCGTGCAATCGTAGATATGGAAGAGATTCCAACATATACAAGCTGTTGTATTTTAGTAGATAAAGAAGAAATCGGTAGTGTGGGTGCTACAGGTGCACAATCTTTATTTTTTGAAAATGCGATTTTAATGTTGCTTCATGCGCAAAAAGGAGATAGTTTATTAGCACTAAGAAAAACCCTTGAACATACCAAAATGTTATCAAGTGATGTAAGTGCTGGATTTGATCCTTTATTTGCGGGAGTTAATGATCCAAAAAATGCAGCATACCTTGGACGTGGTATTGTATTTAATAAGTATACAGGTTCTCGTGGAAAGAGTGGCTCTAATGATGCTAATCCTGAATATGTCGCTTGGATTAGAGAGATTATGGATGAAAATAGGATTCATTTCCAAACAGCAGAACTAGGCAAAGTAGACCAAGGTGGTGGCGGTACAATTGCTTATATTTTAGGAAACTATAATATGAATGTAGTAGATGCAGGTGTTCCTGTTTTAAATATGCATGCGCCAATGGAAATCGTTTCTAAAGCCGATGTATATGAAGCTTATTTAGCGTATCTTGCTTTTTTGAAAAAATAGTACATTAAAAGGAAATGAATCTCATTTCCTTTTCTTATAAGATAGGAAAAAATTAAAAAGTAAAAAAAGAAATAGAGGTCAAAAAATATGTCAAAGGTTGCTGTAATTGGACTTAGTGGTGAATCCATTTTTATGAAAGTAACACACTTGCCTAATCCATCGGTCACGGTTCATGCTAAGGAAGTATATGTAGAACCTGGTGGCAAAGGATACAATCAAGCTGTTGCACTTGCAAAAATGGGAATAGAAGTTAGTTTTCTAACAAAAGTAGGGAAAGATGCAAGTGGAAAATATTGTAGGACTTATATGGAAAATATCGGTATTCATTGTGTTGCGGTTGAGGATGAGAAGGCCAAAACTGCTCTTGCAACCATTCTAATAGATGATCAAGGAGAAAATGAAGTAATTGTTTATCCTGGAGCATCGAAAAGTTTAACAGTTGATGATGTAAGAATGTTTCAAACTGAAATTCAAAAGGCAGATGTGTTGGTATTACAATATGAAATACCTAAAGTTGCGTTACAAGAAGCCATTTGTTTGGCAAAACAATCGCATACATATATTATCTTGAATCCAGCACCAGCAATCTATGATGATGAGGCATTGCTACAAAGTGTCAATCTCATTACACCTAATTTGGAAGAAGCCAAAAAATTATATCATTTGGGTGAAAACAGCACATTTGATGAAGTGGTAAGGGCATTAAAATCCCAGCCACATCCCAATATGATAGTTACATTAGGAAAAAAGGGAGCCCTTTTCATAGCAGAAAATCAAGAAATTTATTTTCCGGGGATTGTTGTGGATGCAGTAGACACAACTGGTGCAGGGGACACCTTTACTGCAGGACTTGCAGCAAGTATTGCAAGAGGAAAAAAGATGTCAGAGGCCATTGCATATGCTATGGCTGCAGCAAGTCTGAGTGTAACTAAACCCCACGTATTAGATAGTTTACCTACAAATGCAGAAATTGAAAAATTTACAAAACTATATAACTTGAAAAAATAGCCAAGATATGCTATAATTGAGTCGCTTGAAAATATTACAAAATTTAAAGGAGATAATAATCGTGATTTACAAGACTATAACAGATTATAAAGAAGCCACAAAGGACTTCTTGGAAAATGAAAAACAATTTCATTTGGGTGTTATTCCAACCGAACAATCTAATCCACTTACTAAAAATTTGAGTGCAACTATTGCAAAGGATACAGCAAAAGGGGTAAAAACGATTCTTTCAGCAGATAAATATATTGCAGATAAAGCGCGTGAACAATTTCAAACAAAAGAATTTGCCGCTTTTATTGATGACATCAAAAGATGTATGGATGAAAGAAAAAAGGTTGTTTTTTCTAGTGTAGGTGCATCTGGAAGAATGGCTATTCAAATGGATGGTGCATGGAGAAGCTTTTGGCAAGGGCTAGTTGATAAAATTCCAGCTCATCGCTTTGAATTCTTAGAAATGGCAGAAGTTGTAAGTAGTTTTACAACTGGTGGTGACCGTGCTTTAGTACGTTCAGTAGAAAATTTTGAAGATTATATG
This sequence comes from uncultured Bacilli bacterium, assembly GCA_949879765.1. Taxonomy (GTDB): domain Bacteria; phylum Bacillota_I; class Bacilli_A; order ML615J-28; family CAG-313; genus CAG-313. The sequence goes on from CATLBQ010000018.1 coordinate 2,961, forward strand.
ACTTTTGGTGCTAAACAAGTTGATGAGGCAGAAATGGGACCTGGCGATGTACTTGTTGCTTTATCTGAATGTGGATTATCTGCTAGTATCAATGGTTCAGCAGTTCGTGGATATGAACTTGGCGTAAAAACATATTATCTATTCTGTAATCCAGAAAATATTTTAAGAACACATCTTGATCGGGCACGTGCAGTATTTGAATGTTTAGATGAATATCAAGCCAATCAAGAAAAAGGAATTGATAATGGTAAATACATTGTAAAAATTCCACTATTTGTAGGTAATATGGCAGTATCTGGTTCTACACGTATGCAAGTGACAACAGTGGAGTTACTTGCTGCAGGTGCTGCACTTGAGGTTGCTGCAAATCGTTGGTTAAAAGAAAACCTAACTGAACAAGAATTGGCTGTAGTAGGTGGCGAAATGATTGATTTAGAAGCCTATGCCGATGCATTCGTTTCTTTGAATAAACAATTGTCAAGTGGTGCAGCTTTAAAAGGATTAGCTAAAGCTGTTGAATTTGAAGTGAACACATACAATCAAAAAGGGTTAGTTACTTATGTAACTCATGACTATTTGTTAGATATCATGACAGATACTACTGAACGTCAGCCTACTTTTACACTTCCACCATTTAGAAAGTTCAATGATCAAGATAGTGAAGTATCTTGGGCATACATCAAAGACCCACTATATCCAAATGAAGTTGCATGGCAACAAGTGTTCCGTAGACCTATTAAAGGACTTGAGTGGACAAAAGAAGATTATGTACAAATGAATGCCAGTCAAGATATTATTAATAATCCACCAAAAGTAAGTGGTGATGAAGTTTTAGAATATGTGATTGGTAATGAGGATGATCCATCTCGATATAGCCGCGATTGTGCTCAATTGGTATTGATTGATGTGAATGGTTCAGCAACCAAAGAAGTAGTAGATTGGTATAAAAAAGAACTTGTTAAATATAGTGGTGGTGTAGTGATTCGTTTTGGTCAAATTCCAACTGAAAAAATTGCCAAAGATGAAATTCGAATTCCTGTTGAATTACCAAGAACATGTACAGATATTATGTATCATTTATTAGTAAAAGTGGCATTCAATGCACTTTCTACTGGTACAATGGCTAAGATGGGTAGAGTTTATGGTAACTGGATGGTTCAAGTACTACCAACAAATAAAAAATTAATTGACCGTTCATCTAGAATTATTGCTAGTTTAGCAAAAATTCCTTATGAAAAAGCGGTAGAAGAATTCTTCTATTCTTATTATAATCGTAAACCAGAAGATGAATATCGTGAATCTTATGTTATTGAAACTTTACGTCGTTTAGGATTTGATCCAAACGCAGACATTAAGTAGGAATCATTTAAAAAGGTGCATTTTTATATCTGCACCTTTTTTGCTAATTATTTCTACTTCAATTTCATCTTTTCTCTTCCAAAATAGAAGAAAACATGTTATAATGATAATGAGAAAATAAAATAAAGGAGTATATATGAAAAAAGGATTATTTTTTATAATGTCACTAATGTTTGTTTTTTCCTTTTCTTTGGGTTTGCAAAAAACATCAAAGGCGAGTGAAGATACCCCCTCATTAGAAGGAGAAAGAGACTTTAGAGCAGCTTGGGTCAGCTATTATACAGGTGATGTCAGTTATAAAAATGAAACAGATTATAAACGACAAATTGACACCATTCTAGACGCATTAGAGTATTACCATATGAATGCAATTATCTTTCATATTCGTGCCAATCATGATGCTTGGTATCGTTCAAAACTGAATAAAGTGAATAGTCAGTTGGTCAATGTGGATTTTGATGTATTTGATCCACTAGAATATGTCATTACAGAATCACATAAGAGAGGAATTGAGTTTCATGCTTGGTTGAATCCCTATCGAATCGGTTCTACTTATCAGAGTGCATCCGATATAGCCAATGCTTTTGCTGCATACCCACATAATCCAGCAAGTGATGCCAATCAAGTATTGCTAGGAACAACCCTTCAAATTTTAAACCCTGGTATTCCAGAAGTACGTGATTTTATTGTTGAAACTTGTATGGAAATTGTTGAAAATTATGATGTAGATGCGATTCATTTTGATGATTATTTTTATGCTGATGGAATTGATGATAGTGCTACACGTGCTAAGTATAATACGAAAAATTTAAGTGTTGCCAATTTTAGAAGGGAACAAGTAGACCAATTTATTTATCAATTGAAAAATAGTTTAGATGCATTCAATCAAACCCATCATCGTTTTGTTCAATTGGGAATTTCGCCTACTGGTGTTTATAAAAATGCCAATTCTGCACAAGAAGCTCTAACCCCTTTAGACAAGTATCAATACAATAGTCAAGGGGATTTGGTCTATCCGATTGGTGCAACAACTGGATGTCAAATGCATTATGAATCTTATTTGTATTGTGATACGTTAAAGTGGGTCAATCAAGGATGGATCAATTATATTCTTCCTCAAACATATTGGTCTACCACGCATAGCCTTGCGCCATTTGAAAGGCTCATCAATTGGTGGAATATGGCGGTTGCTAAAAAAGATGTCAATCTATATGCAGGAATGGGTATCTATATGTGGACGGGGCAATCAGGTGAAGCGCTTCGACAGGTGCAAATTACAGATGCATTAGCACATGTTTTGGGAACATCGGTATATAGTTATCGTCAAATTGCTGCGGCATATAAACAAACAGATCAAAACGCCAAAGCGCAAATGGAACAACTAAAAAATTTGGCTTGGCCAAATCAAGCCATTGTACCCACTATAGCAGGATTTGCTGAAGAAAAGATAGGGTCGGTCGAAAACTTTTCTGTTGAAGGAAATACATTATTTTGGGACCGATTAGAAGGCGCAAAATTTTATGTTATCTATCGTAATGGTGAAATTGCCGATATCATCAATGGCACAGAAGATATCGTTGTGTGGAATGATTCTGAAACTGGAGAGTATGTATATGATGTTGTTCCATTATCTTATACCAATACGTTAGGAAATCCGACTACAAAGATTGTAGAAGACAAAGAACCACCGATTCATGCTACGCTTTCGCTTGATGTAGAAGGAAATCAGCAATTTGATGCAAAAATGTCTTATGCACTAGAAAAAGAGACGACGGCTTATGTATGGTTAACTAGTGATGCACCAGATGCCTCTAGATTGGCATACGATTGGAGTTCAAGTAATGATGAAATTGTCTCCATTAGCCCTTACGGGACTCTTACTACCAAGCAATATGGTACAGTTAAAATAAGAGGTACGTTAAAGACCAATCCAGCGATTTATGCAGAGTTTTATATCAATGTATGTACACCAGAAACAGCTCTTAAAGAAGTAACGGTTTCATTTAAAAATCCAGATGGTAGCATCATTGAACAACAACGTATTCCCTATGGGGAAAGTGTGGTTTGTCAAACCATACCTACCATGCCTTCTACTCAAAAATATGACTATGTGTTTATGGGCTTTCAACATTCATTGCACAATATAATAGAAGATATAGACATTTATGCGGTATATCAGGCCAATATTAGGAGTTATCAAGTAACGTATCAAAATGCAGATGGGACCATTTTGACGGTTCAATCGGTTTTATATGGACAATTACCTACTCCACCAGCTGATCCAACATTAGATCCAGATGTGGCTTATACATATCGATTCAAAGGTTGGGATCAAGAAAATCAAGTGATTGTTGAAGACACCATCATTACAGCGGTATATTCAAAGATAGACAATAGTTATTTTCTTTCATTTGAAACCAATTGTGATATAGAACTCAGAGATCGAATGTATTATCATTATGAAACAATTGATTCTGCTTTACTGCCAATACCAACTCGTGAAGGATATATTTTTATGGGGTGGTATCAAGATGAAGCATTGGTGCATGCTTGTCCTGATGCATTTCAACTAGTAGAAGATATGACGCTTTATGCCAAATGGGCAAAACGGATGGATATTTATTTTTATGGAATATCCCAAGAAGTCTATTACAGTACATATGTAGAAGAAGGCACTATCATTCATCCTGTAATGGCACCTGCTTTGGATGGATATGATTTTGTTGGTTGGACAGAAGATTTGAATTCCAATGAATTATTTGATTTTTCGCAACCTGTGAATGCCTCTCTTTACTTATATCCAGTCTATAAAGAAAATAAACAATATACTTTAAATTATTATTATTATGGACAGATTCAACATAGTGTGTTGTTTGAACCTTTATCTCATTTAGACGCACTAAAACCGGAGTTAGATGGGTATGATCGCTTTGATGGATGGTACTTGGATGCATCATTTACACAGCCTGTTCCATCAGACTATGAGGTAGTCGAATCTGTTACTTTATATGGAAAAATTACACGTATGTACTGTATTCGTATTTATGGTGTTCAAGGTATTGTATTAGAAGAAATTGTCGAAGAAGGAACCAATTTAGAGGATAAGCTCTCATCCGTCAGTCAAATTTCGGTAAAAGGATATATTTTTGTTGGGTGGAATCAAGAGTCAATAGAAGGATACCAATCAGTGAGTCAAGATATGGAGATTTATGCAACTTATCAATTAAAAGGTGGATGTAATTGTCACAATAGCCTTTTGGTTATGGGATTCTTTTCAGTGCTTTCTTGTTTCTTATATGTGATGATTCGAAAAAAAGACTAACTACAAAAAGCAAACATTTCACAAGCTGATAGCGATTCATTTTCTGCTTATTGGCTTGTTTTTTAATTGCTTTTATAGAGGAAGAAAAAGGTATTTTATGATATAATAGGAGTTAATCTTAGGAATTAGGCAGAAAGAAGGATACATATGTTAGTGGTTATCGGTCCAAGTGCAAGTGGAAAAACACAAATTGTGAATCATTTGATTCAAGATTATGGCTTTCACAAATTAGTTACATACACAACAAGACCTATGCGCATAGGTGAAGTGCAAGATATAGATTATCATTTTATTTCTCAAGCATCTTTTGAAGAAAAATATCAACAGCATTTCTTTTTAGAAACGGTCTATTATAATCAAAACTATTATGGTACTGCTTATAGTGATCTTTCAGAAGATAAAGTGGTTATCATTGAAAAGGAAGGATTAAAGAAATACATTGCTCATGCAAGAGAAAAAATTGTCATTATTTTTATTCGCTGTTCTAAACCTATTCGGCGTTTGAGGATGGTTGGGCGTTTAGATGAACCAGATTGTATTGAAAAGAGGCTTCAAAGTGATGATGTTGTATTTGATGAAGAGTTATTGTCTTTGGTTGATTATGTGATTGAAACTTCCAATAGCAATGTCTATGATTGTGCAAAACTTGCATATACATATTATCAACAAGCCATAGGGGGAAGTAGATGAACATCCCGATACTAGAACAATACGCAATCCCGTATGTGATGGAAGTGAAAAAAACCAAGCATATGCGCATTCGTTTTGACCAAAAGGCTGTTTTGCATATTACGTATCCACTAGGGTGTAAAATAGAGAGTCTAGAAAGTTTTATTTCCAAGCATATAGAATGGATTCTTGAAAAACGCTCGCAATCTTTAGAAAAGATAGTGACTTATACAAATGGTAGCCGTCAGTATGTATTTGGTGAAACATGCACATTACAAATCAATTTATCTAAAACCAAGCGAATTGATAAAATTGGAGATATGATTATGGTGTCTGTACATGATATCAAAGATGTCCGAAAAGATATGCTTCAATGGCGGAGGGAACTAGCGGAAAACGTATTTGAACAACTACTATATGCGTGCTTTATGAAAATGGAGCATGAATTAGCCACTTTTCCTAAAATAGTGATTCAACAATCAAAAACCAAATGGGGATGTTGTTATATCCATGAAAATAAAATTATGTTAAATGTGGCATTAACACAAGTTCCATTTGAATTGATTGAGTATGTCATTTGTCATGAATTGACGCATTTTATCGTTCATAATCATTCAAAGTTGTTTCATGACCAACTTTCTCAATATGTGACTGAAGAAAGAACAAAAGCGAAAATGCTAAAAAAATATCCAAATATACTTTAAAGGGTAGGTATGTGTAATGCTTATCCTTTCTTTTTGGTTTATTCGACAAAAAAAGAATAAAAGAAGACAAAAACAGATAAAAAAGAGGATACAAAAAGCAAAAGAAGTCATATTTTGTCAAAAAAGATGAAAATCATTATAAACGTTGAAAAATATACCACAAAAGGTTTACAAATCCACCTTTTTTTGTTAAATTATAAGTACATATACTAAAATTAGAGGGGGAAGTATGAAAAAGTATAAGATTTCTAAAGATCATGTGGATGAGTATTTTCAAAAACAAATTACGAAGATACTCAAAAGTAAACGAATGGAGTTAGGAAAGAGTTTAGAAGAAGTATCACAAGGAATTTGTTGTACAAGTTATTTGAGTAGGATTGAAAATAATCAAGTGAAACTTCAAGAAATGTATTTGAAACCATTATTTGAAAAATTGGATATTGATTATGATGCATTAAAAGAAGAAAGAAAAAATAATCAATTTGTAGAATTAATGAAAAAGGTATTACTAGAACAACTCGATGCCTATCAACAAGAAGTAGAGGCCATTATGAATTCTAATCATTATTTGATTACAGAAAGAGAATTGATATTATTTTATGATAATATGATTCATGAAAATTATGAAGAAATTATGTTGATTATGGATCGACTAGAAACAGTAGTTGATCATTTAGGCAATCAAGAATTGATATTTTACATGTATTTGGTGGCTTTGTACTACCGAAAAACCAATCAATTGAACAAAGCCTACCGGCAGATTAATATTTTGAGAAAGATGCAAGTGGAAGATAAAATTTTATCTTGGGTGATATATGAACTGGCAATGGATATTTATTTTATAATTGGCAAGGAAACGTTATATGTGAGAATGTGTTTGCATTTTTTAAAAGATGCGCCAAGTATTTATTTTTCTAAAGATATATTTAAACATAAATTAAAAATGGCAGTCATTGAAGCTAAGGATAGTGTTGAACAAGCTTTGAATAAGATGAATGAATATTATTTGAGTGTCAATGATAGTGATTTGAAAGTGAGCGAAATGTATCGATATCATTTGGGATTGATTTATTTGTCTCAACGAAGATATCAGGATATGGTCAGTTTGCTTTCTCAAGGGGTTTTATCGGCGAGAATTGTAAAATTGCTTGCTGTAGGAATACATCATTTAGAAAGCGCATCAGAATATCTTTCTATAGTCAAACTCATCAATCGCTATGAGTTTACAAAATATGATGAATTGATGAAAAATTTTTGTACATATGTGACGATGAAAGTAGAAAATACCACAACGCAACGATTACAAGGATATTTAAAAACCAATGTATTTCAATTGTTAAAGTATTATTTTGATAGCATTGTTTATGAAAACGTCATTGAGGAAATGTTTCATTTAAGTGTCAAAAGCAGCAAATATAAAGAAGCTTGTCAATTGATTATGCGGATATTTGCAGGATTAGAACAAGATATTCTCAATCGATAAACCAAATCTCTTTAAAAAAAGTTCAATATGAGGTATAATAGTAAAATATAAAGGAAGAATGAGAGGTCTTTTTATGAATCCATATATCGAAACATTGAATAGAAACAAAGCAACGAAGGCCTTCATAGAATTGGAAAATTATGCGAGTGTCCATCAAGTGCCCATCATTCAATATGAATCATTAATGATGTTACAAATGTTGATTCGTACCAAACGGGTGAAAACGATTCTAGAAATTGGTACAGCGATTGCGTATTCCGCTCTTCAAATGGCAACTCTTTCAGAAGAAATTACCATTGATACACTAGAAAGAGATGAAAAAATGGTCGCACTAGCGACAAAGAATATTCAACAATTTGGAAAACAAACACAAATTCATTTGCATTTTGTAGATGCCTTAGAGATTGAACTTGACGAACTTCAACCTCAATATGATCTTATTTTTATTGATGCGGCTAAGGCTCAATATCAAAAATTTTTTGAACGTTTTGTACCTCTTCTTGCACCAGGTGGTATTGTCGTTACAGATAATATTCTATTTCATGGGTGTGTAGAGCAAAGTTTATCGGATGGTTTGAATTTAAGTAAAAATGTACAACACCTTGCCAAAAAAATAGACCAATACAATCATTTTTTAAATACATTACCAGAGATGGAAACATATTATTTTGATATAGGTGATGGGTTAGCTATCACAATGAGGAAATAGAATGAAACAATTTATTTTTGAACCTGTATCCTTTCGTCAGGCCAAACAATGGGTAAAGCAAAAAAAAGTAGAACATATCCTTATACCTGTATTCGATTTTTCTTTATCCTATAGAAAGGGGTATACACTTAAGCAATTCCAATATTTGATTAACCAAAAGGGAACAATGAAAATATCGATCAACATGATGCGATTATTCCATGAAAATGATTTAGAACGAGTAGGGTCATTTTTTCAACAAATTCATATTGAGGATATAACGTATATTTTTTATTCCGATTTAGGGATCTATCAAATGCTTGTGGCACAAGGCTATCAAGATAAATTAGTGTATGATGCACATACCTATTTGACTAATGCAAGGGATGTAACAGAATATGCAAATCTCAATCAAAATGTTGTTGTTTCTAATCAAATTTCAATTGACGAATTGAAAACCTTATTGGATAATCTTTCTCGCTCTGTAATGATTCATGGCTTTGGACAATCGATTATTTTTTATTCGCGAAGAAAACTACTCACAAGATATTTTGAATATCGTCATTTGAAACAAAGAACAGAACAGATGACCTATACATTGCAGGAAGAATTTCGTACAGAACAATATCCAATTGTAGAAAAAACTTTTGGTACTTTGATATATGAAAAAGGCTTTTATTATTTATTTGAAGAATTGAATCAATTATCACATGTTTCACATATTCTGATTCATTGTGGAACTTTAAATGAAAAATATTTTGAAAAGGTAGTAGATAGTTATTTGACAAATCAATTAGAATTATTACAGAACCTTCCCATTGATTTATCAAAAGGCATCATGAAAGAGCATTCTGTGCTTCACAAGACAAAGGAGAACTAGTATGCAGAAGATAGAATTATTAGCACCAGCTGGCAATTTAGAAAAAGCTAAAATTGCATTAGAGTATGGAGCAGATGCGGTATATATTGGTGGAAAATCGTTTAGTCTTCGAGCAAGGGCGTCCAATTTTGATTTAAAAGATATTGAAACACTGTGTATCTTTGCACACAAGCGACACAAGAAAGTTTATGTAACAACCAATATTTTGCCTCATGATGAGGATATGGTTGGACTAGATGCTTATTTGCTTGGATTAGGACAAGCACAAGTGGATGCGATTATTACTTCAAGTTTAACCATTATTTTACGTGCCAAGCAATTGATTCCACAAGTGGAACGTCATATTTCTACACAAATGTCGGTAACGAATCATCAGACACTACACTTTTATAAACAGTTGGGATGTCAAAGGGTGGTGTTAGCAAGAGAAGTGAGTTTAAAGGAAATGGAACAAATTGCTAAGTATCAGTTAACAGAATTAGAAGTATTTATTCATGGAGGAATGTGTTCTAGCTACTCTGGTCGTTGTGTATTGAGTAATCATTTGACCAATCGTGATGCCAATCGAGGGGGATGTGCCCACTCTTGTCGGTGGAACTACCATCTACTGAAAAAAGGAAAAATGCTTGAAAAAAAAGAGGTCTTTTTCAATATGGGGTCAAAAGACTTGATGGCTATCCATTTTATTCCTCAACTTATAGATATGGGGATTACCTCGCTTAAAATTGAAGGCAGAATGAAATCTGCTTATTATTTAGCAACAGTGGTTAGGTGCTATAGAATGTTAATTGATCAATATCTAGAAAAAGGAAAACTAGAAGATAGGGATTATCTTTATTTTGAAAAGGAAATGGCTAAGGCTGAAAATCGGTTGACTGCAACAGGATTTTTAAAAGGAGATGTGACGGTTCAAGAACAATTATATGATACAAGGACAGAATCGCCTACCAAAGAATATGTAGGATATGTACTAGATTATCAACCTGATACGCATAGAGCCTTGATTGAACAAAGAAATTACTTTAAATTGGGTGATGTGGTTGAATTCTTTGGTCCAACATTAGCCAATACAACATGTACAATTATAGACATAGTAGATGCAACAACGGATGAAAGATTAGATGTCGCACGACATCCGATGCAACAATTGTATATTTCTGTTCCATTTGATATTCAAAAAGGCGATATGATGCGGCTTGTGAAGTAAAATGTTTAAAATCTTGCAAAAGAAAACTGAAATATGATATAATAATGAAGTTAAGAAAGGTGGGTCAGTTATGGCGCAACAAAAGATCTATTTAACCAAAGAAGGTTATCAAGAGCAATTAAAAAAGTATGAAGAATTAAAAGAACGGGAAAAGAAAAATATTATTGCCCTTCAAGAAGCACGTGCACAAGGGGACTTGTCAGAAAATGCCGATTATGATGCGGCGAGAAATGAACAAGCGTTGATTGCTGCAGCCCTAAAAGAAACAGAAAATGTTTTAAATAATTATGTATTGATTACAGAAGAAGAAAATTCAAATTTAGGGAAGTTTATTACTGTTAAATTCTTAGATGAAGAAGGAGCAGAAGAAGAGACGTATCAATTGGTAGGTACAATTCAATCGAATCCATTAGAACAAAAAATTTCCGATGAATCACCATTGGGCAAAGTTGTTTTACATGCTAAAGTAGGGGATATTGTGCTTGTTAATACGGAATCTGGCGATAAATTTGAAGTAGAAATCATTAACATTGTTAGTGAAGAAGGCAAAAAAACAAAATCAAAGAAGAAATAGGAAGTATGAAGACAATAGGAATTATTGTAGCGATGCAACTAGAAATGACGTATTTGCAAAATCAATTGGAGTCGATTCAAACAAAGACAATTTGTAATCATACCTTTTATGAAGGAACGTATCATCAAAATAAAGTGGTATTTACGATAGCGGGGATTGGCAAAGTCAATGCGGGAGTGACTACTATTTTGATGATTGAACATTATCATCCCACATGGATTGTGAATACAGGAATTGCAGGAGGATATCATCGCGATTTAAAGCCATTAGATATTGTTATTGCTAGACGATTGTTATATGCTGATGTGGATATGACATCAAAGATTGCAGGAGGATATCCATACGGACAAATTGAGGGACTTCCTCCGTATTTTACAACAAATACAAAGTGTCTACAGCATATCAAATCTGAGGGTCATATCTTTTATGGGGATATCATTACAGGCGATCAGTTTGTAGATAATTATGAACAGGTAGATATGCTTGTTCAACAAAAATTTCCTCAATATCAAGTGCTTGCAGTAGACATGGAATCTTGTGCAATTGCTCATGTTTGTATGATGAATCAAATTGAATGCATAGTGATTCGTTCTATTTCTGATGTCATTGGAAAAAGTAGTGAAATGGATTATCAAACTTTTTCTAAACATGCCGCAGACCAAGCCTGTCAGATTGTCTTAGAAATGATAGAGGCAAACTAAAAGATGGAAACTATTTTCCATCTTTTTCTTTTAAACAAAGATATAATTTTGTGAGTCCTCTTTTTTCGATACGTGATACATAACTCCTACTAATATTAAGACTTTTGGCAATCTCCCGTTGGGTTTCCATCGGATATCCATTTAATCCAAAACGTCTACAGATGATTTCGTATTCCCGCTTTGAAAGAGTTCCTAGTGCCTCGTGGATTGCTTGATGTTCTTCTGCCTTAACAATTTGGTCACTTACAGGCGGTGTAGGATCTTCTATAACATCACATAAGCGAATTTCGTTTCCTTCTTTATCCTCACCAATTGGGGCATAAAGTGAAGTCGTATCTTTTCTTTTTTTATTGCTTCTAATATACATCAGTATCTCATTTTCGATACATCTTGAAGCGTATGTTGCGAGTTTATTGGTGGCATCAAAATTGAATGTATCGACGGCCTTAATCAAACCAAAAGTACCAATTGATAAAAGATCATCTTTTTCAATACCCGTATTTTCGAACTTTTTAACAATATGAGCGACCAATCTCAAATTGTGTTCAATTAATTTATTTCTAGCCTCAAAATCTTTTTGTCGCCACCTGATAAGATATTTGCTTTCCTCTTCTGGAGATAACACATCTGGAAAGTTTTCAGAATTAATAGCACCAAGTAGTGGAAGTAGAAAAAATGATAGTAATTCGATAATTAACACTCCTTAAAATAAAACGAAATCATAGACAAAAAAGGGAAAATTTAGTATAATAAAACAAAGGATGTGAATCGTATGTACAAGTATATACCCACTATGTTAGCCCCAAACGTCTATAATATCGATTTTGCTACATTATATGAAGAAGGGATTAGAAATATACTGTTTGATTTGGATAACACGATAGCAACTTATGAAGAACACATAGCAACACCTGAACATATTGCTTTTTTTCAACAGTTAAAACGAATCGGTTTGAATGTATATATTTTATCCAACAATAGAAAAAAGAGGGTATATCAATTCATTGAAGGATTAGGTGTAGATGGGGCTTTGAGTCATGCTCAAAAACCATTTACTAAAAAAATAGCCAATTATTTGCAAAAAAATGCGATACCCATAGAAGAAACGATTTTTATTGGAGATCAGATTTTAACTGATATATCTTGTGCCAATCGTTTAGGTGTGAAATCCATTTTGGTGCAATCGATTTCTCGACAAACAGAAAAGTGGTATACAAGGATCAATCGCCAAAGAGAAAAAAAGGTCATTCAAATCATTGGAAAAGAAAATCCCCAGTTGGCGAATGAATTAATGAAGATGATCACCAAGGAGAAAAATAATGAGTAGATGTATCGGATGTGGTATTAAAATCCAAACAACTGATCCCAGTGGTATGGGATATATCCCTGAAATAGCATTGATTGAAAAAGGTGATCAAGTATATTGTAAAAGGTGTTATGATATTCGACATCACAATATCAAATATTTTGCCAATTATAATACAAATGCATATTATGAAAAGATGAAAGTCATTCAACATCAACGGGCATTGGTATTGCTTATGATAGATGTGCTAGACATATATGGTGGTTTCATTCCTCAACTTTCGAGTTGTATTGGTGAAAACCCTGTATTGATTGTGGTCAATAAGATAGATATTTTGCCTAAAGGCTTTCAAATTCAAAAATTAGAAAATAGAATTCGCGAAATTGCCCAAGCGCATGCTATTCATGTTGTCGCTTTGATGATGATTAGTGCTAAAAAGGCAAAAGACGTTCAAAAGGTCATTGAAAAAATATCCAAGTTAAAATATCCAAGTCAGCATAAAAAAGCACCTAGATATCTTCGAAATCAAGAAAAAACAACTCGTTTTGGTGATTGTTATATTGTTGGTTGTGCTAGCGTAGGAAAATCTACGTTTATGAATATGGTGGGAAAATTGACTTTGCATTATCCAGATGAAGTGATTACCACCAATCGTCAATATCAGACCACATTAGATTTTATCAAGTGGCCACTCAATCAAAATAGTTATTTAATTGATACACCGGGTTTGATCAATGAAAATCATTTTGGGGCCTATTTAAGTAATGAATCAATTCAGATGTTAATTCCCAAAACGTATATTAAACCAAGGACATATCAGTTACGTACTGAACAAAGTATTCTTATAGGTGGATTAGTTCAATTGGATTTTGAATGTGAAGAAAAGGTAAATGTGAGCTTTTATCTATCCAATGAACTATATTTGCATAGAACCAAGACAAAAGAAGTAGAACGTGTCAAAACAGCACTAGCTTACCAGAAACTTGTTCCGCCATGGACCAAAGAAGAAAATGAGGCTATCCAAGAGCTGATGACCTATCATTTCTTGATAGAACAACCTATGGATTTGTTTATTTGTGGGATTGGTTTTGTTCATATTGTGAGCGAATGTGCCCATATCAAAGTAATCGTAGATAAAAAGATTCTTGTTCAATGTGTGGAAAGTTTTATGTAGTATGAAGAAAGAACGCTGGAATAAAATACAGATTGTCCAACAGGCCTTTACAATTGAAGGAAAAGTGCATCCTCGTTTTGAACATACCCTAAGGGTATTAGAAAAAGCATTGGAGTTAAATCAAATGCATCATTTGAATTTAAGAATAGAACAAATTGAAGATGCGGCATTATTTCATGATATTGCTAAGTTGCAACCTCCACATGAGTTGATGCATTATTTAAAAACACATTATTCACATTTATGTGCTGAACTTCTATCCTATCCTGCAATATGGCATGCATTTGTTGGTGCAATCGTTGCTAAAGAACAATATGGTATTACAGATTCTGATGTATGTCATGCCATTTTATATCATACGACAGGTAGACCAGAAATGACGGATTTAGAAAAACTAATATTCATTAGTGATTATGTGGAAAACGGTCGTATGGGTATTGCTTTTGAGCAAGCAAGAAAGATGGCCAATCAAAATTTAGATCGTGCAATAATTGTGATATTAGAACAAACGTTTGCTTATTTAAAGAAAAAAGGAGAACCTATCTATTCTTTATCACAAGAAACGTATGATTATTATGTAAAAAGGGGAGAGGCTGATGTATAATAAAGTCATTGAAATTTTGAATAAAGCGGTGGTCAAAAACATTCGTGTTTATGATATGAAGACAATGACACCGTTTTATGATTATAGTATCATTTGTAGTGTAAATACTGGAAGACAAGGTAGTGCGGCTGTGACCTATCTAAAGAAAGAAGCAGAAGCAATGGGTTTTATGCTACGTAGTGCGTCTGGTTCAACAGAATCTACTTGGTTTTTAGTGGATTTAAATGATATTGTTGTCCACATTTTTGTGGGTGATGCACGTGAAAGATACAATTTAGATGGCATGTATGGAGAATATTGTATAGAAAATAGAGAATAATTGTCTAATTTTGTCACCACTTGCATAGAATAAAAAGAAAGTGGTGAATAAAATGAAATTATCGGAAATCTCATCGAAAGATGTAATTAATGATGAAGATGGCGTGAAGCTAGGAAGAATAGCGGATGCCGAAATTGATGTTGCGAGTGGGAAAGTACTAAATGTATCGATTTACCGCAACTTTAAATTTTTAAATTTGTTCGGGAATAAGGATACGGTCCAAATTCCTTGGAACAAAATTATTAAGATTGGAAACGATGTCATCATCGTTGAAAATAGTCAAAAAATCAAAGAAAATACACAGAAATAAGAGAGGATTAAAATTATGAAATATGTACCAAGTCTTGAAAAATCATTTAGACCAATGATTGTTGAACTAAGAAAGTTCAAGGCGGCTGCAACACAACCTTTTGCAATTTGCGTAGAAAGACAAAATGGTTATCGTTATCGTTATGATATGAATGTTTTTCCTGGGGATTATGCAGAAAACTATGAAATGATTGAAAGAGTCATCAAAAGTATTCTTTGGGTAGTTGGTGGATTTAAAATTTATTTAGGTGGAAATGACTATATCTGCAAAAAAATGCAAGAAGTCTTCTCACTCAGTGGAACACGTGCTTTTGATGTTGACTTTATGGCACGCGTATATGATAAAACATTTGAAGTTATTCCTTGTGCTTTAGAAGATGTTCCTGCAAGTGTGGAAGCGTCTCTTCCTGCGGGTGGTAATCTTGATGGCTGCCGTATTGGTTTTGATGCTGGAGGATCAGATCGCAAAGTCAGTGCTGTAGTAGATGGAGAAGTGATTTTCTCAGAAGAAGTGGTATGGTTTCCAAAAACCAATTCAGATCCTCAATATCATTATGAAGGTATATTAGATAGTTTTAAACGAGCAGCAGCTAAGATGCCAAGAGTAGATGCCATTGGCGTTTCAAGTGCGGGAATTTATATTGATAACGAAGTTCGTGTTGCTTCTTTATTTATTAAAGTACCTCAAGATAAATTTGATGAAGAAGTGCGCGATATGTATATTCGTGCCGCAAAAGAAATTGGTGATGTACCACTAACTGTTGCAAATGATGGTGATGTTACTGCTCTTGCAGGTGCGCTCAGTTTAAAACATGGCCGTGTTTTAGGTATTGCTATGGGAACAAGTGAGGCTGTTGGTTATGTAAATAAAGATGGTAATTTAAATGGTTGGTTAAGTGAACTTGCATTTGTACCAGTAGATTATAATCAAGGCGCTATGGTAGATGAATGGAGTGGTGACTATGGCTGTGGTGTAAAATATTTCAGCCAAGATGGAGTTATCAAACTTGCAGGATTTGCTGGAATTGAATTAGATGAAAATGCCAGCCCAGCTGAAAAATTGAAAGTAGTCCAAGGATTAATGAAAAATGGTGATCCTCGTGCAAGAGAAATTTATGAAAACATTGGTACATATTTAGGGTATAGCATAGCGTATTATGCTGAATTCTATGATATTCAAAATTTATTATTGCTAGGTAGAGTTACTAGTGGTGAAGGTGGAGATATCATTATTGCTAAAGCAGACGAAGTATTGAAGGCTGAATTCCCAGAATATAAAGACATTGTAATTATGATGCCAGATGAATGGACTCGTCGTGTTGGACAATCCATTGCTGCAGCAAGTTTACCAAAAACAAAATAATGATTCATGTTGAAAGTTTTTGTGATGACTCGACTCATGCCAATACATATTTAATTGAAGAAGAAGGTCATGTCATTGTAGTCGATCCTGCAAATCATATAAAAGTGTTGCAAAAATATATTGGTAATCGAATTGTAGATGGGTGTTTGCTAACGCATGGTCACTATGATCATTTTCGTGAACTTGAGCATTTTTTGCGGTTATACCCCAATTGTCAATGCTACTTACACAAAGAAGCAAAACGAAAATTATTTGATTTAAATATGAGTTATGCTAGTGCTTTTGGTTGCAAGAAAATCCCTGAGATAGAAGAGAATAGACTTGTTTTGTTTTCAAGTGCAACAAAGGTAAAGGTTGGGCATTTTTGGGTAGAAATCATGATTACGCCAGGACATACCAATTGTTCAAGTATGTATGTGATAGAAAATGCTATATTTAGTGGGGATACATTATTCAAAGGATCAGTAGGAAGAACTGATTTGTGGACGGGAAACCCAGTACAACAAAAGCAAACTTTACAAAACATCCGATCCCTAAAACAAAATTATATTATTTATCCTGGACATGATGAGGCAACAACATTAGCAGAAGAAATTCAAAGCAATCGATATTTGAAATAAAGAGCGTATATCGCTCTTTTTTCTTTTTTAGAGGTATAAAAAAACAAAAATGGAAAAAAATATAAAAAATTAGCACTAAACTATTGACAGTGCTAAAGAAAGGTGGTATAATATTAGCAGTAAAAACAAAAGAGTGCTAAGGAGGGAAATGATGCTGAGTGAAAGACAAAAATTAGTGCTAATTGCTATAGTTGAAGAATATGTTAAGACAAATGAACCCGTTGGTTCTCTTGCCCTTTCTAAAAGACCAGAACTTAATTTCTCATCTGCAACGCTTAGAAATGAAATGGCGGCACTTGAAGAAATGGCTTATTTAGAAAAAACCCATACGTCTAGTGGAAGAATTCCCTCAGAAAAAGGATATCGGTTATATGTTCAAGAAATCATTATGAGAAGACAAAATGAAGACTTAGAATTCCCAATGATTGATGAAATCTTCGAACGTCCTAATGTCACTAAGGAAGAAGCTATCACAGAGGCTATGGAATTGGTTACAGAATTAACCAATTATGCATCTATTGTTTTAGGAAAAACAGCTTATAACTCTAGAGTAAAAAAATTGGAATTCATCTCTTTAAAGGAAAATCAAGCGGTCATTTTATTGGTAACAGATCAAGGTCATGTTGAGAGTAAACGAATTTTAGTTCCGATGGGAGTCAGCATTCGGGAACTCGAAAAGACTATTCAAGTATTAAATGAAGTTTTGCACAATTGTTTGGTGAGTGATATTGGAAATTATTTATTGAGTGAAACATCTAATGATGAAATCAATGACTATTTGCGATATCATAGTGATTTAGTCGATGCTTTTGTCCAAGCATTTTCAGATATGGTTTCTGATAAATATCATATTACAGGTCAATATAGTATTTTATCACAACCAGAATTTAGAGATGTCGATAAAGTGAAAGCATTACTGAATGCAATAGAAAGAAAAGAAATTTTAAGAATTGTTAAATCAGATAGTATGGGCATTAATATTAAAATTGGCCAAGAAAATGATTTGAAAATTATGCAAGATTGTGCTGTAATTACGGTACCCTATGAGACAAATAGTGGTAGTGTAGGGGCCATTACATTATTTGGACCTACTCGAATGGAATATGATAAAGTGATTCCATTGTTAGAACACATTGCAAAAAATATGAAGAAAATAGTATAGGAGGAAATAATGGAAACAGGACGTTATCGTGAAGAAGAAAAAGAATTAGAAAATGAAACATCAGAAACATTAGAAGAAGAAAAAGATGATGTGGAAGATGTGGATACAGAAAAGGATATAGAAATAGAAGAATTAGAGTCGGAAATTAAAAAAGAGTCTAAACAATTAAAAAAACTGAAAAAGAAAAATCAACATTTAGAATCGGAAATTGAAGCATTGAATGAAACCGTAAAAGCACTAAAAGATCAATTGCTTCGCAATCAAGCCGAGTTAGAAAATTTTAAACGTAGAACCAATGAAGAACGCATCAAAGAAAGAAAATATGCAATGCAAGATTATTTTATGGAAGTTATTGATATTTTAGATGTATTTGACCAAGCAGTGAATGTGAAAACAGATGATGAAAAACTAAATAAGTATTTAAGTGGATTTGTAATGATCAACAATCGCTTTAAACAAATCTTAGAAAGTTATGGTGTAAAAAAGATTGAGTGCTTACATCAACCTTTTGACCCAGCCTTCCATCAAACTATGGAAGTTGTAGAAGCCGATGGTGTTGAATCTAACATTGTCGTTGAAGTAGTGATGTCTGGATATACTTATAAAGATAGAGTATTAAGACCCAGCATGGTAAAAGTAAGCAAATAAAATAAAACAATTCAATTCATTAGGAGGATATATTATATGAGTAAAATTATTGGTATCGATTTAGGTACAACAAATTCATGCGTTGCCGTAATGGAAGGTGGCGAATCAAAAGTTATTGTAAATGCAGAAGGAATGCGTACAACACCATCTGTTGTTTCATTTAAAAATGGAGATATTGCTGTAGGTGAAAGTGCAAGAAGACAAGCAGCTACAAATCTAGACACTGTATTTTCTGTAAAAAGACATATGGGTACAGATTACAAAGTACATATCAAGTCTACAAACAAAGACTATACTCCACAAGAAATTTCAGCGATGATTTTGCAAAATTTAAAAGCAACAGCTGAAAATTATTTAGGCGAAAAGGTAACAGAAGCAGTTATCACAGTTCCAGCCTATTTCAATGATGCAGAACGTCAAGCTACAAAAGATGCAGGTAAAATTGCTGGATTAGATGTAAAACGTATTATTAACGAACCAACTGCTGCTGCCTTAGCTTATGGTATTGATAAAAATCAAGATAAGGAACAAAAGGTTTTAGTATATGACCTTGGTGGTGGTACATTTGACGTATCTATTCTAGAACTTGCAGATGGTACATATGAAGTACTTGCTACTGCGGGGAATAATCGTTTAGGTGGAGATGATTTTGACAACCGCATTGTAAAATATATGGTTGAATCATTTAAAAAATCTAATGGTGTAGATTTAAGCACAAATAAGAGTGCTATGTTTAGATTAAAATTAGAAGCAGAAAAAGCTAAAAAAGATTTAAGTGGAATTACTACAACGGATATTAATATTCCATTTATCGCTATGGATGCTGATGGAGCACCAGTTCACTTTGAAATGACATTGACACGCTCTAAATTTGAAGAATTGATTCGTGATTTAGTAGATTCAACCACAAAATCTGTGCGTCAAGCTATGAAAGATGCGGGTCTTACAACAAATGATATTGATCAAGTATTACTTGTAGGTGGATCTACGCGTATTCCATGTGTACAAGAATTGGTTAGAAGAGAATTAGGTAAAGAACCTAATCGTAGCATCAATCCAGATGAAGTTGTTGCTATGGGTGCAGCTATTCAAGGTGGTGTACTTGCTGGAGATGTAAAAGATGTATTATTATTAGATGTTACCCCACTTTCACTTGGTATTGAAACATTAGGTGGTGTATCTACTGTACTTATTCCACGTAACACAACAATTCCAACATCTAAATCACAAGTATTCTCAACAGCAGCAGATAATCAACCAGCAGTAGACATTCATGTTCTTCAAGGGGAACGTTCTATGGCAGTCGATAACAAAACATTAGGTCGTTTCCAATTGAGCGGTATCCCACTAGCACCACGTGGTGTTCCACAAATTGAAGTAAAATTTGATATTGATGCTAATGGTATTGTACATGTTAGTGCAAAAGATTTAGGTACTGGTAAAGTTCAAACGATTACAATTAGTGGTGGCTCTGGATTAAGCGATGCAGAAATTGATCGTATGGTAAAAGAAGCAGAAGAAAATGCAGCAAGTGATAAAGCTAAAAAAGAAGAAGCTGATTTAAGAAATGAATGTGAACAAATGATGTTTGCTGCAAAAAAATCAGTAGAAGATTTGGGCGCAGATGTTACTTCAGAAGAAAAAGAAGCTATTGAAAATGCCACGAAAGACCTTCAAGAAGCTTTAAATGGCAATGACTTAGGGAATATAAAAACTAAAAAAGAAGCTTTAGAAAAAGCAGCTCAAAGTGTGGCAATGAAAGCATATCAAAAAGCACAAGAACAAGCCAACCAATCACAAAATAATGGACAAAATGAAGATGGCACTGTAGATGCATCATACGAAGAAAAAAACGATAAATAATGATAAATAGAAAGGGGCCTACTCATGGCAACAAAAAAAGATTATTATGAAGTCCTAGGTGTATCTAAGGACGCAACCCAAGAAGAGATTAAAAAGGCCTATCGTACACTTGCAAAAAAGTATCATCCAGATGTTTCTACTGATCCAAATGCAACGGAAAAATTTGCTGAGATACAAGTAGCATATGATTGTCTAAGTGATCCAGATAAAAGAGCCAATTATGACCGTTTTGGTACTGAGGATATGAATGGATTCGCAGGAGGAGCAGGTGGTGCTAGCGGATTTGGCTTTGAAGATATTTTCAGTAGCATCTTTGGTGGTATGGGTGGTTCTTCAAGACAAAAGAATGGACCAAGACGTGGCCGTGATATTCAAACAGAAATTACCATTACATTTGAAGAAGCCGCTTTTGGTGTAGAAAAGAGCATCAATGTAACTAAAATGGATACTTGCTCTAAATGTAATGGTTTAGGTGCAGCATCTAAAAATGATATATCTACTTGTTCTAGATGTAATGGTAGAGGAACCGTTGTTACACAACAAAATACTTTCTTAGGTACTATTCGTTCTGAAAATACATGTCCTGAATGTGGAGGAACTGGTAAAAAGATTAAAACCAAATGCCCTGAATGTGGTGGTGCTGGTCGGACTAGAAAAAATAAAACGTTAAATGTTAAAGTGCCAGCAGGTATTGCGGATGATCAAACCATTCGTTTATCTGGTGAGGGTGAAGCTGGAATCAATGGTGGTGGCAGTGGCGATTTATTGATAAGAGTCAATGTAAAAAAACATGAAATTTTTGAAAGAGATGAAAATAATATCTTGCTAGATTTGCCGATTACATTTAGTCAAGCAGCCCTTGGTGCGAATATTGATGTGAGAACATTGTATGGAATGGTTAGCTTAAAAGTTCCAGCTGGTATTCAAAGTGGAACAAAATTAAAATTGTCCGGAAAGGGTATTGATAATAAAATCAATGGTCGAAAAGGTGATCAAATTGTAAAGGTTATTGTTATTACACCTACCAATTTGACGACTAAGCAAAAAGAAATATTCAATGAACTTTCTGGAACAGATGAGACGAAAAATAACAATTTATTTGATAAAATTAAAAAGTTTTTTAAACAAAAATAAAACAAAAAAATGCGCCATATTGTAAATGTGGTGCATTTTTTTATTGAAATAAAAAAATAAATATGATACAATATAGAAAAAAGTGAGGAAATGGAATATGAAAAAAATCAAATTATTCACATGCATGACCATTTTTCTACTTTGTCTTTCTTTTGCAAGTTGTAAAAAGAAAACAATATGCGAAAAAAATGGCCATCAATGGGAAAATGCTACTTGTACATCGCCTAAAACATGTAGTGTTTGTAAGGCGACTGAAGGGACAACCTTAGAACATCAGTATCAAGAAGCAACTTGTACAACCCCTAAAACATGTTCAGTCTGTCACCATACAGTAGGAGAAGCCTTAGGACATCAATTTAC
Source organism: uncultured Bacilli bacterium (assembly GCA_949879765.1). GTDB lineage: Bacteria > Bacillota_I > Bacilli_A > ML615J-28 > CAG-313 > CAG-313. Next base: position 25,410 of record CATLBQ010000018.1, read on the forward strand.
GGAAACCAAAAGAAGTGAAGCAACATGTACAACAAAAGGGAATATACAATACAATTGTAGTCGATGTGATGAAATTAAAAATGAAGAAATTGCTCTATTAGAACATGATTGGGAAGAGGCTACACATCTACTACCACAAACTTGCAAAACTTGTGGTTTGACTCAAGGATTGCCACTTCCATCAGTATGGGTAAAGGTGATTAGCGGACAAGAAGAAATGGCATTAAATGAAACGCAAACACTTACATTTGATTTTGGTCAAGCAATGGATATAAAAATTGAAATTTTAGATCCAGAAGTCCTTGATGTAATTTCAAGTAATATGACTCAGTGTGTGATTCAACCCAAAAAAATGGGGACGACTACAGTAAGAGTGATGTTAATGGATCATTCCCAATATGATGAAATTGAAATCACAGTGACAGAAGAGAAGTTTACAGTTACTTTTTTGGAAAAAACAAATGTAACTATTCCTGATAGTATGACATATAAAACGTCAGAATTACCATTAGTACTCCCAGAAGCATCTAGAACTAACTTTCATTTTTTAGGATGGATGCCCAAACAAGATTATGATGGCACGGTGCTAACAGATCAATTGGATTTAAGTCAATTGTGGCACAGTATTCCTGAAAATGTAGCAGAAGACATCGAACTTGTTCCAATTATGGGGTATACAAGATTAGAGTTTGAAAATCCAACGACAATTATTGATTTGGAAACAGGTGTTGCATTAGATGTAAAAAAGATGTATTTTCCACAAACGTTACAAAATTGTACACTGAAGTGGGAAAGTAAAAATACAGATATTTTAACAGTAGATGAAAATGGTTTTATTACACCCCTAAAAGAAGGATACACAACGATTCAGGTATCAGTTGTAGAAAAACCAACATTGAATTTAACCATAGGGATAACAGTAGTAGCTAACTTAGCTGAATTAACGGATGTTATTCAATTCTTAATAAGAGAAAATAGAGAACAAGTGATTGCGCAAACTATTAATGTAGTAGGCTATCAATTTAATTATTCACATAAATTATTAGGAAGCGTATCGGATTTTTTATTTAGGGAACATGTCGTAGATGAAAGTATACCTACACCAGTAGGTGCATCTAATCGTCCTGGTGACGTATATGAAAAGTATTATATTACAGTACATGATACCGCATCTACTATCAATACAGCTGATGCTAGAACACATGCTAACTATGTGAAAAATGGTGGAGGTGGAACCAGTTGGCACTATTCTTCTGGTGATACTGGTGTTTATCATCAAATTCCTGATGATGAAAGAACCTATCATGCAGGAGATGGAAGTAGAGAATATCATTTGAATGAAACAGGAATAACAGTAAAAGAAAATGCTCAAGGTATCATTACCATATCAAGCGATGGCTATTATGAAATTGATGGTGAAAAAACTTTGATAAAAGTACCTAGAAAAGATGATGGCACAATCCCTACAACTGCTGATATTAATGATGAAGGTATTCGGCTAGTAATAGAAGATGGAAAGTACTTCATTGGTGATACTTGGTGGAGTTCTACTTATAAAAAAATTTCAAATACAGGTGGCAACTGTAATTCCATTGGTATAGAAACAATGGTCAACCAAGGGTCAGATTTGTATATGACATGGCAACGTACTGCAAAACTAGTTGCTCATTTATTGGTAGATCATCATTTAAGTGTAGATGATGTAAAACCACACCATTATTTTAGCGGAAAAAATTGTCCAGAAACAATGCGCAATAATGGGCTTTGGGATAATTTTATTGAACTTGTAAAGGCAGAATATGAATATCTTACCCAATATGCTTCTTATACATTTAGTTGCAAATCTTTGGATTTAACCTATCTGGATAACTATGGTAGAGTTAAAAAGCAAAATACAACAGACTATTATGTAAGTTATACCATTACCATTACAAAAGATGAGGAGGTTCAAACCATTACTTTAACCTCACTTATTCCAGGTACATCACGTCAATATAAGGCGTAATAGAACAAAATATAGAGTCCTAGTTTTTACTTCTGGACTCTTTTTTTACACAAAAATTGTCATTATGACATAAAATGGGAAAAACAGCAAAGAAAAAATACAAAAAATAATGAAAACGCTTGCCACTTTTTTGAAAAAGTGATATAATAAAGTGTAAATTCAAGCGAAAAGGAGAATAACATGTTAAACATTAGAAAAAGATTTTTCTTATTATTAACAATTGTTGGTTTACTCTTCGGCTTTGCTGCTTGTACACCTTCTGAGGATGCAGTACAAATCTCATTTTCAGAAAATGTATACACAGTTAAAGTTGGTCAAACTATTGACGTTGAACCAATAATTAACAAGGGATCAAAAGTCGAAAAAGTTACAGTTGAATATTCGTCTTATGATTCCACTATTGCAACATATGTTGATGGAAAATTGACTGGGTTGCAAGCAGGCGAAACTGTGATTAAAATTGTTTGCACAGAAAAACCTGTTGCTTACGATACAGCTACGGTAAAAGTTGTTGAGAACGATTTACCTGTAGTCAATTTCGGAGCATTACAAAATAGCATGATTAAGGGAACTACACAAACATTGACGTATAATTTTTCCCCAGAATATGCACAAGCAAAAGTAACATTTACTTCTGCTCACCCTGAAGTAGCAACAATTGATGAACAAGGTGTCATTACTGCGGTTGCTCCAGGTAAAGCATTATTGGTTGCTCGTGTAGTAAATCCACTAGATGAAAGTGAATATCGCGATTATACGTTCAACGTTGAAGTAATTGAAGCTGATTTTGTAATCTATTATGAATTAAATGGTGGTGTTAACCATGCGGATAATCCAGCTGGTTATAACGTGCTTACATTACCACTTGAGATTTTAGCTCCTACAAAAGAAGCTTATAAATTCTTAGGTTGGTATAATAATGCTGAATGTGAAGGAGAAGTTGTAACTGCAATTCCTGCTGGAACAAGAGGCGATGTAACACTATATGCGAAATGGGAATTGATAGAATTCAATGTAAATTATGAATTAAATGGTGGTACAAATGGTGCAAACCCAACAATTTATAATGTAGAAAAACTTCCTGTTGCACTTGTTAATCCTGAAAAAACAGGATATACATTTGCTGGTTGGTATATGGGAGAAACAAAAGTAGAAGAAATTGCTCTTGGTACAACTGGTGATATTACACTTACAGCAAAATGGGAATT
>CATLBQ010000019.1 GCA_949879765.1 uncultured Bacilli bacterium
TCCTCCTTGACTTAAACTTTTTTAGGTGATAATATACTTATAACACCTAAACCTAACTTTAGGTCAAGCACTTTTTTAAAATTTTTTATTTTTTTGGAGGAAATAATGGGATTTATATTATATAGAATAGAGACATATGGAATGAAAAATATCAATGATAAAATTACGATTGATTTTCAAAACCAAACTATAAATAGGAAAAATAATAAAAATCTTTCAAATATTAAGGCAATATATGGAACGAATGGAACAGGGAAGTCTGCGCTAATCCATTCCATCGATTTATATAAACAAGTTGTATTAGAACCAAATTATTTAAAGCAAAATAACAATATAAAAACTTTGAATAAAATGATAAATAAAGTTAAAAAAGAATTTTATATGAGTGTGATTTTTGGTGTTAATGAAGAAGGAGAAGAAATACCACATATTTTTAAACATGAAGTTTTAATCAAGTTAGATAATACCATACCATATATAGGATTTGAAGACTGTAGCACTTTGCAAGGACAAACAATTAACAGTACGTATAATGAAATATATAGAGTTACGAATGGTGATTTAACAATAAATGAATTTGATAATAATGAATTTGATCAATTCATAGTGGAAAAAAGCAAAAATATTTTGAAATACGCAACATTACCATCGCTTATATTAGATGAAGATATATTTTCTGAATTAATGCAAAAAATGATGAATAATATGGACGGTTTTTCTGAATTAAATTCTAAAACGATAAATGCGATGCTCAGTAATTTTTTATTTGCTACGGATATTACCACTTATTTAGACCAAACGGACTGGCATGAAGAAAGGGATTTTGAAGATTTCATTCAACATTACAATAAGCATGAGATTGCGTATAAAAATAGGATTAATGCAAATGAAGATTGGATCCGTAAGTCGAATATTGAACAATATAGAAAAGATGTAAAAAGGATGTATAATTTTATCGTTTTGTTCAAGCCAGATTTAAAGGAAATCCGAGTTGATGAACGTGAAGATCAAGAATTTTTCCACTGCTTTAAAAAAATGATTTATTCAGATTATGAGGTAGATTCAGATTATGAAAGTACAGGTATTCAAAAATTAATGCAATTGTTCTCTTCGATTGAGGATGTAACAAAAGGAAAAATCGTTTTTATAGATGAATTAGATGCAAATGTAAATGGTGTATATTTGAATAAATTATTGGAGTATCTAAAGAATCAAGGAAAGGGTCAGTTGTGTTTTACTACCCACAATTTATATCCAATGCATTATTTGTACAAATATAGTAATTCTATTGATTTTATAGGTGAAACTGGAAAATTGATTTCATGGAAAAAGAATGGTAATTATAAACCATATACGCAATATCCAGAAGGTATGATTGTTGATTCTCCTTTTAATATAGAAGCATTTGACTTTATTTATGTGTTTGAATCTGAAGGTGAATAGTAATGCAATTAATATTCCTTTTAGAAACCCAAAAGGCGAATCAATCGGATTATATTTATATTCATAGTTTTTTAAATTTCTTTTATCAAAAATGTGGTGACAAATATAGTGAAATTTATATGAATGGAAAAGGCAACTATGATAAAAAAGAAAAACAGATTCAAGAAAAAATGGCAAAATATATTGGACATAGTGAAGTCTTTATTTGTATAGATGTAGATTGCGTTCAATTAGATTATAATCAAAAAGAATTAAATAAAAAAATAGAAATTTATGCTAGTCAGCATCAGTATCATGTCATATGGTTTAAAGGAACGATTGAAGAAGTATTTTGCGGGGAGAGAGTCACTAACAAGCAAAAGACTATGCGAGCCAATCATTTTCTAAGAACCAATGAGATTCAAAGATTAGAATTGAAAAAATTAGAGATTAAAAATTATGATATACTAAAAAATGGAGAAAGTAATATCAAATATATATTAGATAGTTACTTAAAAGCGAAATAAATAATCATACATTATTTTATAGTTGACTTTATTTACAAAATGATATATAATGCAATTATAATAGGTCATCGGAGGATAAGGCACCGCAGTGCCGAGATTGAATCAATCTCATTATCGAAAAGATGTCGGATGCGTCCGGTTATTCAGTGCAATAACCGGGCTTTTTTATGAGGAGGTAAAAAATGAAAAGTAAAAGAATGTTAAAAATGCTTCAATTAATCTTACCAACTATAATAGGGCAAATTTGCTTTTTTCTTTTTACCATTATTGATGGTATATTTGTTGGTCATGGTATTGGAGAAGATGCACTTGGAGCAGTCAATATTGTATTTCCATTTATTATGGTAATCAATGCTATATATATGTTGATCATTATTGGTGGTGTTGCTGTAACGGCAGTTCGATTTGGTCGTGGGGATACAGCAGGTGGGAACGATGCTTTTATGCATGCTTTTGCCATTATGTTAGGGATTGGCATAGTTCTTACCATTGGTGGCATTATTTGTGCAAGACCACTAGCTTCTTTTTTTGGTGCCAATGATACATATATGCCATATGTAGTGGATTATTTGATTTGTTATTGTATGTTTATTGTACCATCTGCTTTAGCTATGTTACTTCAGTATTTTTGTCGAACAGATGGGGCGCCAATGCTAGTCATGATGGCTACAATTATTGCCTCTATTTGTAATATCTTTTTAGACTGGCTGTTTGTATTTCCGTTACATATGGGGATGCGTGGTGCAGCGATAGCAACGGGATTATCACAGACTGTGTCTTTTTTCATTATGTTGTGTCATTTTATTTTTAAAAAGGGAAATTTACGATTTCAGGCTTTCTCCTTTCAAAAACGTTTGTTGGGTAAAATTTTTTTAAGGGGATTTCCTGAAACAATTGCTCAATTTGCTGTACCAATTTTTACAATTTGTATGAATCACGTTTTGCTTTTTTATATTGGTGAAATTGCGGTGAATGCGTATTCTGTGCTTGGTTATGTGGCTTCTTTTTCAGTTGCTATTTTTATTGGGGTTTCTAGTGGTGCACAACCATTATTTGGTGAAGCATATGGTAAAAAAGCGGATAAAGATTTAAAATTCTATTTTTATATGAGTGTATTGATTGATTTAATTGGTAGTATAGTCGTTTATGTTTTGCTTCTCTTTGTGGGAAAACCCATTTGTAATTTATTTGATACAGGAAAAGAGACATCTGAATTTATCATAGTTGTATTACCAAAATATGCTTGGGGCTTTGTTCCAATGGCTCTAAATACAATTATTTCTTCATATCTATATTCAACTAAACGAACCATTGCATCAGTTGTAGCTAATATATGTAGAAGTTTCCTATTTACTTTCCCAGTGGTTTTCCTATTGCCTACTTTATTTGGGGCTTCTGTTATTTGGTTTGCCTTTGGTATATGTGAGTGTTTCAGTTTAGTTATCTCTATACTTTGTCTTATCTTATCCGAAAGAAAAGGAATTGTTTATCGATAGGCTATTGATTTGATTTTAAAGCATAAATGTGCCATATTTTTTAAAAATAAGTATAATAGGATAAGAATAAAGGAGAAATATATGGAACAGGTTAGAAAAAGCAATCGATACGAAATAGACATGACAGAAGGAAAATTCTTTACAAAAATATTTAAGTTTTGTTTTCCATTGATGCTTACAGGAATACTTCAATTATTATATAATGCAGCAGATTTGATTGTAGTAGGTAAATTTGGACATACAGAAGGTGCAGTAGGCGCAGTAGGGTCTACATCTGCTTTAATTAATCTAATTGTTAATTTATTTATGGGATTATCCGTTGGAGCCAATGTATTGTCCGCAAGAAGATTTGCATCGAAAGATTATGAAGGGTTATCTAGAGTTGTACATACCGCTATTACGGTTAGTTTTATCAGTGGTATAGGTCTTGGAATCATTGGTTTTGTCTTTGCTAGGCAATTTCTGGAATTGATGAATAACTATCGTAGCCTTGCTGTAGTGTATCTTAAAATATACTTTTTAGGTATGCCTTTTAATATGCTATATAATTTTGCCGCAAGTATTTTAAGAGGAGTAGGGGATACGAAACGTCCACTCTATTTTCTAGCTATTTCAGGATTGGTGAATGTTGTACTTAATATCTTCTTTATAGTAGTATTTCATATGGATGTTAACGGAGTAGCCATAGCTACCGTTATTTCACAAGTTATTGCTTGTGTTTTGATTATGATATGTTTATTCAAAACCAAGGAAGCATATGGATTCTCCTTTCGGAAGATACATATATATAAAAAGGAATTGGTAGAGATTACTAAAATTGGCCTTCCTGCAGGAATTCAAGGCTCCATATTTTCTATTTCCAATGTGATTATTCAAACCTCTATCAATGGTTTTGATCAGTTATTCCCTTATGTAGTAGATGGTAACTCAGTGGGCCAGAGTATAGAAGGATTTGTTTATACCGCAATGGTATCCGTATATCATGCTGCACTAGCGTTTACGGGACAAAATATTGGTGTAGGAAAATTGAAAAATGTCAAAAAAGTGACGTATACTTGCTTGATTATTGTAACACTCATTGGCGTTGTCATGGGGGGCGTTTTCTTCTTACTGGGTAAGCAACTTTCCGCAATTTATACAAGTGATCCAAATCAAATTGAAATCTCTTATTTGCGATTACATTACTTGTGTTTACCTTATTTTTTAGATGGAATTATGGAAGTAATGGTAGGGGTATTAAGAGGCATGGGCTATTCAATTATGCCAATGATTGTATCTATTTTAGGTATATGTGGCTTTAGAATTCTTTGGATTTATGGTGTATTTTATCCAATGACTGATTTTACAAGATGGCAAGATTTACATTATTTATATATTTCTTATCCAATATCTTGGATTATTACATTTATTATTCACTTTATTACTTATAAGGTCGTCTATCGAAAAGAATCAAAATCAAAAATGGCAATAGCGTAGTCAAAATGTATTCAAAAAGGAGCGAAAGAAAATCGCTTCTTTTTTGTTTCTATCTATATTAAAAATTTATGAACAATCAATTCAAAATCATTAATAGTTTGCTACAAAGAAACAAACAAAACTACAAATGGTACATAAAATAGAAGGTCATATAGAGGAAAATAAAAGCATGATACTATTTTTTGCTAAACAAATAATTCCTAAAAAATATAAAAAATGCTAAAAGAAACACTAAAATATAAATCAATAAAAATTTTTCTTTTCCCATAAAAAAAGAAAAAAGACAAGAATGCTTGAAAAAAGGAGACGCTTGTGATATAATAAATAGAATATAAGAGGAGTGGTGCATATGCTAAAAGCGATTCATAATTATGTTGTCTTGCAAAAAAAAGAATGCAAACAAGAAGGTAGGATTTATATGCCTAGTACAGATAGTCCGGTTTATGTTGTTTTAAGCGTGGGGGAAAATGTATCTCATATTGAAGTGGGGCAAAGTGTTATTTTACAAGAAAAACCTCAACTTTTTCAACAAGGAATGAAAGAATACTATATTATATCTGCTGAATATATCAGTGCTATTGTGGAGTATAGTTATGAGTAATCAAATTTTATTTTCCAAGCAAGCAAGAGCAAAAATGGCACAAGGAGCATCTATCCTTGCAAATGCGGTAAAAGTGACATTAGGGCCACGAGGAAGAAATGTAGTGATTGAACAAGATTTTGGTGCACCATTAGTCGTAAATGATGGCGTAACCATTGCCAAATCGATTGTTTTAAAAGATAAGTTTGAAAATTTAGGCGCATCTATCTTGATCGAAGCTGCAACTAAAACCAATGATTTGGTAGGAGATGGCACAACGACAGCGATTTTACTGACAGCTTCTTTGATTGAAGCAGGAATGAAAAAAGTGGAAAAGGGAATCAGTCCAGTCATCATCCGAAATGGATTGCAATTTTATTTACCTTATCTTTTGAAAGCCATTGATGAATTAGCAATGCCAGTTACATCTAGCAGTGATTTAGAGCAAATTGCAACTATTTCTTCTGGTTCTTCAGCAATTGGTCAATTGATTCGTTCGGCTTATCATGAGGTTGGTTCTGATGGCATTGTGACAATTGAAGAGTCTTCTTTCTTAGAAGATAGTTTAGATGTTGTGAAGGGATATTCTTATGATAGAGGGTATTTATCAAGTTATATGGCAACCAACTCAGAAAAAAATGAAGCCATTTTAGAAAAGCCTTATGTACTTGTGACCGATAAAAAGATAGTTTCAATGAAAGAAATATTGCCTTATTTAGAACTTGCCATGAAACAAGGTAAACCATTACTTATCATTTGTGATGATATGGAACAAGAAGTGTTGGGAGCCATTGTTGTGAATAAACTGCGGGGTGTATTCAATGTAGTTGTGACAAAAGCACCCTCATTTGGAGAACGAAAGATCAAGTTACTCCAAGATATCGCTTTTTTCACACAAGCTACTTTAATAGATGAAAGTAGAGGAATGACGCTGTCTGATGGAGATATTGCTATTTTAGGTAGTGCTGAAAAGATTATTGTTTCCAAAGAACAAACGGTGATTGTCAATGGAAGTGCAACAGTAGAAGCCCTCAGAACATATGCAAGTAGCATCCAAGAAGAAATGGCTAGAACAATAAGCGAATATGATAAAGAAAAATTAGGAGAACGGATTGCCAAATTATTAGGTGGCATTGCGGTCATCAAAATAGGGGCAGAGACTGAGCCTGTGTTAAAAGAGAAGAAATTGAGAATTGAAGATGCTCTCAATGCAACAAAAGCAGCGATGAAATCGGGTGTAATTGAAGGTGGCGGGAAAGTATTTTATCAATTGTCAGAAACATTGCATCAAATGGATGCCCCAAGTGAATATCGTGCAAGTTTGGAAATGCTAGAAGAAGCATTGAAGATGCCATTTATTCAAATTGTTGAAAATGCAGGACAAAATCCAGATGAGATGATGAGTATGATGTCTGGTGATGCTTGGTATGATGCATATACCAACCAGATCGTTGATTTGAAACAAGCAGGTATCATTGATCCAGCCAGCGTAGAAAAAAGTGCGATTACTTCTGCTATTAGTATTGCGGGAATCTTTTTAACTACTGAATGTGCTATTGTTTCTGATCAAAAAAGTCAACCTGTAGATGAGGAGAATGTATTATGATGAATTCTAAAATAGATAGTCTTTGCGAATATTATGTAAATCGTTACCAAGAATTGCATGAAAAAGTATTGCAAATGCGATTACAACAATTAGATGAAAATATAGCTGTATGTCAACAAGCGTATGATGAAATTGCCTCAAAAGAAGATCAATTGGAAGAAATTGTACAACGTAACCAAAATATAGAGGCTAGACTCAATGAAATTCATCAAGAAATAGAAACAGAAAATGCTAAAGTAGAACAAAAAAACCAAGAGTTTATGCTACAAGCTCAACAAGTAACTGAGCATGAAAATCAATTGGTTAAAAGTAATTTTGACTATTACCAAAATATATTGACAAAATTAGCAACAGGAAATCGAGAAGAAACAATTGAATATATTGATTTCGTAATGGATGTGCTCCAATATACGATGTATCAAGAAACTTTGACATATCTAGCAGAAGCAGCCGATGCACTAGAGGCACTAGATCAGTTGAATGAATTAGAATATATAGTAAAGAAAAAAGTATTAGATTTAGAAAATGAGAAAAAAGTGATTACCGCTTCTATTGAAACCATTTCATTTGAGGAAACAGAGGAAAAATTAGACCACATTGCTTTTGAAATTTCTTCTAAAAAAGCAGCAAAAGTAGAATTGAGTGATTTGTTTGCAAATTTAAAAGTAGAAAATAAAAAACATATTTTAGATGAAATCAAGCATTTAGATATACTTGAATATACCAATCAACAAATTGCAATGAAAATGGATGAAATGTTAGAGGCGTTCAAGAAAACCCTTGTCAAAATAGATACACATACCAATATTACTTCAAATAAAAAAATAGAACTAGCAAAATTAAAAGAAGAAGTAGAACAATTGAAATCAAATAAAGAAATGTATGATCAAGTATTAGAAGAATACAATCAATTACAAAGTATGTATCAAACGATTGCTAATGATATTCTAGATATTGAAAATTACGTCACAGAGGCCAAAAAATCCATTGAATCGAATGCTCGTTTTAAAGAAATGATCAAACGATATGCCGCCTTTTTGACCAAGCAAAAAACCATAACAACCAATTATGAGGCTTTACAAACTCGCTTAAAGGATTTAATGAATGTAAGAAAAGCCAAAATTAATGATCCTTATGGAAAAGTAGCATTAGAACAGGTCAATCAAGAAATCAAAAAAATCCAAGCGAATATCGCCAATATGGAAATTGAAGTAGAAAAACTACAACAAGAAAATCCATTGCAACAAGCAAGTGAAGTAGAATCCTCAGTGATTCGGGTTTTTGAAGATAGTGCCGTTTGTGAATCCAAGTTACCAATACTATATGATCAACAACAAGAATTTCATACCCTTATCAATGAAAAATATGATGTAGTGAATCAATTGAAAGCAGTAGCCATTCGGTATGGAGAGATTCTATCTCGGATAGAGGAACTTCAAAATGAAATTGACCATATCTAAGACACTACAAGACCAATTACCTTATTTTTCTATTTCAGCTTATACATTTACGCTATTGCCAAAAGAAGTAGAAAAAAAATCAGAGGCTATTACGGCATTATTTGAAGCACTCGCTAAAACATATCGTGCGAAATATCAATTAGAAGATGTGGTGAAGATTCCTCGAATCAAACATATTCGAGATGGCTATAAAAAATTAAAAAAAGATCCTTCGCATACAAGACCCGCATGTGAGGCATTGCTTCGGAGGATTTTAAAATATGGAGAGATTTACCGATTAGGTGATGCCATTGATATTGGCAATTATATATCCTTATTGTTAATGAAATCCGTTTGTATGGTGGATGCGGATGCCATCAAAGGGGATATCTTCATTCGCATAGGGACAAAAGAGGATTATTACGAAGGCATTCACCGAGGTGTACTGAATGTTGAGAACTTACCCTTATATGAAGATGCTATCTCACCTTTTGGTAATCCTACAAGTGATACACTTCGTACTGCCATCACACCCCATACAAAACATATATTGGTGATGCTCATTCATTTTGATGATGAAATGACAGAAGATGAAAAACAAATGGAATATATTTTGAATACATATCTCAATATTCAAGATTTAACAAAAATTGAAACTCAATAGATTGTAAGGAGATTATAATTATGATGAACGATAGTTCAAATTTTATCAAAACTATTATGAAAAACGAATTAGAAAATGGCACGGTTGACCATATTCTCACCCGTTTTCCACCAGAACCCAATGCATATTTGCATATCGGTCATGCAAGAGCAATCATCACGAATTTTGAACTGGCCAAGTGCTTTCAGGGTGCAACCAATCTTCGCTTTGATGATACGAATCCATCCAAAGAAGATACAGAATATGTAGAGGCTATTAAAAAGGATATTGAATGGCTAGGTTATACACCAAAAACTATCAATTATGGATCCAATTATTTTGATGCTACGTATGAAAAAGCGGTCTTATTGATTCAAAAGGGATTAGCTTTTGTTGATGATTTATCTCAAGAAGAATTAGCAATGTATCGTGGTTCTATCAATGAACCAGGAAAACCTTCTCCTTATCGTAATCGTTCTATTGCGGAAAATTTAAAGTTATTTGAAGAAATGAAATCAGGGAAATATGGCAGTGGAGAAAAAACACTGCGTGCTAAAATTGATATGGCTAGTCCAAATATCAATATGCGTGATCCAGTCATTTATCGAATCATGCATGTTCATCATCATCAAACCAAAGACAAATGGTGCATTTATCCAATGTATGATTTTGCGCATCCTTTACAAGATGCTTTTGAAGGTATTACGCATTCTTTGTGTAGTATTGAATTTGAAGATCATCGTCCTCTTTATGAATGGGTAATTGAACATTGTGAGGTTGAGGCCAAACCAAGACAAATTGAATGGGGTCGTTTAGGCATTACTCATATGATCATGAGTAAACGATATTTGAAACAATTGGTGGATGAAAAGATAGTAACAGGTTATGATGACCCAAGAATGCCTACTTTAGTAGGATTACGTCGTAGAGGATTTACACCAGATGCAATTCGTAACTTTATTCTATCCACTGGTTTATCGAAAATAAATTCGACAGTAGATTATGGAATGTTAGAACATTTTTTAAGAGAAGATTTAAAACTTAAAACTACACGTCCAATGGCGATTTTAGATCCATTAAAAGTAGTCATTACCAATTATCCAGAAGGACAAATTGAATATGTAGATGTACCAAACAATATGGAAAATGATTCACTTGGTACACATCAAATGGCTTTTGGCCGTGAACTTTATATTGAAAGAGAAGACTTTTTAGAGGAAAAACCAAATAAGCATTGGAAACGTCTTTCAAAAGGAATTGAGGTACGTTTGATGCATGCGTATTTCATCAAATGTAATGATGTCATCAAAGATGATGAAGGAAACATTATCGAAATTCATTGTACGTATGATCCATTGACCAAATCAGGTAGTGGCTTTAATGAGAGAAAACCAAATGGAAATATTCATTATGTTGAAAAAACAACGGCGCTTCCTGCAACGTTCCAATTGTTTGAACCGCTTTTATTAGATGAAAAAGCGCAAACGGAAAACTTTAGAGAACGTATCAATCCAACATCTTGGAAAAATCAAGAAGGATTTGTTGAAGCCTATTTAAAAGATACTCAGCCAGAAGACAAATATCAATTTATTCGTAATGGCTATTATACAACAGATAAACTATCCAAAGGAGATAAATTGGTTTTCAATCGTACGGTAGGTTTGAAATCCTCTTTCACAACGGAACATGGAAAATGATAAACATATGATAGATATGGAACAATTATTAGAAAGTTTGAATCCCGAACAAAAAGAAGCTGTTCAAACTGTAGAAGGACCAATTATGGTTTTTGCAGGAGCAGGAACAGGTAAAACCAAAACGTTGATTAGCCGAATTGCATATATGATTGAGGCTTGTCATATTGCTCCTTATCATATTTTAGCGATTACTTTTACAAAAAAGGCAACCAATGAAATGCGGGAGCGTCTCGGTGCTATGATTGGTGAACAGGCTCGTTTTGTACATATCTCAACAATCCATTCATTGTGTGCTAGAATATTAAGAAGGAATGCAGAAGCGCTTGGCTTTTTGAAGAATTTTGAAATTATTGATGAAGATGATCAACTCAAAGCAATGAATGAAATTTTCAAAAAGAATGAAATTGAAAAAAGAATGTTATCTCCCAAAACTGCTTTAAAAGCCATCGGGGATTATAAGAATGGTTCTTGTCTAGAATTAATGGGGTTATTTAAAGTGGTGTATGCCGCTTATCAAACTTATTTGAAAGAAAACAATATGATGGATTTTGAAGACTTACTCACGTATACCCTTCAACTTTTCCAAGAACACCCAGATATTCTTGCTTTTTATCAAGAGGAATTTCAATATCTTTTAGTAGATGAACTTCAAGATACTAATGGTGTACAATATGGTATTGTGAATCTATTATGCCAAAAAAATGAAAATATTTTTGCAGTAGGAGATGACGATCAAAGTATCTATTCTTTTCGAGGGGCAAAAATAGAAAATATGTTGAAGTTCAAAGAAGATCACCCCAAGGCACATATCATTAAATTGGTTCAAAATTATCGCTCTACGCAAGAAATTTTAAAAGGAGCAAACGCTGTAATCAAAAATAATAAAATTCGTGAAGAAAAAGAACTATTTAGTCAAATACCAGGATCAAAGCATGATGTGAGCCTACAAGAGGCTTACTATTATGAAGATGAGGTTCGCTATGTTGTCAATGAAATTGCTACTCTTGTCAACCATAATCATTATGATTATAAAGATATTGCAGTCATCTATAGAAATGGTGCGCTTTCACGTAATTTTGAAATTGCTTTTATTCAAGAAAGAATCCCTTATAATGTATATGGTAGTTTTGCCTTTTTGAAAAGAAAAGAAGTAAAGGATATCATTAGTTATTTGCGCTTTATTGCCTCTCCAACCAAAATGATTCATTTTAAACGTATCATTAATGTACCAAGTCGAGGTGTAGGTGAAAAAACCATTGAAAAATTACAAGAATATATGGATGAAACAGGATGTGACATTCTCGGTTCCATTGATATCTTTAAAGAAAGAAACAACACTTCTAAAACTGAAAGTTTGATTGAATTTAAACAGATGATAGAAGATTTAATGGAATCATTGAATCATATGACACTTGTAGAATTCTTTGGCTATATGTTAGAAAAAACTGGATATTTGGCAATGTTTCAAGAAGAAGCAGATGAGGATGAGAAAAAGAGAGTAGATAATGTCAATGAGTTTAAATCCATTTTATATCAATTGGATCATGATCATCTAGAAGAAGACTTCACCAATATTGAAAAAATTGAGGTAGGATTGGATGATTTATTATTAGATGTGACTACAGTAGATGATCATCAAGCAGATGGTGTAGTTCTTTCCACAATTCACTCAGTAAAAGGATTAGAATTTAGAGCTGTTTTTGTAGTTGGGTTAGAAGAAGGAATTTTCCCATCAATTCGAGATGAAGTAGATATGGAAGAAGAACGCCGAATTGCTTATGTTGCCTTTACTAGAGCAAAAGAAAAGATTTATATCACATGTGCAACACGCAGATTGATTTATGGTAGAATTGTTCGAAATCCGAAGTCTCGCTTCTTAATTGAATATTTGTCTACAGTGAAAAATCCTATTCAAGAAGAAAAAAAGGAAGTGGTTTCTTCAACACAAGAGATTGAAATTGGCACAAGGGTCAATCATAAGTTTTTTGGGAATGGGTTAGTAGTTGCAAAAGATGATCGGTTTGTTCAAGTTTTATTTGATAAAGATAAATCAATTAAAAAGATTACGAAAGATCACCCAACCTTAACGGTAATTGCTGAAAATTAAGCTAGATAAAATTTTATCTAGCTTTTAGAAATGTAAATTGTATGAGAAAGAACAATTACATCAATACTAAATAGTGAGGTAAAGATATGGATAAACAAACAGCAATCAAGAGAATGGAAACATTGTATCAACAATTACATACATATAATTATCAATATTATGTGCTAGATCAACCTACGATTGAAGATGCAGAATACGATAGTTTAATCCGCGAATTAGAAGTCCTAGAAAAGACGTATCCAGATTTAGCTAAAAAAGATTCCCCTACACAAAAAGTAGGTGCTTATTTAAAGACAGATTTATCCTCTATTACTCACTTTCATCAAATGATGTCTTTAGGTGATGTTTTTAATGAGGAAGAATTGCGTGATTTTGATGAAAAAATCAAAAAAGTAGTTGAACAATACACCTATGTGGTTGAACTGAAAATAGATGGTATCGCTAGTACAGTACATTATACCGATGGATTATTTACCTTAGGTGCAACAAGAGGAAATGGTTTGGTTGGAGAAAATATAACCACCAATCTATTGATGGTGGAATCACTTCCCAAAATATTAACAGAGCCTGTTACGCTTGAGGTGCGTGGTGAAGTCTATATGAAAAAGTCTGTTTTGGATCATTTGAATGAAGTTCGTTTACAAGAGAACTTACCGCTTTTTGCCAATTGTAGAAATGCAGCTGGGGGAAGTCTTAGACAACTCGATGCCAATATTACCAAAGAACGAAAATTAGATCAATTCGCTTATACTTTGGTTCATCCAGAGCAATATGGGATACATACCCAAATCGAAGCGCTAGCTTACTTACAACGCTTAGGATTTTCGGTGAATCCCTACCATGTGCATTGTCAAGATATGGAAGAAGTCATACAAACCATTGCACAATTTGATACCCTTAGAAAAACATTAGATTATGCAACGGATGGAATTGTCATTAAAGTCAATGAATTTGATTTATATGATACGATTGGTTATACTGTAAAGGTACCTAAATGGGCAATTGCCTATAAATTTCCTGCGGAGATTGTCACAACAAGATTACAGGATATTATTTTTACAGTGGGAAGAACTGGAAAGATTATCCCCAATGCGGTATTAGATCCTGTGTATATTGCGGGAACAATGGTAGCAAGAGCCACTTTAAACAATGAAGATTTTATCGTTTCAAGAGATATTCGCGTTGGAGATTATGTTCGAGTAAGAAAAGCGGGTGAAATTATTCCTGAGGTCATTGACGTAGATTTATCTAGAAGACAAGCAGGACTTCAACCTTTTGAGATGCTAAAGTATTGTCCAAAATGTGGTTCACTCATCGAAAAATCAAAAACGGATGCTCTTCATTTTTGTAAAAATCCAGAATGTGGTGGTCGCATATTAGAAGGAATCATTCACTTTGCTTCGCGTGCTGCTATGGATATAGAAGGTCTTGGAGATAAACAAATTGAACAATTGTATGCGTTAGGGTATATTAACGATATAGCAGATATTTATACCTTACATACCTATGAACAAGAATTGCTTGCTTTAGATCGGTTTGGAAAAAAGAAAGTAGAAAACTTGTTAAATGCAATTGAGGATAGTAAAAAAAATAGTTTAGACCAACTGATTTTTGGTTTAGGTATTCGCTTTGTTGGTGCTAAGGCATCAAAGGCGTTAGCCAAATATTATCATACAATCGATGAATTACAACAAGCGACCAAAGAAGAGCTGCTAGCACTATATGATTTTGGCGAAGTTATGGCTCAAAGTATTATCGATTATTTTCAAGATGAAAAACATCTAGCACTGATTGAAAGATTAAAATTATATGGCGTTAATCCCATATCTCAAACAGTAGAGATTCGTTCCATTTTTAGTGGTAAAACGTTTGTACTAACGGGAACATTGCCTACGATGACTAGAGATGAGGCCGCCAAGATGATAGAAGATAATGGAGGAAAAACATCTAGTAGTGTAAGTAAGAAAACATCGTATGTTTTAGCGGGTGAGGCTGCAGGTAGTAAATTAACAAAAGCAAAAGAACTAGGTGTGGCGATTATCACGGAAGAAGAATTTAAAGAAATGTTGAAATAAAATGAATCATCTTATCCTGGAGGTATGATATGGACTATGGAAAAATTATAGTAAAAGGGGCAAGAGAGAATAATTTAAAGAATATCAATGTGGAAATACCAAGAGGAAAGTTAGTGGTGATGACTGGTGTTTCTGGTTCTGGTAAAAGTTCACTTGCTTTTGACACGATTTATGCGGAAGGACAACGCCGATATGTGGAAAGTCTATCCGCTTATGCTAGACAATTTTTAGATAATGTGGATAAGCCTGATGTAGATTCTATTGAAGGACTATCTCCAGCTATTTCAATTGACCAAAAAACGACCAGTAGAAATCCTCGGTCTACAGTAGGAACAGTTACTGAAATTTATGACTATTTAAGGTTATTATATGCAAGGATTGGGCATCCGACTTGTCCAACACATGGAATTGAAATCAGTTCCCAAACCATTGAACAAATGTGTGATAAAGTACTTTCTTATGAAGAAGATGCAAGAGTAACCATCTTATCACCGATTGCGGAAAACAGAAAAGGGACATTTGAAAAAACATTAGAGATTTTAAGAAAAGACGGATATTCTAAAGTCATTATTGATGATGAAATGTATGAATTAGATGAAGAAATCAATCTAGATAAAAACAAAAAACACACCATTTTTGTCGTGGTAGACCGACTAAAATTAAGAAGTGATATTCGCTCACGGCTATATGATTCATTAGAAACTGCTTGTCATCTATCCGATGGAAAAATTTTTGTAGACATCAATGATGAACGTTTGTTGTTTAGTGAACATTATGCTTGTCCCTATTGTGAATTTACAGTAGGAAAATTAGAACCTACAATGTTTTCATTTAATGCGCCAATAGGAGCATGCCCCACTTGTCATGGGTTAGGATTTATTTCAACGATTAATCCAAGTTTATTGATTACAGATGAAAACTTGTCTATTGCTGATGGGGCCATTCGTTACTTAAAGAATATTGTATTTACAGAAAACTTAGAATGGCAGATGTATAAGGTTTTATTTGAACGTTATAATATTGATGTTTTCAAGCCTTATAAAGAGTTGACTGATTTTCAAAAAGATGTGATTTTGAATGGTTCTAAAGAAGCCATTAGTTATGAGATTCATTCATCAGGTGGAATCACCATGAAGAAGAATAAAGTCATTGAGGGCTTAGCGGGACTCATCACAAGACGATTCCAAGAAACATCTTCTTCTATGCAAAGAGAATACTATGGCTCCTACATGAAAGAGTCGGTTTGTCCAGCATGTGGAGGAAGAAGACTGTCTGAGGTTGCTTTATCTGTTCGAGTAGGGGGTAAAAATATTCATGAATTTACAGAAATGTCTATTCATCAAGCCCTTGAGTTTATTCAACAATTGAAACTGAGCATTTTAGAAGAAAAAATAGGTCATTTGGTAATCAAAGAAATTAAAAATCGTCTTGCTTTCTTACAAGAAGTTGGACTAGAATATCTTACTTTATCAAGACGAGCAGGTACACTTTCAGGTGGAGAAGCACAACGAATTCGTTTGGCCACACAAATTGGTTCAAAATTGACAGGTGTATTATATGTATTAGATGAACCTTCTATTGGACTTCATCAGCGTGATAATCACAAATTGATAGATGCCTTAAAAGAAATGAGAGAACTAGGTAATACCTTAGTTGTGGTTGAACATGATGAAGAAATCATGCATGAATGTGATTATATTATTGATATTGGACCTTATGCGGGAATTCATGGTGGTGAAGTAGTTGGTTGTGGTGAACCTGAAACCTTTAAAAAGATAGAAGGGTCCATTACGGCTGATTATTTGAGTGGTAGAAGAAAAATAGAAGTACCAACAATGAGACGTCCTGGTAATGGTAAAAAAATTATCATTAGAGGTTGTAAAGAAAATAATTTAAAAAACATTGATGTTGAAATTCCTTTACAAAAATTAGTGGTAGTTACAGGTGTATCCGGATCGGGTAAATCTACTTTGGTCAATGATATTTTATATAATGCTCTTTCTTCTAAATTATATAAAAGTAGAGTAGAAGTAGGGCAACATGATAGTATTGAAGGGATTGATGATATTGAACGAGTTATCAATATTGACCAAGCACCAATAGGTAGAACCCCACGTTCTAATCCTGCCACATATACAGGTGTATTTGATCCCATTCGCGATTTATATGCTTCAACTATTGAAGCTAAAAAACGAGGTTACAATAAAGGTAGATTCTCATTCAATGTAAAAGGTGGACGGTGTGAATCTTGTTGTGGAGATGGTGTTATCCGAATAGCTATGAATTTCTTACCAGATGTTTATGTGCCTTGTGAGGCATGTCATGGCACAAGATACAATAGAGAAACACTAGAATGTAAATACAAAGATAAATCAATTGCTGATGTACTAGATATGACAGTAGATGAAGCCGTAGTATTTTTTGAAAACATTCCAACAGTATATCCAAAAATGAAAACAATGCAAGATGTAGGACTAGGCTATGTGAAACTTGGTCAAAGTGCCACAACCTTATCAGGCGGAGAAGCACAACGGGTCAAATTAGCTAGCGAATTGCATAAAAAAATCACAGATAAAACGTTATTTATTTTTGATGAACCAACTACTGGTCTACATACATATGATGTTGATAAATTAATGAAGATGATTGAAAAAATTGTAGATACTGGAGCCACAGCTGTTATTATTGAACATAATTTAGATGTTATCAAGATGGCAGACCACATTATTGATTTAGGACCTAATGGTGGTGATGATGGTGGGAATATCGTTGTAGTAGGTACACCAGAAGAAATTATGGATCATCCTATTTCCGCAACAGCACCTTATTTGAAAAAGGTACTTGTTGGTGAATGGAGTAAATAAAAATCCCTTATTAGGGATTTTTTTGATAAAAAGAACAAAATGAACATAAAATAAGATGATTAATTGTAACAAAATTGAAAAACACGTGGAGATGTGGTATAATGAGAAATAAAATAATCATTCCCGTACTGAGTCTATTTGTTCTTTTGTTTATTATCGATAGTATCATTTCTATTACCAAACAAAAGAAGCTCGTCTATATTTATACAGGGATTTACTTTGTCCTTTTGTATATGGTATTGTTTGACCGAGATACAATAGATGAAAGACTATTTAGCGATGGTGGATATATCTTAAAATGGCTGAAATTGATATTTACGAATCGAACGGTGTTTTTAAATATCTTTGGAAATATCGCATTATTTGTTCCACTAGGTATTCTATTGAAACAACTTTCTTTGAAGCCTTTGGTGATAGGACTACTATCACTAGGATTGATTATTACAATTGAATTATTACAATATATTACTCAAAAAGGGATATTTGATGTGTTAGATATTGTCCTCAATATATTGGGTATTGCTGCTGGGTATATCATTGTAAAGAAAACGAGGTGGGTAGATGTTCAATCTATTAGAAGTGTTGACAAATTTAAGACCAGTCATTGACCCTGAATCGAAAATTGCGATTCAAATTGGCAATCTAAGCATTGCCTGGTATGCAATTATTATTTTATCGGGTGCGATTGTAGGGACATTATTTGGTTATTATCGTTTTGGAAAACGATTGGGTTTAAATGGAGATGTAGTCCTCACGGGATTAACATTAGGACTGATTTTTGGTATTCTAGGTGCAAGACTCTATTATGTTATTTTTAGTGCTTCAGCTGGAGAAGCAGTATATGATTCATTTTGGGATATCATCAATCCAAGAAGTGGTGGATTAGCCATTCATGGGGGGATTATTGCTGCAGCAATTTTTTTTCCGATATATTGTAAGAAAAAAAGAATCAAATTATTGCCATTACTAGAAATTGCTATGCCCTTGATTCTATTTGCTCAAGTAGTAGGTCGATGGGGAAATTTTATGAATCAAGAAGCTTTTGGTGGATTGGTTCAAGTGGAAGGATTATCTCAATTGGGAGAATTGAGTCGCCATACGGTCTTATCTGATGAAATCTTAATGGCCCAACGCACTGCTTTATCTCAGCTATTAGTGCCAGAATTCATTATTAACCGAATGTATGTTCAATATTCTTCCGCAAGTGGTTTTATTTGTGCTGGATATTATTACCCTACATTTTATTTTGAATCGATGTTGAATTTAATTGGCATCATCATCTATATGATTGTACGCAAATACTGGAAAAAGATATTGGTTGGAGATGGAATTAGTTTTTATCTCATTTGGTATGGTATTGTCCGCTTTTTCATTGAAACCATGCGAACCGACCCTTTGTTGTTAGGACATACAGGGATTAAAGTTGCTGAGTTAACTTCTATTATATATATTATCGTTGGATTATTGTGGATTATCATTAGAAGAGTAAAACACTATCAAATCATTTCCTGTTATGATGCCCTTTATCAAGAAGGTGCAACCATTATGCAAGAATCCTTGGAAGAAGAGGAAAAGGAAAGTTGGTTTACCCGCTTCAAGAAGCGATACTTTAAAAAGAAAGAACCAAAGAATCAAGAGGAAGACAATGACTATACAAAGTAAAGTGATTATTTTTGATTGTGATGGTACATTACTAGATACATTTTTATTGATTGAAAAAAGTGTACTGATGACCTTTGAAAAATATTTGCCAACATATCCGATAACCAAACAAGAAGCACATCAATTTTTTGGTCCATTTTTAAATGATTCTTTTCAAAAATATGTAAAGACGAAAGAAGAAGTCAATCAGTTGGTATCGTATTACCGCTATATCAATCAACAACTGATGCCTCAATATATCAAAGCATATGAGGGGATTGTGGAGTTATTAGAAGCACTGCAATCTTGTGGATACAAAATGGCTATTGTTTCAAATAAAGTAACAGATGATGTTGTAAAAGGGTTAACTCTTTGTCATATCAATACCTATTTTGATTTGGTAATAGGGGCAGAAAAATTAAAAGAAGCAAAACCCCATCCAGATGGCATTTTTCAAGTGTTGCAACATTTTCAAGCTAGTGATGCGGTAATGATTGGAGATACTATCATTGATATTGAAACAGGAAAGCGAGCACATATTCCTACAATTGGTGTAACTTGGTGTAAAACTTCAAAAGAAGAGTTCATATCTCATCAGGCTAGTGCAGTAGTAGATTTCCCAGAAGAGATTCTATATGTACTAGGAGAAGATAGCATAATGGATAGGTAGAGCCATGAGCTTTGCAAGTGAAGTCAAAAAAGAACTATTGGGATTAACGGATATGCAGTCTTGTTGTGAACAGGCTATGCTTTTTGGCCTTTTCCAAGGGGCAGCAGATTTGATTATTACAAGCCAAGGTAAGAAAATAATACTCAAATCCTATCTATCTTTAGCCATTCAAAAAGCCGCACAATTAATTAAAAATCATCAAGGAATTGAGACTACCATTAAGTATGGTGATATTGACCATCTCCATCAAAAACGTTATTATTATTTGGAAATAAGTGGCGATACAGACCAATTGATTCAAACATACGCTTTGTATCCATTTGATATTGTTGACATGTATCACCCTTTGTGCCAAAAAGATTGTTGCCAAAATGCGTTTGTTCGAGGTATGTTTATTGCTAAGGGATCAATCAATGATCCGAGGAAAAATTGTTATCATTTGGAGATAACTTGTAAAAATAAAGAATTGGCAGATATGATTGCATTGATATTTAAAACAAATGAAATTGATGCAAAAATTAGGGAAAGAAAAGAGCATTTTGTTGTCTATGTGAAACGAAGTGAAGATATATCTGCTACCCTTGCTTTAATGGGAGCAACTAGTGGTGTTTTTTATTTTGAGGATTCTAGAATTGTAAGAGATATTTCCAATATGGCCAATCGTATGACCAACTGCGATATTGCAAATGTCAAAAAAAGTACAGCATCTTGTCAAAAACAATTGCAAGCCATCGAGTGGATTGAGCAAATGGGATTATTTTATCAGTTGCCATTGAGGCTTCAATCAATGGCAAAAATGAGACAAGAATATCCAGATGCTACGTTAGAAGAACTTTCTCAGTTTTCAGATAATATTTTTGGTAAAACCCTATCAAAATCTGGTATTAGCCATTGCTTAAGAGATTTGATGCGGTTTTATGAAGAACATAATCATAAACAAAAAAAAAGTTAAAGAGAAATCTTTAACTTTTTTGCATAAATTGCTTTCTATGCATCGTAACTTCGCTTATAGGAATATTCGTTATCTTCGTCCGGAATAGCCCATGCTACTGCGGCAACTATTGCTGCAATACCTACTAATGAATATATGATTCTAGAAATAACAACACTAAATCCATCAAATAAGAAAGCAACAAGGTTAAAGTCGAATAAACCAACTAGTCCCCAGTTTAGACCACCTATGATAAGGAATACTAAAGCTATATTTCTTAATACTTTCAAAACAATTACCTCCTATTACAAATTTACATTATTATTGTTTGCCCAATTGACAAAACAATTCCTGCCAAAAAATGCAATAAAATTTAGTTATTTTTTCGAAGTATGGTGAATAAAATTTATCAGGTGAGGTAATGATATGAAAAAAATATGCAAAATAATTTGTTTAAATGTATTGATTTTATTATGTTTAGGATGTGTCAGTTGTAAGAAAAATAAACCTGTTGAAACAACATTTCCAGAAATTGTAAATGGTTTAACATCCTATAAATTAGTTGGGAGATTAGAATCTAATTTTCCAAGTGGTACAAAAGAGTGTGAGATTACAACCTATTATAAATCTCCTCATAATTATCGAGTAGAAATTCAAAATCCCAATAACAATGAAACGCAAATTATGGTAAAAAATAGTAGTGGTGTATATGTGTTAATTCCTAGTATCAATAAGACATTTAAAGTTAATAGCAATTGGCCAGGAAATACCAGTTATCCGTATTTGTTACAATCCTTAAGAAATGATATTGTCAGCGATGAAAACTTAAGAACAACCACAGAAGGAAAAGATACCATTATTGAATTAAAGGCAAAGTTGTTCAATCAAGATGAGCAAACTACGCAAAAAATTATTTTTGGTGAAAATAAATTGCCAAAAGAAGTACTATTTTATGATAGCAATCAAAACCTATTGACGCGTTTTGTTGTCAAATCCTTAGATCAAAATATTGCAATTGATGATGATCAATTCAATGCTACGGAAAGTTTAGAAACCCTTGCATCTTATTTTGATAAAAATCCAATTGAATTTGAACGTTTGGTGAGTTATCCAACATATTATCCTGAAGGAACATCTTTAAAAGAAGAAACTGTTACAGGAACAAAAGATAATAAATTAGCTATTATGAAATTTACGGGTACATCGAATTTTACAATTGTTGAACAATTTGTCAATAAAGCTGCGGTAGCAACAACCGAACACATCAATGGTGATTTGTATATTATGGGTGGTGTATTTACCTTTGTTGGAGATAATCACATTGAATTTTATGAAAATGGTGTACAGTATACCATTGCTTCGAATCAAGTGACACAACTTGAAATGATTAAAATGGCGGACTCATTGCGCTCTGGAGATAATAAATAAAAAATAACCCACAAAAATAGACATGAAAATGTCTATTTTTATACTTTGTTTTTATGGACTCTATCCTTAATTTCTTGACAGAATGTTGATATTGTGGTATGATAATATAAATATCAATTGGAAAAAGGTGAAAAAACATGTTACATTCAAAGAGTAAAGGATTATACTTATTGATAGCTTGTTTTTTAGTATGGGGGATTACAGGTTGTCAAAAAAAGGTAGAAATAAAAACATATAGTCAAATGGATCAGGTGATTTATCCTGCACTTCTGTCACAAGAAGAAAAATCCTATCTTGTCTTTTTTTATGGAAATACGTGTTCAGCTTGTGAGGAATTAGAACCCCTGCTTTGTGAATATGCAAGTCTTGCTAAAAACAAAAAAGACTATATGCCTTTATATTGTCTCAATACATCCAATAACCGAGTAAATGAGGGGATTATTGCAACAGAGGGTGATGACTCTTATGAGAATTTTGTGGGAACCAATATATATAGCCAAATAAAGATTGCTACCACACCAGCCTTAATTGTGGTTGAACAGGGCCGAGTAACTAAAGTCATTTCAACAAAGGTCACACAAACACCTAAAACAGACATCAAAACGTATATTACCAATTTGAAAAAGTAAGGAGTATTTATGAAAAAAGTAAAGAATTTAGATTTATGGATTATTTTAGGTATAGTGACATTGCTAGCCATCATTACTACCATTGTGCTTGCTGTGCGCCCCTATGAAATCAAAGACTTTGATGATATTCAAGTTGTAAATGTTAAAAATTATAAATCAAAAACTACAGGAAGTGAATCCTATTTTGTTTTGCTTTATGATAGTAGAAAAAATTCAAAGGAAATATTTGAAAGTGCTGTTGCATATGCGGAATTTGCAAGAACGAACAAAGAGGCTCCCAAACTATATGTGATTGATTATCGAAGCGATAAAGATATTATAGCTTCAACCCATTTCAATATTTCGGAATCTAACATAGAAACCTCTATCCCTTGCCTTGCTACTATTTCATCATCAGGCAGTTTATCTAACAAAAAAACAGGGATATCTAATATATGCAATTTATTTGAAGAATACATGAGTGGCAAAAAATAAGCCACTTTTTTTGTACAAAAAAAATCTTTTGTTTTACAAAAGATTTTGAATTATATAATTTAAGTACATAATAAAAAGAACATCGTAATGTTCTTTTTTAGTATTATACACACTGTAAATATCCATAAATAAAAAGTCCAATTGCGCATATATACACAAGGATACCAATTATAGTGCAAATAAGAGTAATCAATCCTTTATCGTGCAAAACAATTAAATAGTCTTCTATATCCATTGGTTTTTTTCGTCCACGTCTGGAAGTTAAATATTTATAGTGCAATTGTTCAAGTTTTGCACGCTGAGCATTAGTTAATTGTTCAAGCGTTTTTCCTCGAAGACGCATCAAAGTAACCGTTTGACATATAAGAATGATAAGTAGTATTTCATACATAAAAATGTTTTGTATAATTGTCCTTTCTATCAATTGATAGTAAATGGTGATTCGTACGGGATTCGAACCCGTGAATGCATGCGTGAAAGGCATGTGAGTTAAGCCGCTTCTCCAACGAACCATGGCGGAGTAGAAGGGATTTGAACCCTTGCGCCAGTTTCCCGACCTATACCCTTAGCAGGGGCACCTCTTCAGCCTCTTGAGTACTACTCCATTTATGCTCTATTATTATACCCTTTTTTAATCGTTTTGTCAAATGATATGAAAAAGGGCACATTTTGATTTTGTATTTTTTTGGTATATATACAAAAAAATTGTTCATACTATAAAAGAAAGGAAGATGAATATGCCGAAATTAAAATGTAAAGTAGATCAATGCGCACACAATAAATCAGGATTATGTTCTAAAAATTATATTGATGTTGATGGACCTGAGGCTAACAATAAGAAAGAGACAAGTTGTAGAAGTTATTTATTTAAAGATGTGGATACATATGAATATGAATTCGCAACAATGGATAAAGAGGCAACTCTTCAAACAGAAGTTTATTGTGATGCGGTAAAATGCGTGTATGAAAAAGGACAAAGATGTTATGCTGATCGTATAGAGATTGCTAATGTCAATGAAGATAGTGAACATAGTTATAAACATTCACAAAAACCTGGTGTAACAGAATGTAAAACATTTGAACCTAGAGATTAAAATAGTGAGAATTTCTCACTATTTTATTTTTTAATCCAATCACTTGCAAAAACTTATAAATTTTGATATAATAATAAAGCAATAAATCGTAGGGGCATCGTACAACGGTAGTACACCGGTCTCCAAAACCGTCAATGTGGGTTCGATTCCTACTGCCCCTGCCATTCAATGATGGCGAATATGGTGAAGTGGTTAACACAGCGGATTGTGGCTCCGTCATGCGTGGGTTCGAATCCCATTATTCGCCCCATTTAAAACATATAGGTTTGATACAATGAAAATTGAGTAAAATTTTGAGTATCAAGCCTTTTTTGTATCCTTTTTATTTCTGCATTAGAAAATAGAAAAAATAAAATATGTTAAAAGTTATAGATTTATTTCTGAGAATAGAGCTTAAAGACAAATAGTTAAAGAAGTAAATATTAAATAAGAAATAGAAGCAATTAGTGAAATTGATGAATATACTTTACTAGCTTATGAGAGAGTCTATGGTGTCATAATTTAGGAGTATAACTAAAATGGATAAATTATTTAAAGCAGATATGTGGATATATTCATTTTATGAGACCTTATATGAAATGAAAAATATGGATATGTTCTATTAGAAAGTGCTATGATTCAAAGAAACAAATTGATAACCTTTAAATTTAAAACGACATAAAATCAATAGTGTTCATTCAACTGCAAAATAATAGTTGAATTTTTACGTGATTAGCAAGACACTTTCGATAAAATAATGTATAATAAATTACAGAAAGAGAATAGGTATAATGTTTTGAATTAGAGTACATAGTATACACAAATCAACATTTTTGCCATTTTGTGCTGTTCATTTTATTTTATTCTGAATGTAAAATAGTAGTGTAAAGTTCAAAAGGAGGAATATAAAATGAACACAGACAAAATTTATGCAGAATATATTGCAAATGAATATGCACCAAAAGACACAACTAAGGTGAAGCAATTAAAGAAGTTAGATGCAAAAGCAAAGCAACCAGCCAATATCTTTGCTTACACATTTGGAATGGTAAGTTCTTTAATTTTAGGAACTGGGATGTGCTTGGCCATGCAAGTTATTGGTTCGGGTGTTGGAGCAATGATTGCAGGAATCATTATTGGAATTTTAGGTATTATGGGGTGTGGTTTAAACTATCCAATCTACAAAAAAATGCGTGAAAAAGGTAAAATGAAATATGGTTCTGATATCATGAAATTGGCAAAAGAAATTAGTGAAGAACAATAGCAAAAGGAGGAAGTGCTATGAACAAGTTTGAAAGCAAATTTTATCATACGGCTTTACTTATGAATCAAGCACTAGTAAAACTTCTAAATGAGAAGGACTATGAGTTTATTACGATTAAGGAAATATGCAAAAAGGCTGGCGTAAATCGCTCAACCTTTTATTTGCATTATGACAATATCAATCAATTGCTTGAGGAAACAATAGAAAATATCAACAAAAATTTTTTGTCCTATTTTGAAGAAAAATATGCTGATTTTCAAGAGAGTTTAAATAACGATAAAAAAGAAAACTTAGTTTTTATTACACCACACTATTTACATCCATATTTAACTTACATTAAAGAAAACAAAGAGATTTATCAAATTGCAGTAAAGTATCCCATTGCAATAGAATCTACAAGGAAATATGATTTATTAAGGGAAAATATCATATTACCAGTTTTAAAAAGATTTCATATTGAAGAAAGTGAAAGAAAGTATTTTTCAACTTATTTTATTCATGGTATTTATGCAATAATTGAGGAATGGATTAAAGATAAATGTCAAGAAGATATAGATAAAATTTGTAATGTAATTATAAAATGCGTTAATCCTTTTGAAAAGTAAATATGAAGATAAAAGATAAAATTAAAAATAATAAAACATTTCTTTCCGTTTGTTTTTCTATTATTAGTACAATAATATTTGCAATATATAATTGCTATTTAGGAGTATGTTTTAAAGATTCGTTTGCGATTGCTATTTCGATTTATTACTTCCTTTTAATATGCATAAGGCTTTCTGCTCTTATAGTGGAAAAACAATTCGTGAAAAAGCAAGATAAAATGAAATCCATCATAAGAATTCAAACATATAAAACATTATCTATCTTTGTTTTTGGAATTGATTTATGCCTGATTGCGCCAATTATTTTGATGGTAGTTAAGCCAAAAGACGTAAAATTTGGCATCATTCCAGCAATAACAATAGCAACCTATACTACGTATAAAATTATTCATGCTTTACTAAATTATAAAAAATCTAAAAAGACACACAATCTTATAATGGTATTACTAAGAGAATTAAATATAATTGAGGCAATTGTTTCTATTTTAACTTTGCAGCACACTTTAATTATGGTAAATGGCGGAATGAATGAAAGTATGAAAACACTCTCTTTAATCACAAGTATTGGTTTTATAGTTGTAATTATAATGTTCTCTATTATCTCGTTTGTAAAGAATAAAAACATTAGTTTTAAATAAGGAATGAAATGATAATCTATAATTAGAGTATGCCAATTGTATTACAATAGGATATCTTTTTCATATTGAAAGCATAGGTTTGATACAAAAAATGTATTAAGCCTTTTCTCTTATTTTTTAGGATAATTATATATCAAATTTAAAGTAGTTTTAGAGTTCATTCTTTGGCTTTTCACCGAGAAATTTAGTATAATTGAAGTGATAGTTCATATCAAAGAAAATTATTTTAAAAGGAAGTAAGGATATGTCTAATTTTAAAAAAGAAATCATTTGGTTAAAAGAAATATCAAAAGAAGATGAAAAAGCCTTTTGTGTATTTGAAAAAAGATATAAAAAAGAATGTGGGAATGAAAAAATTCCAGATAGTTTAAATCCGAATCACTTGGCATATGAGGATTTTTTAAAAGAATTAGAAAAGTGTAAACATCAAGAAACACTTCCTGAAGGTTTTGTATTGGTTAGATATTATTTGATATATGTTGATGATAGAATTGTTGGTGGGATGAATTTGCGCTTGGATATAAATGATTTTATTTTAGATGATGTAGGGCATATTGAATATGGAATTGCTCCATGGGAGAGAAATAAAGGATATGCAAAGGAAGCTTTGAAACGTATTTTGCTTAGGGGTTTAGATTTTGGAATGAAGGATTTCTTACTTATATCAGATGTAGATAATATTGCTTCTCAAAAAGTGATTCAATCTTGTGGAGGTATTTTTGAAAAGATTGTAGAAAATAAAAAATTCTTTTGGATTCACTTAGAGGAATGGCAAAAAGAAAAAAGCGCTATGGCAATTGTCTTTTATAAAAATAAAATTCTTTCTACCAAAGAATTAATCTATGGAAAAGAAGTAATTTCTTGTCCTAAAGGTCATATTGAGAATGAAGAAACTCATATGGAAACGGCTATCCGAGAATGTTTTGAGGAGACGAATGTTATTTTAACTTTTAATAATTATATAACAGAAGGAACTCCATACAACATTAAATTTATGGATCATCACAATAAACCAGTTTTGAAAACAATCTATCCTGTTTATTTTCAAATTCAAGAAGAGGGGAATTTAATTGCTAAAGAAGAGAGAATTTTAGAAATTAAATATTTAGAAATAGATGATTTCTTATTAATGT
>CATLBQ010000020.1 GCA_949879765.1 uncultured Bacilli bacterium
TGGCTTATTCTTTACATTATAAAAACCCAGTTCAATATCGAACTGAACTAGGTTTTTATTAATATTTTTTTATGTGTCTACTTTTTCTTGACTATTTCAATGTTTGCATCTAAGTTTTTTATATTATTGTAATTGTCGAATTTTACTCATCAAAATATCAAAGGCAACATCATTGTGTCCACCTTCTGGGATGATGATATCCGCAAAACGTTTAGAAGGCTCTACAAAAGCGATGTGCATAGGGCGAACGGATTCTAAATATTGGTTGACGACAGAATCTAAATTTCTGCCTCTTTCGTTTATATCCCGTTTGACTCTTCTAATAAACCGAATGTCATCAGGTGTATCTACAAATAATTTGATATCAAATAGTTTTCTTAGTTTTGGCATAGCGAAAGTTAGAATGCCTTCTACAATAATGATATTAGCAGGATCAATGTGCTCCGTTTCTACTTTTCTAGATTGAGTGACGAAGTCATATAAGGGCTTATCAATCGCAATTCCCTTTTTTAATGACTCGAGTTGAGCAACAACCAATTGTGAATCATAGGAATCGGGGTGGTCATAGTTTCTTTTTCCGTTTTCACTGAGAGGAATTTTTTCTTTGTTATAATAGTAATCATCAATGCGAATCAAGATAACAGAACCATATTTGAGTGCTTCATCATAAAGTCTTTTGGCAATGGTTGTCTTTCCAGACGCTGTGCCTCCAGCGATACCGATAATAGTGGGTTTCATGATATTCTCCTTTTTCATTTGTAAACATTCTGACATATTATATCATAATTTGTTTTTTGATACACGATATTTAGCCATTTTTCTTTCTTTTTTGAAGAAGTCATAGTATAATAAATAGAGCATTATCATATAAATATAGAATAAGGAAAAGAGAGATGGAATATGAATAAATTAGAAGCATTAAAGAAGATATTAGATGCAGCACAAGAAAAACAAATCTGGTCAAAAGAAATCACAGTATATGGTTATCAGTTTGATTATGAAACAACAATTATATCTGGTTTATCTAAATATTGGTTTGGTCAACATGAGGTAGAAGAAAGGCTTTGTTCTTTAGATAGTCAAGGAATCCATCGCAATCGCCCAGGTACAAAAAAGGCAAGTATAGAATATATTGTCATTCACGACACAGCGTCTACTCGTTCAACTGCGGATGAGTATGCACATGCTACCTATGTGGCAAATGGAGGAGGGGGAACGAGTTGGCATTACTCAGTTGGCGAACAGATGGCTTGTCACCAAGTGCCAGATGATGAGGTAGCTTATCATGCGGGGGATAGTTTGCTTGTTCCTTTTTGTCTGATTCCAACGGGTGTAAAAGGCAACCATCCACATCCAGTGGTGACAATAAAGGAAGATTATTACTATATAAATGGGAAAAAATCGCAAATCAAAATCCCTAATATTAGCTATGTTTATGATGGAGAAACACTTGTTTTTGCATCGGATGGAGTCAAACAGGTCAAACAAGCACCAATAGGTTCAAGTGAAGGAGAGGCATCCATTCATCTTCAAACAGAAGATATCAATGATGCTGGGCTAGGAATTGTGCTTGGTGCGAATGGATTTTACTATATGGCGCCTACATATTATAATGCAACCTATCAAAAAATAGCGAATCGTGGAGGGAATTTACATAGTATTGGCATTGAGACTATGGTCAATCAAGGCTCTCATCTTATGCGTACTTGGCATAGGTGTGCAAAGTTAGTCGCTCATTTATTGGTTCAAAATCAACTTACAGTAGACCAGGTTAAGCCACATCATTTTTTTAGTGGTAAACCTTGTCCACAAACATTGAGAAGTAATCAACTTTGGGATGAGTTTATGTCATATGTAAATGTAGAATACCAAATTTTAAAAGACTTCAGTGATGTTTCTATTGAATTAATGGTGAATCATTCCAAAATAGATGCAGATGGTTTAATACAAGAAGCACTTGACAAAGGTGAAGCAATACCTTATCAAGTTCGTTTAACAGATCAACAAGACACACTTGTATTGAATTATATTGCTACAAGAGGTGAATAAAGATGGCTTATATTATAACAGGTGCAACAGGCCATATTGGCAATAATTTAGTAAAAGCCCTTCTTCAACAACACGAGAAAGTTGTGATTTTGGCTAGGAAAATTGATCGGTCTATTGAAGGATTAGATGTAGAGTATCAAATTGGTAATATTTTTGATCAACAATTTTTAGAAAATGTAATCACTAGTGAGGATATTGTGCTCCATTTGGCGGGTGTGATTGATATTAAAAACAATCGTAAAGAGCAGACGATGCGTATCAATTATGAAGGAACCAAGACGATAACGGATGCATGTATTCAAAAGAAAGTGAAACGATATATTTATTTTAGCTCAGTCGATGCCATTGATAAAGAAAATATACCAGCTATGCAAAAAATAGGAGAACCTGTCTGTATGCATCCAGAGAAATTTCGAGATAATTATAGCTATTCAAAAGCATTAGCTACTGAGTATGTTATGGAACAACGAAAACAACATCCAGAGTTACCCATTCATATTTTATATCCTTCTGCGGTGATTGGCGCCAATGATTTTAAACCCTCTTCTATTGGAAAAGTCATTCAAGATATTATCCAAGGAAAGATGCAATTTGGTGTAAAAGGAGGATATAATTTTGTTGATGTGGATGATGTGGTTCATGCGACACTTGTTTTGTGTCAACAAGAAGTGGAGGGTGATTTTATTTTATCTGGTGTGAATGTCAGTGTTTATGCGCTATATGAAATAGTCAATCAATACTTAGGAAGAAAGAAGAAAACATGGAAGATACCTCTTTGGTTGGTGTATATCTGCATACCTTTTGTACCTTATTTATCTCGATTTGTTCTTAAAACAATCAATGAATCTCACAATTATGACAATACAAAAATGATTGAGCAATTGTCGACATCACCTACTGCTTTTGATCAAACCATCGAAAAGACCATTCGATTTTTTCAGGAGGATAAAAAATGATCAAAAAGATAAAATATATAGGGTTACTTTTTCCTATTCTATTTTGTTCTTGTGGCAAGCAAGAGCAAACATATACCATTACATTTATGGGACCTCATCAACAAATCATTGAGGTTGTTACTTGCACGTCAAATTCATCAATTCAATATCCAACTGCACCGATAGTAGAAGGGTATACCTTTATCAAATGGGATACAGAAATCGACCAAGTAACAAAGGATATGACGATTCAGGCAGTCTATGAAAAAAAGCAATATACCATTACTTTTGTTGATTCTTTTGGAACAACGATTGAATCAACTACGTATGATTATTTAGATGACATTGTTTACCCTCAACCACAAGAAATTTTAGGCTATACGTTTATTGGGTATGATGATACAACCAAGCAAGTCAAGGAAGATATGACCATTACATTACAGTATCAAAAATGTATGTATCGTATTCGGTTCATCAATTCATTTGGCGATGTGATTGAAGAAAAGGAAGTGGCTTATCAAGACATACCGATTTATCCTGATGCACCACAGATTGAAGGGTATACTTTTACTGGCTTTAGTCAAAATCCTGGGCAAGTGACAGCTGACCAAGATATTATTCTCTACTATGAAAAAAAGACATATACGCTTACATTTATGACCGAATTTGGAGAAGAAATTGAAACGGCAACCTTTCCTTATCAAGGAGAAATCATTTATCCAATTGCCCCTTCCATAGTAGGCTATCAGTTTGATCATTGGGATAGTGAGGAAAAAGTTGTGACAGAGACTATAACCATTACGGCTTATTATACTAAAAATCAGTACACCGTAACTTTTATAGGACGAAATGATATTGTGATTGATACTTATATACTCTATTATCAAGATCAGCTTTCTTATCCTCAGGCACCATCTGAAAAAGGATATACTTTTGTTGGATGGGATTACTCCATTGTTCAGGTAACAGAAAATCTCATTATTCATGCTCTTTATCAAAAAGATGAACTAGAAATTCAACTAGATCACATCCAAATCACCAATCAAAATACTCAACTACAAATTATTGGCAGTTTATCTTCTAATACCGATGAAGAATGGTTAAAATGGCTCATTTGGATAGATGATTTATGCTATAATGTTGAAGTTAAAAATAGCACGAGTATGCAACAGCCATTTCACATCTTATTAGAACTAGCTCATGAAGAAACCGCATGTGTACATATCAAGATTCAGATTCAATTTGAAGAGAATGTGTTGTACTCTCTTTATGAAGAGGATTATTTGTATTATATAGAACCTATTTTTCCATCTTATACGAGTTATGTAGAAAACTTATCTTTAGAGTCACCATCTCATTTAGACCTATCTCAATTTGAGTTTACGGAGAAAGATTGCGTTGCCACATTATCTAATGTAATATATGGGGGATTTAGAGGCACTAATGAATGTCATGTGTATGATGCGGCTACATATAGAAATCGAAATGCCTATGGATATGAAATTGCGGTGGATAAAGATGGCATTGCTATTGATGCAGAAACACTTGTTGATTTACCACAAGATGGATGGATTCTATCTGGTCATGGTACTGCCGCAACACAACTAGAAAAACAAATTCAAGTGGGAGACTATATTGAGTATCATTCTACTACAAAACAAATTCAAGTATATCGTACAGATTCCCTTAATCAAATCATTTGGATTAGAGAAAACTTAATTCAAGTCAAAGAAAAAATTTTAAATTCTTATGAAGAAAAAAAGCCATTAGATTATGTTTCATTACAAAAAGAATATCAACAAGCTTTAGAACAATTTGCCAAAATAGATGTGCTTTCTGATAGTGAAAAGGAGCGTTTGGTATTAGAGGTGTCTAAATTACATTATCTTACCATTGCTCCTAAAACAGCAGAAGTCAAGGCATTTTGGCATTATCCGATGAGAATCACAGGATACCCTGAAAATACGACTTTAGAAGTTTGTAGATTATTAGACCAAGTTGTCGAATTGGGCATCAATACCATTTATATCAATACCAATTTTAATGGAGGATCGATTTATCCATCGGCTTATTTGCGACAACAACGGGGCGCCAATTATGTTTATGAAGGATACCACGATTATTTAGAATGTTTTATTGAAGAAGCCCATCAGCGAAACTTACGAGTCATTGCTTGGAGTAATACATTTGTTTGTGGAGATGGTTATTTGCCTTCTTATAATCGCCGTGATTTTTGTGCAACCGATTATCAAGGCAATTATCATAGTGGCAATGTGTATTTTTATGATATTACTCAAACAGAAGTACAAACTCTTTTGACGAATGTGTACAAGGAATTAAGCCATCGTTATGATTTAGATGGTATTGAATATGATTTCGTTCGCTATCCTGCGAGTAATTTGCACACTTTTTCTGGTACGATTACTGATTCTAGTTTGATTAACGATTTTTGTTATACAGAAAGTGCTTTGAATCTATTCAAAACGACATATCAAATCGAAGGAGATATCAAAGCATTGCTTCTTACAAGTGAGACGATGCGAAAACAGTGGATGGCATTTAAAGTACAAAATGTAACAAATATGGTTCAGATGATTTCTGATGCCATTCGTAGTGAAAAGCCCGATATGATGATTAGCGCAGCAGTAATGTCTAGCTTAAATGGTGCGATTCAAACCTATGCACAAGATTTTGGTACATGGATAAAAGAAGGATATGTTAACAATTTAGATCCAATGATTTATAGTGGTTCTAATTCCTATGTGGCATCGCGAATAGAAGGATTGATTGAAACGGTAAATGGGCAAGCCAGTCTTGTGATAGGGATTTCCCCAGACAATTCTGGTGGGGATGCCATTACATTATGTGAGCAATTAGAATATATTTCAAACCATCTAGGAATCGGTTTTAGTGAGTTTTCTTCACGCAATATATTCAATACCCCAGCAATCATGACAGGATTACAAGCCTTAAAGCGTTCATATACAGTTACCCCTTATCAAAGTAAAGAAGAAATTAGAAAGGCATATGCACTTCATATGCTAGATGTATTTACAAATTATTATTGCCATATTGATCAATCGATAGATATCAAGCAATTTCAAAGGGCCTTTGGTCTATTGTGGAGCAATCAGATTACCAATGAGGAGATGAACCTTTTAATGGGGCAAATCCAAGATGCTACAATTGCTAAGCAGGTTGTATCGGAATGGACAATGATTCAAAATCTATTGGAGGAAGAAAGATGAAAATCATTCATTTAGCAAAACGGTATGATGTTGTGGTGGGAGACACCTTCGAACTATTTTACCGGGGGATAATTTGTTTAAATCATCCCTATCAATATTATATTCATGTGACTTGTGATAAAGGAAATCCCTATCCAAGGTATTTTACATTTACTCCACAAAGTAGTGAAGTAGGGGTTTATCCCTTGACCATTACCTTATATGATGATGCCCATCATATTGTTGATCAAGCCACAACCCTTTTAGAAGTCATTGAACCAGAGGCTCCACAATCTTTATATCATGTATTGTGTATTGGTGATAGCTTAACAGCAAATGGTGTTTGGCCAAAAGAAGGATATCGTAGATTGACCAAAAAGGGCGGTCAGCCTGAAGGATTAGGTTATGGGGATTGTCTAAAAATGATCGGTACTTGTAAAACGACTGTAGATGGTGAAGAAATAGGTTATGAAGGATATGGGTGTTGGACTTGGAAGTCTTATTGTACTAGTGATATCGTAAGTATGCAATCACCCGTTTGGATTGACGTAGACCATCATTCATTTGACGAAAATGATCAACATAGCATATGGCGCTGTGAGAATTTAGAATGGATTTTGGAAACAATCGAGGAAAAACGCTTGAAGTTCAAGCGTGGTGCGAAAAATACCTCACCGAATCCGCCCATTGGCGCAACCTTTACACATGTTTTTGGGGGAATTCATCACGATACGATTGCTGTTCAAGGTCATGAATTTGAACTTGGCAATCCTTTTTGGAACAGAGAAAAACAAACCATTTCTTTCCAAGATTACATAACCAAACATCAATTTCAAACGATGGATTTGGTGTATATCTTATTGACATGGAATGGATTATATTTACCTTATCATACGCAATTTCAACACCATACAGATTATGCCAAACAATTGCTTCGGCAGATTCACCAAGAATATCCGAAAGCCCATATTACGCTTTTGGGGATTCAAATTTGTTCGGTTAATGGAGGCATTGCTTCTAATTATGGCGCACATGGTCCATATAGTGACACATTAGGAACAATCACTACTGCCTTTCATTATAATGATGCTTTGATGGAGCTTGCTGAAGAAGAAGAGTTCAAGACTTATGTGCGGTATGTAGATACAAAAGCACAATTTGATAGTGAATACAATATGCCAATGTTAGAACGCAAGGTAAATGTGAGATCGTCACAGACAGAGTGGATTGGAACCAATGGAGTACATCCGTCTATGGATGGGTATTTACAAATTGGAGATGCATTTTACCGAGCCCTTGTCAAGGATATCAAGGAAAAAAATCAAAAATAGACAAAAAAATGGATAGGAAGAAGATAGCCCTAGCCATTTTTTCTTTTGGATTGTTGCAAAATGTTTTTTTTTTGAAATTCTCATCAGTTATGCAAAAACAAGACAAAAAAAATAAAAACTCGTATAATATATAGCATATTATCAATATAATAAATAAAGGATGTGAAAGTATGCAAAATTATTTTAGCCAAATGTCAAAAACCAAGCAAGTATTATTGAAAATGACATTGGTGGGTGTATTTAGTGCTCTTTCTTATGTTGGCGTATTTATTCGAATTCCAGTGCCTTCTCCACTAGGACAGCCGATGATTCATCTTGGCAACCTAGTCGTTATTTTGGTTGCTTTATTTTTCGATGGATGGATTGGCGGATTGTCTGGTTCAATTGGGATGGGACTATATGATTGTATTGCGGGATACGACATTTGGTCTATCATGCGAACCATCATTTTAAAATTAGTGATGGGCGTCATTGTAGGCTGTCTATATCGATATTTATTGAAAAAAAGGGTGAACAAAATGAGCTATTATGCAATGGGCATAGGATTTGTTTTTCTACTTGTAGGACTCATTTTTTTAGGCATTGCTATTTCATCTCAAGGGGTGTGGCATATTGAAACCATTCAAAAACAAGTGGATATTCACTGGCCTGTTTATGTGTTAAGTATTATCATTGGTCTGTTTTTAACCATCACACCGTTGTATCAAAAGAAGTGTTCTTATGCACTTCAAGTTGTAAACTTTGTTACATCACTAGCTATTGGAGTCAATTTATTGGGTGAATTCATCTATAAATTCATCAAACAATGGACATTAGGTGGAACCCCATTTGTAGGATCCTTGTATGTTGCTTTAGCAAGTATTCCAGCAACTTTACTCAATGGCATTTTAACATTGACAATTGTGCTGTTTATTTATCTCCCCATTCAAAAATCATTGTTTCCTCAAGAAAATAGCCTAAACGAAAATTAAAAAAATCCATATTATACCTATAGGAGGTGTAATATGGATTTTTATGTTGTTCAGTTGGCATTGCTTGCAACCCTAATGACGTGGGGACTTACAGCACTAGGTGGTGCAATGGTATTCGCTTTTCGAAAAACAAGTGAAAAGTTAATGTCTTTTATGTTTGGCTTCGGGGCAGGCGTAATGATTGCGGCAAGCTTCTTTAGTTTGCTCTTACCGGGAATTGATAAAGCCGAAGAAATGGGACAAAATGCGGCCATCGTACTGGGATTAGGTGTGTTGGTAGGTACACTATGTATTTATTTGATTGATCGTTTTATTCCACATTTGCATTTACAAGCAGAGGTGCCTGAAGGAAAAAAATCATCATGGAATCGAAAAATTTTGTTGGTACTTGCTATTACATTGCATAACATTCCAGAAGGACTAGCCATTGGTGTTGCATTTGGTAGTTGTATGAATCATTTCTTGCCGGCTTGGATACTAGCCATTGGCATTGGACTTCAAAATTTTCCAGAAGGAATGGCGGTTAGTTTGCCATTACGGGAAGAAGGAATGTCTAGAGGGAAAGCCTTTTTTTATGGTCAAGCAAGTGGGATTGTAGAACCCATTAGTGCCGTTATTGGAGCGATTTTGGTTACATTCGTCAGCAGTATTTTGCCATTTGTACTAGGATTTGCGGCAGGAGCTATGATATATGTTGTTGCAGAAGAACTCATTCCTTCTGGAAAAACCAATAAAGAAAATAAATTAGGCACCATTGGTGTGATGTTAGGATTTGTGATTATGATGTCATTAGATTTATTATTAGGATAAAAGAACATGAAAGTGTTCTTTTTTTGTCAAAAAAAAGATAAAGAAAAACTGCTGTTTCCAGCAGTCTTGAAATATAAGGTCATATGGCAAGGGGTGTACCAGTAGTAAACTAAAAAATGATTTACTACTGGTACAAAGTCGAATTAGATAATTTGTGAACAAAGTGTTTCACAATTGATAGGTTCAAAACATTGTACACTGCCGATGCAACTGATACGAACAACGATTGTATAAGTGGTGCAAGTGATTTCTCCAGTCGTTTCATCTGCAACAAGTAAACGTAAAACGACAGTTTCATCATTTCGAACTTCTTCAACTCTAAATAAATTAGATTCAGTTCCAGTAATACCTGCTGGTGCGGTAAAACGTTGACCATTGCAACAAATATAAATGGCAATTGGTTTTGTGTTATACATTGCAGACATCATACAATTGTCACATTGATTGGTTGCATTCGCAATCACTGCTTCTTTTTGCATTTGATCAATTCGTTTTAAAAGCTGCGCAATAGTACCATTGTTAGTTACGTTTGTAGTAGTGGTTGTAGTGTTATTTGAAAAACAAGCCATATTGACACCTCACTTTCAATATAGGATATGAAGCAAAATGTCATATTGGCCATTTAAAAGCCCAAATGTTCAATAATTTATAAAATCTAAAGAAAAAGCAAACATTTTGAACAAACAATGAAAATAGCGTATAATACAATTAAGAAAAGAGGAAAATAAATTATGTTTTATTTAGAAAATACAACGGATCCCCAAATTCAATTGGTTTTATTTATTATTTTTGGATGTTGCTTGATTCCTATTATTGGTTTGGTTTTATTTGCATTCGTTAAAATGATGATCAAACAAAGGAAAAAAATGCACAAAAAGCCAGTTACAAAACTAGCTTATGTAGATTATTTTGGTGGAGCGGATAATATTTTACAGATGAGTAAAAATTTATCACGTGTAACTGTAGAAGTAAAAGATTTAGAGTTGGTGCAGTTAGATGATTTGAAGGCGATGGGTGTCGGGGTAATGATTACAGGAAATGTGGTCAAATGCTCTTCCCAAAGTTTTGCTGATCAAGTCAAATTATAAAGCTTTTGTAATGGTAGAAACAAGAGTATCTTTATAACTTGCATCTGTTGTTTGCCATAGCAATTCAAACAATACACCAAGTCCAGGAAGAACTTTTTCTTCACCTAATGTAATAGCGTCTTGAATGGTGTCATACACTTCTTTGGCGCTTGCTCCTTTTAAATTGGATAAAACGTTATTTCTAATATTGATGTCCATAATATAACCTCCTATTAGTATTATGGATTCTTTTTAAAAAAATATACAAAAAGAGGTAAAATTATGAATTTTAAAACTGTGGTTGAATCACGTCAAACTGAAATTATCGAAAAATTGCAAGAGTTGTTACGTATTCCAAGTGTATTAGATGAATCGAGTGCTGGAGTTGGTGCACCTTTTGGAAAACCTATTCAACAAGCCTTACAGTATATGCTTGATTTAGCTAAACAAGATGGATTTGAAACCCTAAATGATGAAGGGTATGCAGGTGTAATTCGATATGGGGGTACTGAACATGGCAAAACAGTGGGAATTTTATGTCATTTAGATGTCGTTCCAGAAGGAAAAGGGTGGAAGTATCCACCTTATGAGGCACGTATCGTCGATGGGAAGATTTATGCAAGAGGGGCAGGAGATGACAAGGGTCCTACAATGGCTTGCTATTATGCATTGAAATTGATTCAAGAAGCCAAAATTCCTCTTAAAAATCAAATTCAATTGATTTTAGGAACTGATGAGGAGACAAATTGGCGCGGCATTGCCCATTATCTTGAACACTATGAAGCACCATCCATTGGTTTTGCACCAGACGCTGACTTTCCTTTGATTTATGGAGAAAAAGGGAGAATGTCTTTTGATTTAACGAGTCCCTTTTTAGAAGATGATATTGTAGAATCTATTCATGGAGGTGAACGCTATAACGTCGTGTTAGATGAAGTCCAAGCCGTTTTAAAACAAGATGTGACAGAAGCCTTTTATCAATATTTAGACCAGTATCAATTAAAAGGAAATGTGAAGGGGAATGTGTATACAATTTATGGTATCGCTGCCCATGCGATGGAACCATTCAAAGGAGTAAATGCGGGATGCCATATGTGTCATTTCTTAAAGGACTATTCGAAACAACCAATGATTCAGTTTGTTGCTACCTATTTATTCCAAGATCCATTTCTAGAAACAATGCAATTAGATTACAATGATGATGAAATGGGACCGATTACAGTGAATTTAGGTATTATGCATATTGCGAAAGAAGCAACTCGTGTTACCTTAGATTTGCGTTTTCCTGTTCGTTATCCTATTGAAAAATTGAATGCAGTACTGGGGAAAACACTAGAAGATGCCAAAGTGAGTATTAGTCATCAGACTTATAAAGAACCGCATTATGTTAGTCCAGATGATGAACTTGTTACTTTACTATACCAAGCTTATCAAAATCATACCCAAGATACATTACATAAACCTTTTACGATTGGTGGAGGCACTTATGCAGGCGTATTGAAAAAAGGGGTTGCTTTTGGTATGTTATTTCCTGGTGAAGAAGAGTTGGCACACCAAAAAGATGAATATGTCAAGATAGAAAGCTTATTGAAAAGCATTTTGATTTATATTGATGCTATTTTATTATTAGGTGAAGTCGATGCGTAGAAGAAATGTTAAAAATGCCAAACAAAGAGTAGAAAATCATCCTGAGTTAGTCGTTTTAAATCCCCAAGCATATAAGGGAAAGTGGCATACATTATTTGGAAATGAACATCCCATTTATTTAGAAATTGGTATGGGAAAAGGAAAGTTTCTAAAAGAACATGCTGAAAAGCATCCGAATATCAATTATATTGGCATTGAAAAATTTGATAGTGTCATTGTTCAAGCAGTAGAAAAAATTTATCCATTAGGATTAAAGAATATCAAATTGATGCATATAGATGCAGAAGAGTTGTTAGACATCTTTGAAACAGGAGAACTCGCCAAGATTTTTTTGAATTTTAGTGATCCTTGGCCTAAAAAACGTCATGAAAAAAGAAGATTATCGCATGAAAATTTTTTAAACCGTTATGAAAAAATTTTACAAGGCAGTATTGAGATGAAGACCGATAATCGTTCTTTGTTTGAATATAGTTTGATTTCGTTTAATCAACATCATTGGCAGTTCCAAGCTGTATCTTTGGATTTACATCAATATGATGCAGAAAAAGCACCAGAAGAGGCGATCATTACAACAGAGTATGAAGATAAATTTATTGGAAAAGGCAATGTTATCTACTTTTTGGAAGTAAAGAAAGAAAAAGATACAGAATCGATTGCAAAAGGTAGGTGAAAAAATGAAAGGAATGATTTTATTAGCGCCCCATTTTGAAGATACAGAAGCTATTGTTACGATGGATTTAATCAAAAGAGCAGGAATTGAAATGGATGCGATTAGTGTTGTTGAATCATTAGATTTGACGACCCAATATGGTTTATCGATTCGTGCTGATAAAAGTT
Organism: uncultured Bacilli bacterium; assembly: GCA_949879765.1. Lineage (GTDB taxonomy): Bacteria > Bacillota_I > Bacilli_A > ML615J-28 > CAG-313 > CAG-313. Next base: position 12,875 of record CATLBQ010000020.1, read on the forward strand.
ATCACGATATAGAGATAGACCAATATGATTTTGTCGTTTTACCGGGTGGGAAAGCGGTATTTGAAACTCATTTGAGTTCGGTAGTTACGCAAAACATAATCAGACATTTTAGTGAAAACAAGCGGCTTATTGCAGCAATTTGTGCTGCACCAGGTGTGTTAGGTCAAATGGGACTATTGCAGGGGCTTCCTTATACGTGTTTTCCAAGTTGCGAAAAGTATGGAAAAGATGGTATTTATCAAGAAAATCAAAGCGTAGTAGTTACAGATGCGATGATCACCGCTCAAGCAGCTGGGGCCACCTTTCTTTTCGCTTATGAAATTATCAAAAAAATCAAAGGAGAACAAGCCGCTAGAGCAGTTTTAGATAGCATTTATTATTTGCCATATTCAACAGGTGAAAAAAATGAAAATCAATGAATATCAAATGCTCGCTATGCGGACGTTAAATCCTGATTTAGATAAAAAGGATGTTTTGATTAATGGTGTTATGGGACTTTGCGGAGAATCAGGTGAAGTCATTGATTTAGTAAAGAAACATTTGGCTCAAGGCCATAGTCTCAACCGAGAAAAAATCAAAGAAGAATTAGGAGATGTGGCATGGTATCTAGCAGAAACCGCTTATGCGCTAGATATCGATTTAGAAAGTATTCTTCAACAAAATATTGATAAGCTCAAAAAACGATATCCAGAAGGTTTTAGTAAAGAAGATTCTATTCAAAGAAGGGATAAATAGATGGAATATTGGGATATTTATGATATAGATCGAATGAAAACAGGAAAAATAGTCCAAAGGCAACAAGGACTAGCAACAGGTGAATATCATTTGGTCGTGCATGTATGCATTTTTAATGCAAAGGGTGAAATGTTAATTCAACAACGACAACCATTTAAACAAGGTTTCCCCAATTTATGGGATATTACCATAGGTGGAAGTGCATTAGTGAATGAAACAAGCCGTGATGCTGCAAGCAGAGAATTACAAGAAGAACTAGGAATATCCTTTGATTTTAGTACGATTCGGCCACATATGAATGTGAATTTTGATTTTGGTTTTGATGATATTTACTTGATTGAAGCAGATATTGCGCTTTCTCAATTGGTATTGCAGCCAGAAGAGGTTCAAAATGTCAAATGGGCATCAGAATCAGAAATTCTACAAATGATTGAAAACCAAACTTTCATTCCTTATTATCCTAGTTTAATCCAATTGTTTTTTGCGAGTAGAAAGCATTATGGATGTCATCAAATTTATAGTTTAGAAAGGTAAATCAAGCAATTTACCTTTTTCTTTTTGACATATTCAACATATTTTTCTGAGGTTTTGCATATAGTGCATTGGAAGTGATGCTATGGAGTATACAGCAATATTTGAAGGTGGAGGCATCAAAGGCTTAGCTTATGTAGGGGCTATTTGTGCTTTAGAAGAAGAGGGATTTGTTTGTAAAAAAGCAGCAGGTACAAGCATTGGTGCCATTTTTGCGGGACTACTTGTTGCAGGATATACAGGAAAAGAAATGACGTATTTGATGCAAAAACTAACCTTCTCACAATTATTATATCAAAATAAAACAAAACTCAAATCTATTTTTCAGGATAAAGGACTATATTCTAGTTTTATGATAGAATCCTATTTAGATTATTTGTTGATGCAAAAACGGGTGCGCTATCTTTCGGACTTAACGTATCAACAAAAAGAACTGAAAGTGGTAAGTTATGATATGACCCAAAAGAAATCTGTCGTCCTACCAGATGCATTGCCAGTATATGGTTATTTCACATCCTCTTTCCCTTTAGCCCGTATGATTACGTATAGTATGTTATTTCCGGGATTTTTTCAACCATTAAAATTAGGAGACTCTTTTTTGGTAGATGGTGGTGTATCCAATAACTTTCCATGTCATGTATTCCCGTATAAAGAAGACGAACTCGTTATTGGTTTTCGCATTTTGAAAAAAGAATATAAAGGATGTCCACCGACTATGCATATGATTTCAATTGATACGAAAAGTATCAAAACGTTGGATTTTAAGGTTACAGAAGCAGAAAAAATGAAATTATTTCAAGCTGGTTATTTGGCCACAAAGCAAGAAATTCAGCGCATTAAAGCAAAACACCTTTTGGATTGAGGTGTTTTTTTTCTTTTCCAATTAGAAAAAATATGATATAATATAGATGGTGAGAAAAATGATACGATTAATAGCACTCGATTTAGATGATACATTACTTCGTAAAGATAAAACAATATCATGGGTAAATCAAAAAGCCATTGCCTTTGCAAAGTCACAAGGGATAAAAATTGTCATTGCAAGTGGTAGACCCCTTTTTCGAATCAAACCTATTTTAGAGACTCTCGGTTTGATAGAAGATGAAAATTATCTGATTGCGTTAAATGGGGGATGTATTGCAACAACACATCAAACCATTCTTTATCAAAAGCAATTGATGTCGCAAGATATCCAGTGCATTTTACATGAACTACTCAATCGTCATCTTTCTTTTTTGATGTATCAAGGGAACCACATCTACACCAATCAATTAGATGTTCATTTGCGTCAGTTGCCTATTTTTCAAGGGGTTGCATTAAAAGAGCGCCCTATAGTTGAGTTACAACAAGCAAGCAATGCAAGTAAATTGATTGTAGTAGACACACAAGCCCAATTGGATAGGCATCAGCCTGAATTGGTAGCGGCACTACCCCATTACACTATAGTAAGGACAACCACTTATTTTTTAGAAATCCTCCCTCATCACGTCAATAAAGGGACTGCACTTGAATTTCTTGCATCATATTTGCATATTTTGCCTCAAGAAATGATGGCGATTGGTGATGCGGAAAATGATATTCCAATGCTAAAAATGGTGGGAATGGGTGTTGCGATGGCCAATGCTACAGAAGAAGTCAAACAAGTAGCACGATACATCACATTATCTTGTGAAGAAGATGGCGTAGCTTATGCTATTCAAAATATCATTTCCAATCAGCATATTGTGAAAAAGAAATAACGAAAGGAGGAAGAAATGATGCGTCAAATATGTATAGTGATCCTTTGGTTAGGTATTGCTATTTTATGCATAAGTTGTCAAAAACAACAAAAATCACAATTTCAAGTGACACCACAAAAATCAACGGATATCCTTCAATTGACCCTTCATTCCTATGATGGAAAAACAGAATGTAAAAATTTTATTCAAGCCTATGGACATACATTTTTAGAAATGACCAATTTAACCAATCAGCCAATAGATGTGTATCAATATTCAGTGGCTCCACATGCTTCGGTTACATTCAGTTGGTGGGCTGTAGACCGACATATGGGGATATGGTTTAATCTAGAGCCTTGGTATATTGACTTATATCAACGTTATGAAACAAGATCATCGGTAAGTATTTATATTGATGAGAATGATTTAATGACGATTAATACCTATATGAAAGAAAATGATCGATATAGTCCGTTCGATAATTGTAGTAAAATGTCACTCACTTGCTTTAATTTGGTTGCTGAAGCGCAGGAAAAGATTACTATGCCATTGATTACTACACCCAATTATGTGGTAAGTCAGTTGAAACAATTTAAAGAATGTGTAGTAGCCAAACCAATTTCTTCGTATGGAGAGATTGGTTATAGAACAAAAACAGGATTTCAGTTTTACCGTATGGAGGAACGTGAAAAATGAGAAAAGTAGGCAATATCATATTCAGTATTATTGGGCCTATCTTATTGTACTTGGCAATAGGCAATACATATCGTGGGATAACTGGGGTGACTTTAATTGGAGAAAATCGCGCTCACTTTTTAGGATATTATATGATTGCTAGTGCTTATTTTGCTTTACTCCTCATGGTTATCATTTTACTGGTTCTTGTGAACCGGAAAAGGAGAAAGAAGAATGAAAGAAAAAACTGCAAAACATCAAAATTATGAACTTGTTTTACTAGAAGGCTATCAAGAAGATAAAGTAATAAATGCCAAACATATCACTACCGCAATCGTACTTAATCTTTTCGCCTTGGTATTATTTTTTGTTGTTTTAGGTATAGGAGTCTTCATTTTACTTGTCACGCATTTTTCTAATCAAAGACTAGAAATAAAAGTCACTTTTGCAGATATGAGAATTCTTATAGGAATGATACTTGGGATGCTGTTATACATTGTATTACATGAACTTGTTCATGGTTTGTGTTATAAACTCATGACCAAACAGAAATTAACTTTTGGTCTTACACTCAGTTGTGCCTTTTGCGGGGTACCTGAGGTCTATACCTATAAAAGATGCGCATTGATTACGATTTTAGCGCCATTTGTGGTATTCCATTTTGTATTTATTTTGCCGATGTTTTGGGTGACATCTCCAATCCTTTTGTTTAGTCTATTGATTCTAGAAGCACTTCATGTTTCTGGGTGTATTGGAGTTTATATTGTGCTGGTTTGATTTTGTTCAAGTACAAGGGAAAGACCATTTTATTGAATGATACAGGTCCTAAGCAGACCTTTTATGTACTCGTTTCACCATCCTAAACTAGAGGAGGTCATTTTATGAAGATTGTATTTTATATTAAAAATGAACGACCACAGTCCCTTTATGAAGTGGGCATCTATACATTACCAGCCACTTATCAATACCAAAGTGACAAGTTAGAACAACAAATGAAATCCATTTTAGGCGTATCCAAAGTATATGTCAATGGCAAGAACATCACCAATGCAAATTTACGCGCCTTCGATGCAATCTATCAGGTAATAGATCAACAGATGAGTATTCAACAATTCAAATGTATAGGATATCATCCAAAGCAAGATGTATTATTCTATTTGGTTTAGATCAAAGGAGCAAAGATCAATCAGCCATTTAGGGGTTTGGAGCAATTATCCAATCAGGATAGCTTGTATCAGCAGACTCAAAAAGTGGTGAAACAATATCGGAAGAAATTGGAAAAAAGTAAACGGGGTGCGGTGAGGAGTGCCTGGAAAGCCGAAAATACGATAAAATACTATATTGACCGAAGCTTAGATATCGTTGCCTTATGCTTATCTTTTTCCATAGCAATAGCCAAAGATCATTTGTTACCGATTATTTTTTGGCTTTCTATAGCAGTACTAGTTGTAGGGATATTGAGATGGGGCATTGCCTGTATCGAAAAAAGGCAAGCATTTCAAAAAATGTGCAAACAAGTGACTCTAGTAGAAGGTAAAACCAAAGAAGAGATTATTCAAACTGCGTTGCAGCCTACTGCCAAATACAAAGATTTTGTTCCGATGTATTTTGAGTATGCCAATCAAGAATCAGAAATATTTCTATATAGTCCTCAAGCCAATCAGCATCTTGTGATGAATGCATCAAAGATTGTTGTGGAGTACCAAAAGTCAAAACAGACGCTTTCTAAAGATTCAAGGCGAGCACTCGCTTATATTATTTCTAATAAACTCTCCCATGATAAAAGTATTTTCAATGGAAAATTAATGGGCATAGATATAGATCTTTGCTTTAACGACATAGATAAGGTAGTGATTAAACCAGTATGCTATTATGCGTATGTGTCAACAGATGAAATGATTTTTAGAAACATGATGATTTCAAGTGATCCCAACTATTATTTAGCAGGACATCGCTTATCACTACATCCAGTAACAGGTAAATTCAAAGACATAGAACATAGTGCACTGACCAACTTGATTGGGATCAATTTAATTGTAGAAATCATTGTGCAAGAGCAACATTACTTGATTTTACAACAACAAAGTATGTATAATGATGTCAATGGCAATCGGTTTGTGCCGAGCGCATCGGGATCATTAGATAGAAAAGATTATAAATCTTTTCGAAATGGTAAGGATAAGAATTTTCAAACCTTACTAGAATATGGAATGTACCGTGAATTACAAGAAGAATGTTATGTAGATGTCAAACAATATACAGATACCCATTTTCAATTGCTTGGGTGTGCGCGGTTAATGAGTAAAGCAGGTAAGCCAGATTTTTTTGCGAAATTAGAAATCAAAGTACAACATGAAGATGAAATTCAAAAAATGCTTGCAATATATGATTCATGTCAAAAAAATCAAGTGGGGCGCAAGCACAAAGAACTAGAGTCTAATAAAATGGTGCTTGTAGATAAAGATAGCTTTTTAGCAACAACAAATTTTGATGCTTCATTATCACCACAATTGCGTTATGTGAAATATTTGCTTCAAGAAGAAAGTAAAAAAGCATAATGATGGCAAAAAAATAAAAATATGATATAATAAGAAAGCATGAATATATAAGAGATATTCTGCCTTGCTTTGCATAGTTTGCAAAGCCGTTAGACCAAAAGGAGGTGCAAAAGAATGAAAAAATACGAAGTTATGTATATCATTCGCCCAAACGTTGATGAAGAAGCAAGAAAAGCTTTAATCGAAGAAGTCAATGCATTATTTACCGCAAAAGCTTCTACTGTAGACAACGTGAATGAATGGGGTATGAAAGAATTAGCTTACGAAATCAAAGGTGAAACAAAGGGATATTATGTTTTATTGAATGTAAATGCAACACCTGAAGCCGTAAAAGAATTCGAACGTGTAGCTAACATTAAAGAAAACATTATTCGTTACATCACTGTAGCTGAATAGGAGGCATTATGAATCGAGTTATTTTAGTAGGGAGAATTACAAGAGACCCTGAACTGAGAACATCACCTAATAATGTTTCTTTTACCGCTTTTTCGATTGCGGTAAACCGATTGGCTGCTTCTCCATCTGGAGAAAGAGAAGCTGATTTTATCAATTGCGTTGCTTTCAATAAGCAAGCAGAAAATTTATGTCGTTTTATCAAAAAAGGTGGACAAATAGGTGTAGAGGGAAAACTACAAACGAGAAGATACACTGCACAAGATGGTTCAAATCGTGTTGCAACTGAAGTCATTTGTGACAATATTCACTTTTTAGAACCAAAATCAAGTAGTGGACAAGCTGGCGGTTATAGTGATTATTCATCTTATGAAACATCATATATGCAATCTCCACAACCTCAACCTCAAATGAATGCGCAACCTCAATCAAAACCAAGTTTTTACCAAGAACAAAAGAAACCTGTTCAAGATCAATATGATGAAGTAAAAACACAATTTGATATTTCTGATGACGACTTACCATTTTAGGAGGAATGAAATATGGCAAACTTTAAAAGACGTAAAAAAACATGTTATTTCACTGATAATAAAGTTAAGAAAATTGATTGGAAAGATGCAGACTTATTAAAGAGATTTATTTCTGATCGTGGGAAAATCTTACCTCGTCGTATCACTGGTACAAAAGCAATTTATCAAAGAGAATTAGCAGTAGCAATTAAACGTGCTCGTCATATGGGGTTATTACCATTCGTAAAAGAATAAATAATCCAAATGAAATCGTACAAAGTCAATTGCAACAAAACGTACAATTTATTTTGCAACGAGTATAAGACAAAAAAAACTTAATACTTTATGTATTAAGTTTTTTTATTCTTCTCTATATAATCTTGAATATCTTTAATATCATCTTCAAAATCTAAATAACTATCACTAATTATAGCTCAGTTAATATCATATATTAACTTTCTTAGTCTAGATATAACTTCCTTCCCATAGATTTCTTCTGCATTAATAAAAAACTTTTCATTTAACTTTTTCATATTTAAATTCTCCTTTATTTAAGCTTTCATATAATTTAGCACATTATATTAAAAATATGTATAAAATAAAAAATAATAGTTACCATAAAACTTAAAGGAGTAGAAACAACATCAAAGCCAATATCAAGATGGGAGCAATCATTAGCATATCCTGATATTTCATTATTGCCAATATTTTTGAAGTAACTGTTGATGAATTATTAGGTGTTGAAAGTATTAAACAAGATGAGTATGTTAAAGAATTAAAAAAACAAGCTTATAAATATTCTATGAATAATGAATATGAAAGTGAATTGAAATTATGGCAAGAGCCATATAAGAAACTATCAAATAATGAAGAAGCTAAGATTTGTTTGATTAGTATTATGAATACAATAAATATAGTTACAAATACAATTAAGTACTCAACTGAAATCATTAAACTTGCTGAAAGTATTTTAGAAAAATCAACAAATAATGATGTTAGAATAAATGCTACTCAATGTTTAGTTGATTTATATTCACAAATGGATAATATTGAAATGGCGAAATTAGAGATTATGTCAACTCATAAAGAAGATGTAGTTATTAATTGTTTAAACAATGTTATAAAATCAGTAGATTATATTATTAATTTTAAACTACATATCATTAAATCACCTTTTATGAGTAAGATTGAATGCATAAATATTTGTGGATATTCGAGTGTATTAGGAAATTTGAAAAATAACATCATAAAAGAATTAACTAAAGATGTTTTTAATCAATATAATAATTTGGAAGTTTATAATTTTATTTTGAGTAATGTAAATCAATTGTTATAAAAACTAAATAGAGAATATATAAAGAAAAATAAGGAACAAATAGGGAACTGATTTTCTATTATTAATTAGTCTAAACCATTGACAAATATAATATTTTTTGATAGAATATAATTGTAAAAATTGCATATGATATTATTGTCATATGACTTGGGCTGGCGTATGCCTTGGTCCAACAACGGCAGGAAATAGTCCTGCCATTTTTTTATAGGAAGGAGTAGTTATGGGAAAGATTCTTAGCATTTTTATTGATGAGTCTGGTGATGTTGGATTTATCAAAGATGCATCAAAATATTATATTATTACTTTTGTTATGCATAATCAAAATGATGACATAAAGAGTAATATTGAAAAAATTAAAGACTATCTTACATTTCATGCTGGCCCTATAATTAGAAGAGAATATCCGTTTGATAATATGGAAATGAAAGATAGGAAAAAAATATTTCAATCTATATTTATGTTCACATTATCATTACCAATAAAGATTTTTTCTTTTTGTTATGAAAAGAAAGATTTCAATAGTGATTTATTAAAAATGCAAGCTAAAATAACAAAAGATGTTTACAATTTTTTATTAGATAATTTTGATTATTTAAATTCATTTAATGAAATAATAATATATTATGATAATGGTCAAAACTTAATAACTAGGATATTAAATGGAGCATTCGCTATTTCAGGATTAAATTATGAGTTTAAAAGAGAAGTTGTTCCTGGATCATATAGATTATTTCAAGTTGCTGATTTTGTATCAACGATAAAACTTATGGAAATAAAACTAAATAAAAATGAATTATCAAATTCAGAACTTAAATTTGTTGATGTTTACCATTTGAAGAAAAACTATATAAAAGGTGTTAATAAAAAAACGTTAAAAAAATAACTGCTTGTATGAATCTTTTAGTATGATAAATGAATTCTATATTACTACTAAATGTTGCATCGTGAAACATTTTGTAGCGTAAAACTCAAATATGAAACATTTTATTGTATAAATTCTTAAAATGAAACATTAAAGTAAATCGATAAGTCTTCTGAATAAGAGGCATATTTTTCATTTTTATAGACTATTTTACTTGAAATATAGTGAAATAGTCTCTTTTTTATGCATTTATGAAACATTTAGATTGAAACACCTAAGGAGATTAGCCACGGATTCGAACCTATTGTCCTACGGGGTTTGAACTACTATTATGATTCTAATGATAGCATTGTAGGATTAACTTATAATGGTACAAAATACTTATACATAAAGAGTCTTCAAAATGATGTAATCGGAATGGTTGACACAAATGGAAACATAGTGGTAAAATATTACTATGATGGATATGGAACTTTAATTGATACAATTGATACATCAGGAATTAATCTATCAAGTATCAATCCATTTAGATACAGAAACTACTATCGAGATGATGAAACAGGTTGGTATTATTTAAATTCAAGATACTATAATCCATTAGTAAAAAGATTCATAACAATGGATGATATAGATTATCTTGGAGCAAGTGGAAGTGTACTTAGTTATAATTTGTTTAGTTATTGTGAGAATAATCCTGTAGTTCATAGATACCGAAGGAAAAATTGGTTAGCTCGAGTAGTATGTGGAGTAATTGGGGCAACGGCATTCGCGCTTTTAGCAAATGTTGTTTGTAAAATTCTTGGTTTAGATGCTAGAACAAAAGCAATTCAGGAAATTGAAAAAAGAAAATTTTCATTAAAAGCAATTGGTCCTAATCTCTCTGGAAATATTTTTGGAATTGTTATTAGTAATGTATTGATAATTATGTTACATTCACCACATCCGAAATACAATGAATGGTATTTTCATATTCAAGTTGAAGTTAAACTTGAAGGAAGGCATCAAGTTACTATTTTTAAATATCCTTTATTATATGTTAATCATGGAAAGTGGGGAAAGTAGATATGTTTATTAGAACCAATCTTATTGATAATAATTTTGTAGAAATTGATGTCTTTAATTTATCAAAAAATAAAATGAGTAGTATTATATTATATTTAAATAATTTATTTAATATAAGTGGTGTACTTTTTCGTGCAACAGGTTTGTGAGAAAATACAATATTTTTTAAATAAGTAAAACATAGATAGTTGATTTAATAATAACATTGTAGGAAAATACTAGTATAACTCATATTAAAAAATTATTAATAAAGCAAATATATCACGTATAAATTTGAGCGAAATTAGTCCTTATATATACAGAAGCTACTATCAAGATGATGAATTATCATATGAATATCTTAAAAAAGACTTATAGTCGCACACACCTATATAAAAAATAGATATCGTAGCAGTTAGGCATTTATTGAATCAATTAGTCTTCAGATAAAAAGGGCTAATTTTTAATTTTATAGGGTATTTTAGTCAAAAAGGGCTGAATACCTTATTTTTTATGCATTTATGAAACTTTTTATTGTAATAACTATAGGAGACTGACCACAGACTCGAACCGTTGTTTTATGGGATTCGAATCTATAAGAGATAATGGTGAAAATGTAAATAGAATTGTGATATAATATTGGTGATAGATAGCTTAGCAGTTAAAGATAAATGGCTAAATATATTTGGAAAAGAATTAAAATATCAATATAAGAATTATAATTATTTAGGGGAAGTTTTTTCTTAAAAAGTAAAGATAAGTTTTTCTGTGGAATCGAAGCAACTAAAGAATTTTATAAAAATGGATAGAAAAAATTTATAAGTGTAGAGGTGTAGTTTGAAGAGGAAACTAATGAATACGGTGAAAATTCCTATGATAATATAATATTTAATGAAAAAGGCACTATATCTGAACTATTTATAGTTAGCAAAGATTGGAGTTGGACTTATGTTTGTTCTCATGAAGGTGATGATGCTGACAATGGCCCATTTTTTATGTATAATGAAAATAGATAAATTTCTATTTATAGAGCAATATCAAGTATCATTTGTGGTGTAATGACACAGTGAGCATGACCAGATTCTAATCTGGTCTTTTCTTTATAGTTACATATTTTTCTAAAAGTTTTAAATAATAATATTAATGATGATAAAAAAATAGCCTTAATTAATTGACTATTCCCTTATTTTATAGTATAATTTAAGGGAATAGTTTGGAGGGTAAGATGATGAGAACTTTTAATTATTCTAAAATAAGAGAAGAAAAATGGGATTCTGAAATGCTTTCTTTAATTGCAGCTATATATAAAGAAGTAGGAAAACAAGAAATGTATTTGAAACAATGTCCACAAGAGTTAGAAAAACTTGTTGAAATAGCTAAGATACAAAGTACTGAGGCATCAAATGCAATTGAAGGTATTGTAACTACTAATACAAGAATAAAACAACTAGTTACTGAAAAAACAACTCCAAAAAACAGAAATGAACAAGAAATAGCAGGTTACAGAGATGTACTAAACATTATTCATGAAAGTTTCGATGCAATTCCAATTACAAAGAATTATATTTTACAGCTACATAAAATATTATATAATTACATGAATAACCCAATTGCAGGAAAAACAAAAACTGTTCAGAACTATATTAGTGCCACATACCCAGATGGTCATGTAGAAACTTTGTTTACCCCACTTAATCCTATTGATACACCTATTGCACTTGAAAATATTTGTAATGAATATAATAGAGTAATTGGTAACATGGAGGTAGAACCATTAATTGTTATTCCTACATTTATTCATGATTTTTTATGTATTCATCCATTTAATGATGGAAATGGTAGAATGAGTAGACTACTTACAACGTTATTATTATATAGATGTGGTTTTTATGTTGGTAGATATATTTCATTAGAAGCAAAAATTGCAAAAAACAAGGATTTATATTATGATTCATTGAATGCTTCTCAACACAATTGGCATGATGGCAATGATAATAAAGTTCCTTTTATTAAATATGTTTTAGGCACTATTCTTTCTGCATATAAAGATTTTGAAGAAAGATTTAATTTAATTGAAACAAAAAAATCTGCTTTAGAAATAGTAAGAGAAGTTACAAGAATTAAAATTGGTAAATTTACAAAACAAGATATCAAAGAATTATGTCCATCTTTAAGTATTAGCTCAATTGAAGGATCTTTAAGAAAACTAATTGAATTAGAAGAAATAACTAGATTTGGTAAAGGGAAAAATATTAGTTATTATAGAATTAAATAAAAAAAGGAATTAGCATAGATTATAAATTATGTTAATTCCTTTTTTTGTTTAAATAATAAAATCCATTTAGACTAATAAAAAATATAGTGATGAACAAAAATCTGCATTATAAATCATGTTGTTCACTAAAACCTTGATATGCAACATTTCGTCCATCACACACATTTTTTGAAATCTATAGGTCTTCTATGTAAGGCTTATTTTTTGCTTTTAAATGGGTATCAATTTTATCAGTAAGTTTTGTAAATGAGATCTTTTATGTGGGTTGTTTTGTTCAAAATAATGAAAAGGAATGTACTATTTGCAAAACTTTTGAATATAATATAAATCTTAACTGTATGAATTCTTATATTGATAATAAATATTGGAGCATGTGTGAATATAAAAGTTCAAATGGTTTAGTACCTTATAATAGAAAATCTTTAGAAATTTGTGGTACTACTATTTCTAACAAGTATGGTATATTAGTTCTATGCTTAAATATTAAAGATGAGAAATTATTAGTATTTGAAAATGTAATAGATTACGATTGGGACTTTATGGAAAAGCATCCATACAGTAGTTATATGTCAACAATATCACAAACAGTTTATTTATATATAGATAATGATGGTAATACTTTATGGTGTAGAGTTGAATAAAAACTATTATAGTGTTATTGTTAAAAATATAATTATTCCAGTTAACCAAAAAAAGTTAGCTGGCTTTTTAAATAGTAGAAATAAATGAAGAAATGTGGGATAATTAACAATATAAGGAAGATGTTAACCGCTTTTAGAGCCTGTACCAGAGTTTCAAAAGAAATCAAGGTGAAAGGAATAAAGACGATATGGGGCGTATTTAAGGGAAATGGAGATATAAGAATGAAGAATAGGGTTAATATTGGTGTTGTAACAATAGTAGCTATACTTGTATCAAACGCATTTTTAGTACCATTCACTAGTGTAGATGAAGATGTTGATATTTATGAATTAATAAATAACGAATTTGAACCAGATAAGAAATTTACTAAAGAGAGAAGAAATGCTATTAAAGAATTACATATGAGTATGTATTTTGATGAAAGTAGTGATAAAAAAACTAGTGGTAATGTCTTATATAGAATGAAAAATAAAGATGGTGTAGTTAAAGAAGAGTCGGATGAAGTAATAA
>CATLBQ010000021.1 GCA_949879765.1 uncultured Bacilli bacterium
CCATATTGAAAGTCTTCCATCCAATAACATAATTTTTTATTTAATATCTTCATACTTTACTCCTTTAATAAAAATAATGAAATCCAGTGCTGATTAATTCCTCTTCCGAAAAATTCCAAATACCTACATTATAATGTGATTGCATCACACCCCCATCTGAATAAAAGTGTCCAGATTTATGATTGACTATAGCACGATTCCCTGAGTACACTTCAACGTTTTGATCTATCCAATACCCCTTTCCATTATTATAATACTTATGTATAATATCTATAGTCTTCTCTCCTGGTTCAAGACCTAAATCTTTTCTTGCTGCAGCATATGCATCATCAGCACTATCAAATATTTTTCCATTTGCTCCACAATTACCAGTATTATGTGTCAAGATACCATCATCACCTACATAATAGGTATGATAGTCTTCGACTTCAAAATTATAGGTGGTTTCTGGTGTTTCTAGTTGTTGTAATGTTACCCTTTTTATTATACCATACTTTCCATTTTTTAGCAACACTTTATCTTTTGTTTTTAAATCAATTGCTCGTACCCATTTTTCGGATAATTGATAGTATGATTCATGTTCTTGGCGCTTTCCGATATCTCTTTTTTGTTTGTTTTCTGGTAGATAGAATTTATGTCCTGGTGTACAAGTAATAGTTTGTATTCCTTCTTCACTTTCTATTTCTACTTGTGTCCATTGTTTAGTTGTATTTCTAAATATTTGTACAACCTTTTTTAATGCTTTTTCCCCTGTTTCTTCATCATAGGCCCATACTTCATCTCCTACTTGGATATCCTCAATGGTTTTATTTCCTTCTTTTGTAAGAACAAGTGTTCCTTCCTTGAAGCATTCTGTACCTGGTACATTACAAGTATTGGCCGTATGGGTATATGCATGAATGAGTTCACTCATACAAAAGAACAATGCTCCTGATGTAAATCCATTGATAAATCCATCAACAATGCCATTGACTAAACCTTCCATAAATCCATTCCCTTGAAGGGCACTGATAAAGCCTCCTATTATACCACCTACGAGTACTCCACTTGCGGCTGCTTTCATCCCCGCAACAAACATTCCTACTCCAAAGCTATTTGCTGGTGTACACATCAGTACAATAGACGTAACAAGTACTATCGTAAATAGAGTCCATTGAATAACCTTTCTCCAGTGTAATTCCCACCAAGATTTATGCTTTTGTGGTTGATAGGTAGGATCTGGATACAAGGTTTGATTGGTATAAATGGTTGTTGGGTCACAAGTATATACAAGGGGATTCGTATATGTCATAGCATACCGGTCTAAACTATTTAGTGTATTGGCTTGAAGTAATATATTTTCAATTGCTTCTGCTTTTAAATATTGCATTAATACGGGTGAATAATATCTACCACCTATATAATAATTGCCCGTTTCTAGATCACAATACCTTGACTTCCATCTAAATGGATTGTTTCTTACTACAAATTCTTCATCATTATTTTGAATATCTAACCGATTAATTTGGCAATTTCCCCATCCATCATATACATATTCAGCTAGAATTCTACCTTCGTATGTAACTTTCGTCACATTACCCAAAACATCTTTTAAATAGTTATAATTTTTACCATTGTAGGAAAGACCAGTTATTCCTTCTATATCATAGAAATAGCGAAATCTAGTTGTCACTACACCACTAGCATTTACCCATTCTTCTCCTAAGATTCTATTTCCATCTACTTCATAATATATTGTCATTTCTGTTTCTATATTTTCCGCTTTTGATGTATGCTGAGAAGTATGCGTCAAATGTTTTTTATATCTTACGCCTTGATAGTTATATGCATAATGATTATAATATCGATAACACCAATCTCCCTCTACTATTTTGATATGATAAGAGTCTAGTTGATTTCTATGATTGTATGTTAATATACCTTGGTGATCTTGTATAATATTTCCATAATGGTCATATAAAATGGGTCTTTCTATCCCATCTAAGTAGACTTTTGTTTTTCTTCCTTTATCATAGACAAAACGTTTAATTTCTGTTTGATCTTGATTGACAGCTAATAATTGGTTGGTCTGTTGATCATAGACATACTCATACTCACCCAACTTGCTATTGAATTCATAGGTCAGTTGGTCTAGTGCATTATATTGATATCTTTTTTCATAATTATCTAGTTCTATTTTGTCACATAATGTATATACTTCTACACCTTCTTCATTAGCAGTTATTCTAGAATGAGGATGGCTTAGTCTATCTCCTGACTCATATGTTTTAATGATATTCCCTTTATGATCATATGTTATATTTTCTGTAATTGTTGCCTTTGTTAATGTGTTCACTGTTTGTGGATAACCATATCTAAAATTGTGTATCATATTATGTTCTATTTTTTCAACAAAATTGGTATGTGGCTTATAATATCTTTTGCTATCCTTTAACGTCCCTATGGTTTGTTCAAAAGGTTTATTTCCGTAATAGCGATGATGACAAATGGTCTGAAGTCTACCTAATGGATCATATTCATAAGTATAGTGGAATTCCTCATAAGGTTTTTCTTCTTTATCACTTTGTTCAGATTTCACTTGTACATACTGCGTGCGATATGTTCTAGGGTCAATATATTGTTTTTGGTTTCCCTCACTAGTCTCTTGATCTTCTAAGATAATTTTCGATTTCATATAAGATTGATCACCACTAAAATAATATTGTGTATCACCTGGCGTCGTTTGCATCACTTGAAATTGTTTTGTCGATGCATTTTTATCGCTTTTGATTTCATACCCACATGGTCGATTTTCTTCATCATAATGATACAAATAAGTATTTTGTTCATAGGGGTCATATATTGACTCAATTTTTGCCACAGACTTGCTTTCTCCAAAAGCATCATTTATATCTTGATATTGATAAACTATTGCCTGATTGCTATTTTCTTGTTTTCGTATTCTACCATAACGATCCACAATAGTGGTGGTTTGATTGGCACTACCTAAAGCATCCGTTTGATATACATTATCCGTGATAACATCAGCATACTCTAATGCTTCATTTGCATCTGAGTGATTGATGATAATGTTTTGATTGTGATTTATCCTTTTTTCAAATATGAGTTTTTTATTCTCAAAATATTTGAAAGGTTCACCTGATAGGTGGTAAAAAAATCCATAGGTTTGTCCCGTTTGATCTTTAACACTTTTGATTCTACCATAGGAATCATATTGAATTGTTTGCTTTGTTATCGTATGACCGTTCGATGTATCACTATATTCTAGTTTAGTTGTTTTTTCGTGGTAGTCATCATATGACCACTTTGTCATGCCATCTTCTGTTTTATGGGTATGCATCGTCATATAAGGCTCATTATACACATAATACTTCGTAATCTCATTTTCTGTATAAGATAGAGGGCGTTCTCTTAGGCGCTCGGATAGATTGCCATAGCCATATTTGATGGTTAATTTTTCACCATTTTCTTTTGTTTCATTGTAAATGCAGGTGGATTCTAAATTGCCATATGCATCATAATGATTTTCAGTTACAACTTGGTAGGCATCCTTTTCTTGAAGTAAAACCCCTTGCTCATTATAAATGGTATACACACTAGATGAATCAGATGCGGATAGAGCATCTGTTTCTTTTTCCGTATATCCCACTGACGTATGATTTTCAATTTTATACTGTTTCCATGTCGAATCATAGATAAACTTGATTCGTGATTCGGTCATATTATATTTGTTATTACCCGTTTGATTGACTGAACGAATGCAATAATTGGGCTGCCCATCATTTTGAATAGAAAAGTCATAAAGATGACCCTCTTTTTTCAACTTTACCGAAGTAACATCTTTCACCTTCGTTCCTCCACAGTATATCCAATCAAATGTATCTTTGTTTTCTATTTGACTGTGAAAAAGACTTTGATACGTGAGATAGATGTCTTGTTCATTCATAAAGCAATTTTGCCCCATATTTTCTTCAAACAAAACTCCATTTTGTTCATAACACATATGGGTTGCTTTATTCCATACTTGATTATCGATATAAATTTGAGTTGGATCAGCAATAGCTATTCTCATATCAGCCATCTCAATATCTATTCCATTTGGTAATTGATAAATATTGAATACGATATTTGAAATATTGACTTTATCAAATCCCAAATGAAGTGGAATAGTTACATATTGCCAACTATTGCCTTGGGTTTGATGTAACCAGCCTACACCAGAAGTAAAAGTTCCTGTTGGTTGATCAACAATTATCGCCATTTTATAATTTTGATAGATAGGTTGAGAAAAGCGAATCCAAAAGGATACAGTAAAGTCTTTTACATAATGATATTTATTCAGTACACTATCGTTATCATAAAATTGGCTTGTAAAATAAGCAAGCGAATGCTGGTCTACTTGATACGTATATAAATTTTGATCTTGATGATATGTTAGCATAGTCGCATGTTTTTTGTTTACTGTAGTAGGTCTCATTGGATAAATTCCTGTACATAAACTCCATCCCCCTGTTTTGAATAAGGTTTGATAGGCATCATCATCAACTTTTTCAAGTGTACCTATAGTAAAACCATTTGAATTGAAATAATAAATAGTTTCTATTTGCTTTTCATTCTTTACAATTGTTGCGCCATTCAAATAAGTGAATAAAGAAGTATGCATTATATGAGATACTGGCATTTCATAGTCATAGCCCGAAATACGTCTTCCTTGATTTGTAAGATATGTCCCTTCTCCCAAATACAGATCTTCACCACAATATCCTTCACTTTCTATTGATTCATAAGTGTAGATGGTTTGTACGACACCTTGTTCTATCGTATTTATTCTAGAGTCACTGCCCACTGTTTGATATAAAAAGCGCAATGCCGCTTTGCTTTCTACATCAATAATTAATTGTGGTCGATACATCAAATCATATTGAAAATGAGTGATTTCCTTTGTTGATATTTTGTTTCCTTTATGTATAGCCACAATATGTCCTTGTGCATCATATGTAAAGGTAAGATAAATGTCATCTATGGTATTGGTAATTTGATTCAAACGGCCTTCTTCATAACTGAATTGGATTTTCCTGTGGCTTTTTCTTGTGTCATAGATTGCTACAATTTGATTTTCTTCATATTCTATTTTTTTAGTAATATCATGATTTACACCAGATATCATTTCTGATAGTCTACCATTGGAATGAAACTGAAGCAAATTGCCGTTTTGATCTTTTATTTGTGCTGTATTATCTGCATATACTGTCAATCTAAGGCCACTACCACTTTCATCATAATATACCTTTTGAAGTTCATGATATATCATTTCTTCCTTATACTGGATGAAACGATGAATTTGCCAATGACTATCCACATAGATATAATCACCCAATTGATATCCTGTCAGTGCATAACTAGTTTGATAAGGTCCTACATATTGATCAATGTTGAGTTTCCATCCATTGCCTAAACCAATGGGACTATTTTCAATTGGATTTGAGCAAAAGACTAGATCAGTAGCCATTTGATAGTGATTTGCCCCCATACTAGCTAATGGTATATCTAGATATAATGTTCCCGTATAAAGATTAAGGTTAGCTTCTATTTCTTTGCACTGATAATTTAACTGAGTTTGGTTGATTTTATTCTGATTCATAGGCTACCATCCTTTTTCTTTTAAGATACTTTTTACGACTTCTGAATCTTTGATGATTTTCATTGTTGTTGCACTATCACAAAGAGTTCGTTTGTTTCCTCTTCCTGTAATCAAGATAAGATTGTTTTCTGTTGAATTCTCAATAGCCTTTTGAATGGCTTCTTCTCGGTTGGTAATGATAGAAGATGGGATGTCTCCTAAATAACCTCGCAACTCTTGACAGATATCTAAAACGGATTCTGCAGCTTGATCATTTTCAGTTAAATAGACTCTATCCGCATATTGTTTTACAATATCCATTGCAAACTGTCTTGCTTCATGCCTTTTATTTATAAATTGTGGAGTTCGAAACGCATCATTCCAATACTGAAATCCCGTTCCAATCGCCCCTGTGACCACATGAATTTGATCAATTTGTCCTTTTTGTTTTAATTCATAAAAGGTCTCAAGTGCAGGATTTAAAAATAAATCGATGGCAATGGTTCTTCCGTTTGCTTTAATTACTTCCATTCTACCTGGAATTTGAACATTTTTTATACAACGGTTAAAATCATCTACTTGATAGACGCCAAGTGCGTTTAAAATGGCTATTGCGCAAGTCATATTCATTGCATTATAAGGCATTAAAAGATTTGTACTGATTTCATTGATTATACCATCTACTTTCAGTTTCAATTGCAAACCTTCTATAGAGTTATCCATTTCATACAATAATACATCAACTGAATTATAGTCTACATTTCTCAGCCTACATAAATATTGGCTGCTATAAGTATATGTTGGGGTATAATGAAATGATTTGATGGTATCAAATTGATCTTTTGTCATCATATCAGTTAGTCCGATGACACATGTACAGTCATTTGGATTAGGGATATCTTGGAAAAAGCTATACTTGAGTTTTACATAATCATCTGATGTATATTGTTCATGATTGTGCTTCGGATTGATATTAGTCAAAGCCCTCACTGTGAATGGAATGTCTTTGACTAGTCCTTTTTCTAGGGTGGTTTCATTGATTTCTAATACAATGTAATCAACGTCATCATCTTCGGCTTCTTCTATAATTTGGTATAAAATTTCATCATGACATACTGGCGTTTCACTGGCCTCATTTGGCGAATAATACCCTCTTTTTGTATCCATACTAATACTACTATATAGTAAAGAATGATACCCTAGAGACTTCAAATACGTATGAACAAGATAAGCTGTTGTTGATTTACCACGACTTCCAGTAATTCCTATGAGTTTTACATGAGATTCTTTTGATCCGGCTGATTTATTTTTTTCTTTTTGTATTAATTGTTGATTTTTCTTTCCCAACTGGGGATTTTTTGTTAGTAATTTTTGTTTGATTTGTGTTAAATTCATTGTCATTTTCCTCCTGTTTAATCTAGTGGTGCCTCAGATAAATAGGTATATGTTACCTGAGCCTGTAATGTTGCAAGACAGATTTGATGATTATTTTTTGGATACAATAAAATATAAAATGGATACACTTGGAAAGATACTCCATCCGATTGATTAAGTATATCTGTTTCTGCAATCTCTAATACAATGCGTGATGCTGTATGCTCTTTTATAGAGACAGTAAAGTTTTGTTCTAACCAGTGATTAATTTGTACATCTAACCATTCTGTTGTCTTGATTTCTATCGTATTTACTTCTTTTTGATTGGGATTTTGAGTCCAATTAACCACTAATTTATCTGCTTCATATAATCTCGAACACAAATACGATAGTTGACCTTCTTGTTGTTCTAGTTTTTCCTTTATGAGATTGATTTGTTCAATCAGCTCCGTTTGCATCTGGTTGAACGTAATCGCATTCAGTGGCGTGCCACTTTTTTCCACTTCTCCTTCTGCTCTTGCTACATCTACTGTTAGTGCAAGAATTGCACCATTGTCATCATTTTCTTGATTTACTACGGTAAGTCTTTTTCTTCCCGTATGTTCTACTATTCTGTTTTCAAATTTCATGTTTTCTTCTCCTTTTTCTATATTGTTGAGTGATTGAATAAGTTGGTTTGTGCCATCATCAAGATAAGTTCTACCTTTGATATGACCTAGTATTTTTGTTTATCCTCCTTTTGGTATACTAATCTCTTGGTTGTCTTGATGAAACATACGATTTCCTCCTTTCTTAAAGGGGAATTATCTAGTTTTTTACCCCTTACACTATACTTGCGAAAAAAAGTGTATTTCGCGGGGTATATTTAAAAATTTTTTTAATTTTTTAAAAAAGAAAAAAGGAACTAACGAATTCGTTAGTTCCTTTTTGTTTTGGATATATTATTTTTCAATATTGGGTACGTATATCGCTTTTCTACCCAAACTTGTTACTGGTGCAGTAAATGAACCTTTTTCCACCTTCAATACTTCTGCACTAATGGGTGCCATTTTGGAGTCCATCAAATCAATATAATGTAGGGCAAATGCTTCCATCATCGTCGGTTCTTTCGGAGAACCAAATTCTAATTCACCATGATGTGCTGCAATCAAATGACATAATGCTTGATATTCTTCAGCATGTTCTATTTGTTGCTTGTTTGCTTCTACTGCCACCATTTGTAGACCTATCACAATGTGACCCAGTAGATTTCCTTCTTGAGTATATTGTGGAGATTTTGGTCCTGTTAATTCTTTGGTTTTACCAATATCATGAAGCAAAATACCTGCATATAATAAATCACTATTCATTCCAGGATATACTTCTAATAATCCATCCGCAAGTCTTAACATAGAATAAATATGATAAGCTAAACCATTAAAATAATTGTGATGCATTGTCATAGCAGCAGGATACACAAAGTAATCATCTGGCACTTTCGCAATGAGGGCTACTACTAAATTACGCAAGACTTCATTGTTAATCTTTCTGATGTATGTTTTAATACCATTTCTTAAATTTTCTTCAGTCAGTGGCGCCGTTCGATAAAATCGCTTGATATCAATTTCACTTTCATCGACTTTTCTTACACCTGTAATGACAAACTGAGGTTTACCAACATACTCATTGATATGGGCAATAAAGTAAAAGACAGTACCGGCTAATACCTCATTTTTTTCAATTAGATTGACATCCCAAACTCTTGCGTCAATGGTAGTTGCACCATCAGATAAACTAATGCTATAATAGGCACTTTTGTTGGGTGTGTATCTTTTTTGAAGAGATTCTACTAACGCATAGAATTCTACATCTTCTCCAATTTTCATTTCAACAAATTTTTTCATTAGATTATACCTCTTTCTAATAAGATATTATACTTTGGATTATTCTGCAATAAGAATGCTTTAGCCTGTTGTTTGATTTCATATAACCTTGCTTGTTGTTCTGAGATAGACATCGTAGCAAAGCCTTGGATACTCTTCATATAAATTGAATAAATGTGTGTATAATCTTCATCATATTCACGTTTTAATTCAGATAAAGCTTCTTCATCCATAGATGTTTCGTTAGACACCTCTTGTGCTTGAGCCAATTGTTCGTAATACGACATATCAAAAGGAATGGATTCATCAATTGGTACATCCATATCCTCTTCCTCGTATACCTTTTCTAGCAATTCTCTTTCCGCATGTTGGTCATCAAAATAGCGCTCACTATCATCTTTTTTTTCCTTTTTGAAAAAGATCGGTTTTGCTTTTTTAATCTCCCCCTCTTCTTGGGGTGGCCGTTGTTCAAAAGTGGACTGACTCAATAGTTTTAAAGCTTCATTGCGTAAGATATCACTAATATTGGGTAATTCCTTATTGACGACTTTATATAAAATTTCATCCATAATGCCTGAAATCAAGTGTTTTTGATCTTCTCTAACGATAGCACTTAATTCTCTTGCGCTAAAATTGAGTTCAGTAATTTTGGATATTGGTAATTTTTTGTGCATTTGTTTAATTTTATTCTTTTGTTTTCGGTATCTTTTATTGTAAGCCTTGGATATTCGATCTGAAGCTAGTAAATCTTCAAGTGAATAACTGAAGACCATCATTGGTTCTATCTTACTCACAGATAGCATTTGCGATAAATCATATAATTTTTTAGCCGTTACTGCTTTTTCTTTACTTAGTGCGATATTTTCTGGTAGCTTACCAGTAATCCGGTATAGCAATACAAACTTTTCAATAAAGGTTAACTTCTTATAATGTTTCATCATAATCTTTACCCAATACGCATAGTTGGGCAAATAGCGAAATAAATTGTGATCATCAATCAAATGCAAAGCACGTAAACCATAGGGTGATTCTACTATTTTAGCCATCTCAAGAGTAATTTTAAGTTCAGATACTTCTTTTAAAAATGGCTTTGATTTTCGCATGGCCCGCATTGTATTTGATTCTATATCATAACCATAACGTGCAACTAGCCCTATACCTCTTAGAATTCTTGATGGATCATCCTTAAATCTTCTTTTCCCACTACCAATGACTCGAATGACACCCTTTTCTAAATCCTTTTGACCATCTACCAAATCAATGATTGTTAGATTGGGTGTTAGAGCAAGTGCACTAATGGTATAATCTCTACGAATAACGTCATCTACTAATTTTTTAGAATAATGGACATCTTTGATTTTGTATTTTACATATTCTTCATTGCGAAAGGTCGTGATTTCAAACCGAAAACCGGCATCAATAATGGTCACGCATCCCCACTGAGCATAGGTAGAATCTAGTTTATAATTTTTAAATATTTCTAATACTTCATCTGGTGTTGCATTGGTTGCAATATCAATATCATTAAAATCACGATTGAGTAAGAAATCGCGTACAGCTCCTCCAACAATATAAGCTTCATACATTTTGCTTTTTAATTCAGATATAATTTCAATTCCTTTATTAAAATATTTATACATTTCATAATTGCGATGTTTGAGTGATTCTAAATACATGTTTTCTTCCATAACGATTTCCACCTCTTTTCTTGTTTTATTGATTGATATGATTCATTTTACACATTGAATCGAAATAACATAATATCGCCATCTTGAACGGTATAATCTTTTCCTTCTAAATGTACTTTCCCTGCTTCTTTGACCTTAAGTGGTGTACCATATTTGACTAAGTCATCATAGGCATAGGTTTCAGCCCGGATAAATCCTCTTTCAAAATCACTATGAATGACACCTGCACATTCTGGTGCAAGCATTCCTTGTTTAAATGTCCATGCGCGACATTCTTTTTCTCCGGCGGTAAAGAACGTACATAAACCAAGAAGTGCATAAGCTTCTTTGACCAATCGATCAAGGCCACTTTCTGTGACTCCTAAGTCTTCTAAAAACATCGTCCTATCTTCTGCATCAAGCATGCTTAACTCTTCTTCAATCTTCGCACTAATCATCACAACCTTAGCGCCTTCTGCTTGGGCATATTGTTTAACTTGTTCTACATAAGCATTTCCTGTAGCTATATCATCTTCACCTACATTCGCTACGTAAAGCATCGGTTTCATCGTTAAAAATTGATAGTTTTTAATGAACTTTTTTTCCTCTGGGGATAAGTCTACACGTCTTGCGGGAACACTTTGTAGAAAAGCTTCATGTAATTTTTTTAAAATTTGATATTCATAGACAGAATCCTGATCGACTTTAAGTTGAGCCTTCTTTTCAATTTTAGGTAGTCTTTTTTCAACAACTTCCAAATCTGCAAGAATCAATTCTAAGTTAATGACTTCAATATCTCCAATTGGATCGACTTTTCCTTCTACATGAATGATATTGGGATCTTCAAAACAACGCACAACTTCGCAAATAGCATCAACATCTCGAATATGTGATAAGAACTGATTCCCTAGTCCTTCCCCCTTGCTTGCTCCTTTTACAAGCCCCGCAATATCGGTAAAGGAAAAAGAAGTTGGAACTACACTTCTAGGTTGAATAATTTCAACTATCTTATCTAATCGTTCATCTTTTACTTCTACAACCCCAACATTAGGTTCAATTGTAGCAAAAGGGAAGTTTGCCGCAAAAGCACCTGCTTTGGTAATTGCATTAAATAACGTTGATTTTCCAACATTAGGAAGACCAACAATTCCTGCTGTTAAGCCCATAATTCACCTCTATTTATTTTTATGCTATTTCATATTATACAAAAAGAATAACGGCTACCACAACGAGTATTACCCTTAAAGCAACATTTACAAACACATTGCGGTCCGTATTCATATAAATCAGTGTTGTCACTATATTCATCAGTAGTAATGGAATCAAAACATCAAGTGACATAATCCACGCTGTTTCCAATAAGGTAATCCCTAAAATGCTAATAGAGGCAATGGCTTTTTCCCCTAACATGGTTTCATCTAATGCATCAACTATTCTTTTTCGTAAAAGAACTTCTGTGGCAATCCCTTCAAAAACATACGCAATTATAATTTTACTGATGGAAGCCTCTTTTAAACTCCAAAATACTGCCCCACCATTTTGCAAATACTCTACCACATATCGTGGGAATACTTGACTAAAAGGCAAAATATACCCTAACAAAAAGACAATGACAATGACCAATAGTCCTATGCCCAAAGCAACGAGATAATGCATCAATCCCTTGGAAAAAGAAATCTTTTTCATATCTTTCCAAGAAACAATGAGCATCAATATAAATACAAGAATGCTACTATAAAATAAACTATTTACACCCGTGTAAATATTCGTATACATTTGAATTTCTTTGTTCTGAAGCATCGCAAAAATAATTTGCAAGAACCCACTTGCAACAAATCCAGCCAATATATAAATCGAAAACCCAATTTTACATTTTCCTAATGCATCAGGACCATAATCTCCCGTGAGCATCGCTTGTTGCATTTCTATACTATGTGCCCCACAACTCGTACAATATTCTTCATTGGGTTTTAAGATATGGTAACAATTTTTACATCTAATTTTCATTCCATCACCTTTTATTCTCATTCTACTGTTTTTTTATTATAACACAAAGTAAAAGATTTGTAAATTTTTATGGTATTTATTTTTAGTATGGCTTTTTTTGTCTGTTCTTTCTCAAATTATGTTATAATAGCCTTGACGGAGGTTGACTATGCAAAACGTTTATTCTTTTATCCTTTTGACAAAAACAAAACTAGTCTCAACTTGTGATATGTTAGTAATTTCAGATCCAGTTATCTATCTCAACGATCATCAAATTGAATATCAAGGGCAACCCATTGCTTTTGATTATATATTGTTTGATGATATAAGCGCTTTTATCAATTATGATACTATTCCTTTGATAAAAGAAAATCATTTCCCCATCATTAATTTTTTTAAGCAAACTAGCATTTCTAATATGTTTTACACAAATGATTTGATTCATACTATTCAAGATATTCAAAATGAAGAAGTTTTATTTTAAACTTCTTTTTTTATAAAATATGTATGATTTATCGCATTTTTGTAAAAAATAAATAGGGTGAACATCATGAAAAAAAAGAAAAAAAGAAAAATATTTAGATTTTTAATTGTGATTTCTATCTTTATTTTTTCAGCGATTTTGATTACATTATGCATCATTACCAGTAATATGGATTATACCTTACCAGAAGTAATGAATGTTGAATTATATGATAGTGAAGAAAAAAAATATTTAAGTTATTGTAACGGAAAAAAACAATCTTATGCTAAATTAGAAGATATTTCCCCTTATTTGATTGATGCTTTTATTTCAATTGAAGATAAACGTTTTTATGATCATCAAGGTTTAGATATTATCCGCATTGGTGGTGCACTTCTGAAAAATTTAAAAAGCAATCGTATATCAGAAGGAGCATCGACGATTACACAACAATACGTCAAGAATATTTATTTGACAAGTGAAAAAACCTGGAAACGTAAAATCAATGAAATGATGATTGCAATTCAAATTGAAAAGAAATATGAAAAAGATCAAATCTTAGAAGGCTATCTCAATTCCATTTACTTTGATCATGGTATCTATGGTGTTGAAGATGCGAGTATCTTTTATTTTGGCAAGTCATCAAAAGAACTTACTTTAGTCGAAGCTTGTGCTATAGCGAGTATTCCCAAAGGGCCTACTTTATATTCACCCATTCGAAATCCCGAAAAAAATAAAGAAAGACGAAATCTTATTTTAGATGAACTATATCAAGACAAAAAAATTGATGAAACTACACTTATACAAGCCAAAGAAAAATCCATTACTTGTATAGGCAACAATCCCAATGATGATGATACAAGTGCACCTTATTTTCAAGATTTGGTTCTCAACGAATTGAAGAAAATTCCCGAAATCAATGGTTATCGTTTTGAAGGATTAAAAGTCTACACTACTCTTCAGTTAGATTTATATACCCGCATTGTAGAAAGTATCAATAAACGAGCTCCAGAAACAGAAATTGAAACTGCTGTTTATGCAATGGATCCTAAAACAGGATATGTGCTTGCGGTAGTAGGCGGTAGAAACTATGAAAAAAGTAATTATAACCGAGCTGTTTCTAGTGTCCGACAACCTGGTTCATCGATTAAACCTTTTTTATACCTTACGGCATTAGAACAAGGTTTTACAGTATCTACTGCTTTTATGAGTGAACCAACAACATTTTATCTTGGTAATGAAACGTATTCACCAACCAATTTTCAAAGCATTTATGCCAATTTTGATATATCAATGGTTTATGCACTAGCAACTAGTGATAATATTTATGCAATGAAAACACACCTTTTTCTGGGTATGGATAAAATGGTTTCTACATTGAAACGATTTGGTTTTTCAGGAGATATTCCTGCTATTCCTTCTCTTGCATTAGGTACACATGAAGTCTCTGTACAAGAACTCACTGAAGCTTATGCGACACTTGCCAATTTGGGATTATCAATAACTCCTACTATTATTACCAAAATTACCGATATGAATGATCACGTCATTTATGAAAGCAAACCTAAACAAAAAAGGGTTGCTGAAAGTACAGATGTATATTTATTAAATGAAGCAATGACTTCTATTTTCGATAATCGTATGACTTATAATATTCGTCCTACAGGTGTTTCTATCAAAAGTCTACTTTCTACTACGTATAGTGCAAAGAGTGGTTCTACAGATACAGACAACTGGATGGTTGGTTATAATCCTGATATTGTTGTAAGTGTATGGACCGGATATGATGATGCAAGACCAGTGGAAGGACTTGAAGATACAAAATTTGGAAAATACATCTGGGCAGATAGTGTAGAAGCATACTACAAAGTCACAAAACAATCTCCTACTTGGTATAGCACTCCTGCTGATGTCGTTGCAATTCCCCTTTCTCCATTGACTGGTTTTTATGCAAAGATGGATGAATATACCAAAATGTTATATTTCAAAAAAGGCAATTTGCCTTGGTATGTAGAATCTCTTTATGGTTCGGTTCTTTAAGTCAACTCACTTTTTATAGTTAGTTTCAATCAAAACGTTAGTAAAACAAAAAAGTTTTACTAACGTTTTCATTATGCTTCATTTAGATAGATTTGAAAAGTTTCTTCAATATATTTTGCTGGTATGGCAAATGATAATCCTTCAATTTTGTCATTTGCATCTCCTACTACCTTCCAAGTATTAATTCCCATCAATTGACCATGGATATTAAAAAGTCCACCACCACTATTGCCTGAATTGATGGATGCATCATGCTGAATGTATTCATTTTGAACGGTGTGTCCATTCACATCTTCTTCCTTGTGATATCTCGATGGTGCACTAATTACCCCACAAGTTACTGTATTATAATAATTCTCTAGGTGATAAGGACAGCCTACGACAATACCGAATTGACCTACTTTTGGTGGTGTAGTAGATATAGTCGCCGTAGCAAGAAGAAAAGGAGAAACAAATGATACGAGTGCTAAATCATTTTGATCATCTAATGCAATAATACTTGCATCTTGATATTTTCTTTCTTCACCCAAATAGATTTGCAAATGTGGGGCACCTGATTTATCTACCACATGTCGATTGGTAACTACATAATATTGATAACGTTGATTCTCTAGTTGTTTTCTTTTGATAATCACACCACTTCCAGTAGAAACCATTTTGCTTAACAATCCTCTACTTGTTACTTTCACACCAACGCTACAACTTTGCGCAATATCTGATGATGTCATGAGCGCTTGTTCTAAATCTTCGACTGTGATATCCACACTATAATCAATATATCTATTTTCTATTTCATTGACTACTTTTCTATTGAATAATTTCTGAATTGAGCAACTCGATAACCCAACAAGAAAACTAATTCCTACAATTAAACAACTGAATAACTTTAACTTTTTAATCATAAGGTTTTACCTACTATTCGATTGACATTATTGCGAATGGCAAGAGCCATTTCTTCTACTGAAATTTGTTTGATTTTGGCCATTTCTTCCACAATTAAAGGAATATACTGAGGACCATTTTCTGTACCACGGTAAGGATGTGGTGTCAAATAGGGGGAATCGGTTTCCGATACCAAATACTGAATATCTATTTGTTCTACTACCTCTTTCATATTTTTTCCATTTTTAAAAGTCACAGGTCCTGATATGCCAAATGAAAAATTCATTTTAATATACTCCTTGGCGAGCTCTACACTTCCACTATATGAATGCATAATCCCACCGATCTCTTCTGCATGATGTTTTTTCAAAGTATCAAATGTAATTTGATGCGCATCACGACTATGAATTATTAGAGGCAAATGATACTTTTTAGCAAGTTCAATTTGTCTGACAAATGCTCTTTCTTGTTCTTCTACTGTAGTCGTATCCCAGTGTAAGTCATAGCCAACCTCACCTAATGCCACTACCTTTTCATCTTGTAACATTTCTTCTAATATTTGATATTCATTGTCTGTATAATCTTTAATCTCCGTAGGATGAAATCCCACTGCTGCATAACACCAATCATATTGATGTGCAAGTAAAATCGCTTTTTGGGATGTTTCTAAATCATATCCGACAACAATCATTGTTGTCACCTGTTTTAAAAAAGCATCTTGAATCACTTCTTCTAAGTGACTTTCTAACTGTTTATTGTTTAGATGTACATGTGTATCTATAAACATATTCTCACCTTACCTTTATTCTATTATACGACATATCTATATTTTTTTCAAGAAAACTCTTTTAAAAAACAAAAAAGCCTCTACTAGCAGTAGAGACTATTTTCATTCAAAGTTCAATTGACTAGTCGTCTAATTCAGAAACTGAACCAGCACCTACTGTTCTACCACCTTCACGGATAGAGAACTTAGTACCTTTTTCAACAGCGATTGGGTGAATTAGTTTAACTGTCATTTGTGTATTATCACCAGGCATAACCATTTCAGTACCTGCTGGTAATTCAATAACACCAGTTACGTCAGTAGTACGGAAATAGAATTGAGGACGATAGTTAGAGAAGAATGCTGTATGACGTCCACCTTCTTCTTTTGTCAATACGTAAACTTCAGCTTTGAATTCTGAGTGAGGTGTAACAGATTTTGGTTTTGCAAGAACTTGTCCACGAACAATTTCTTCACGTGCAATACCACGAAGTAATACACCAATGTTGTCACCAGCTTCAGCTTGGTCAAGTAATTTACGGAACATTTCTACACCAGTGATAACTGCAGACTTCGTATCTTTGATACCGATGATTTCAATAGTATCACCAACTTTAACTGTACCACGTTCAACACGTCCTGTAGCAACTGTACCACGACCTGTAATTGAGAATACGTCTTCAACTGGCATTAAGAATGGTTTGTCAGTTTCACGAACTGGATCAGGAATGTATTCATCAACAACATTCATTAATTCGATGATAGCTTCTTGTGCTTTTGGATCACCTTCTAATGCTTTTAATGCAGAACCACGAATGATTGGAGTATCGTCTCCAGGGAATCCGTATTCATCTAATAATTCACGAACTTCCATTTCAACTAATTCTAATAATTCTTCATCGTCTACCATATCGCATTTGTTTAAGAAAACGATTAGTTTAGGAACACCTACTTGACGGCTTAATAAGATATGTTCACGAGTTTGAGCCATTGGTCCATCTGTTGCTGCAATAACTAAGATTGCACCATCCATTTGGGCAGCACCAGTGATCATGTTCTTAACATAGTCAGCATGTCCTGGGCAGTCAACGTGTGCATAGTGACGTTTTTCAGTTTCATATTCAACGTGACAAGTATTGATAGTTATACCACGAGCTTTTTCTTCTGGAGCACCATCAATTTCATCGTAAGCTTTCTTTTGTGCTAAACCTTGTTGAGCTAATACGTTTGTAATAGCTGAAGTTAAAGTAGTTTTACCATGGTCAACATGGCCGATTGTACCAATGTTAACATGTGGTTTGGTACGAACAAATTTTTCCTTTGCCATTTTTAATTTCTCCTTTTATTTATTTTTAAATACAATTTTATTGTATAACAAATTAGTTTTTTTTGCAAGTAAAACGTAAGTTTTTTATTATTGAGCGTTACGTTTTTTGATCACAGTTTCAGCAACATTCTTTGGACATTCTTCATAGTGATCAAATTGCATTGTATAGTTACCACGTCCTTGTGTGTTAGAACGAAGTGCAGTTGCATATCCAAACATTTCTGCAAGTGGAACATAAGCTTTGATACATTGTGTTTTTCCTCTTGCTTCTTGTCCATCAATACGTCCACGACGAGTAGATAAATCACCAATTACTGTACCAACATATTCATCTGGTACAACAACTTCTACTGTTTCAATTGGTTCAAGTAAAACGGGTTGACACTTATCCGCAGAAGCTTTAAATGCCATACCACCAGCTACTTCAAATGCGATTTGGCTAGAGTCAACATCATGATAAGAACCAAATACAAGTCTTGCTTTGATATCAATTGTTGGGAATCCAGCTAAATTACCATTTGCCAAAGAATTTTCAATACCTTTGTTAACTGCTGGTATATATTCACGTGGAATAACACCACCAACAATTTCATCAACAAATTCATATCCTTTTTCAGGGTTAGGTTCAAATACAACTACGCAGTGTCCATATTGACCACGACCACCTGATTGACGAACGAATTTACCTTCGATTTCAGCAGAGCGTTTGATTGTTTCACGATAAGATACTTGAGGTTGTCCTACATTACATTCTACGTGGAATTCTCTTCTCATACGGTCAACAATGATATCTAAGTGTAATTCACCCATACCTGAAATAATCGTTTGGCCAGTTTCAATATCTGTATAAGTTCTAAATGTTGGATCTTCTTCTGCTAATTTAGAAAGGGCTACAGACATTTTATCTTGGTCACCTTTTGTCTTAGGTTCAATAGCAACAGAGATAACTGGTTCTGGGAAAACCATCTTTTCCAAAATAACTGGATGATCTGGATCACACATTGTATCACCAGTTGTTGTATCCTTTAATCCTACTGCAGCGGCAATATCTCCTGAGAAAACTTCTTTGATTTCTGTACGATTATTGGCATGCATCAATAGAATACGACCAATTCTTTCTCTCTTATCTTTGGTTGAGTTTAGTACATATGAACCAGATTCTAAGTGTCCAGAGTAAACTCTAAAGAAAGTAAGTTTACCAACATATGGGTCTGTCATAACTTTAAATGCTAATGCAGAAAATGGTGCATTATCATCTGAATTTACGACAATTTCATTTCCATCTTCATCATGACCTTTGATTTGTGCAACTTCTTCTGGTGAAGGAAGATAATCAATTACTGCATCAAGTACTTTCTTAACACCTTTATTTTTGAAGGCTGTACCACAAAGAATAGGGAAAAACTGAACAGCAAGGGTACCTTTACGAATTGCACCTTTTAACATCTCTACAGTAATTTCTCCACCATCTAAGTAAGTCATCATAAGATCATCATCAAATTCTGCTACAGCATTAATCAATTCATCACGATAGTATTCAGCTTCATCTTTTAAATCTGCAGGAATTTCAATTTCTTTTCCGTTTTCATCTGCACTTCCTTCTTCATATAAGAAAGCTTTCATTTCAACTAAATCAATAATACCTTTAAAGTCACTTTCTGCACCAATTGGGTATTGAATTGCATGTGCATTTGCACCAAGTCTATGATCTAGTGATTGGCAACTATATTTGAAATCTGCACCAGTTTTGTCCATCTTATTGATAAATACAATTCTTGGTACAAGATATTCTGTAGCTTGTCTCCAAACTGTTTCTGTTTGTGGTTCAACACCTGCTTGGGCATCGAGTACAGTAACAGCACCATCTAGTACTCTCAAAGAACGACTTACTTCAACAGTGAAGTCAACGTGTCCTGGAGTATCGATGATGTTAACGCGATGGCCTTTCCAAAATGCAGTTGTTGCTGCAGAAGTAATAGTGATACCTCTTTCTTGTTCTTGTTCCATCCAGTCCATTTGAGCAGCACCATCATGTGTTTCTCCAATTTTGTGAATCTTACCTGTATGGTATAAAACTCTTTCTGTAAATGTTGTCTTACCTGCATCAATGTGAGCCATGATACCGATATTACGGGTATTTAATAATGAATATTCACGAGCCATTGTATATTAGTCTCCTATTACCATTGATAATGAGCAAATGCTTTATTTGCTTCAGCCATACGATGCGTATCTTCGCGTTTTTTAACAGCACCACCAACACCATTGGCAGCATCCATGATTTCTTTTGCTAGTCTTTCTTCCATTGTTTTTTCATTACGAAGACGAGCATAATTGGTTAACCATCTTAAACCTAGAGTATAGCGTCTTGCTTCTCTAACTTCAACTGGAACTTGATAGTTAGCACCACCCACACGACGTGATCTAACTTCTAATTGTGGCATTATATTTTCTAATGCTTGTTTGTATACTTCAAGTGGATCACGACCAGTTACTTTTGATACTCTATCAAATGCACCATATATGATTTGTTGTGCCACACCTTTTTTACCATCCAACATTACACTATTGATTAAGCGAGTAACCAATACTGAATTATATATTGGATCTGGTAATACGTTTCTTTTAGCGACATGTCCTTTACGAGGCATGTAGACTCCTCCTTTCTACGATTGTGAGTTATTTTTGATTTTAAATTTAAATTACTTTTTTGCTTTTCCAGCTTTAGGGCGTTTAGCACCATATTTTGAACGTGCTTGTTTACGACTTTCAACACCAGTTGTATCTAATGTACCACGGATAATATGATAACGTACCCCTGGTAAGTCTTTTACACGTCCGCCACGAATCAATACAGTATTATGTTCTTGTAACTTATGACCAATACCTGGAATATAAGCTGTTACTTCAATACCATTACTTAAACGAACACGGGCCATCTTACGAATAGCTGAGTTAGGTTTCTTAGGTGTCATAGTTGTAACACGAGTACAAACACCTTTCTTTTGAGGGCAGTTAATGCTTGTTGCTACCTTCTTTAAAGAGTTATAGCCAATTCCTAAATGAGGTGATTTTGACTTTCTAACTTTGTCTTCACGTGAGTTACGTACTAATTGATTTATTGTAGGCATTTTCCTTCTCCTTTCAATAGATTAGTTATTCTGAGATTCCACATTTCCACGTGTTTCAATATCTCAAAAAATATAGCCTTTTAAAAGGCCAAAATTTAACCTCTATTATTATACTTATTTTTGGTAGAAAAGTCAAAAAATATACATTATAAATTATAAATTTTTGAAAATACAGATACCCTTATAGATATTCTTCCTATTGCTCTATTAAGATAAACAAAACGCTATTTATATCAAATAGCGTTCTTACTTTAATCAAAATATTTCTTTTTCGTTAGAATAACTACTTTACCACCTGTAAGTTGAATCATTTTTGCGGCATCCAAAGAGAAATCTTGCGCTTTCACTACCAAAGGCTTATCAAGTATACCCCGAGCAAGTACCTTTACAAAGCATACATTTTTATCAATTAAATGTTTTTGCTTTAGCGTATTGACTGTCACTTCTTCACCCGCTTCAAAGTTTTTAGAAATCACATCTAGATTAATAATATCTTTCTTTGTACCAAAAATCTTTTCGGTTTCCTCTTCTGTTTCAATCAATGTTTCTGCGGTTTCATCAGAGACAATTTCTTTCGCTTCCGCAACAGTTACTTGAACACGTTGCAATTCTTCCATTTTTTGTTTTTCTTCGGCCAAGCGACGCTCTTTCTCTTCTTGTTCTAAACGTTCTTTTTCTTCTTGTGCTTTTTGAAGCTGTTCTAATCGCTCTTTTTCTTCTTGCTCTTTTTGAAGTGCTGCTTCTTGTTCTAAACGTTCTTTTTCCTCTTGTGCTTTTTGAAACTGTTCTAATCG
>CATLBQ010000022.1 GCA_949879765.1 uncultured Bacilli bacterium
CTGTTTCATTACATCTTGTACATGTCTTTGCATGCGTACAGTCTGCATCTTTGTAGGTATGGCCTAGTGGGTCTCCAACTGTTTCCCCACAACTTGTACATGTTTTTGGATTTGTACAATCTGCTTCTTTATATGTATGTTCATGCACAATATCAAAAACATATTCTTCCGACCTAACTACTCCACCTAATCCTTCATATTCATATTCAATTACATATTGAAAAACATTTTTACGAATAGAGAAATCAACCTTCTCAAATTTCATTGTTCCTCTCGTCTTACCTTCTGCAATTTCATATGTATTGCCATTAAATAAAATATAAGTCTTTATAACAATTCCATCTAAATCCTCGTATGCATAACTAATATCTACATTTCCTCTTGACTTTGTAACATCAAATTTTTTAATAATTGGTATGTCATAAACTAACGTTTCATATGTTTTAGCCTCTACTGTTCTTTCAAATGTTGCATTATTTTCTAATACAGTACCTTCATAGATATATCCAATACGATAAATTTCATTCTTAAGTAAGTCATCTATGAAATATGTTTTTACATCACCATTTGTATTATCAATAGTATATTTTTTTCCTTCCACATCTAATATAACTTTACTCGTTCTAATATTTGGGTCTGTTTCTCTAATACTTATTTCAAATCCATTTGAGGTTGGGTTGATATCTACTCCTGGATCATATTTTTTGGTTTGAATAGGAAGAGTTGTTGTAAATTGCTCCCCTTCATATGTATATCGAATTGTTGCATTATACGTTGTACTTTCAATTAAACCTGAAATAGAAATTGAAGTTTGATCATTTTCAAACGTATAAACATTTCCGTTTAATTCTATACTAATATCCTGCATTTTTGAATAAGCTTCTGCTTTTTTCTTTTCAAGAGTAACTGTTGATGCGGTGGAAGCCTTTTGATTGACTTCAAATCCCGAATCTCTTACTACCATCAATAATGCGTTTCCTACTTTTCTTTCTGTTTTTCCACCCGAATCACTTGGTTTATTGATTGTATGAATTTGATTATCATCCAAGCGAGCTACTAAAGTTGCAGAACCACCACCATCAAAATCCCAGGCATCAACACAACCAATTTCTTTCATAAAATAAGCTGCTTCTGATAAGGTCATACCAGATGAAGTCGAACCACCAATAACCGTCATCACATAGGATCCATCAGCTTTAACGCCAAATAAACATCTAGATTTTGTACAAGTTATATAACTTAAATCACTATATCCTTGACCATATTTTGCAATAATTTCTTCTCTTACAGCTGGATTAGAATGCCCTTCAAACATTACTTTCTCATTTTCTAATATTTTCCACCAATAGCTAGCCGCATTATATACTTCTGCATATTTACCGATATAATCTCTTTGAACCTTCACAAAATCACCAACTTTTAGTGTATCTAGCGAACCATCTTTGGCTACCATAAAAAATTCTTGAACCAAATCTTCTCTAATCAATTGGCCATTCTCATCATATACACTCTTTAAATCAAGTGGTCTTTCTCCTGCATGTCCATCTCTAGACTCAATAATTTCTCCTTTTACAAAATAGTCATTTGTAGTACTTTTACGAACAATTTCATAGCGACCAACAAACACTTTGTAGCCGGTTAAATTATATTGTTGTATCGTATCTTTTGTAAGAACAGTTATGCCTTTTTCACTTAATGAGTCAGGATTAATACTAGCAATTTGAAGCGCTGAGATTTCATCTTTTGCTTCTTGATTTGCATAGATATGAGCTGTATAATAATCCGTCATTTCAGGTATACCTGTAATCAACTCATTTTCTTTTGTAAATCCTAAGATGCCTCTCCAATATGGATTGCTTCTATCATTACGTGCATTGATTAATTCACCATTTTCCATTGCATTGCCATCCATTTGACCATTACCATTGATATGGAAAAAGTCTGCATTTGTTCCACCTACAACAATCCATCCTGGATTATTTTCTTCGAAATTTTTAGCAATTTCAGTAACTCCATTCATCTTCCATGATTCTGAATGACGATAACTCCATGAAACAATTTTTACATTTTCACCATTTGGTTGTGTCACTAAATATTGAGAATCCCATTCATAATAATAATTCCCTTGACAATCTTTTAGTGCCTCTATATTTTGTTGATGTAACTCAACTCCGCCTAACAAATTTGTTACAATTTCTTCGTCTAGTGTCTTAATAACGCCAGAATCTCCCAACTTTGCATGTGTTGGTGCTATATTCTGAAATAAAAAAACTGAAAAGGTTATGGCAACAACAAGATTTATAAATAATATTTTTTTAATTTTCATTCACTTTTCTCCTATTTTTCGATAGATTTTTATATACTTTTTGAATGTCAATTTTACCACCAAATAAATGGGGATAGAAAAGCCACCTATAAACATCACTATATAAATCGTCATATCTAATCCAGCCATAAGGATAATCATTGCGATGGATAATAAACTGGCCACTATATCTTTAAAAGCCATAATAAAAGCAAGTTTGATTATCTCAATGATACGTAATTGATCAAAATAAACCATTACTAGTGCAATATGAATCATCGTCATAGCTAGTACAATTGCAAAAGAACACGATAAAATAAGACCAAATATATACAAAAAGCCTTCTAAAGCTTGCTGATAAAAAAAACGAATACTATTTCCAAAAATGAGGAAAAATAAAATAATTCCCCCTGTTAATAGCAATGATTTCCAATAATATTTTTTTATACTTCTAAAAAAATCTTTAAAAATCGTATTGGTCTCTTTTGTTTCATATTGCTTAATCACATCCATTGCAGCAACTATACTAGGAATAAGCCACAAGAAAGCAGGAATAAACGATATATATACCAACCAATTATTTCCGTCTTTTACAATATTAGATACAACAATAAGAAAAGAGAATGAAGGAATTAGTATCAAGAAATTCAATAAAATTAACCTGAGTACATAATCCAGAAATCGATATATCTTGCTTTGCATGATTTGATTTGATTTCATTATTCATTCTCCTTTAATATTTAATTTTTATAATAACTATCCAACAATACCTGAACGTTCAACACCTTCAATAAATAATCTTTGTACAAACAAATACGCAATTAAAATAGGTGCTAACATCATTAGTGCAGATGTATTTAGTATCGCTTGATTGAATAGTGGATTCTTTGTAATACCTTCCCCAAGGCCAATAACAAGATCTCGATATGGATGATTTAAATCCATTTTAATATAATCCAATAAAGACTGTAAACGTTCAGAAGCAGTAATCATCTTACTTGTCAACATAGGGAATGCATTTCCACTAATTTCATAAAGCCCCGTATAATAGACATCATTCCATTGCCATACAAAAGCAAATAGTGCTACTGTGGTAATGACACCTCTTGCATTAGGAAGCATAACACTTGCAAACGTACGTACTACACCAGCTCCATCAATTTGGGCAGATTCTTCTAATTCAACCGGAATTCCTCTAAAGAACTGTCTAAACATAAAAATGAATAAAGCGGAACGTATACCTTGACCTGTTAGTGAAGTCAAATAGAATACGATTGCCCTTCCTTCACCCTTTAATTTGAGGGAATGACCAAGCAAGTTTTCAAAAAATCCAAAAATATCAAAATTACCTAAATAGAAACTTCTAGACATTGCTACCGCTTGTGGTGGTACAATTAATGTTAACATGATAATCCAAAAGATAATATTGCTTCCTCTAAATTTCAACCTAGAAAGCGCGTATCCCGCAAGAGCCGTCGCAAATAATTGACAAATAGTTGAAATGGCAGAAACCTGAAGGTTATTCCATAAAGAACGCCAATAATCTAACACCTCTGCGGAAATATAAACATTGAATAAACTATAATTCTCAGGAATAAAGTTAACCAATTTATTATTTAAGTCAATTGGATTTTTAAAAGCAACAGATAATTCTTGGAAAATAGGATAAAAGATAACAAAAGATAGACCAAAGAAGATAAAGCCTCTTAAGATAGCAACAATTTTACTACCTACTTTTCTTCTTCTTACCGCTTTTTTCACTGGATTTTTCAAATCTTCCATAATTACATCATATTTTTGTTTACTTTTAATTTTAAACTCTTCCCATTGTTCTTTCTTTGTTTTTTCAACAGGAGTTTCTACAACTTGAACTTCTTCTTGTACGATTTGTTCTGCTTGATTTTTCTTATTTCTTTTCGTCATAGTAGAATACCACCTTTGATAAAATTCCAGTAATTACAGCCATCAGTACAAGTGATACAAGAATGTATAACCAAGACATTGCCGCATAGTAACCATATTCATTATTTTGAAGAACTAACTCCATAATATCACAAATTTCTGATCTTAAGAAAGAGTCGACAATAGTATAAACAACAACTGTTAAAATCATTGGTGATACCATTGGTAATGTAATCTTCCAAAATTGCTCATACCCTGTTGCGCCTTCAATCGTCGCCGCCTCATACAGATGTTTAGGTACAGACTGTATAGCGGTTAAGAAGATTAAAATCTGAATACCTGAATACGAGATTGTACTATAAATAGTTTGCGTTATATTTGATAAAAAGGTTACCAATTGAACTGGCATACCCAGTCCTTGTAAAAACAATTTCAAGTCAAATAACTGCGTTAAAACACCACTACCTTGGGCATTCATTACAGCACTCATTCCTTCTGTTGCTTCTTTTGCTGCTTCTAATGCTTCTGAATTGAATACAACTGGTAAGAAGAAAATAGCACGAACAAGAGTACGACCTTTAAATTTTCCATTTAACATTACCGCAACCAATAAACTAAAAATAGTAATAACACCAGTATCCACAACTGTATTGACAACTGTATTCCATAAGCTAACTGGGAAATCTGCATTTACTCTTAAAGCATATTTGTAATTGTTCCATAAATCCCATGTGCCCGGCGCAGAAAAATCATAACCAGTATTTCCTTTTGGGAATACCATACCAAACACAAAATCACCATTACTTTTTACTGTACTAAAAGAGTATAAAAATGATTTTCCAAGTGGATAGGCAAAAAACAAGATGAATCCAAGTATAGTTGGTAGTAAGAACAACCAAGAAACAAATACCTTTTGTTGTTCATAACGCAACTTATCATAAATCAATTCTTTGATTAATCGACAAGGGAAGAAAACAAAAAACCAATTTTTAACTATAAAACTCATTATTTTCTTCAATACATTTAAGAAACTTGATGGTTTATGACTGTTTTTATTTTGTAATTCGTTTACATTTTCCATCCATTGCCTCCTAATCTATTACCTGATAAGATTTAGCTGGAACAATATGTTGACCATCTGTCCATGCTACTCTTTGGTAATTCAAAATGATTTCAATTTGTTCTATGTCATTTGCATAGGTTACTTTGTATACATTATTATCTAATCGTTGATGATTAACCAATCTACAGTTATATATACCTAAACTATTTAATGTTTTTACCGCTGTTTTAACATCATCTAACCATCTAGTATATAGCGTATAGTAATACGTATTATAATCAGTCTGCAATAACTTAGATGAATCATCATATGTAAAGGTAAAGGCCAAATTAGAACCCGTTTCAATACATTTCATCAACTGCTCTTGTAATCCTGTCTCAACGTTTGCATTAATAGAATCGCCACTATAATCAAATAATCCATTGATAACCAATTGATAGAATGGAATAGAGTAATCTAATATTTCATACAAAGTTGAAGAATAAGGTACATTGTATGCATTAGACGCATACTCTAACGCATACGCATATGGTGTTTCTAGAGCTAATTTATCCACACCATATTCACGTAATTTTTCAAATGAGCGGATTTGTTCTTCCACTGCAGTGGACTTGAACACTTCATTATTTTTCTTATATGTTCCAGAAAGTTTTGAACCAAGACCAGAAATGGCCATTGCATCAATACCTAATACTTTGCTATAATTTTTACCTAGTGTATTGGCAAATGCTAAATAATACGCAGGAGATAATACCATAATTTCATCTGCTTTTTTATTGTAAACACTGCTGTTTAATTCATAAGGATATTTGGTTGCATAAGCACCACTTACATCACGTGATACATAATGTGTTTTACCAAATGATTCTTGAATATCTGTATATTCCATAAATTCTACATAAGGATAAATAGAAATATCTTTTTGTTGGTTTTGACGATAACTATTGATTAAATTTAACAATGCTTTTTTACCACCAATATTGCTATTTACACCTATATTCTTGAAGGAAGCATTTTTTAAATTCTCTTTACGCCATCCTTTATAATACACATTGATGGATTGAATTTCATCATCTAGTGCTAAAATATCCTGAATCATTTTATCTAATTGAGATACAGTAGTTAATGTGCCTTTACCATCATACCCTATACCTAAGAAATTGGCATCATATGTATAACTTGCTAACACTTCTAAGTCCAAAACAACATGATCGGTTTGATCATTATCAGCTTTTAATTTACCTTCACTACGATCAATTAAAATATCACGATAACATTTTGCAATACCACTATAATCTAAATCATATTGATCATCTACAAAAATATAGTTGATGACATAATCCCCTTCTGCCGCATTACGCGTATATTCAGAAAGAGCATATCTAGTATAGGCAGAGGTTCCTAGAACAACACGTTGTGATTCACGAAGTACAAGTGTATAATACGCATTATTGAATGTACTATTCGCTCGACCAGATACATCGGCCTTCAAAATAGCTTGAGCTGCCCCTTGTGTAACTTCCGCAATAACTGCTTTTCCTGTAGTTTGGTATACATAGGCATAAAATGGGAATAAAATATCACTACTTGGGGTTTGTAATGTATAACTTGTAACAGACAAATCGGAAGAATATAGACGTTTTGCATAAGAAACATAATTGGTTCTTCCATTATCAAACTCCATAATCGCACCACTTCCATCTGGAATAATGGCATATCCTTGTTCATTTTGAGTATTCTTTACTGCTGTGAAATAAGGCAATACATCTATTGAAGTAATTAAATAGTCATCACCTTTTTCATTTTTATTTGTAGAAAGAGAATTGCCATGAATCATTGTTTCTAGACCATTTTCATTCAATGCATATTCGATAGCAACCGTAATACGTGGTTTTACCGCTTGTTGTTTCTCAGTACCTGTATCTTGTTCTAAATCTTCAAATGTATATCCACACCAATAATATAAGAAATAATACACGTCTTTTATGGATGTTTTTTTCATATTGGAATTATATAAATCAATGACATACTTTTCATCTTGTGATCTATATTTATAG
Source organism: uncultured Bacilli bacterium (assembly GCA_949879765.1). Taxonomy (GTDB): domain Bacteria; phylum Bacillota_I; class Bacilli_A; order ML615J-28; family CAG-313; genus CAG-313. The sequence goes on from CATLBQ010000022.1 coordinate 7,328, forward strand.
ATACTATCTGTTACACGTGCAAAGAAAATTTTTGCACGATTATAATCTTCTGCTGAAAAATTTTCATCCCCTGTTTTAGATAAATCATTAAAGTCAGAAATATTAGGGAAACCTGTAACAACTAAACCAGAGCCATCCTTATATGCTTCATCACTTTGACCATAAGGAATTATATTTTCATCATTTTTATGTGCTTCATAGTAATCCGCTATTTTTTCTTGGATGAGTCTTCTACTTCTTTCTAATAACTCTTCCATTCTTGCCTTAGAAATTTCTTGTGGAAAATATGTATAATCAATACTAGTGTCTTCTAAAACATAATAAACAATGACGCTCGTTGTTTCACCTTGATCATTTTTCACTTCATTGACATAAAAATTAGGTTGTAAGGTTTTTGAACTTGCCTCATCTGTTGAATATGAAAAACTATCATAACTTACCTCAGATACAATTTTTGAACGATCTCCATCAATAAATTTAACAACCAATTGTGAATTTTGTCGATTGGAAAACATCGCATCTACTTCTGTTGGATTAGAAAGCCATGATTGTTTTACATTGCCCTCTTGATCTAATTCTTCAACAGTAAAAGTAGCTTTTAATATATTCATTACCAAACGATATTTATCCGTTTTAAGCACTTCTTTTTTAGTATAATTATCTTCTAAATAATTGATAACAGTATATCTAGAACCATTTTCATTGGTAAATTGTGTGCGCATTTCATTATATTTTTGTTCAAAAGCCTCTTTTTCACTAGCCGATGCTTGTTGATATTTTTCAGAATCTTGAATATCTTCATATAAACGATTCAATTCATTATAATATCGCGATGCAGCCAATTGTGTGACAATATCATCTTCTGGATTGCTAGGGCTAACATAACTATCGCTACGACTATCATCTTGTTCATATTGTTCCTTGAGTTGTTCGTAATTAAGGAACCCATTTTCTTCTAAGTTTTTCCAAAATTCATCTGCATATTTATGTTGAAATTCCGTATTAGATGCTTTATATTGATCTAGGAAATAAACAGATAAGCAAATGACTACAACAAGCAAAACAACAACTAATAATACACGTCTTACATATGTCCAAAATGTACTTTTCTTTTTCATTTGTTACCTCCTTCCTAGAAATACCTAACTGTAATTTCTTTATACAATGAGTACACAAATCCAAAAATTTGTTGTGCTAAATCAAATACAAGTAGTGCAATAAAGGCAATAATCAGTGCTGCAACAACTGTAAGAATAATTGACCAAATGGTTTTTCCCATACCATATTCATGAATAACAACTAGACCCATAAATGCCATAAATCCAGTCAATACCCAGCCAATAATATTCAACAACACAATAAATTGAGCTTCATCTAATGTAAGTATATTACTTAAAATAATATTGAGGAAACCAATAATCATCACAGGGAACATTGCATAACAAATCATAACAAAAATTTCTTTCATCTTTCCCTTACCATCTAAAAGGGTAGTTACACTCCAGTTAGATACAGCTAGTATAGCTGGTGGAAGGATTCCATAAACCAATATTTGAATGCTATTGAACTTTTGTGGATTATTCTTATTGGTAATAATACCTTCATATTGATACGCAATTATTTCCATTAATACATACAATAAGATGATTACAATTGCAACCCATGTTTTTCCTTTTTTCTCTTGTTTGAATTCAGTAAATCCTTGAATTGGATGCGTTAAAATATATAGCGGATAACCAAACGTTTCCTTAAAGAAATGTTTAATGGCTTGACCAATTTTTGTCCAATCAATACGAGCAAAAAAGTTTTTCTTTTTCTCATCCGTTGGTTCGTCTTCTTCATCAGGGCTGTCATTATCATCTTCTTCTGTGTGTTCTGGATGCACGACATGTCCTGCTAATGCTGCTTGTTTAGTAGCAATCAAGTGCGCTTTTTCTTCATTCATTGCTACTGATGCGGCAATAGCCATATTCTTTTTCTGCAAATGCTTACGATAAGAAAGGGTTACCCAAAGCGAAACGAGCATAATCACCGCTGTCATAATCCATCCAAAATTCTTAGACAACAATTGATCTCGGTATTCTGCATATGCTTTAGAATAATAATTGGCATTATGTGCTAGTTTAAAATATTCCATTGCTTCTTTATATTCGCCACGTCTATGAAGAGCTTTACCAATACCTAAATAAGCTAATTCATAATTTGTATTCATTTTTACAACTTGACGCCAATATGTTTCAGCTCCTGCTTGAACTAAATTTCCTTGTGCATCATATACATCTTCAATGATACCTTCTTGATACAATTCAGTTGCTTTATTTACCGTTGCACCAAACTCAGTAGTCAAATATAATAGAATACTCTTAGAAGACTTGTCCAAAACAAGCAATACTTCTTCCATAATCGGATTGCCATCAGCATCTAATTCGCCACTTGCACGTTTGAAATAACGGATTGCAGATGGCTCAATAATGCTTTTAGAAGTTGCTTTATCTTTATTGGTTCTACCACCAGGTTGTTCACCCGCAATATATAATAAATTTCCTTCATTATCATAAGTAAATAAACGACCACGTTGAATATCTACGACTGTAAAATTGCCTTTATCATTTACCGTTACACCAACCAATTGTGATGGTCCAATAATTACCCCTTCTTCTGATGAACTTGCAAGGTATACCGCATCACCATCTGGAGTAACGTAACCATTTCTTTTCATAACGTCTTTTCCTGATGTATTGATCATTTTGACTAGATTAGCAACTGTAGTAGCATCACTATCTGGATTTGATGTAGCATATAAGAAACCAGAAGAATCAATTGCTATATTAGTAAACTCTGGAGGTAAATCGAGTGATAATGAACTATTTTGCTCTTCTGAGAAAATCTTTGTCCAGAATTTTTTCAAAGGATTCGCAACAACTTCATTCTTACCTAAATAACGATTAAATGCACCTTCTGAATCAAATTCAATAATACCATCATAAATATGTTGTGCGATACAAAATACTTTTCCTGATTTGTCTACCGCAATCTTTTGTGGATTAAATACTCGAGCATCCGTTACTGTACTTGCCATCAAACCACTTGATACTTGATAAAAAACATTGTCATTCGGTGTCAAATATACACGATCAACAACCCATTCGCCATTTTCGTTTGGATTGGCACGAACAATTCTTGAATTTCCACTATCTGCAACATATAATCCTTTCTCAGTAACAGTTATACCTGTTGCTTGATACAATCGAATAGCGTAACGACTCGCATCTTTAGAATAAGGTAAATAAGGTGCTTTTCCTACTTTTGTTGTAGGTGTAAATTCAAACGTAAATACATCGTTTTCACTCACTTCAATAGAATCATCTAATACAAAATAATATTTGGTAACATCTACAATTTCAACATTTCCTTCTTCGTCCGTTACTGTTTCTTGTACTACTCTTGATTCATATTTTACTTTACTAGAATCTATGACTTCGCCATTGAGTTTGAATACACGTCTAATATTGTTTCCATCATAAATCACATCTGCTGAAAGTTCTATTTCTTTTGCACCCATCGTAAGTGTAAATTCATATTTGCTTGTTTCACCATAAAAGGAAATCAATTCTTCTGATGTAATGACTTCTGATGTCACTGTATCAAAGTCTAAATCAAATTGATAATATTCATCTAAAATTCTTTTTACTTCTTCTGTAATCAATAACTCGCTAATTGACTCAATTTTTTTGAAATCTTGATTTAATATATATACTTGACTAATATATGTGATTGGATCACTATTGGCAAAAATAGCCGTTTGTGTTTCTTTTTTGGAGTCTAATATATATATTTTATCTTGAAAAGTTGCCATATCCTCTAATGAATCAAGTTTGATGTTTTCTACATCATCTGGATTCAAATTAGAAATATCATCTGAATAATAAGTATCTTGGTATGCTAATCCTTCTGCGGAAGGAATAACATTTTTCCAAAAATCATAATTATATCCTGCGGCATTGGCTACAAGTAAATTTGGAGAAAATACCATCATAAATAGAATGGCAATTACAGTTATTTTTAAAATTACTTTTTTCATCACTACCTCCTATTTCATACCTGAATGGGCCATCGTTTCGATAATCTGACTTTGAGAAAGAACGAAAACGGTAATTGGCACAATCATCATAATCAACATTACGGCTGAGGCAGTACCCGTTCTTGCCACACCACCAGAAACAATTTGGTTCAATGCATAAGATAGTGGTTTCAACTGTTCACTATAAATATAAGTTCCTCCATCATTATTCCACAATTGTTGGAATAACAAGATAATCAGAGTTAACCAAGCGGGTTTAACTAGTGGCATAACGATTTTCCAATAAATTTGAAATTCATTTGCACCATCAATTTTAGCTGATTCAATCAATTCCATTGGTATATCTTGCATAAACTGTTTCATCAAATATAATCCTAGCGAATAAGCAAAAGCAGGTATGATGATTGCCCACTGGGTATCAATAAAACCAATTGAACTAAAAATGATATATCTTGGTGTAGCAGTAACTTGTGCTGCAAACATCAAAGAATATACAACCATACCAAAAATAACCTTAGACCCAGGGAATTTATGTTTTGCTAGTGGATAAGCGGCCATTGATGCAATGATAACATGCCCAACCGTTCCTGCAAGTGTAATCCATATGGTATTAAAGAAATATCTTGAAAATGGTACCCAAGAATCTTCCAAAAGCATTGCTAAATCTTTAAAATTATCTAGTGTAGGATTTTGGAAAAATAATTTTGGTGGATAAATAAACAATTCCGCAAGTGGTTTAAACGCTGCACAAAATGAATATACCAAAGGATATGCGCTGAATAAACCAAATAAACAAAGTAGAACAAATAAAGAAATATCACCAGCCACACTACGACTTACTCTTTTTTTCTTTTTAATTCTTCTTCTTTTTTCCATCTTGTAGAAGAAAAGCTCTACTTTTCCCATTTTACTTTCATCTTTTAAGCCATATTTTTTAAGTTTTTTTTCTTGACGTTTAATACGCTTTTTTTCTTCTTTTGATAGTTCAACGCCAGCTATTTGATCATCATCGATTAATATTTTGTCTGTAGCCATATTATGAACCTACCCTTCTTAAGATTTTTCTAACTAATAAGTTAGCAAGTATCATGATTAAAAACAAAATGGTTGCAATTGCTGAGGCATATCCCATTTCCATACGCGTATTACCATAATCCATTAAATGGGTAATAATGGTATGACCTGCATACTCAATAGATGGGAATCCCGCAATATTGGTTGATACTTCTGCAATAGCCAAACTAGATGTGATTTGCATTACTGCACCAAACATCAATTGTGACTTCATTTGTGGCAATGTAATATACCATAATTCTTGCCAACGGCTCTTAATACCATCTATGGCACCTGCTTCATAATATTCTTTATTTACCCCTTGAAGACCCGCAATAAATGACAAGAAACTTACGCCTAGTGACATCCATAATTGCACAATAATCAAAATCCAAATAATATAATTCGCATCTTGAAGCCATGTAATTGGTTCTTGAATAATATTCAATTCCATCAAAATCGAGTTAGCATATCCATAGTTATCACTACTAAAGATTAATTTCCATACCAAATATACGTTACCAGAAATAGATGGTGCATAGAAAATCAAGGTCATAAAACTTCTTAATAATGGTTTTAATTCATTGATTAACCATGCAAATACGAATGCCATAATATAACTAACAGGTCCTGTAATTACAGCAAGAATCGCCGTATTTTTAATGGCAATCATAAATACTTTATCATCTACAAATAGTGCTTTATAGTTATCCCAACCAACAAATGTAGGAAATTCCAATAGATTAAAATAAGTAAAACTAAGGAATAAAGACATTAGTACGGGAACAACTGTAAAGATAAAGAACAAAATCGTATAAGGAGCAACCAAGTAATAATATTGTCTCTTAACGAAAATTTCTCTACGTAGTCTTCCGCCTCTTTTACTCCATCTATCTACTTTACGAATAAATGAGCCACGATCTTTTTCAATTCTTAACTTTTGAGCCGCCCTTTCATAGACTTTAGCGTATTCTAAATATGCTTTTTCTTTTTCCTCAAATTCAATTTGTAACGGATCTTTTACAGGAATTTCTTCTGCTTCTGGATCATCTATAACAACCAAATCGGGGTTTTCTGCTGCCCAAAGTTTATATCGTTTGGATACTTCTTGATATTCGCTATCAATAACTTTAAATTTTTCTTTTACTTCTGCAAATTCTTTCTTATATTCTGCAATATTGGCTTTAACCATTGCATCATATTCTGCATCAGCTTGTTTTTGTTCTGCACGTTTTTCTTTTAGTGCTTGCTTTAAAGCTGCTTTTTCTGCCGCTTTTTCCTCACGAGTCATTGCATTTTTTTCTGCTTGTCTCGCTTTTTTATCCTGATGGATGCGCTTAAAATTTAATTTTTCTTTTTTACCACCTGTAATCACTAAGATAAAGAGATATGTTAGTATTACAACTGTGATAACTAGCATAATAATTACAGCTATTTTTCCTCCCATGTTCTTCTCCTTTCCTTAGTCTTCATCTACCGTAGGTAAATCAAATTCTTTTCTTTTTCGGTTAATTTCATCATTAATATTACCACAATATTCTACCAATGTTTCTTTGGCATTGTAATAATTATTAACAACTTCACGATACGCATTTTCAACTTCACGACCGATAATATAACTACCTGCTACTTGTGGCATTTCATGTACTTGACTCCATTGTAGCATCAACTTATCTAAATCGCTTTGTGGCCATGCAAGAGACTGGAATGCTTTTACATTCGCCGTAGCATGACGTGCAGCAGAGCCTAAAATTCCTTCCATTTCACGACCAAATTGTGCTTGTGCCTCTGCACCTGTCCACCATTTTAAGAATGACCAAGATGCATCATATTTGGCTTGTTTTTTGGCATCTGATAATTTATTGGATTGTTTCATAATTACAGCACCTGTACCACTGGCTGTAGAAGTATGATCAACCTTACCTGTTTCTTCATTATATGTACCTGGTATCAAATGGAAAGACCATTTGCCCTTTAATTCTGGAGCAAATACACTTAGTGTATTATATGTTTCATAATAAGCTATACCAATTGGCATTTCACCTGATCTAAAACGATTTACAAAACTTGCTGATTTAGGGAAAGAATATAATGTATAAAATTCTGTCCAATATTCAAATGAACGCATTGCGGAATCACTCATTAATCCTGTTTCTTTATTATCATTGGTATAGAGTTCACCACCATTTTGATATAACATAGAAACAAATACTGGATTTAATGCATTTGCCCCTGCGTCATTTACAGGTAGATAGAATTGCAATTGTTTGGTTTGTAGTTTTGCAACAAGATCAATTACACTATCCCATGTCACCACATCATCACTATATTCACCAGTTACTGGATCTTTAAATAAGATATCGTTCCAGCCATTTTCTTCAAAAATATCATCTCTTACAAACATCACCATGAAAATTTGTTTTTCTGGAAGTGCATAGATACCCTTAATATTATTTTGTAATTCTTCTTTTGTATATGTTGAACTGTCAAATAAATCTTCTTTTTTTATACCCTGTTGATCACAATAATCTTGAACTGCATAATATGCATCTACTTTAGCCTTGGCATTGGCATCCCCTTTATTGGCTGCTTCAATATCGGCATTTGTAATGGAATAGAATTGGAACTGACGCAATGATGAGGCATGATAAACATTTTCATACGCCATTGCTGAAGAAATATCCGTCGTATTATCTGGTAATGCATATACAGTATCCCAGAAATCATCAAAGTTTGTTAAATCATATACAGCATTACGAAGCGCATAATTGACTGGTAAACTTGAATCTACATTAAGTGCGACATCTGGACCGATTCCAGCCAATGTAGCTTTTAACAATACATCTGCACCAGTTAATTTCAAGTTGACTTTGATTCCTGTTTCTTTTGTAAATGTGGTATCAATTAAATTTCGCACAACATTAGCTTGGTCACGACCTAGTGTCATCCATACTTCAATAGATTCATTTTGTCCTTCTGTTTCATTTTCTATTGTATCACCAATTGTAGAATAATCAATGAAGAAAGATAAGACGAATGAACATATACCATTCCACATTTTTCTAAAGAAACCTTCATTTGCTTTTGGTAATTCTATATCTGGTGTATGTACTTCAATATAGTCAATTGCAAGTGGTAATTCTCTTAATTGTGTAAGTAGTGTACCTAATGATGAAATATTATTACTGAATGAACTGAGCTTTTGCGTAATGGAACGTGGCTTAGAAATAAATGTTTCAAGTTGTGTAACCATTGCATCAATTACACCTGTTTTATCAGAACCTCCACCAGAGATTTCAGCGATGCTTTCTGAAACATCTTTTAGGTCCAAATAATAATTTGTTAAATTTTCAATCAAATGAGGAAATTTTGCAGTCAACTCATAGTCACGATTTTTATCGGGTGAAGTGGTTGTATAAGATACAATTTCACGATATGTCCGACTTAATTCATCAATCGTTGATTGAATTCGCTCAATCAACGGAGCATATGCACCAAGTGTTACTTCCATTGTAAAAGTATAACTCTTTCCTTTTTCAAAATAGAATAAATAGTCTTCTTTCCCATTTCCTAATGTTACATTTTGCCAATCACTTGAGAATGAAAACTGAACGTCATTTAATTCATCAAATAATACTTGGTTAGCACCTTGATTTTCACTAATATAAGCTATACGGCTAGAATACATTCCACGAACTAAATTTTGTCTAGCACGCATAGAAATATTATAATATCCATTTTCTGGTACGCTAAATTCCCAAGAAATCCAATCGCCTAATACCTTCCATTGATTTCCACCAATAGCATTCTTTTTTGTCACCTTTAAACTAAATGGTGTAGTATTAGATGAAGAACGGTCAGTAATTGCATACAATGTTGGAGAAGATTTATACGTTGCTTTTTCAGCTTGAATAGGACCTGTTGTTTGTTTTTTCAAACTAGGTTCCCCATAGGTTGCTTTTAGATTTTCAAGATAAGTTTCATACGTAGGCGTTTCAACCACAGACACAACTGAAATTTGATCAATAATCATAGGTTCTTTGATAGAAGCAAGTGTGATTGTATTTTCACCCGCTTCTAGATAAAACATATAAGGCTCTGTAGTATACCCCATATCATCTTTGAAATAACTTTCTCTAAATGTATATACTTCAACTTGTTGGGGTTTTAAATCATTGCCATTGGTGTCTACTTTAAAATTACCATTTTCATCAAAAGAAGCATCCGCATCTTTCCAAACCCTTGAAAATGTAAAGCTATCTGCCCCTTCAAATGGTACTTGGCCATTGATTTTTAACTTTCTTTCTATAGAAGAACTATATCCAGTAATTGTAAAATAGTTTAGTTTTAGATTATAAAATCCTGCTTCTTCTACATTTACCTTCCAAGTTACTTCACCAATATTTTTATGAACCAACACTGAATCTGTCTTGCTTGCACGATTGTCCATCAAATGCTTGCTTTCTTTTACAATGGTGTCTAATTCTGCTTTTCTTTCCTCATTATAGATACTCGTATGGTTGGCTTTTCCAAAAATGCCATCATATATATACTGAAGTTCTGTTTTTCCATAATCTGTGTTACTAAAACAACTCACCAATTGTAATAGATTTTGTTTGCCCTTGTCTGTTTCGGGATTTAATCCTGCTTCTGTTAAATCAATTTGTATCACACTATTGGTTGAAGTTGCATCAAAGTTTGCACCATCAATTGCAATTTCAACATCTTTAGGTAAATGGTTTTCTTTGGACTCTTTGTACAGTTGATACCCATTTTTAACGATTTTGGTGGGTTCACTGCCACTACCAATTTCGTTTTTCTTCTCTTTACATGCTGTCAAAGAAAACATCATCATAACTAGTGTTACGACAAAACAACTCAAAAAGATTTTTTTGGCCTTTCTCATATTTTCTCCTTTCTATCTAAGTGCATTAGCATATCGATAAGCCAATTGATTCGATTGGCACTACATACATAACCTGCTTGAATATTTCTTGCATCCCATAATTGTTTATGCCGAATCAAATACTGTTTTAAGGTTTCTACTTCTTTTTCAAAAGAAACAACACAACCTGCTATATAACTGTTGAGTTTATCATTGATTTCAAGTAAAACATTCAACAATGATAACCCATTTTCCATTTCTCGTTTTTCTAATGAATCTTTTGCTAGATTCAAATCTGCTTTTGCTTGTTCGAATAATTGCTTCACTTTTTGATATGCATCTTTATCTAATAAATTGGAACGCATTCGATCCAAGTAAAAGTCCATTTTATTTTCCTCTAGCAAGGAATGTTCAGCCCATAAAATAGCGTTAAATAACCGACTACCATAGTCACGATATTCTCCTTCTAATTCATGATACGTTGATAATTCAATTATCGCCTTAGCAAGATAATCATCATTTACATACATGCGTAGACACATCTTTGCATCTTCTATACTTCCCTTTGACCAAGATAAGATGGCCCCATAAGCAAACCCCAAATAACTACTTGGCAAATACTGTAAGTGACCTATATCTCCCCAATCAGTAAGAAGGATACCCAATCCGTGATGGACTTTAGCTGCACTTGTACTATTTTCAATAGTGGTTTTCATATCAATGTATCTTCCTGTAACCGTTGACCACGTTGCTGTACCGGGTGCTAATATATATTGTACATTATTCTCTTCTAACATTTTAGCATGGCTGAAAAAATCATACGTTTTATGATACCCCCAGTCAATAAAAACAACATCTTTGGGTAATACCTTTACCTTTTCAGGGTGTTTGACTAATACATCCCCCCAAAGCATTGGTGTTTTATGATAACTTCTTACTATATCAGCTAATGTATTGAAATAGTCAATGTAAACATCTTCAACAGAAGTTTTTTCACATTGAGATTTACTTTTACCATGGCCTAATTCATAGGGTTCATCAAAGTTCATATTGAAATAAGCTGATTTTGTATAAGGCAACATATCTTGATACATTTGTTGAACCAACTTCACTGAATCGGGATCAGTTGGATTTAAGGTTGCGGAAGTACGTTTGCTTCCCCAAATACGAAATCCTTCAGGACATTCTGCTAAATAGTGAAACTCTTCTTGTTTTAACCATTCACCCATATGACCAAATCCGTTTTGATTCGGTACAAAGTCCATATAATGTTTGATAGCATAATCTTCTATGTCAAGATATTGTTCAAGGGTCAAGTAATTGCCACCTTTTAATACTTGTGAAAAATGTTGATACTCAAAAGAAAATCCCTCTACATAAAGTTCTATGTGATTGTACTTTAAACGAGATAACCAATCAATCATCTGTTTTAACGTCTCTACCAGAGGTACTTTGCTTCTACTGATATCAATCATTACACCACGTACCTTTAAATCAGGTTCATCTTTAATAATAACGCTTTCAATTTTGGATGGTATAAAAAGCCATTGTAAACTCATCAAGGCATAAAATGCCCCTTGTTCTGTTTTGGCATCAATTCGAATTTCAGACTCATCAATTTGTAATGTATAGCCTTCATCATGCAAAATATCATTTGTTTGCTTTATCAACAGCACTGTTTTAGATGTTTGGTTTTGTTCTATGAAACTGCAACCCACATCTATTAAGTTTTGACTAAAATCATTGACAATTTTTCCAACCTTTTTATTGGTCAAATAGGTTGGTTTCGTTATGATTTGTTGGGGTCTAGGAAAAATATATGACAATTTTCTTTCCTCCTTTTCTATAAGTAATACTAGCAAAAAAGCAATATGCCGGCATTATGCCATAATATCTATCTTATTATACCAAAGAAAACGTTTTTATTCAAGCGATAGACTATTTTTCATATCAGTATTTTTTGGAATGCCTTTTTTTGCAAATAAAAAGAGTCAAATACATTACAGTATCTGACTCTTTTTATGTATTTTTTAAAGTCTTATTTGCACCAAAGTGCTCGAATTGTATCTAATGCAGCATCCTTAATCTCATTTTGTCCTTTTACAAGGTCTTTATACGTAAAGAAGATAGTTCCACTAATATGGTCAAACTGGCAATTAAATTTCAGTTGGTTAGCTATTTCTTCTTTATTTTGCCAATATTCATTTGAGCCCATTTGATATAATCCTTGACCAATATATAATGTTGTTTTCGTTTCTTTGGCAATATCATTCCACCACTTGGTTAAATCGTGATATCGCGCATCCACCCTTTCAAATGGAAAATAAACTTGAGGTACAACATAGTCAATCCATTGTTCTTTCATCCACTTATAGACATCCGAATATAGTTCACTATAGCATTGTAGTGCACCTGCAGAATGGAACGATCCTTTTTCCCATCCTCCTTCGACTAAGGAGCTGTGTGTCCTATATACTGCGAAAGGACTAATACCAAATGCTACTTTCTTCCCCGTTTTACTAAACGATTTTTTCAATTCATCGTGAATATTTTTAATCATCTTATCTACATTGCTTCTTCGCCAATCATCGAAAGTTTGGTGTTCTGATTCGCGATACATATAGTAATCTTGTTCTTCTCTTTCAAAAGGGATTTTACCATAAGGATAGAAATAATCATCAATATGCACACCCTCTACATCATAATTTTCAACCACTTCCATAATCGATTGAGTAACAAAATCTATAACTTCTGGGTGAGATGGACGAAGAATAATTTTATTTGCCCCATCAACTAAGGTATGTTCTGGATGTTGCTTTGCAAAATTTTTATCATCTAATGTCGATAAATAGGCATTCGCTGCTTCTTCAATAGACGTATTTTCTACATTAAGACTAGACACACTTACTCGGTACGGATTCATCCATGCATGAATTCGAATACCATATTGCTTTGCTTCATCAATTACAAATTGAAGTACATCAAACCCAGGATCTTTTCCCTCTGTACCTGTAATATACCTAGACCAAGGATTGAATTTAGATACATAATAGGCATCTGATGCAGGACGAACCTGAAACACAATTGTATTCATATTATAACTAGCGATATTCGCAATCATATTTCGCAAATATTCTTGATATTCTAACATAGATAATCCCTTAGGAGTATCAATATTGGATACATTCGATACCCAAACTCCTCGAACATCATCTGTCTTAAATTGGTATTCAGGAATATCAATTTCTTCTTGAGTATCCCAATAACGGATAACTTCATCCGTATTATACTTACATAATTTCATATTTTTCGCTCCTTTATTTCTTCTTTCTAAATATCATCATAGTGGTGGTTAAGGCAAGGATACTTGCTATCAGTGTCATGGCACTGGCTTTCTTACATCCTTTCTTTGGTTCTCCTACGGTTGTTCCACAGACTGTACATGTTTTG
>CATLBQ010000023.1 GCA_949879765.1 uncultured Bacilli bacterium
ATAGTGAAATTGAAAGAAATCATAAGAAAATGGGGGAAGTATGAAGATAAAAGAACGAATGAAAGAACTTAAATTTTTTGATTGGAAACTTTTTATTGCACTATCTGTGCTTTCTTTGTTTCCTGCGGTTTATCAAATGCTTAGAACGTTTTTAATTTCAACGACAATTTCTACAGATGCTTTTGATGTGATTGGCCAAATGGAATGGTTTGATTTGATAAATGAAACGCTACAAGCTTTTTTGATTGTGCCACTATATGCTATTTTTAATCAATTATTTAAGGAAAGAAGAAGTTTTCAAGACAATGTATTTCGCTTAGGTACGATTGTTTTTTTCCTCTATTTGATGTTTTCGATAGGAATTTTTATTTATGGTAAATATCTTGTTCTAGGAATGAATCCTGAAACGATTGATGTGAAAACAGTGAATCGATATTTACAGTTAGAAACGATTGCTTTTGCTATTGGGATACTCACTAGTTTTACGAATGTTATTTTTGTTGTAGTGGGAAAGGCGAAAAATATGTATATATTGCTGGTGGTGAACTGTCTATTATTGGTTGTTTCAGATTATTTTTGTATTCCACATTGGGGAATCAATGGAGTAGCTATATCGAATGCAGTAATAAACCTTTTGATGGCAGGAGTTGGAATTCTAATTTTGCGCCTAAATTACTTTATTCGTATCTCTAAATGGGAAAAAGGGACTTGGACTATATTTAAAAATTGGGCAAAAATTGGATTATTTTCTGGCCTACAATCTTTGATGGATAATTTAATTTATGCATTGATGGTATGTAAAATGGTAAATATGGTGTCAGAACAAGGTAATTATTGGAATGCTAATAATTTTATATGGGGATGGCTATTGATACCCATAACAGCTCTTAGTGAAGTAATCAAAAGAGACTGTCAAATAGAAAATCTATATTTTAAACAACGACAATATCGTTTGATTACAATTGGCGTATGTTTATTGTGGATAATTACAATTCCTTTATGGTATTTGTACTATCGATTCTGTAATCAACTAGATAATGCATATGAGGTATTTCTCATTACCATCCAGTTGATTCCATTTTATATGGCTTATGCATTTTCGGTTATACCAGATAGTATTTTTATTGGCATGGGAAAAACAAAGTACAATGCAATCAATTCATTCATTATCAACATGGGTTATTATGGTTTATTTTATATTCTCTATCGAATCGGGATACTTACAATGAACATGCATATGATCATTTTGATGTTTGGTTTGGGGATGTTGGTACATTTGATGATTTCAATCATTCAAGAGAAGATGTACTTCAAGAGTATTGGTGTGACAGGCTAATCTCAAAAAAAGTCATCAGGCAGTTTACGATATAATTTAGTAATGATAGGATTAAAAGTACGATGGTGGAAATATTGAAATGGTAAATTCAAAGTAGAATGGTATACAATCCATTCAATTTAAAAGGGAGGAGGAATAAACTATGCAATGTCTAATATGTGGAAGTGATTTAAATAAAGGATGTTGTAATTGTTGTGGTTTTAAATCTAAAGTAGAAAAGCCTAATTTATTAAAAAAAATATTTTCAAAATCAATGACTCGCCCTATTTCTTTTTCAGATGAAATTCATAGTTTAATTCTCTTTTGGAAATGGAAAATAGAACTATTTTCATCAAATCAATATATCAGTAGAAGTCTTGTAGATGACTATTATGAATATGAGATGAACAATGTTTCATTTTTTGAAAGGATGAATAAAAGTGGAGATTTAAAGTCATATTGTAATAAATATTCATTTTTAATAGATAATGTATTGTTGTATTTAGATATGTATAAGAATTTTTATCCATTGCTTAAAAAAAGAAATGAGGAATATATTCAAAAAACAATGGATAAAGAGAAACAATATTTGGATGATATATTATTAGAGTGTAATAGCCATTTGAAATTAGATGAAGAACAAAGAAGAGTAGTTCTTACGGATGAAGATCATAATATCGTTATTGCTGGGGCAGGTGCAGGTAAAACAACAACTATAGCAGCGAAAGTAAAATATTTGGTTGATAAAAAAAATATTAAACCTGAAGATATATTAATTATTTCATTTACAAACAAGGCAGTAAAAGAATTAAAAGAACGAATTAATAAGCAACTGGGAATTCATTGTCCCATTGCTACTTTTCATTCTGCAGGTCGTGCTATTATTTTAAAAGATACGACTACTTCGACCTCACAAATTGAGCGGGATAATTTTTGGCCAATTCATAATTATTTGACTTCATTGGTCATAGAAGACAAAGAATTATTAAGACAACTCATTCTACTATATGGCTATTATTTGGATATTCCTGAAGAATTTTTAGAAAAATTGAGTAAAGAAGAATTCTTGGATTACAAAGAAAGAAAGGATTATACGACATTAAAAAGTAATTTAAATGAAGTTAATCAAACTATAATAGATGCGAGAACAAAGGAACAAAAAACAATTAAAAATGAATTTTTACGCTCGATTCAGGAAGTACAAATTGCTAATTATTTATATCTACATAATATTGAATATGAATATGAAAAGCCCTATCAGTTTAAAATACCAAATTCCAAAAAAATATATACACCAGATTTTTATATTGTACAAGGAACAAAAGCATGTTATTTAGAGCATTTTGGCATTAGTGAAGATTACAAAAATGATCGATATACTGAAGAAGAACTAGTCAATTATATTGCAAATATGAAGAATAAAATCGAACATCATAAAAGATATGGTACTGATCTCATTTGGACATTTTCTAAGTATAATGATCAAAGAAGTTTGATAGAACACCTTGAGGAAGAATTAATCAAAAAGGGGTTTGAATTGAAAAAAAGGTCTGATGACGAAGTCTATACGAAGATTAGAACTTGTGATCAAGAAAAATATATTATTCGATTTTCTATGCTTGCTTCTCGATTCATACACCTATTTAAGACTAGAGATTATCATCAAGAAGATTTTTCGATTTTAAGGGCAAAAACGAAAAATCCACGAAACATTCTATTTCTGAATATTTTAGAAAAAGTATATTTATATTATCAATCCTATTTAAAGGAAAAAAATGCCATTGATTTTGAAGATATGATTAATGAATCTGCAAGACTTTTAAAGGAAGCAAAGTCGGTTCAAAAACAAATTCATTTTAAGTATATCATTATAGATGAATATCAAGACATATCTAGACAAAGATTTAATTTAGTAAAGGCACTACATGAGGTTTGTGAGGCAAAAATTTGTGTTGTTGGCGATGATTGGCAATCCATTTATGCTTTCTCAGGTTCAGAGATAGATCTTTTTCGGAAATTTGAAGAAGAAATGGGATATGCAGAAGTTTTGAAAATTACAAATACATATCGTAATTCGCAAGAATTGATTGATATTGCTGGAGGATTTATTCAAAAAAATACTTCCCAAATTTCAAAAAAGTTAAAATCACCTAAAACCATAAAAAAACCAGTTGTAATATTTACATATAGCGATATTTACAGTAAAAATGAGAAGCCTGGTCTAAAAGGAGTGCTATATGAAAAGGCAAAATTATTGGAAGATGTGATTGAAAAAATAATTCAAGTAGACGGAATAAAAAGTAATATACTTTTAATAGGAAGATATGGATTTGATGGTGACCAATTGTGTAGGACTGGTTTATTTGAATCAGATAAAAATAGTAATCAATTAAGGTCAAAAAAGTTCCCGCAAGCAAAATTGTCTTTTCTTACGGCACATAGTTCAAAAGGACTTACATATGATAATGTAATTATTATTAATGCTAGTCATACGCGATATGGCTTTCCCTCACAAATTGATGATGATCCGATTTTAAAATGTGTGATGGTAGAGGATAAAAATTATGAATATGCTGAGGAAAGAAGGTTGTTTTATGTTGCACTAACAAGGACAAAAAATAGAGTATTTATATTGGCCCCCCAAACGCATCCTTCAAAATTTGTATTGGAACTATTGAATGATTACGATGGAATTATTCTGCACGGGGAAATAGAAAAAGAAGTGAAAGAAATTCAGAAAGCGAGAAGTAAATGTCCAAAGTGTGGATATCCATTACAATTAAAGCAGAATAAAGGATATGGATTGAAATTGTATATTTGCACAAATGAACCAGAATTATGCGGGTTTATGACAAATGATATGCGAAGTCCAGGGAATATTCATTGTTGTAGTGAATGTGATGGATACATGATAGTAAAAAAAATGAAAGATGCCAATCATTATTTTATGGGATGTACCAATTATAGGCATGACAAAAAGGGATGTAATCATATTGAAGAAATTAGTATAGAATAATTGGCTTAAAAATTTGAATGCAAAATAATGTTATGTGAAAAAACAGTAATTCTCGTTGTTTAAAGTATGGATTCGTTTATGAAAAAGAAAAATACTGGAATCAGTTAAAAAAAAAAGGGAAGAAGTATAAAAAAAGATAAGTTCAATTTGAACTTATCTTTTTTAGTGATTGAATATTTATTTTAAATATTTATAGACTACATTGTTATTCTAAATGTTTAAGAATGAGAGACCATACTTCTTCATCCTGCTCTGTCATTTTATTCCAGTCAAAAGAAGAAACAAATTTTTCTTTTTGCTCTGTCGTTTCAAGTAATTTGTGTTTCGTTTGCTTTCTTTTTTGACTGAGATAGGTTTCAAGATATTTTACCGCCTGTTCTGTATAATTGGGATTATGTCCTTTATGATGAACAAGATGAAAATGGATATTCTTTTTTGTAGAGAACTGTCGATACAGCGGATCGTAATGTGCTTCTTTTTTGCATAAAGTGTCATTATCGGAATAAATAAGCAATGCTTCAACATTTGACTTGGCTAGTGATTCAATGGCGTTATATTTCACAAATACTGGGTTGGCCTTTTCTTCAATTTCTAGAATTGATTTTCGAAATCCTTTCAAAATTCCGCCAAAGTAGCTGTCAATGAGAGATGAAACAGATATAAAACCAGACAAAACGACTATTTTAGATATTTCAGGATGAATTGCTGAAATATTCAAAGTTGAAAAACCACCCCAACTATGACCTACTACCGATATATCAAATTGTTTCAATTGACTATTTGATTGAAGGGCATAGATGCAGTCATTCAAATCACATAATGATTGTGCCATTCCGTTGGTATCATGTCCACCAGATGTCATACACCCTGTGTGATCATAAGCGAATACCAGATAATGGGCTCTACATAGTCGCTCTATTTCTTTCATATAAGAGCGATGCCCACCACCAAACCCATGCTCAAATATAATGATGCGATGAGGAATAGGGTGGTCATAATAATAAAAATAACCTTGCAATAGATGTCCTGCTGTTGCATAAAAGGAAAATGGTTTTTGATGTAATCTAGGAAAATCTTTATTCGAAAAGTAAAAGGCTGTTCCAGTGTCATCACATCTTGTATAAGCCATTGTTTGATAGGCTTTCAGTACTGCTTTTTCAAAAATCATTGTATCTTCCTCCTCAAGTATACAAATATTTATGTATTTTTAAAATATATTCATTTGATATGTATGGGGATATGTCAAAATGGTTATAAACTAAAGAAGATAATGAGTAAAATTCCTAGCGTCAATAGTCCTAAACCAATTAGTGTTTTTTTGTAAATCTTTCTTTTAAAATAAAATAGGAGAAAACATAGTTAGTAATAGTGATAATTTTCCGATTGAATTAACCGCAACGGGATTGATTCCTACTATATTGTAAGCACTATATTCACATAGCCATGCACAGCCTGTAGCTATGCCAGATAGGCTCAAGCATATCCAAGCAGTACGGCTAATTTTTGTACACCCTAGGTAATCTTTATGGAATAGAACAATCCCAAAAGAAAATATCAGCACAATGATTGTCCAGATGAAAGTACCCAAATCACTCGAAACGCCGTTTAACCCTATCTTAATAAATAGGGATACAAATGCCGCCAATATAGTTGATAAAATGGCAAAAAGCAGGTCATATTTGGATGTGCTATCTTGTTTTGCTTGCTTTTCGACCATGAATCGTGTTCCTAAAAACATCAATAACATAGATAAAAGCAGCATAATGATTGTAACTAAGTCGCCATGTTTTGTCGTATCATCAAAGAAGAAAATCATAAACAAGATCGTTGTGAATATGAATCCAGATTTATCAATGGGAATGACTTGATTGATATTTCCAATTTGTATAGCTTTATAATAACAAAGCCACGAACATCCAGTTGCAATGCCCGATAAAATCAGAAATACCCAATTATTGATATGCAATGCAGGAAAATCCTTGATGCTTCCGCTGATAATGCAAAGAAGTAGTGAAAATAAAACCACTATTCCTGTTCGATAGCATGTTGCAAAATTGGAATTTACCTGTCGAATGCCTAGTTTAGCAAGAATTGATGTTAGTGCGGTAAAAACGGCAGCTAATAATGATAAACAATCTAAACCATAATTATCCTCGATCTTATTTTTTACGTCTAGATTATACGCTATTTATGGATTTTTTTCTATCAATAGACATCTTATTTTACAATATGTCATTATCTTTTTGAACTACAATGTATTTTCTAAATGTAGCGGTACCCCTTTTTATATGGCCAATCATAATAAAAAGGTCTTCAAATAGGATAGCATAAGAAGACCTTGAATAAAGCATAAATGGCAGGGTTAGTAGGATTCGAACCTACGAATGACGGGGTCAGAACCCGTTGCCTTACCACTTGGCGATAACCCTATAGCGTGCTTTATTATTATACACTAAAACACTTTTTTTGGCTATTATTTTATCCTACAAAATTTTTGCTTTTTGGTAATCCATTGAAAAAGGTACTCTTTGATTGCAAATAAGTATGTGAGGCAAAAAAATAAATGGTAGAAAGAGAAGATAAATTTGAATTTAATTGTATAAAAGAAATCAGGGAATAAGTGTAGATAATTTGTAAAAAAAGATTGCTTTTGATACAATATTTATATAAAGTTTTATCAAAGAAAAGTGTGGTGACATAATGTTGAATCTGCAATTTGAACTAAGATACATTAGTAAGGCACGTAATTTTATTTATGGGATAACTATTTTATGGATTGTTTTTTTTCATTGTGGATTATCTGTAAATAACATTGTTTTTCAAACTATCAAAGCGTATGGTGATTGTGGAGTTGAAATTTTTTTCTTGATGTCAGGTATTTGTCTTTATTTCTCCTATCAGCATTATACAACTGTTTCGTCTTTTTACAAGAAAAGATGCATGAAAGTACTTCCGTACTATTTATTTTTTTATGGCATTGTATTTGGATATTTCAATTTGATTCAAACACTAGATATAAAACAGTTTTTGCTCAATTATACTATGCTAGATTTTTGTATTCATGGATTAGGGAATGTGCCTTGGTTTTGGCGAGCATCTTGGTGTTTTATTGGATGTATCCTTTGATTTATAGAGTGTTCTTTTCAAAATATCAGTATAAAACTTATTGGCTTTTGGCTGCTTTGATGGGAATAGGGATGATTTGTTATATGGGATATGTATATTTTCCGCATTTGCATATTTTTATTTTCCGTATTCCTATTTTCTTGATAGGTTGTTTTTTTGGAAAAAAGGTATATGAAAATCAATCTTTACGGCTTATGCATATGATGATATTAATTGCTACTAGTATAGTAACTTATGTTTTGTTCAAACAGTTTTCAAGTCTTGCATTTTTGCGTAATCTCTTCTATATACCATTGTCTATAATGATTGTATTGGCATTGTCTTTTATATATAGATTGAATCAAAGATATTTGAAGTTGTTGAATATACCTATTGTATTTTTGGGTGGATATACATTAGAAATCTATTTGACCCACGAAAAGGTACAGGAAAATTTATGGCGCATTTTATCTAGATTAGGATTTGAGGTGACTTTTAATCATACGATTTACCAACTCAGTTGCATTGGCATAAGTATTGCATTAAGCATAATTATATCTAGATTATTAAAAAGGGTACAAAATCGATTTCAGTATGGAATGTTGTAATTTAGCAATAGGATAGATTTTGTAAGAATTTATGCGTCTTTTTTTATTTTATGACTGATACTAAAAGACAATAACAGAATTGAATCCATCAAATGATGAAAATGAAATATAGAATGCTTTTGAAGAATGAGGGTAGTATAAAAGAGATTTCCAATAATATTGAAAGGTGAATCTATTCATATCAGTTGAGAAAAATTTAAAATTATGATAAAATGAAAGAGTATTTTGTATTTGGTGTGAAATAAGAAATCACACGACGAAATTGACATATGGAGTTAGTGTTTTAGACGCTAACTTTTATCATTATAGGAGGCAGAAGTGAAACAGTATTTAGATTTGTGTAAGAAGGTATTGACGGAAGGACATCAAAAATCAGATCGCACGGGTACAGGAACGATTTCATATTTTGGTGCACAAATGCGATTTGATTTGAATGAGGGTTTTCCTCTCCTTACAACCAAAAGGGTACATCTAAAATCGATTATTTATGAATTATTGTGGTTTATCAAAGGTGATACCAACATCAAATATCTAGTTGATCATGATGTTCGTATTTGGAATGAATGGCCCTATGAATCATACCGAAAATCTGCTGCTTTTCAGGGGGAGACGTTAGAAGAGTTTGCGGAAAAAATCAAGACTGATTCATCC
Organism: uncultured Bacilli bacterium; assembly: GCA_949879765.1. Lineage (GTDB taxonomy): Bacteria > Bacillota_I > Bacilli_A > ML615J-28 > CAG-313 > CAG-313. The sequence goes on from CATLBQ010000023.1 coordinate 8,696, forward strand.
TTTGCGAAACAATATGGTGATTTAGGTCCCGTATATGGTAAACAGTGGAGACATTTTGGCACAGAAGATCACTATGTTGATCAACTCAAAGAAGTGATTGATCAAATTCGTCAAAATCCTGATTCAAGAAGACTCATTGTATGTGCATGGAATCCACTTGAAGTTAGTCAAATGGCTTTGCCTCCATGTCATTCCTTGTTTCAATTTTATGTGAATGATGGCAAACTTTCATGTATGTTGTATCAACGCTCTGCTGATTTATTTCTAGGTGTACCATTTAATATAGCATCTTATGCGCTTCTTACAATGATGGTTGCAAAAGTTTGTCATTTGGAATTAGGTGAATTTATACATACTTTAGGTGATGCGCATATTTACAGCAATCATTTAGAACAAATTGAGAAACAACTCAAAAGAGCACCTAGAGCTTTACCTCGATTGATTATTCATAAAGAGACAGAGCAAATTGAAGATTTTGTGTATGAAGATTTTGAACTCATAGATTATAACCCTCATAAGGGAATCAAAGGAAAGGTGGCCGTATAATGATAGCAATGATTGTTGCAGTAGATGACCAATTTTTAATTGGAAATGGGAACCAATTGCCATGGTATGAACCAGAGGATTTAAAATATTTTAAAAAAATGACATTAGGAAACGCCGTTTTAATGGGATATAATACCTATCTATCGATTATCAATCGCAATCAAAAGGCACTTCCTCAACGTATCAATTATGTACTAACCTATGAAAAAGAACTAGTGGGTGGAGGAATTATTGTAGAAGATTTGGACCAATTGCTCAACCAATATCAAAATAGTGATGAAAAACTATTTATTATTGGTGGAAAATCAGTTTATGAAGCACTATTGCCAAAGGTAGAATATCTTTATTTAACGCGAATTCACAAAACGCATTTTGGTGATATCTATTTAGATATTCCGTTATCAGAATTTTCAATTCTTCAAAAAAAAGAGGTTGGACACCTCAGTTTTGAGATATATCAGCGGGTGAAAAAATGCTCTTAACTTTATCGATTATATTGGCTATCCTTTTACCTATAGGTGTATTGGGGTATGCTCTTTATCAAGGATTATTTTTTGTTTGGGCTATTCTTCTATCGCTTGCTACCCTTTTGGCGGTGGTTGCCATATTTTGTGTGATCATTTTGATACTCCTCCCTTTATTGGGAAAACATTTTGAGAAAAAAGAGGATCCAAGTGATCCCAAACGTTGGCGTTTTATGACGGATGTTGCTAAATTTTCTTGTTTTTGGTTAGGAATTCGCATCTATGTGCATGGTATGGAAAAACTACCCCCTCATATGACCTATGTCTTTTATTCCAATCACCAAAGTTATATTGATCCTTTGATATATCACGCAGCCTTTTCAAAAATACCTCATGCTACAATGTATAAAAAAGTGATTGATCGATATATCTTTGCAGGTCCAATGGCAAGAGCGCTAGGAGGTGTTTCTATTGACCGAGATGATGACCGAGAAGCGATGGAGTCTGTAGTGAGGATTATTCAAAAAGTAAAAAAAGGTGTGCATTTTTCAATTTATCCGGAAGGGACCCGTTCTAGAGGGATAGGATTGCACCATTTCAAAGCAGGTTCGTTTAAAATTGCTCAAAAATCAGGTGGTACACTTGTGCTTTGTGCACTTGATGGTTCCTATCGCAAACGTTTGAGCATTCCTTTTTGTTATACGCCTGTTCACATTGAAATTGTTGAAGTGATGACATCAGAAGAAGCAAAAAATTATCCTACCCATGAACTTGCAACGCATTGTGAGTTACAAGTTAAAGAAGCGATTACAAAAATGCGGCATACTTATCCGCATATGCGTCCTTCAAAAAGATATGTTCGGCGTTTTGAAGAACAACAAAAAGTAGAAGATGTATTTTAATGCGAAAACACTTGATATTGATTAAGGAAATAGAAAAAAGAATGAGGAATATATTATGAGAATGATCGATTGTATCGAAAAGAAAAAACACGGGGAATCCCTAAGTAAAGCAGAAATTGAATTCATCATTACAGGATGTATCCAAAAGCGGATACCAGATTATCAAATGAGCGCCCTATTGATGGCCATTTATTTTAAGGGGATGCAGGATCAAGAAATTTATCAATTGACTCATGCGATGCTTCATAGTGGAGATGTAATGGATTTATCCCCTATTCAAGGTATGAAAGTGGATAAACATTCTACTGGTGGTGTAGGGGATAAAACAAGTTTGGTAGTAGGACCACTTGTCGCATCATTTGGCATAAAGATGGCTAAAATGAGTGGTAGAGGATTGGGGCATACTGGAGGAACTCTTGATAAATTAGAATCCATTCCAGGATTTACAATCGAATTATCGGCTGAATCTTTTTACCAACAAGTCAATCAGATAGGGATTGCCATTGTCGGACAAACCAAAGAAGTTGTACCTGCTGATAAGTTATTGTATGCATTACGCGATGTCACGGGAACAGTTGACTCTATCCCACTCATTGCTTCGTCAATTATGTCTAAAAAATTAGCTAGTGGTGCAGATATGATTGCACTTGATGTAAAAGTGGGCAGTGGTGCATTTATGAAATCAGTGGGTGAGGCTAGAAAACTAGCTCAAACAATGGTCGAACTAGGAGAATTAGCAGGTAAAAAGACGATAGCAACGCTTACTGATATGTCAGAGCCACTAGGATGTGCAGTAGGTAACGCATTAGAGGTAATTGAGGCGATTGAAACATTAAAGGGAAGAGGACCTAAAGATTTTACTGAACTTTGTATCAGTCTTACTGCGGAAATCCTAGAAATGACTGGTTTTGAAACCAATCCTATTTTGGCAAGAGAAAAAGCATTAGATGCACTTGTCCAAGGACGAGGACTCACTTGTTTTAAAGAAATGGTTGCATATCAACAAGGTGATGTTGCTGTGATTGATGACTATAGTTTATTACCTACAGCGAGTGAGGTTATTGAATTAAAATATGAAGGGACAGAAATAGGTTATATTGAGTCGATTGATGCCTTAACCATAGGAGAAGCCGCTATGCTACTTGGGGCAGGGCGTAGTACGAAAGAAGCAGATATTGATCCAGCTGTGGGGATTTATCTGAATAAAAAGGTGGGGGATAGATTGGTTGATGGGGATACGCTTGTTACAATTTATGCCAATGCTCAGCAAGTAGAAGAAGCTACTCAGTTGGCGTTATCTGCTTATGTGATTTCAAAGTCACCTGTAACCAAACAAAATATTATCATTGAAACTATAAAAAAATAAAAGCCCAATGGGGCTTTTATTTTTCGGTCACGACTTGCAATAAAGTAATTACCACATCAATCATTTGATACATTTCTGTGACATCTAAATATTCATAAGGACCATGAAAGTTTTCTCCACCTGTTCCCAAATTTGGTGTGTAAATACCTTCAAAGGTGAGTCGAGCACCATCGGTTCCACCACGAATAGCTTCAAATTCGGGTTCTATATGATTGCGTTTGAGTGCTTTAATAGCATAAGTCAGTACTTCTGGACGTTGAAGGATGTGCTCTCGCATATTATAATAAGAATCTTGAATTGAAATCTCCACTGTAGATGCGCCATATTTTTCATTGAGGTATTCGGCTATTTTGATTGCCAATTCCTTTTGTTTCATAAATGCATTTTGATCATGATGGCGAATAATATATGCCATAGTGGTTTGTTCAACACACCCTTCCATATGGGTCAAATGATAAAATCCCTCATGGTTTTCAGTTACTTCGGGTGTTTGGTAGACAGGAAGCATCGATTGTATTTCCATTCCAATCAGCATACTATTGCGCATTTTTCCTTTTGCACTACCAGGATGGATTGAGGTACCATGGATAGTGAATAGACAACTTGCGGCATTGAAATTTTCAAAACTGATATATCGGATATCTCCACCATCTAATGTATATGCTACATCACAATTGTATTTTTGATATAGTGAATAGTTAAAGTGGTCAGTACCTTCACCGATTTCTTCATCAGGCGTGAATGTTAAGAGCAATTGTGGATGAGGTAAATTTTCCTTTAGAATACGCTCAATTGCGGAAATGATAATACAAATCCCTGCTTTATCATCTGCTCCAAGAAGAGTTTCGCCATTGGTTACAATTAGTTCATGTCCGATTTTTTGCTCGAGAGAGGGAAAGTCTTTTTTTGAAAGAATCATCTTATTTTTTTCACTGAGGATAATGTCTTTTCCATCGTATGAGGAAATCATTTGTGGACAAATTCCTTTTCCTGAAGCATCAAAACTAGTATCCATATGCGCAATTAGTCCAATTGTTTGTGTGGATGCACAATTGCTTGGTAAAAACGCATAGACATATCCGAATTCATCTATATAAGCATTCGTTATGCCTAAGTCATGTAATTCATTGACCAAATATTTGCCTAACTCTTTTTGTCCCATTGTGCTAGGGGTTGTTTTGGTGTAAGGATTGGACTGGGTGTCGATCGTAATATAATTTAAAAATCTTGCTTTAGGGTTCATTATTTTATTCTCCTTCACGTATGTTATCTATAGTATACTACAAATATAATTTGTTTTCAATTCAATTGACATTTTGTGCAAAATGAGGTAAAATGTTAATAGTGTTAACTAATTATAACACGAGGAAAATGATATGAAGGAAAAATACGAAGATTTAAAAAATGAATTAATACAAACACTATCTCATTTTTATAGTCATTCCCCTATTGGACAACTTGATTCAATTTTAGAGGGTGAAGGCTCTGTGTTACTCTATTTATATAATCGAAAAGAAGAAGTGAATCCTTCTGAGATTAGTGAAGCTTTGGGGATAACCAAGGCAAGAGTTACTGCCATCTCCAATGCCCTTTATGAAAAAGAATTTATTTTGTTTCATAAGAACGAAAAAGACAAAAGAAAAATCAATTTGATGTTGAGTCCACTTGGAGAGGCCATGATTACGCACAAATTAGAAATGCTTGATAAACGGATCATTTCAATATTAGAAGATTTGGGCATAGAAAAAACAGAAATGCTAATTGACATATTAAATGAGATTCAAAAAATTATCACAAGGGAGTAAAAAACAAAATGAAAGAGCAAAAAAATAATGATTTCATTATTGTATCAGATGGTTCATGTGATTTACCTGATACAATCGTACAAGAAAAGCAAATTCAAGTAGTGCCATTTTACGTTTCGTTTGATGGCAATACGTATTTAAAAGAAAAAAAAGAACTAGATGTAAATGCATTTTATGAGCGGCTAGTAGAAGATCCGAATCTCTTTCCATCTACAGCGCTACCTTCTGTAAATGATTATATAGAAGTATTTGAAACCGCTCTTCAAGCGGGAAAAGGCATCATTTGTGCGACAATTACTTCAAAGTTCAGTGGCTCTTATAATAGTGCAATGGTGGCTAAGAATACATGTTTAGAAAAATATCCAAATGCTAAAATTGCAGTAATTGATTCTATGGTAAATACAGGTGTACAAGGGTTATTTGTGCTAGAATTGGTGCGAATGAAAGAAAATGGTTTATCATTTGATGAAATTGTCAAGAAGGCAGAAAAAATAAAGAAAACGGGTCGCATTTTCTTTACTGTGGGAAGTCTCGATTATTTACGACATGGTGGTCGAATTGGTAAACTCATTGGGTTGGTTGGTTCTACCCTTAAGATTAAACCGATTATTGTGCTAAAAGAAGGTGAAATTTTTTCGGAGGGTCTTGCTTTCACGAGAAAAAAATCATTTTTGAAAGCAACGAGTCTAGCACAAGAGTATTTTACAAAGAATAAACAAAATCCAGACGAATATCAGTTTATTACGGGATATGGTTACGATAAAGAAGAAGCCGACAATTTCCAAAAAAAGATTCAAGAACTTTTTCATCGTGAAGATGTTTTGCAGATTCATATTGGTGCAACGATAGGTGTACATACGGGGCCACATCCTATTGGACTAGGTTTTATTAAAAAATATGAGTATTGTTAACAATTCAAAAACCCTTATTTCAAAATAAGGGTTTTTGATTTATTATTTAACAAAATGAGCCTTTATAGTTACGCCATAGTGATCAGAAGCATATTGGCCATTAAAAGTTTCATTGAGGACATGATAGGCATCAATTTGAAAAGCATCGCCTTTAACAAAAATATAATCGCAAATTGTTGTTGAAGAAGTCTTACCATAGTTATTAAAGGTAGGTGTATCTTCTGTAACTAGTGCTTTGTATTTGGTATCTGAAAATAATTGATTGGCATATTGATAATTTTTTGATCCTTCTTGAAAGTTAAAATCACCAAGAATAAAAGCCGGTGATTGTCCGAGTTGTGTATCAATCAAATCTAAGGATTTCCGTTTTACCTCACCTTTTGCATAGTCTAAATGGGTATTACAAATGCAAAAAGATTGTTGAATAGATTTTTCTATGAATTGGACACAGATACAAAATCGCTCATATTGACTATTCCACCCTATAGAAGGGGTATGAGGTGTTTCAGATAGCCAAAATTTGTAAACTGATGCTACATCAAACCGATCAGACCGGTAAAAAATGGCTAAACCTTCAGGATTAAAATCATCCAATTCACGATAATAGTAAATCGACTGGTAAGAATGCAAAGCTTTATGTAAATCATCATATTGATTGGCCTTGACCTCTTGCAAGCATAAAATATCGGGAGCTTCTTGTTGAATTTGTTTAACAATTAGATCTTTTCGCTCATGCCAATATTCCTTTTCTATCTCAACCGCTTTAGGCATATAAGTTTTAATATTATAACTCATGAATTTATATGCTCCATCTATGTAGCCAATTGATTGAATTTGAAAACGCGTGCATCCTGATAGACCTAAGGCAATAGCCAAAAATCCAAAAACTAGAATCAAACTTTGTAATATGTGATGTCCCTTCATCATTCAATTCCTTCTTTCTATCATCAGTTGTAGTGATACTATTATAGCATAATGCTATCTTTTTTTCTTTCATTATGATAGAGAAAAAAGAGAGAATGTGAAAAACCTAGATTATTGAATGATATGAGCAGTAATGATGGTATAACTAGAGGCACAAATGGTTATTCGAATATGATTGATTTTACAATACCAATTTTTACCCTGTCTATAAATGTAAGAATTTGTATCTAAAATGAGACGTTTACAATATTCCACAACATCTTGTGTATCTAAGTGAAGATGATGAATAATTCTTTGATCCCCCATCGGCGTGGTATGTAATTTTTCTATATTGGCGATCAGTATATTTTGTTCCATTGGAAGAATACCCTTTCTACAAAATTTGTATGAGAAAAGGCCAGATTAATTATCAGGCCTTGAATCATCTTATGGTGCCACTGGTCGGACTCGAACCGACACGGTATCGCTACCACTGGATTTTGAGTCCAGCGCGTCTACCATTTCACCACAGTGGCTTAAACAATTATGCTTGTATATTTTACTATAGAATTTGAAAATTTGCAAGTAAATTGCTAGAAAAAAATAAATTTGGCAATTAGAAAAAGGAAAAAATCAAAAAGCAAAAAAATGTTCAAAAACGTTTGCTTGACGTTTTTTTAATTATAAAAGGGAATAAAATAAAGAAAATATAGTTTAAAAAACGCTCTCTCAGCGATTGAAATATAAAAAAGTGGATATTTATTTGTCCGAAAGATAAAGTATTTTACAAAATAGTGAAAATAGTGTATAATGACTAAGGTGTAAAAAATAATCAAATTTTGAGGTAATATATGAAAGAAAAAAAGAAAAAAGAAAGTGTTATACCCAATCGATTGGCATGGTTTATTTATGTAACGGGTTGTAGACTATACATGTGGTTTCATAATAAAGTACGCATTGATCGATCAGTATTTCGCAAAAGAGATAAAAAAGAAGGCTGTATTGTCATTTATAACCATAGTTCTAACAAAGATCACTTTATTACGACAATGTGTTTCGGTCATACGCGAGCAGCTTATGTTACATCTAGTCATTTTTATTTTAATAAAACTTATCGTATGTTATTGAACTGGGTAAGAGCAATACCGAAAGAACAATTTAAGTCTGATATTGCTACCATCAAAAAAATAAAAAGAGCTCTTCAAAAAAATTTACCTGTTTCCATTGCGCCAGCTGGACAAATTACGGTTCATGGGGATCCTTTGTATATCGATCCTTCCATTGTAAAGTTATTGAAAATGTGTAAAGTTGATGTATATGCAATTCAAATGCATGGTAATTATTATGCATATCCCAAGTGGCGTAAATATAGAAGAAAATTGCCTATTTATGCAAAGTTTGTCAAAGTAATGGATAAAAATGATTTAGAGCATTTATCGGATGAAGAAATTTATCATCATGTATGCGATGCGATTGCTATCAACGATCGCAAAGAGCAAGCAATATATCAATACCAGCTTACTTCAGCAGGATTAATTGAGGGAATCGAAAGTATTTTATATCAATGTCCAAAGTGCATGAGCAAATATCGAAATCAAACCACAGGCGATACGTTGACATGTACAGTATGCGGAAATCAAATTCGGATGAATCATCAAGGATTTTTAGAGCCAGTTTCAACTGATGTGGTCATGATGCAAAATGAGGCAGAATGGTATAAATGGGAACAACATAAGATGCAACAAGCAATGGAAAAAGGCGATTTTTGGTTAGAAGGAAAATTCAAGTTACTGTACAATCTGAATCACAGTTATATTTTAGAAGAAGTGGGGGAAGGAAAGGTTGTCCTCACCATGAACGAATTATACTATGAGGGGACTTTCCAAGACCAATGGATTCGTAAGGATTTCAAATTAGAGCGATTACAACAACTTCCATTTGAGGTAAGAAAGCACTTTGATATTCCCGATGATGATGGATGTTTTGAATTTATACCAGCAGAAGGTGAACAAATGGCAAAAATTACCGAATTTGTTCAGGCTATTGAAGTGATGTCCAAAATGAGGAAACAATAATGAAAGAACATGTGGAATGTCCATTGTTTGAAAAGTGTGGAGGGTGTCAACGGTTGAATCAATCCTATAGTCAAACTTTAGTTGACAAATTGGCTTATGTCAATCGGTGCTTTCAAAAAGAAAAACTTCCCATTACAGTCAAAACAATATTGGAGGCGAAACAAAATACTGCCTATCGCAATAAGATGATTATTGGATTCCAACGGAAAAATGGTCGAATTAGTTATGGATTTTATGAAGAAAATTCACATCAAATTGTAGCACAGACCTACTGTATGATGCATAGTTTATTGCAAAACCAAATTGCCAATCGAATTTGTCATCTGATGGAAAAAATGCATTTGTTACCTTTTGATGAGGACAAAAGAGTTGGATTGATTCGGTATGTCCTTATTAAAGAGGCCGTTTCTACGCAAGAGATTTTGATTACAATTGTGGTAGGAAGTGAGCAATTTGGTGGTAGAAATGATTTTGTAAAAGCATTGCGATCAGATTTTCCACAAATTAAAACAATTATTCAAAATGTTAATCCACGAAAAACAAGTGTTGTGCTAGGAGATAAAGAGAAGGTACTCTATGGACCAGGATATATCCAAGATGAGCTTTGTGGTTTTCGTTTTCAAATTACTTCTAAATCTTTTTATCAAGTTAATCCTTATCAAACCGCACTTTTGTATCAAACCGCAATTGATTGTTGTCAGTTCACGAAGCAAGATGTGGTTTTAGATGCATATAGTGGTATAGGAACGATTGGTATAATTGTAAGTCCTTTTGTTCAGACGGTGTTAAGTGTAGAGAATAATAAGCAAGCTAGTCTTGCGGCAATTGAAAATGTTAAGCGAAATCAAGTTAAAAATGTTCGAATCATATGTGATGATGCAACCAATTATATAAAGATATTGGCTTCAGAAAGAGCTAAAATAGATGTAGTCATTATGGATCCTCCTAGAACAGGTTCAACATTAGCTTTTTTGAAATCACTTAGTGAACTAAAGCCCAAACAAATAGTTTATATATCATGTGGTCCAGATACGTTAGCAAGGGATCTTAGCATATTACTTAAACTAGGGTATTATGTCCAAAAAATTATTTGCGTAGACATGTTTTGTTGGACTAATCATGTGGAAACGGTAGTACTGCTTTCCCACAAAAGTACAGATAAACATATCAATGTAAAAGTTGATTTTGATAATGAATATGGGAAAAAATTCATAGAACAAGTCATAGAAAAAGTAGATTCAAATCAACCTAAAGAAAAAGTTACTTATAAGATGATACAACAATATATAGAAGAAAAATATGGATTTAAAGTACATACAGCGTATATTGCGGAAGTAAAACGTTCCTTAGGATTACCAATGTATGATGCACCTAATGGAGTAGAAAAATTAAAAAATCCTAGAAGTCATCCTACTCCTAAAATGGTAAATAGTATAAAAGAAGCATTGAAATATTATGGAATAATATAATAACATTACTAAAAGGTCTTCAATTAAATGAAGACCTTTTAATATATCAGTCTTTAAAAGGAACATATTTTATTCAATTGTTTTGAAAAAAGAAATTTACATGATATAATAACATCAAGAAGTATATTTTTAAAATAAGAAATAATAATTGTATAAAAAATGATATTACCAATCTTTAACGAGAATCAAAGATTTAAATAAACGAAGGTTACAAAGGAGGATTGATATAAAATGAAAATCGTATTAAGAACAGGAAGATTCCTGTGGATTTAATTTTTTAAATAAAAACGGATAATAGAGGAGGAAGATATGAAAAAAGTATTAGTAATGATTGGAATGATTTTATGTTTATTTAGTATAACTTCTTGTAAACGAAAAATACAGGAGGTAAATGTTTATAGATTTTATGATAGTACACCTAGAAAAATCACTGATAAAGAAGAGATAATTGAACTAGAGAAAATGATATTAAATCAAAAATACAAAAAAGATGATGAAAAAATTTATGAAAAAGAAAATTCAAATTATTGGTGGCTCTATTTTTTGGATGAAAATAATGAATTTATTGGTGATAGTAATCATTATGAGGTTCTAGAATCTGGTTATGTTTTTTATGTAAAGTATGTCAATGACCAAGAAATAGTGTATGTATCAAAAAATAAAATAGATTATCAAAAATTTTTAAGAATAGTAGAATAGGTTTTGTTTTTAAAAGGGGGAGAATTAAAATTGAAAAAAATAAAATTAATTATTTTATTCATAATAGGTTTATTTACTATTAATTACACAAAAGAGAAATTTAAAATAGAGGCAGCTAGAGATAATTATGTAGAGAATATTGATTATTTTAATAGTGGCATAGATGAAAATAGTGAAGAACAAATAAATCCTAATATCAAAATCAAGAAGAATATTCAGTTTGAATTGTTAGATTTTTTATGGTCTTGTTCTGGAGACACAACGAGAACTTATGTATATACACCAAGAGGAAATGAAGTACAAGCACTTATTAATAAAAAATCATTATCCAAATGGAGCTATAATACAAATAGAGATTTTCAAAGAGAGAAATTTCCGAATGTTGTAGTTTTAGAAGAGCCTAATAATAGATATAATTGCCATTCATATGCATGGTATAGCCAAGATATAGAAACTAATAAATATTGGATAAATGATCCTACCATGTATTATAGTGATTATAGTTACGATGAAATAGATGTTACAAAGGATAATATAATAAAAGGAGATATATTATGTTATTTTGGATATTATAAAGGTGTTTATTCTAATCTACATTCTGCCATAATTAATAGTGTTAGTGAAGTTATTATCAGCAATTTGCCTAGTGAATTAAATAAACTTTCTGTAACATCTAAATGGGGAGAAGGGGGATTATATATTCATCAGGGAAATTACTGCCCTTATAGTGAATCAACTATACAAATAAAGTTTTTCCGACCACATCGTCATCAATTTATATATGAATCTATATTAGAAGATTCACATTTTGGTAAATGTCCTTGTGGAGAGGCATCTCTAAGTGAGGAACACCATTTTGAATTTAATTATGAAATAG
>CATLBQ010000024.1 GCA_949879765.1 uncultured Bacilli bacterium
GAAGTGAAGTTACCTTAAATCATGGAGCATTAGGGGGGAATACAATAACAGAAGGATTTACAAGAAATATCTATCTAATGGTAGAAGATAGAGTACATGGCCCAATGTCAAGACTAGAATATGATTGGTATTCAAGTGATGAAAATATAGCTAAAGTAACAGCTTATGGAACAGTACTTGCACTTCATGTAACCAAAGATACAAATGTTAGAATATATGCCATAAATAAGAAAGATCCAACAATAGTTTATCAAAAAGAATTTACAATTTTAAAAGAAACCAAAACAGAAGAAATTGTAATAGAAAGCAATATGAGTTATTCATATACAAAAGAGAATGAGTTGTATACATTAGAGTTAGACTTTACCAATAGTCCATATCCATATATTGGGTATTATGTATGGGATATAGAGAGTCTAGATGAAATTGGTGTAGATATGGAACATCATCATCTCATTACATCAACAGGACAAGGAGAAGTATTGTTTACGGGCCATTATACGTTAAATACGAGAGTAGTACTCAAAATTCATTTGACAATCACTGAGTAAAATATGGTTGTTAACATCAGAGTTAGTTCACAAGTATGTGGATTAACTCTTTTTAAATAATGAAAAAAGTGAAATAAAAAATGAGTTTTTTGGGTTTTGTTTAGTGAAGAGAGAAAGGAATACATTCAAATCATGAGCCAAACTGATTTTATTATCCAATTAAAACAAAAAGATGAAGAAGCATTTCATACTTTGTATGATCAATATGTGCATTTGATTTATCATATTGCCTATTCCTATACCCGAAATGCAGAAGACGCTGAAGACATTGTGAGTGATGTATTTGTGCGCATTTTGCATTCTATTGATCAATATCAAGAAAAAGGAAAATTCAAGGAATGGATATGTCAAATCACAAGACACATAGCGCTAAATTATGTAACTAGAAATAAGGAGAAAGACACAATTTTAAGTGATGAAATTGTTAGCACAACGGCCGATGCTACGAATCATCACCGAGAAATGATGGACTTATTTTGTGCCCATTTAGAAGAAGATACAATTAGAATTATGGTTCTTCGTTTTATCTATGATTATAAATTCAAAGATATTGCTTGTTGTTTGGGTATGACCATCGGGAAAGTGCAAGGGCTTTATTATGATGGATTAGAGATTTTAAGGAGAGTGTATGAAAGATGAATCAATTCGAAAAACAAATCAGGAGTAAAATGAAAAGCGAAATGAAAGAAAATAGTGAACCAAGAAAAGAATTATATGATCAAGTATCAAAACGTGTAGGTGTCATTCAAAGTGAAAAAAGGCAAAAATCATATAAAAGATGGGTAAAGGTTTTCGCACCATGTGTATGTTTGATGATTATAGCAACCATTGTGATTGCTGTTATGGTAGGCCAAAAACCAGTAGAAGCGCATCAAAGTATTGTTCAAGTGGATGTCAATCCAAGTATTGAAATGGTTGTCGATGAAAACAATCAAGTCGTATCAATTAGAGGATTAAATGATGAAGGAAAGATGATAATAGAAGGTGAAGTAATTGTAGGAAAAAACTTAGATGAGGCAGTTGAAACGATTATCCGACTAGAAACCCAAATGGGATATTTATTGGTCAATACTACGGATAATGAAGTGACCATTACAGTCAGTGCCGAAAATGATCAACTGATTCAACATATGCAAGAAAAAACAAAATCATATATATCAAAAGCATGTGAAAAACTTCATATTCAAGCCAAAATTACAGAAGCAAAAGGATATATGATAGAAGAATTACAAAATCTTGCTAAAACATTAGACCCGACTTTGACGGAAGAAGAAATCAAAAATTTGACATATGATCAACTGATTCATGTAGTTGAGTTATATCACATAGAAGTAGCAAGTCTTGCGAGTGTCAAACTAGAAGAAATGTATCAACAAGTGAAGGCACAAGAAATTAAATTATCAGAAAAAGAAGCTACAAAGTGGGCTGTAGATCAACTAGATGCCATTTATCAAATTAGCATTGCTGCTTATGATGGGATATATCAAACATTAACAGATGCTTATCAAAGACTTCAAGAAGCATACTATGAAAATTTTGTAAGCGATGCATCGGGTTATCAAATTGCGCTAGACCATTTGGCTGTGAAGAAAGCAGAGTTATTAAAGCAAAGAGCCTATGTAGCAAGTCTTCCAGAAGATACAGATGCCTTGACACGGATGAAAGAAACTACTCAGTTAGCGTATTTAGAAGCAGAATATGCTTCACTAGAATTAGCACTAACTAGTGCTGAACAATTAGCGCATCAAGCCTATCAAACGGTATGTGCTACATTTGAAGGCATTTTAAAACAAATGGAAGAATTAGAAGCAAAATTTCCAACAAGTATCAAAGAGATGACCTTCCAGAAGATCATGGATACAGAAGCAAAATTAAATGCATATAAAAAACAAGTATTTGAAACTTTTGAAAAAGCGCATCTAGAAGATATTGAAAAGGCAAAACAAGCTGTACAAGCTAGAAAACAATTTTTAATAGAAAATTTGCATAGCAAAGAAAACACGCTAGCATAAGAAAGAATAAAAGCACCTAGTAATTTGATAACTAGGTGCTTTTATTTAGCAGTCTAAAAAACAATTTTTCAAATAAAAAAGACAATATAGAAGAAATTAAAAATATTTTCTTCTTTTCTATTGACAAATAGGAAAAAAGTGGTATAATGATGTTAGCACTCAAATATAAAGAGTGCTAAAAAGGAGAAATGCTATGAGTGAAATTAAAGAATTTAAGACAGAATCCAAGCGACTTTTAGACTTGATGATTCATTCCATTTATACAAACCAAGAAATATTTTTAAGAGAATTATTATCTAATGCATCTGATGCAATTGATAAATACCACTATCTATCCTTATCAGATGAAAAATTAGCCAAACGGAATGATTACGAAATCCATTTGGAAATCAATAAGGAGGAAAGAACGTTAACCATAACCGATAATGGTATCGGTATGACTGAGGAAGAGGTCAATGATAATTTAGGTACCATTGCCAAATCAGGTACACTTGCTTTTATGAAAAAACTAGAAGAAGGCAAGGACGAAGGAACAGAAAATCCTGAAACGATTGGCCAATTTGGAGTTGGTTTTTACTCTGCCTTTATGGTTGCTCAAAAAGTAGTTGTAGATACCAAATCACCTTATAGTGAACAGGGTTATCGATTTACTTCAACGGGTGAGGACACATATGAAATTGCTGAATCGGATAAATGTACAGAGGGTACGAGTATTACTTTATACCTAAAAGAAAACATCAAATCAGAAGATGGTAAAACTGAAGTCGATTTTGATCAATATTTAGATGAATATGCATTACAATATTTAGTGAAAAAATATTCAGATTACATCCGTTATCCTATAACGCTATATATGACAAAAGAAGAACCTAAATTAGACGAAAACGGAAAAGAAATAGAAGATGAATATGAAGAAGTGAGAACCCTTACTACACTCAATTCGATGATTCCGTTATGGAAAAAACCAAAGAATGATGTTACAGAAGAAGCATTGAATGACTTTTATATGCAAAAATTCTATGACTATGAAAAACCGATGTTACATTTAATGTTCCACGTTGAAGGAAATATCAATTATCATACGTTATTATTTATTCCTCAATTGCCACCTAGAAACCTACATTCAATTGACTATGAAAGAGGTCTACAATTGTATTCCAAAGGTGTCTTCATTATGGATAAATGTAAAGAATTAATTCCTGATTATTTACGTTTTGTCAAAGGTGTAGTTGATTCTAGTGATTTATCGCTCAATATTAGTCGTGAAATGTTGCAACAAGATAAAGTGTTACAGTTGATGCAAAAAAATATTGAAAAGAAGATTTTAAGTCGTCTTTCCACTCTTTTAAAAGATGACTATGATCAATATGTGACTTTCTTCCAAAACTATGGTATTCAGCTTAAATTTGGTGCCTATGAAAATTATGGAGCCAAAAAAGAACAACTTCAAGATTTATTGATTTATCGTACGGTTAATCAAGAAAAAATGGTACCATTTAAAACTTATGTTAGCCATATGATAGAAGGTCAAAAAGATATTTACTATGCAACAGGCAAAACTAAAGAAGAAATTCTTGCAATGCCACAAATGGATGCTATCAAAAAAAGAGGATTTGATGTCCTTATTTTAACTGATGATGTGGATGAATTCTTGTTGAAGATATTAGGCAAATATGATGAACACGAGTTCAAATCCATCAATCAAGCAACTTTCGATGATGTAGAAACAGAAGAAGAAAAAGAAAAGATTGAAGAAGTCAAGACCCAAAATAAGGATTTATTAGAAGCCATTCAAGAAGCCTTAAAGAATGAAGTCAAAGAGGTGCGTTTGTCTAAACGGTTGATTGATTCTCCTGTTTGTCTTGTTTCTGGTGATGGCATCTCTTTTGAAATGGAAAAGGTAATAGAAGCTATGCCAACGCAGGATAAAATCAAAGCTGAACGGATTTTAGAAATCAATCCTTATCATGATTTATTCCAAGCACTTACAAAAGTATATGCTACTCATCCAGAAGAAATCAAAGACTATGCCTATCTACTATATAATCAAGCCCTATTGATGGAAGGATTTAAACTGACCAATAGTGTTGAATTCTCAAATCTAATGTGCAAATTGATGATCAAGAGTACCAACGAATAAAAGTTAATATGCGTAAGACTGTTGTTTTTTAAGCAACAGTCTTTTTCGTTCTTCTTGCATTATGGGTGCATTTGGGGTATAATAACCAATAGAAATTAAGGACAAAGGAGAAAAAAAGATGATCAAAGCCATTTTATTTGATTTAGATGGGACACTGCTTCCAATGGATCAAGAACAGTTTACCAAAGGTTATTTTAAAACATTATCTGAAACACTTGCTCCCCATGGATATGAACCTAAGATGTTAATTCAAGGAATTATGACTGGTGTAGATGCAATGGTCAAAAATAATGGACAACAAAGTAATGAGGATGTTTTTTGGCAAACCTTTACGCAATATTGTCCAGGCCCATTCAAGGCCAATCAGCCCCTTTTTGAGGCTTATTATCAAAATGAATTTCATCAGTTGCAATCCGTTTGTGGTAGACAGCCCGCTGCTCAAGGAGTTGTAGATTGGGCCAAACAAAACGGTTATCTGCTTGTGCTTGCAACCAATCCTATTTTTCCTCAGGTTGCCACCTTGCAACGCATGAAATGGGCAGGCATAGATCAAAGCGCTTTTACATACATTACAACCTATGAAAACAGTGGCTTTTGTAAACCTAATCCTAAGTATTATTTAGATATTGCGCATCAACTGGGCTGTTTGCCAGAAGAATGCTTGATGATTGGGAATGATGTAAGCGAAGATATGGTGGCAAAAGATGTAGGGATGCAAGTGTTTTTGCTCACTGATTGCTTAATTAATCCAAGGCAACAAGATATAAGTATATATCCTCATGGTGATTTTGATGCTTTAATGAAATATCTCAATCACTTGAATGAGGCTTAGTATGATTCTCCAAGGCGTTAAACATTTTTTTGCTCATTTGAAATATGTTTTTACACCACTGGGTACCCTATTTTTGGGTATTGTTTTCTCGTGTACAATCTTTATTCCGGGTTTTTTAGAAGTGATTCACCACTTGGTGGATGGCATCAATCAAGTGAGCCAAAATATGCAGATAGAAGTATCCACATTTTATACCACTTTTATCGATGCGGCTGCTCGCATGGATTGGAATAACTGGCAAGAAGCCATCCAAACAATCTTATCAACTGAGTGGCTAGCACAATGTTTTTATGAGGCTATTACTCAAGTCATAGGGGAAAATAGTATGTATATTGAAGAAATTATAGTACTGGTACAAGAAGCACTGGGTCAATTGGTAGGTCTTATCATTGTTAGCTTATGCTTAATTTTGATTGGACTAGCAAGCGGTATGATACTGACCAAAATGTGGATTCGAAGATCTATTGCAAAAAGGAAATTCTGGAAATATGTCATTATTACTCTCATTGATACACTTCTCA
The DNA here is from genome assembly GCA_949879765.1 of uncultured Bacilli bacterium. Classification (GTDB taxonomy): domain Bacteria; phylum Bacillota_I; class Bacilli_A; order ML615J-28; family CAG-313; genus CAG-313. Next base: position 6,057 of record CATLBQ010000024.1, read on the forward strand.
ATGTGACCTTAATTGCACTTTGTTTGTGGTTTGTCGGATTATGGCTGCCAAGTGGTTTGCTTTTTACCCTTTTTAGTTTTCTATTATCGGGTGCAGTTGCTCTTTTTGAAGCATATTTGGTACATGGATGGAAAAAGGTTTCATTTCGCACCATTGTAACTATCAAACATATTGTGCAGTTATGCATCAGTAATACTTTAATTGCAAGTATTGCCATAGCGATGCTGCTACTTTTAGGTGTTGTATTCCATCAAATAGTGGCATTGATTTGTGGAATCGGGTTATTTACAGTGGCTACTGCCATTATTCACTTAAATGCGGAAGCATATGTAAAGTCACTTGCTACATCACAACATATATCAATTGTTGAATAATTATAGTATAATTGACTTGTTGATTTGGTATCATATACGAGGAGGAATGGATGATGCATAAAAGAAAATGTGATTTAAAAATAATATTGATCAGTATGCTATTTGTTATGGTATTTACTGGATTTTTGCATGCTTGTGTAGATCCAAATAATCAAGATAAAGACATTGCCAACATAGAATATATTACCATAGATTATAATGGTGGATATACTCAAGAACAAGTTGTTGATTTAGAAAAAGGAGAGGTTCGATTTCGAGGATATAGTCCTGAAGAAGAAAAACCAACTTTTCTGGTAAAGGCCACATTTGCAATTGAAAAGGTACCTACATTTGTGAAGGAAATCAAGCAAGCAGGTCTTTTTCGGTTAAAGGAGAATTATCCATCACCTGGTGGAATAGATGATGGTGGAAAGTGGCAGTTGAAAATAAACTATGTAGATGGTACGATGCGGTATTCGAGTGGAGAGAATCATCTACCAAAAGAAATCTTTCAAAAGGCTGATAATGCGTTCTATCATCTTTATGGAACGGATTTGTTTGGTACATTATCAGAGGATATTCTTTATCCACCGCATATTGATGTTGCATATCAATATGCAGATGGGAAAAACCATTATAGCCAAGTTGTCGCACTGAGCCCAACCAATTATATATGGAATCAGTCCCAAAAAGAAGACATAGATAATATAGGGTATGCCTTGTCAAGACCGTTTGTGCTAGATAGTCAATACAGTTGGTCAGCGGTTCTTTGGACCTCCAATTTGACCCATGCATTTGAGCAATTGGATATATATACGTGTGATGAAGCGGGAACACACATGCGGCACTTGTTAGGGACAAAATGGTTTACGCAAAAAGAGTTTTCTCTGGTGCAGCATCAGATTTACATTATTCGTGTGAAGTATAACCAAGGCATTTGTGAATATGCTTTTTATATTTGTTAGGTTGTTCAAGAACTACCAAAAAGGAATCAAGTGAATACTTGATTCCTTTTTTATCATTTTCTTTTACAAACCCATTTTTTTATCGTATAATATCATTAAATAACAAGTGTTATTTAATGGAAGAGGAGGAACATATGCCACCTAAGGTTAAAGTTACCAAAGAACAACTCATTCAAGCAGGGTTACAATTTGTAAGAGAAGAGGGCCATGAAGCGCTCCATGCTAGATCGCTTGCCCAAAAAATGAACATCTCCACTCAGCCTATTTTTCGCTTATTTCATCATATGGAATCGCTTAAAGAAGCCATTCGCCAACAAGCACTACAACTATATCATCGTTATATAGATGAAGGATTACAAGAGGAACTTCCCTTTAAAGGAACAGGAAAGAAGTATATCCAGTTTGCCAAAGATGAACCACGTTTATTTCAGTTTTTATTTATGGATAGGCTTCATCAAGATTATCATCATGTGGAAATTGACGAGTCATCAAGAAATGAAATGCTGGTGTCACTGATTGCATCTACTGCACAAATCAGTCAAGAAAAAGCGAGGTTATTGCAATTAGAAACATGGATTTTTGTCCATGGTATTGCGACAATGATGGCCACTCAAACCGTTCAATTTGATGATGAGATTATTTCCAAGATGTTAACCCATATGTTTCATGGATTAAAAGAGGAGGCAAGACGTGAAGACCATTGAGTTTGAAGAAGTGACAAAATATTATCAGAAATATTCTGCACTTGAAGCAGTCAGTTTTTCAGTGCATGAGCATGAATTATTTGGCCTTTTGGGAGTAAATGGGGCAGGTAAAAGTACACTGATTCATATATTGATAGGGCTTATTCCGCTGACATCTGGTCGCATTTGTATTTTTGGAAATAGTATAGCAGAAGCAAAACATCAAGGCATTATCAATGTCGCCTTTCAAGAGCAAGCCATTGCTAAAAAATTGACCGTTGAAGAAAATATCACGTTCATTGCACAACTATATGGTGAGTATGCATGCAAAGAAAGTGTTGAAAATGTACTTGAACAATTGCAATTAAAAGAAGTGCGACACCAAAGGGCAAGTACACTTTCTGGCGGTTATCAAAAAAGATTATCTATTGCTATGGCGATTGTGACCCATCCTCAAATATTGATTTTAGATGAACCTACTTTGGGATTAGATGTCTTAGCACGGCATGAACTTTGGCATTTGATTACCTCACTGAAAGGAAAAATGACTATTTTTCTTACGACACATTATTTAGAAGAAATCGAAGCGCTCTGCGACCGAGTAGCTATATTAAATCATGGTATGCTCAAAGCAGTAGGAACGATTGAAGAAATTCAAGCTAAAGCAAAGGCTCAAACGCTAGAAGAAGCCTTTCTTGCAATAGCAACAAAGGAGGAATAGCGTAATGTCAAAAGTGTGGATACTCGCTAAAAGAAATAGAAAAGAAATTTTAAGAGACCCCTTATCACTTGTATTTCATTTCATATTTCCCATTTTTATGTTACTACTTTTCTTCTGCTTTCTATTTGGAAAAACAGAAATAGAAATAAAAACACAAGTTTCAATGTTTCATCCGTATAAACTGATTCCCGCAGTTGCTATATTTGCCCATTCGTTTTTGAGTTTGTTTTCGGGAATGATGATTGCCAAAGACAGAAGTGAATCGTTTTTTTCTAGATTGTGTATCTCACCTCTTACACAATACCAGTTTTTTCTAGGTTACTTTTTACCACTAGTAGAAATTGCCTTTTTGCAGTCTATACTCGTTTATGGACTAGGCGGTGCGATGAGTTTACTTACGCCCATAACATTTCATTTATTTTCTATTGATGTAATCGCAAGTTTTATAGTAGGATTTGTTTTTTCTTCTTTTTTTATCAGTTTTGGTCTTTGTATAGGACTATTGGTATCAGATAAGGCAGTAGGGGGAATCGCTAGTGTAGGGATTAATCTTGTGGCAATTGGTTCGGGTATGTTTATGCCTCTAGCTACCATACCTGTGTTCAAGAAGGTTGTCCAGTTCTTGCCGTTTTATCATATGGTTACGGTTACACAAGATATAGCCCTAGGATTTTATCCTACTTCTTTGACTTCTTTTCAATTTGAAATAGAATACTATGAGGCTTTAGGTATACCTGTTTTGTATAATGCACTAGATATTTGGTGGGTACATAGTTTCATTGCTATCTTTTATATGGTAATTCTTTTTGGCCTTACTTGGATCATGTTTTATCGAAGCACTCGGTTTCATCAAAAATAGACAAAAGCTTATATCTGATAAGGATATAAGCTTTTTTGATGTCTATCTTTTGTAAACATTTTCATTTTATCAGATATTGACTTTTTTTCTTTTCTATTGTATACTTGTTAAGAACTTAACAACTTTAAAGAGAGGGTTTTATGGAAGATAAAAATACCATTTTAATTGATTTATATAAACTCAATAAGAAAATGGAAGATGTCATTTCCAAGGCATGTCTCAAAATGCGTCTAAATTATGTAGAATTTATGATGCTAGGTCTAGCCAAAGAAAAAGATATGAATGTATCCAAATTATCTAGTGAGTTGGGGATTTCTAAATCGGCCGTATCACAAGCTATTGTTTGTCTATCCATCAAAAGATTGATTACAAAAGAGCCAGCAGTAGACAATAAAAAAAGCTTTTATATTCGTTTGACCAAAAAAGCAATCAAGGTGTTAGATGAACTTTGTTTGGTCTATCAGCCCTTTTTAGAAAATGTAAAAAGTGAAATGGGAAAAGAAAAGTATCAAATGTTTCTCGATTTAGCCAAACAGATAAACGAAAATATTCACAACATAGAAGGAGGTAGTAAAGAATCATGTTAAAACTAAGTCATATTCAAAAAACGTATGTCATGGGAGATACAAAAGTAGAGGCGTTAAAGGGAGTCACACTTCAATTTCGAAAAAATGAATTTGTATCTATTTTAGGCCCATCAGGCTGTGGAAAAACAACCTTATTGAACATCATTGGTGGATTAGATAAATATACATCAGGTGATTTGGTAATCAATGGGGTTTCTACTAAAGAATTTAATGATCGTGCATGGGATGTCTACCGAAATCACCGGATTGGTTTTATTTTTCAAAGCTATAATTTGATTCCTCATCAAACTATTTTAGAAAATGTTGAATTGGCTTTAACGATTGCGGGAATGGAAAAAGCAGAAAGAGTAGATAGAGCCAAAAAAGCATTAGATAAAGTTGGTTTAAAAGGGCAATACAATAAGAAACCCAATCAATTATCTGGTGGGCAATGTCAACGGGTAGCCATTGCTAGAGCCCTTGTGAATGAACCAGAGATTTTGCTTGCGGACGAACCAACTGGGGCACTAGATACAACAACTTCTGTTCAAATCATGGATTTGATCAAAGAAATTTCAAAAGAAAAATTAGTGATTATGGTTACCCATAATCCAGAACTAGCCCAGAAATATTCTACTCGTATTGTTAAATTGTTAGATGGTGAAGTAGAAGATGATTCTAATCCTTGTAGTGAACAAGAAGAAGCAGCAGAAAGAGAAAATATTCCTGTTTCTTCAATCACGGGAGGACCTGCGCAAACGAAAAATCAAGAAAAAGCGAAAATGTCTTTTTGGACAGCCTTTAAATTGTCATTCCGTAATCTATTGAGCAAGTTCAAAAGAACCCTAATGGTAGGACTAGCTGGGTCGATTGGAATTATTGGTGTTTCTTTGGTTTTAGCTATATCAACAGGAATTAGCAATTATATTGATGATTTACAAAATGATATGTTATCTGGAAATCCAATCACCATTTCTGAGCAAGCATATGACATCAATGCGATGATGAATAGTATGACCAATTTTGAGAAAATGGAGATTGTTGTGAACAATGGTTTTGTAGGTGTAAATTCGATGTTACAAACCATTGCTAAACAAGCTGAAACTATGCAATCCATTATGGTAACCAATCAAATTGAAAAAGAGTATATTGATTATTTAGAAAAAATGCCCAAAGAATACATTGAATGTATGTCTTATGGATATGGCATCAATGTAGAGTATAATATATATACAGATTTTGCGGAAACTCAAGATACCGCATCTAGAATGACTTCCCTTGCGGCAATCAAAGATATTTATCAAGCAATGCTTCAAGAAACGGATTATAAAGATGCCGCATCACTCATTTCTACATTGTCACATCCGATTGGTCAATCATTAAATAATGAGGATTATATCTTAGAACAATATGACTTATTAACAGGAAAGATGGCAAGAGAGAAAAATGAGATTCTGATTGTTGTAAATGATGAGACGTTATTGACTGATTTGGTACTTGCCCAATTAGGATATTATAATCAAGAACAATTTTTAAATATGGCATTTAAAGCATTTGGTGCACCATCTTATAATGAATCCCTTGATAAAAATGAATTTTCATATGAGGAACTATTAGGAAAGAAATTCTATTATTATTCAAATGATCAAATTTATACAAGAAACTATGATCTTAGAAAGCCATTTACTTATGATGCTTATGCAGAAGACTTTACAACTGAAGGTGTTGAACTGAATGTAGTAGGTATCTTGCGTCCAAAAGAAGGTAAAAATTATGGTTCTTTATACAGCGGATTTTATTATACACCTGCTTTGACTCAGTATATGTTAGAACAAAGCAAGGATAGTGAAATTGTTGGTTATATACAAGATCTAGAAGAACAAGAAATCAAGAGTGGTTCGATGAATGGTATCACATCTGGTGTGCTGTATGAATTTGAATATCTATATGAAGGTACACACAAAACAGGAACAGGTTTTGTAGGTAGTCAGTCTATGAATTCAATGCTCAGTAGTATGATGCCAGGACTTGGCGGTGGTGCTAGTATTTCCCTTTATACATTATCACTTCGTCATGTGGGTGGAAATGATTTGCCTAATAGTATTTCTATCTATCCCAAAAACTTTGAAATCAAAAAATCTGTGCTATCTTATTTAGACGCTTGGAATGATGAGGGAGATTTAGTAGTTAATGATCAAACCTTAACTAAAGAACAACGTCCACAAGTGACCTATACCGATACGTTATCGATTGTCATTTCTATGATCAATACAATGATTAATATTATCACAACAGCACTCATTGCTTTTACCGCAATTTCTCTTATCGTATCAACTGTGATGATTGGTATCATTACTTATGTCTCTGTTGTTGAACGGGTGAAAGAAATTGGTGTTATTCGTTCATTGGGTGGTAGAAAGAAAGATGTTGCCCATTTATTTAATGCAGAAACATTTATTATTGGTGGGGTATCTGGATTGTTTGGTATAGGTATTACCTATTTGATTGCCTTTATTGCCAATATGATTATTGGTAGTTTGAGTGGCCTTTATTCATTGGTTCATCTAACCATCATTCAAGCCATCATTATGGTTTCTATTAGTATTTTGTTAACACTCGTTTCTGGTCTTGTCCCATCTCGCTCTGCAGCTAAGATGGATCCAGTCAATGCACTTCGGTCTGAATAAACGAATCAGCTCAAGGGATTTACCCTTGAACTGATTTTTTTAAAAAAAATTTTCAAAAACCTCTTGACAAATTGAAAAAAAGGGGTATAATAATATTAGCACTCTAAGTAAGAGAGTGCTAAAGAGGTGAAACATATGGAAATGCAAGATTATTCCAAAGATGAAAAAATCTTAGAAAAATTTGGCCGCGATGTAACAGAACAAGTCAAATTAGGAAAAATTGATCCTGTTATCGGTAGAGAAGAAGAAATTCTTCGTATTGTGAAAATCTTAGCCAGAAAAACCAAAAATAACCCAATTCTAATTGGTCAACCTGGTGTGGGAAAAACCGCAATTATTGAAGGTCTTGCTTCTCGTATTGTCAAAGAAGATGTACCAGAAAACTTGAAACATTGCCATATTTATGAATTGGATATGGGTGCACTTGTTGCTGGAGCAAAATACCGTGGTGAATTTGAAGAAAGACTAAAAGCAGTTTTAAATAAAATCAAAGAAAAAAATGGTGAACTCATTTTGTTCATCGATGAAATCCATCTCATTGTTGGCGCAGGTCGTGCAGATGGTGCCCTAGATGCAAGCAATATGCTAAAGCCAATGCTTGCACGTGGTGAATTACATTGTATTGGTGCAACCACATTAAATGAATATCGCAATTACATTGAAAAAGATTCAGCTTTAGAAAGACGTTTTGAAAAGGTCTACATCAATGAACCTACTGTAGAAGATACGATTAGTATTCTCAGAGGACTGAAAAATAGATTTGAAGTTTTCCATGGTGTAAGAATATCAGACCCTGCTATTATTGCATCTGTCACATTATCCAATCGGTATATTACAGATCGTTTTTTACCCGATAAAGCGATTGACTTAATTGATGAGGCTTGTGCTTCGATTCGAACAGAAATGAACTCAATGCCTAATGAACTCGATTTATTGCAGCGTCAAATTATGCAACTAGAAATTGAAAAGACGGCATTAGAAAAAGAAAAAGATGCTCTTTCTAAAGATCGTCTTTCCAAAATCAATACTGAATTAACGGATAAAGGCAAACTTGCTGAAGAAATGAAGCAAAGATGGGAACAAGAAAAGAAAGAATTGGCAAATATCAAAGAAAAGCAAAAACAATTAGAAACTTATAAAAAAGAATACGATGATGTTTTACTCAAAGCAGATTACAACCGAGCTGGTGAATTGATTTATAAAATTATTCCAAATTTGGAAAAAGAAATTGCCGCTTATGAGGCCAAAACGACATCTGATAAAATGATTTCCGAAGTGGTTACAGAAAATGATATTGCTGATATCATTTCCAAATCAACAGGTATACCCGTTTCTAAACTTGTTCAAGGGGACAAAGAAAAATTATTGGGATTAAAAGATGTACTTTCAAAACGAGTCATCGGACAAGATCAAGCATTAGAATTGGTAAGTGATGCGATTATTCGACAACGTTCAGGTATCAAAGATGAAAATAAACCAATTGGATCATTTTTATTTTTAGGACCAACGGGTGTGGGTAAAACTGAGGTATGCAAAAGTTTGGCAGAGGCTTTGTTTGATAGTGAATCGCATATTGTTCGATTTGATATGAGTGAGTATATGGAACCACACTCTGTTTCAAGATTAATCGGAGCTCCTCCAGGATATGTAGGTTATGACGAAGGTGGCCAGTTGACTGAAGCTGTAAGAAGAAAGCCCTATTCTATTATTTTATTTGATGAAGTTGAAAAAGCACACAGAGATATCTTCAATGTCCTGTTACAAATATTAGATGATGGTCGGGTAACAGATTCACAAGGAAGAACCGTAGACTTCAAGAATACCATTATTATTATGACTTCAAATTTGGGCAGTGAATATTTATTGGATCAACAAGAAAATGCCAATGAAAAAGTACTTGAAGAAGTTCATCGTCACTTTAGACCCGAGTTTTTAAACCGTATTGATGAAATTGTGATGTTTAATCCCTTGTCTTATGAAGTACAAGTTAAAATTGTAGATAAACTATTAGCAGATTTAAAAGGACGTCTTCAAAAGAATACAATTTATCTTGAATTCACGGAGTCTGTTAAGAAATTTATTATTGATCACAGTTACAATACTACGTTTGGCGCAAGACCTATTAAGCGTTTTATTCAAAAACATATAGAAACAGAATTGGCTAAACAAGTCATTGCATCAAGCATTGAGCCTCATCATCACTATCTTGTAGATTATAAGGGCAAACTTTATGTAGAAGAACAATAGGAAAAGGTACAGATTAATTCTGTACCTTTCTTTTGGACATATCACTCTTTTTTGTATGATGAGCTAATGCGATAGATTCAAATTGTTGGGTTAATAGGGTTGATAAAGTATGAGATAAAGTATAGATATCACATTGAATAGAATCCCTAAACCAATTGGAATAGGTATAAATAATGGCATTGACATGGTAATCAATGATTAGGGATGCATTTTCCAAATTCGATAGTTGTTGATATAAAAATGGAATTTGAATAATTTTTTCTTTAAGACGAGTTCGAATATTTTCTAAATAATCCATAGATTTGTTTTGCGTAAGGATGGCTTGTATATAGGATTGATTGTGTTCAAATGTATCGGACAAACGCATAAAGAAAATATCAAAATATTCGCCAATTGTTTTAGCAGATATATCATCAAAAATGGGTAAAATCTCATCAATCAGTTGCGCATGAATATCAATTAACAATTGATTGACATCTTTATAATGGGAATAGAACGTACAACGATTGATATTTGCTTTATCAGCAATTTCTTTTACAAAAACTTTTTCATCCTTTTTTTCTTGCATTAATGCCAAATAGGCATCTTTTATGGCATTTTTGGAACGAGTTGCACTTTGGTATTCTTTTTTCATAGGGGAGTTCCTTTCCTCTTTGCTTAGCTTATTATAGCATGTTTATTACAAAAAAACCACAAAAAGATTTCAGAAACGATATTCTTGGACAAATTATTGAAAATAAGGTATAATAGATATATGTGTATGCAAATAGAAGATTTCCAAAAATTAAAAGATGATGCGCATAAAGTATTTGTAGAAAAACTGACACCAGGGCATATCCCCTCTCTGGGTATCAAAATACCACTCATCAAACAATTCGTGAGAACGATACAACCAACTTATGAAATGTTAGAAATGATACCATTAAATGAATATATTGAACAGGATATTTTATATGGATTTTTACTGAATCGATTGGGGAAAGTAAAAGATGAACGATATGATTGCTATATGGAAAAGTATGTAGCATCAATGTCCAATTGGATGACTGTAGATACATTTGTATCAAATACTGCGTTTCAAAAAAATGAACAAGAGGAATTATATAAACGTATTCAAAAGTGGTTAACAAGCAAAGAAGAGTTTGTGGTTCGAACTGGGGTTGTAATGATCAAAAAATATTTCATTCAACAAAAAGATTTTGATGAACTATTTGAATTAATTTCGACAATCTCATATGGTCCATATTATATTGATATGGCAGTGGCTTGGTTACTTTGTAGTATGGCTTGTCTTGATTTTAATTATATTTATATTCATTTGATAGATGTACGAAAATACTCTGAATTTGTGTATAAAAAAACAATTCAAAAAATGAGAGAATCTTATTTAATTACTCAAGAACAAAAAGCAATGTTATCATCGATATTAATATTTCAACAATAATTAAAATAAAGTTGAAATATATTGTCCGTGTACCTCAGTAGGATAGAGGAATCGCCTCCTAAGCGATCTGCCGTTGGTTCGAATCCAATCACGGACGCCATTTTATTGAAAAAATACTCGGTAAACTAAACGAGTCTTCAAATCTTTGAATATATATAGATATAAAAAATAAAAAGATGGAATTAACAGTAGATTCCATCTTTTTATTCTAATAGGGTTAAATAAATTGATAAATGAAAGTTTAAGTGGTAAAATTGGGATATAGTCCAAATATAAAGTGAAATGAGGTAAGATAATGAAAAAATTATTCAGTTTATTTATATTTTTATGTTTGGGACTAATTAATTTTGCGACTATTCAAGCAAATCCAGATGATATAATCATAGATTATGAGGGACCCATTTGTTGTGAAGAAATTGCAGAATATAATGGTCTTAAAGACTATTATGAGTACAATGAAATTAGTTTAGAGTATATATTTAAAAATTCAAATGTAAAATTTTCAAATATAGAAACAAATGGTGGAAAATTAACTGATGTTTTAGTAGATAATACATTAACTTTTAATTTTTTAATTGAGTCTAAAAACTCAAGTGTTGAAGTAAAGAGTGATTATAATGGTAATATCATTCAAGATACAATTTATTTTAGCGAATATGATGGTAAATATTTTACAAGTTGTGTTTCTGAGGTACAAGCAAAGCGTGAAGTATTATTTTATCAATTAGAAAATGGAATTATTTCAGAGAGTGAATATGAAGCGTTAAGTTATGCTTTAATTGCACAAGATATACCAAACGAAGTGTATGTAGAATCTTATGCACAAACTATAAATCCTACAACTACAATGGATATTGTTTTACAATGGGAAGATGATTGGGGTGCTAAACATACTCTAAATTATACTAAGGTTGAAGTAATTAAGAGAGTTTATTTTGGTGAAACATTAGACTATCCATATTATGAGACTGTAATGGATACACTTTATAGCGATAAAAATGGGCATATTAGTTATACTTTTGATAGTGCAATAGAAGAGTCATATGGATATTACATCAAAGTATATGCAGTTTCAGTAAATACAAATGCTGTAGATAATAATAAAAATCAATATTACTATGAATCAGCAATCGCACATAATGTACCAACTGGATCTACAATCTATTTCAATTATACTTTTGATATGGATACTGATTTGGGCAGAGCATTTCAACTTTCTCAAGCATTATATTATGCGTCACAATATGCAAAATATTTGAATAATAGAGTTGATATTCAAAACTGTACATTATGTTATGGAGATAAAGGTGCATATTATGATAGAAATTCTTGTATCTATATTAAGGCCATAAGTAATACTGGAAATTATCCTCAAGGATATGCTGATTGGGATGTTGTGGGTCATGAATATGGTCATCACGTGCAAGCATGTTTTCCTGAAATAGCTAATAATCCAGGAGGACAGCATGTTGTTAATACAAATAATGCTGATTATCAATATTCAATAAACAAATATGAAAAAAAATATGCAAAGGATAGAGGTATGAGATTATCTTGGGCAGAAGGATGGGCAACTTATTTTGGTCAAATGATGCAACAATATTCTTCATCTGAATTGTAAAATATCCGATTTGTAAACGATGACCGCTATACTGCAGCTAATGGGGTTAATCATAGTATGTTAACAAAAGGATACCATACTCCTTATGGAGAAACTGATGAGGTGGCTATTGCTCAAATTTTATATCAATTAGATGATTCTAGAAAAGAAGGGAATGATGTATTTAACTATAGCGATAAAGTATTATGGAATTTGATTACAACGAACCAGACTAAATCGTTTAGCGCTTTTTATAATGTATTATATGTTTATGAGGAGAATAAAGATGCATTAAGTAGATTTTTAACTGATTTTGAAATTACACCATCTTATGTAGAATGTATAACAACAGCTTCAAAAGATATTCTTCCTACTTTCGAATGGGATACAGACAATGGAAGTAAATACTTTTCTTTTGATGAATATCAAATTTATATTAAAACTAGTCGTTTAGGTAGAATTTATGTTGGAACAACTACGGAAAAGGAGTTTACGATGCCAGTGGATGTTTGGAATCAAATTTTAGATTCTGGCACTTCAATTTACTATGTTACTGTGAGTGCTTCTGCGACAGAATATATTAGTAGTGGTCCATATTACTCAGAAACATATGAATTTTTTGTTGATGATGATATGCCTTCAATTGATTTGATAGAATTTAATTACAATGTTGAAATCCCAATGTTAGATGGAGCTATTACTAGTGCAGGTATGAAGGTCATTTATGGAGGAAATTCTATCCAAGAGGTGACGTATGAATATAGAAGATTTGATGGAAGATATGAAAAATGGACTATTCCAAGTGGATTTATTTTTTATCGAAAAGAAGAATATAAAATTACAGTAACGGATGTAGATGGGAATACAACTATTGCAACATTTATGATTACTGATTATGATTTAGTAGTTGACCCAAGGGGAGTAGACACAGTAGGGACAGAAGTAACAGAAAATGGTGGTGCATATGGAGATCCAACGATGTCAGTAGGCTACACGAGATGTATTTACTTAGGAGGAAACGCACCAAGTCAATCTAGATTAGATTATATATTTACATCATCAGATGAATCGATTGCAACGGTGAGTGTATACGGCACAGTAACAGCAAAGGCAGCAGGTAGAGTTGTAATCACTTGTACGAATAAAGAAAATCCAAAATTAGTTTCAAAGATAGTATTGGTAGTTTTACCATAAAATATGGAAAGAAGAATAGAGTATATATATCCTATTTCTTTACTATAGACAATAAAATGGAAGAACCGACAAAAAAACTTCAAAAAATTATATATATAATTGACAAAATTTGGAAATTGAGATATAATCAAAGTGAGTTTGGGGGGAGCCAATTTATAGTCAAAGATAGAAGTGGATGTAAAAAGCAAGAAGATGTTCTGAACTATTCATCACTCCTTCAAAACTCATAGGAAACACAAAATCATATGAAGAGGAGGAGAAAAAAATATGAAGAGTGTTAAGAAGATTTTTGTTGCT
>CATLBQ010000025.1 GCA_949879765.1 uncultured Bacilli bacterium
TTCTTCTTTACTCCATTCTCTGTTTTTCCCACCTTTAGGTCTTCCCATATCATCACCTCCATATAATTATAACAAAAAATGTTAGCAAACACATTTTTTATGTGTCTACTAACATTTTACCATTTCAACTAACGCTACTTTTTATGCAAAAGGGTACTCATATTCAATATCTTCATCAAATGTAACGTAAGATAAATAAATACGAAGTAACAAATAAGTGGTATCTGTTTGTTCATCTTTCAGTAAAATATGGTCACGTCCTGCACCAAGCAATTCACCTTTAAATACTTTTGATCCCCATTGACTGTTTTCAAAATTCATATACACGGTAATATTTTTACCTAAATTCATGCGTAAGATGTTTTCAATAAAAGAATGTTCAAAGGTTCTATAAGGGTTTTGTTGGTTGTACATTGGAGGATAACCATAATTGTTACAATTGGGTTGGCCATACTGACCATATTGTGGATAGTAAGGAAATTGATAATTAATCGTCATAATGCTCCTTTCGTTATTTTCTTTTTACAATGCATTATATTGAAGTAAGAGTAAAATTATACATAACAATTTTCACTTTCAACAGGTCCGTAAAAACAATGAGATTTATATCTACCTGTATTCCATTGTCCCCACCACTTGCTTCTACAGTCATCATCTCCTGCGTTATAAAACCATAATGCTTGGCTTGCGGGGAAGAATTTTTCTCCTTTTAATACCCTTCTTGCAAGAGCAATATCACATTCTCTAACAGGTTCGTAAAAATAAGAATAAAGTGTAGATTCAAATCCGCCTGGATGTTGGAAAACCATATCTTCAATTGAAGTAATATCTTCAAATCCTAAACAATTTGCGAGCACACGGTTTACACCGACATTACCCACCATCAGCATACCTAGTTCGCCTTCGCCTTCTGCTTCTGCTCGCATCAATCTAGCAAGTAATTCCACTTCTTTTTCGTTGTATTTGATTGTTGCCATTCTATCACCTGATGTAGTATACGCATACAAATTTAAAAATATGACAAAATAAAATGATATCTTTGCAAAAAAAAAGGATTTGATGTATAATAAGATAGATTTAAGGTGATGAATAATGGAATGTAATAGGAATTGTAAGACGTGTGCTTCAATATGTGAAAATTCTTGTCCTATTTGTGGTACAAAAGGAAAAAAGGTATCTAGTGTGACAGTAAAATCTCTAATCAAAGGGGATTTTTTGTTTGATGAAAATCAAGATATATATCTTTGTGTCAACAAAAAATGTTCAGTAGCTTATTATCAAGAAAATCATCCTAAATGTTATTATAAAGAAGAAGTATTAGTTCCTATTTGGTTCAAAGAAAAGTACAACCAATATATGGTTTGTTATTGTCATCAAATCTATTTGAATGATATTGTAGAATTGGTACAACATATAGATGAACCGAATTTAACCAAAAAAGACGTATGCAAGTATTTAAATAAACAACACCAAGAAGATTGTCTCCATCGAAATCCTTTAGGAACATGTTGTGATACGTTATTTCAAAATGCTATTACTTATGCATACAAACAAAAACAGGAGGAAAAATGATGAATATTTGGCATGATATTGAAAAAGATCGAATCCATTGCGATGACTTTTATGCGGTTATTGAGATTAGCAAAGGCAGTAAAAATAAATATGAATTGGATAAAAAAACAGGATTGATTATGTTAGATAGAATTTTATATACATCAACACATTATCCTGCTAATTATGGTTTTATTCCACTGACTTATGCCAATGATTTGGATCCATTAGATGTTCTTGTTCTTTGTAGTGAGGCACTAGTGCCAATGAGTTTGGTTCGCTGTTATCCTATTGGCGTTATTCGAATGATTGATGGTAATTATATAGATGATAAAATCGTTGCTATTCCCTTTCATGATCCCAATTTAAATCATTATAAAGAATTAGAAGATGTACCAGAGCATATGATCAATGAGATGAGTCATTTTTTTCGTGTATATAAGAATTTAGAGCATAAAACAACAACGGGTTTTAAATTAGAGGGAAAAGATGTCGCTTTACGGATTATTCAAGATGCACTTTCTGAATATGAAGATAAAAAAGAGCAATTAAAAAAGTGAAATCATTAGATGATAAGTCTAATGTTTTTAACATATATATGAATGAATTAGAAAAAAAGGAGAATGAAGATGACAATATTAGACGGGAAAGCCTTAAGTAAAACATTAAAAGATCAATTGAAAAAGCGTGTTGCAACATGGATTGCTCAAACATCGGTTGTTCCAGGATTAGCAATTGTATTGGTGGGAGAAGATCCTGCTAGTCAAATTTATGTGCGAAATAAGATAAAAGCCGCAAGTTATTGTGGAATATTGACCAAAAGAATTGATTTTCCAACAACTATTACAGAAAAAGAATTGATGGATTGCATTCAACAACTCAACCAAGATGATGCTATTCATGGTATTATTGTACAATTGCCACTACCTAGCCATATCAATGAGCAACATATTATTGATACGATTGCTTATACAAAAGATGTAGATGGATTTGGTATTCAAAACAAAGGAAGACTATTTAGCGGACTTCCTGCGATTGAAAGTGCTACACCAAGAGGCATTATGCGCCTGTTAGAAGCGTATGATATTGACGTTTCTGGAAAAAATGCTTGTGTGGTAGGAAGAAGCAATATTGTAGGTAAACCCATGGCTATGTTATTATTGAACCATCATGCAACAGTAACCATTTGTCACTCTAAAACACAAAATTTAAAAGAAATAACGAAAAATGCTGATATTTTAGTGGTTGCTATTGGCAAACCTCGTTTTATCACAGCAGATATGGTGAAAGAACAAGCGGTTGTTATTGATGTAGGCACAAATCGAGTTGGAGAAAAATTGTGTGGTGATGTCGATTTTGAACAAGTGAAAGAAAAGTGTGCATACATTACACCTGTTCCAGGTGGTGTAGGACCCTTAACCATTGCTTCTCTTTTAGAAAATACAGTGCTAGCTTATCAACATATTTTAAAAATCAATTCAGGAGAAAACATATGATTATTGTAGGACTTGGCAATATTGGAAAATCATACGAAGAAACACACCACAATGCGGGATTTATGGCATTAGATTCTATTGCTTCAGCCAATCAATTTTCCTTTTTACAAGAAAAAAAATTTCAAGCATATGTGGCAGAGTATATGTGTCAAGGTCAAAAACATTATTTTATTAAACCAACAACATATATGAATAATTCAGGAATAAGTGTAAAGGCTATCATGGAGTATTATCATAAAACACCTCAGGATATATTTGTCATTTATGATGATTTAGATTTGCCACTAGGTCATATCAGAATTCGTAAGAATGGTTCAGCGGGAGGGCATAATGGTATAAAATCCATTATTGCTCACTTAGGAACGAATGAATTTGCTAGATTAAGAATAGGTATTCAAAAACAAAAAGAAGTAGATACGATTGATTATGTATTATCTAAGTTTTCCAAAAAAGAATTGGCGATATTACAACCCACTTTAGAAAAAATGCCTCAAATTGTAGATGACTTACTCCATTACGGTATGGATTATATTATGAATCATTATAATGGGTGAACAAATGCGTTATTTAGATTTATTAGAAAGCCGTTTGGCTTTTACAAAACCATTTCAAGATGTATTGTCTCATCAAAACAATTTAGAAACTAAAAATATTTATATAACAGAATGTGCCTCTCACTTATCTAAATTGCTTGCGGCATACGCATTTTCTCAAAATAAACAAACGGTAGTATATATTACATCTTCTATTTATGAAGCATCCAAGGCATATGAAGTCTTATGCGATATGACAGGAACTGACAATGTCAGTTTTTTTCCCGCAGAAGAGTTTATATCAAGTGAATTAGTCGCAACAAGTGAAGCTTTTCGGTTAGCTAGAATGTTAACATTACATCATATTGTTCAAAACCATCCCCAAATCATTGTCACCAATGTAGAGGGATTCACACGACAAATGATGTCTAAAGCGTCTCTTCAAGAATCTATTTTGTCGTATCAGATTGGTTCTACTATAAATCGACAAACACTCATTCAAGATTTAATTATTAGAGGATATAAAAAAACAGCGATTACTTCCGTGAGGGGAACATTTAGTGTAAGAGGTAGTTTAATTGATGTGTATCCAATTAATGAAGATTTACCCATCCGAATTAGTTTTTTTGATGATGAAATTGAAAATATCAAAAAGATAGATGTAGAAACACAAATGTCTAAAGGATCTATACCCGAAGTATCGATTTATCCTTTGTATGAGATTTATTATGAAGAACAACATATTCCACAAATCAAAGCCAACATTATCAAGCAACAAACATTAACAGATAAGGTGAAAATGAATTTAGAGTCGATTGAAAATTATCAAAATCTAGATCAGTTATATATCTATTTGCCTTATTTTACATCAGAATATCAACCCTTTTATCAATTGTTAGACCAACCTATTTGTATATATGAGGATTATCAAGGGTGTTTAGAACATGAAAAGGCCATGTTTCATGAAATTGCCGATTATTTTTCAAAACATAAAAATGTTGCTCCAGATGATTTCTTTGTAACATTAAATAGTGGGTTATATGCTGCTAGTATCAATGTATTTACCTCTATTTTCAATTCCTCACTAGTTGATATGAAATTAGATGAGCATATTGTACTATCTACAACGAATTGTTTTGAATACAATAATAATATTAAGTCAATGATTGAAGACATCAAAGCCAATCCTAAAAAAACATATTTGATTACGCATATTGATGAAAAAAAGTTATTGTTTTTAAAAGAAACGTTTACGGCAAACCAAATAGAATATGCTCAAATCAATCATATTACTGAATTACAACAACACAAAGTCAATGTGGCTATCATGCCAGATGGATATGGGTTTGAGGACTTAGAATCCCAATTTGTTTTGATATCTCCTAATGAATTTGCACCAGGTAAAATTGTAAAGAATTCGAAATATCAAAAGTTTTTAAAAGACTCTGTTAAAATTTACAATAAAGAAGAACTCAATCCTGGTGATTATGTGGTACATCAAGATTATGGTATTGGTAGATATGTGGGGATTCAAACCAGAGAAATTAGAAATACTATCAATGATTTTTTGTGTATAGAATATGCAGAAGAAGCAAAATTATTAATACCAGTAGAAAATATTTATGTGTTAGAAAAGTATATTGGTTCTAGAGATAAACTACCTAAACTCAATAGTTTAAAAAGCAAAGAGTGGCAGAAAAAAAAGGCAAAGATCAAAGAAAAAACCAAAGATATAGCCAAAAAATTAATCAAGGTACAAGCAGAGCGAGATGCAAGACCAGGATTTGTATATCGTGAAGATACAGCCGACCAATTAGAATTTGAAAGTGATTTTGAATATACAGAAACACTTGACCAATTAAAAGCTATTGATGAAGTAAAAAAGGATATGGAAAGTAGTCATCCATTAGACCGATTGATTTGTGGAGATGTAGGATTTGGCAAGACGGAAATTGCTATGCGTGCTGCCTTTAAAGCAGTTGACAATGGAAAACAAGTTGCATATCTTGCGCCAACAACAGTACTAACAAGGCAACACTACTACACTTTTAAGGAAAGATTTGAAAAATATGGCGTAAGAGTGGAGCTACTGAATCGGTTTATTCCACCGCAAAAACAAAAAAATATTATTGATGGATTAAAAAGGGGATATGTGGATATTATTATCGGAACACATCGTATTTTATCAAAAGATATCGTATTTAAAGACCTAGGATTACTCATTATTGACGAAGAACAACGCTTTGGTGTAGAACATAAAGAGCGGATCAAAACAATGAAGGCAAATGTTGATGTCTTAACGCTTTCCGCAACACCTATTCCTAGAACCCTTCAAATGGCGCTTTCTGGTTTAAGGGATTTATCTTTAATTGAAACAGCGCCGAATAATCGTTTGCCAATTCAAACTTATGTATTAGAAAGTAATGATTCTGTTATTCGTGAAGCCATCAACCGAGAAATGGGTCGAGGCGGGCAAGTCTTTTATTTGCTCAATCGCATATCAGAATTGGATCATATTCGTTCAAAAGTGCATCAATTGGTGCCTAAAGCCAAAATTGGCCTAATACACGGCAAAATGGACAAAGATGATATTGAAAACGAGCTGATGATTTTTTTAGATAAAGGTTATGATGTATTAATTTGTACAACCATCATCGAAACAGGGATTGATATCCCCAATGCTAATACACTCATTATTGAAAGAGCAGACACATTAGGTCTTTCTCAGTTATATCAAGTAAGAGGCAGGGTAGGAAGAAGTGATCGCATATCTTATGCTTATTTGATGTATGATAAAAGTAAGATTATTACTGAAAATGCGGTTAAGCGTTTAGAGGCAATCAAAGAATTTACCGAACTAGGTAGTGGATACAAGATTGCTATGCGTGATTTGGCGATTCGTGGTTCTGGTGATATTTTAGGAAGCGAACAATCGGGATATATTGATGCAGTGGGAATGGATTTGTATATGAAATTGCTCAATGAAGCCATTCAAGAAGAAAAGGGACTTCCAGTAGAAGAAAACAACATTAGAAAATTCCCTATTGATATTTCTAGACATGTAGATGAAAGTTATGTAGAAGATGATGCGATTCGAATTGATATTCACAAATCAATTAGTAAAATCACTTCTAGACAACAAATTCAAATGCTTATCGAAGAGTATACAGATCGATATGGTCAGTTAAATGAAGAAATTTTGCTTTATATGGAAGAAAAATATTTAGAATATTTGCTAAAAAAATCTGGCGTGGAAACGTTTAAACAAACACAAGCAGAAATTACAATTGTATTTGAAGAAGAATCAACATCAAGAATGAATGCAAGTAAACTTTTTGATTTATCCATAGACTTACATTTGCGATATAAATTTGATTATCGAAATAAAAAAATTATAGTCACGATTGATCCCAAAGCAACCACAAGAAGTTATATCTATGGATTAACGTTGTTTTTAGAAAATGTAGTAGATAAAATAATGGTGCGAAAATAGTTGAGAAATTCTGTATAAAAAAGTAAAAATACCCCATAATAACTATAGAGAAAAATTGTTACGGAGGTTATTATGAAAGCAACTGGTGTTGTCAGAAGAATAGATGATTTGGGTAGAATTGTTTTACCTAAAGAATTAAGAAGAACAATGCGCATCAAAGAAGGGGAATCTTTAGAAATATATACAGATGGAACAGATCGAATTATATTAAAGAAATATTCTCCGGTACAAAATGTAAATGATTTTGTCGAAGAATTCGTTGAAAGTTTATATGCTTCCAACAAAAAAGATATTATTATTACAGACAATGAAAAGGTGATTGCTTATGCGGGAAACTTTAAACAAGATATATCAAACAAAAGAATCTCACTTCGCCTAGAAGAAAAAATGAGCAAACGTCAAACCCAAGTCGTAGATAAAGCAGAAAATTTTGAATTTTTAGAAGATTATCCTATTTCTAAATCAGCCATTATTAAACCGATTAATGTGTTGGGAGATATATCTGGGTCTGTTATTGTATTAAGTGATGCTATTACAGATGTTGAAAAATCCCTTGCGGAGTTTGGTGGTATGTTTATGGGAAGGTATTTGGAAGGGTAATATAAAAAATAGTTGTTGTTTTTACTTTGCAACAACTATTTTTTATAAATAAAGTAAATTCATTGAATACATAAATTTTTTTTGATACAATTATATTGGAAAAGTGTCTAATTTTCTTTTTAAAATTATTATAGAAAATATGTAGAATATGGGGGGAATATGATAAAAAAGTGTTTAATAATAATAGTACTCTTTTTTTCAACTATGGCGGTCTTATTTTTGAATACCAACTTAATGATTAAAGCTAATATTAACGAGGGGGAAGAAGAACAACTTTTAGGAAAAATTAATTATTATAAAAACATTGATTTAAATAATATTCAAATCAATGTTTATAGAGTAAATTCATTGTTATTAGAAAAGGAAGAAATAGTTTATTATGAAAATAATCAAATAGAAACTATTTTTTCTCATTCAAATGGAGAGTTTTTTTTAAAAAAACCAGACAGTGAATATTATTTAGAAATAGTCGATAGTACAATTCCTAGTGGATTGGGATTAGTAAGTTTAACAAGTAATGATGATAATAATAATCAGTTTTTTTTAAAAGAAATAGAGAGAATAGATATAAAATATGAAGATTATAATTTTCAAATAATGTTATTTGATAAAGATAAAACTCAATTATATGCAAATTATAGTTATGATATTACATCCTATTCATTGATGGGGAATAATTTATATATAGAATTCGAGATTACTATAAATGGTAAAATATATAATAAACATTTTGTACAAGATTTAGGTGTTTTATCAAAAACTGATAAAATGAATATATTCAATTTAATAGAATATTCTTTTGAAGAAAATAATTTAAAAAATACTTTTGCAAGCACACAAATAAGTTATATGAACAATAATGCAGGAATTGCATATGAAATAAAAACACCTAGATTAAAGACATATTTTATAGAAATAAATGAATTATTAGATGAAGAATTATCTAATTTTGTGTTGTTAGACTTAAAAAAACAATTGGAAACTTATATTGTTTCTGCAGAAGATTTCTTTTATTCTAAAGGATATTTGATGGAACAGACAAGTCAATTTTATGCGAAAATAGTTTTAAATTTGAAAGAAACGGGGCAAATTGCTAATGGTGTTACAAACTTACTAGAGAATAGTGATTACAATTATATGATTGAATTGGATTATAATTCTAGTTACGGCAGTTTGACATCTTTGAGAGCAGCAATAGTGCATGAATTATTTCATACAATTATTAAAGGTTTTACCAATGATAAGATTATGACGCATACAGAAGCAATTGACGAGGGATTAGCAACATTTATAGAGTTGTATTATATGGAAATAGAAAATCAGTATTTATCTCAAGAAGATGATAGTCCTAATTATGAACTTTCTAGGTTGCATGAAATGATGTATAATTACTATGAAAATTTAATGATGAATAATCAAGATCAATTGCAGGGACAATTAGAATATGGCTACAAACCAATAAAGTATGAAAATTCGACTCATGATTATAATTATAGGTATGCTTGTTTTGTTGCCTTTATGGGCGCTTATTTACAATGTTCAGAAGATAATATGTTTCATGAAGGCATAAGATCTATGCTAAATTATATCAAAGAAAAAGTTACTTATCCTTATTCCTATAATGCTTATTTATATATGCTTAATTATTTATCAATCGATTTGATAGAATTAGAGGAAACAATTTTATTAATTCCATATCATAAAAATATTGTTGAAAATATATTTTCAAATGATTTTATCAATTATGAAAGTTCGTATAATATTTGGAAGAATAAACCATTGGCAGCACCATTTTGGAACTTAAAAAATGTTGCTTTCTCACACAATTCAATTATTAATTATTTTCCACAGATGGAATCAGAGTTAGATGACAATTCATCCGTAGTTATCAAATTTAATTCGGAAAAAAGTATAATTGTTAAGATAATAACTTATTCGGGAGAGCAACTTATTAAGACTTTAGGAAATTCTGCAACAATTGTTATTTCACAAAAAACATTAAAAAACATAGCGATGATACAATTTATTAATGAGCAGGTCAATCAAAAAATATCAATATTTAAAGAAAATAATTTGATGAGTAAAGATATTTTATGTGATATTTCAGAGACAATGAATATGGAGAATAATGATCAATTTTTATTTTCTGTTAACGAAGATGGAATATATAATTTTTCAATGGAAATTGATGGTGTATCTCAAGCATTTACTTCTCCAACCTTTGATAATATAGTGGTCAAGGATGAGGTAACGAATTGTATAATTCCGAATATTCTTTCTAATAAAGAGTTTGTTGATAAAGTGGCAGTTTATTTGAAACCTAATCGTATTTACCGTTTAATATTTAATTATTCTTTTGAAGGTAATACATACTTTGAAAACGAGAATGTTAAAATTGTACTACGTATTTTATCTGGTTTGGATTTGAAAAAGAATAATATAAATGAATTTTATATAGAAGATTTTTCTCTTCAATCAGTTAAAGGGGTTTCGTTATTATCGTATGGTAGTTATGGTAGATTTATAGTATCAGTTTCAATTGATTCTCCCAACATACAAAATGTAGATTTTTCTTCTTTTCCTGTTGCAATATGTTTACAATGTGATGACTCGTTTTCAACCGTATATACTGGAATTATATCAAAAAAATCGAGGAGTATAATTACACAATTAGATGTAAAAAAAGGAGATAAAATTTATTGTGTATATGATTCACCAAATATTGCCTCAAATATATATATAGAAAGTAATAGATATGAGAGATTAGATTATAATTTTAGCCTTATTCCTGATAAAAATGGAGTTGATGAAGAACTTCTTGGAAGTGATGTATTAATAAATAATGCAAAAAGAGAAGGAAAAAATATAACTGTCGGTTTTACAAGGTGTCTTTTTTTAAGCAATAATGCTCCAAGTTTATTGAGACAAGACTATTATTGGGCATCAAGTGATGAAAGTATAGCAACAGTTAGTGAATATGGCACAATTTTTGCGCGCAGTTGCGGTATATTCACGATATATTGTATTTCAAAAAAAGACTATAGTATTGCCTCAAGCATTGTAATGGAAGTGCTTCCAGATAAAAACTCTACGCCTATTTATTTGAATTATGGTATGGATTGTAGAAATAGTGGAGTTAAAAGTGGTACAGAAGTAACTTTAGGTTTTGGACAAATTATACCTATTTCAAATTATACAAGTGATAACTTAGTAAGAATAAAGGTGGGCAATAATCGTCTTATTTGTTTAGGACAGGATAGTCCAACACCATATATTCAAGATTTTAATTGGTCAATATATGGTTTAAACGCAGAAAACATTTCAATTAGTTCTTTTGGAACAATTACTGCAAAAAAATATACTGAAAATGGAACAAATGTGGTTCAAATTTTTGGTGTCTATCAATATAATACAAGGTATAGAGTATCTATTTATATAGAAATCTATCAGTAAGGGGGAAGAAAAAAATGAAAAAATCCTTAATTTATATAATTGTATTTTTGGCATTGACAATGGTGCTTGTTTCATGTAAAAAAAATTTACCACTTGTTTCACCAGATGAAAAAAGTAATACAGAAGAAAATGATACAAAGCAAAACAATACAAAACAGCCTGATGATAATCCACCAACACCAATAGAATTCACATTTAATGGACAAGGTATGCAATTTAATATATACCTCAATGCATATGGATCTATGTATGATTCTTCACTATTTACAACCGCTGAAATGGAATCCATTTATAATCCATTTTCAGATAATTATATTGCAAAAGATAAAAGAGAAAAACAGAGCTATATAAGAGAAATTGAAAAAAAGTATAATATTAACATTTGTTATATTACAAATCAATATTCATATAGACCAATTGAAGAGGCTATTGTACATGAGAATTTGAATGGTATGCATGCAATTATTACAGACTCTTTATTTAGTAATATTAGTTTAAAAGAGAATTATTCTTCTTTTGGTGCCTATCAGGAAGATAATGTTTTAAATAAATTGTATTATTCTTTATATAATGAATTAACTGATACAGGAATTATGAAAGATTTGGATATTGTTCCAACCAACATTCGAAAGGATTTATCTACATATTATCAACATACCTATTTATATATTCCTCAGAATATATATACTTATCGATTTTTGTATTACGATAAGGAATCGTTTTTGCAATTGGGGATAGAGGATCCTCAAAAATTATATCAACAAG
Organism: uncultured Bacilli bacterium; assembly: GCA_949879765.1. GTDB lineage: Bacteria > Bacillota_I > Bacilli_A > ML615J-28 > CAG-313 > CAG-313. The sequence goes on from CATLBQ010000025.1 coordinate 11,892, forward strand.
GAAAATGGAATGATGAAATGTTGGAGAGCCTATGCTTAGAATTGCAAAAAAAAGACGCAAGTAAACCAGCGATTTTAGTTGAAGGTATAGAAGATTTGGCTAATATGACATATGGTATGTCATCTGCTCAAGGATTTACATTTGTAGACAATCAGAAAGTAGAAGGTAATCGTTTAGAAGCAATAAAAATATACGATGAAATGAAAAAGTTATATGAAAATAAAATTTTGACTTTGGGTGCACAAGAATCACATTTTAGTTTAAGGCTAAATCGTTTTGACAACGCACAAGAATTGTATGTTCCTTCACAAAAGTTATCATTGGTACCTTATCCAAATTTCGATGTTGAAAATGGAAAAGTAGCTATAACAAATGCACCGGGTTATGCTATCTTTAATTTTGAAACTCTAGAAAATGGATTTAATCCAGAAATCGCTTTTCGTATTATTTATGATTTAGAATTAGGGTATAGAGAAAAATCACTCATAAGTGAAGAAGAATGGATTCAAGATGTTTTAAGTCATTATTTAGATGAAACTTCTATAGAATTATTCATCAAATGCCAAGAAAAACAAGTTTACGAAGGAATGGGAATGTTATCTAGAATTTCTTTGTTCGATTATAATGATTTTGCACTGCCAAAAAAATATAATGTAGGGTATATTAACCTTTTGTTTAATTATATGAAAAGTGGTTCTCAACTACAAACGGATGTTGAGAAACTGGATTTTATTGAGTATAAAATAGCAAAATTAAGTAGCCAATCAGAAGCGTATAGTCCTTTTGAAGCTATGCAAATCGTATATGATTATATTTATCAAATACAATAAAATAAAAAGCGATGAACAAGAGATTCATCGCTTTTTTTGATATAATTATTTTGAGGTGATAAAATGGATCAAAAAAAGATGTATCAATTGTTAGAAAAAATGAGTGTAACAAGGATAAGTGGTTCAAAGGAAGAATTAGATTGTGCTACTTGGTTGAAGGGTGAAGTCGAACAAATGGGTGGAGAGGCAAGTATTATTCCTTTTCAAGTATCGCAAACAGAATTTCAAGAGGTGAGTTTATCTACTTGTAATGGACAACAGTATGAAGTAACGGGATATCGTTGTAGTTTAGATACAGAAACAGTAGGACTTGAGGCACCTTTTTATTATATGGATTCTATTCATCCCATTCATAATATATATGCAAAAGGAAAAATTGCTTTAGTGAATGGCTATTTAAGAAAGCCTACTTATGAAGCATTAATTAAAGCTGGGGCTGTAGGTTTTATTACATATGATGGTGATGTTTATGATGAACAAGCTGATATTGATGTTAGAGAATTGAGGGAACCATTCTTTGAATTGGGTAAACTTCCTGGTGTGCATATGCGTACAATTGATGCCATGCATTTGGTAGAAGAAAATCCCAAAATGGTGAGGCTTACTTTATTAAAAGAAGAAAAAATGGTGAATTCTCATAATGTCATATCTGAAATAAAAGGCTCTATATATGCGGATGAAGTCATTGTATATACAGCACATTATGATAGTGTATTATTTAGTAAAGGGGCATATGATAACGGAGCAGGTAGTGTCATTCTTTTAGGGTTATATGATTATTTTATGCATCATAGACCCACAAGAACGATGCGCTTTGTATGGTGCGGTAGTGAAGAAAGAGGGTTGCTTGGTAGTAAATACTATGTATCTCAACTGTCAAAAGAAAATCTTGAAACCATTGTACTCAATGTAAACGTGGATGTTGCTGGGGCGATTCTTGGAAAAGATAGTTCAGTCGTATTAGGAAATGAGGCTTTGATGCATATGATTACTTATTTGGCCAAAGAAGTTGGATTTCCTATTGATGTAACACAAGATATTTATTCAAGTGATTGTATTCCTTTTGCTGATCAGGGAATTCCTTCTGTTAATTTTATGCGTTTTGGTGTTGGAAATTCAGCGCATATACATAATCGTTATGATACAATGCACTTTATTGGTGAAAATGCACTATATCATACATATTCTTTTATAGAGACTTTTTCTGAAAGATTGCAACATTATCAAGTTTTTCCAATTGATAGAGAAATCCCTGAAAAAATAAAAGATAAGGTAGATAAATATCTATTTAAAAAGACAGAACAAACAAAATAAAAAGGTATTCCGGTTTACTTTTAGCGTATTTTAAGGTAATATATATATGTTCAAAATAAAATTAAAACAAATAGGAGGAATAAAAATATGCCACTAGTTAATATGTGTAATATGTTGGCAAATGCCAAAGCAGGTAAATATGCTGTAGGGCAATTTAATATCAATAATCTAGAATGGACAAAAACTATTCTTGAAACTGCTGAAAAAAATCAATCACCAGTCATTTTAGGTGTATCAGAAGGTGCAGCAAAATATATGGGTGGATTTGATACTGTAGTAGGTATGGTCAAAGGATTAATGAAATTTTTAAATACCACAGTGGAAGTAGCAATTCATTTGGATCATGGTTCTAGTTTTGAAAGTTGTAAAGCAGCTATTGATGCAGGATTTACTTCTGTTATGATTGATGGTTCACATCATCCGATTGATGAAAATATTCAAATGACCAAAGAAGTAGTAGATTATGCACATGCAAAAGGTGTGAGCGTTGAAGCTGAAGTTGGAACAGTAGGTGGAAATGAAGATGGTGTTGTAGGTGGAATCAAGTATGCTGATTTAAATGAATGTGTACGTTTGGTTAATGAAGCAAAAGTAGATGCTCTTGCTCCTGCACTAGGTTCTGTTCATGGTCCATATCAAGGTGAACCTGTATTAGGATTTGTGGAAATGGAAGCGATTGGAAAAGCCACAAACCTTCCATTGGTACTTCATGGTGGAACGGGTATTCCAGATGAAAAAATTCAAAAAGCCATTGCTTGTGGTACTTGTAAAATCAATGTTAATACAGAATGTCAATTGGCATTTAATAAATTGTTAAGAGAATTTTTAGCAGATGAAAAGAATGCAAAGGTATATGATCCACGTAAATTAATTGGTCCTGCTGCAAAAGGTATTGCTATGGCAGTAACTGAAAAAATGAATGTGTTTGGATCTGTAAATAAAGAAAACTAATCACTACAAAGGGGTATAATTTTTTGATTAACACGAAAATGATACCTCTTTTTATTTTTTAAATCTTAAAATTTATTGAATACAAATAGAATTAGAAAATCAAGATGTAGAGACCGTTTTAGTTAATTCAACGAATTTATATAAAATATTGACAATGCAAAACAATATGTTAGAATGAAATACACATTTGTTATATTTGTATGCGTATCATAATATTAGGAAGCCAGAGAAGTGTATAAAAAAAATATAATCATTTTGGTTGTGCTTTTATTGTTGATAGGTTTATCAGGCTGTATGGATAGACCCAATGAGTTAGTAGAAGGACAAGGTAAATATAGGGGGCTTGGACAAATAGAAGGGGAAAAACCAAACAATAAAAATGAAGAAGTTCAGGAAAATCAAGGCTTTGAAACGCCTAAACCAGATCTATATATATCTTATCAATATGAAGCTTTTTTCTATGATTTGTTTAGATTTGAGGTAGTAGGTATAACGTATGGATTTAAAGATAGAAGAAATAAGGATACCTGTGTATTGGATGTCATCTTTAAAGAAAACTATAATACATATATTCCTCTTGGGCAAACAACTGAATTTGATATGAGTTTTGCATTTCATCAGCAAATATATCAAGGGGAGATAGAAGAATCGGGAGAAATAGAGACTTATAGTAAACTTTGCGTTTCATCAAAAGTGGCTCATTTGTTTGAAGTTGGGAAAGAATATATTGCTCAAGGGGGACGCTGGAATAAAGTAAAAGCAACGGATGGAGAAGAAATTGGCTGTATGGATTTGACTTTTTTACGGCACGATGGTATAGAAATGGATGTAGATATAGTAAACTGCTTGGCTGATGTGAATCAGGGAAAGGTGTACCCTAAAGAGTTTAGTTATGGAATTGAGGGTCTTCATATGTCATTTTATCAGACTTTTTTAGATTTGAATTAGTATATGCCTAATGAACAAACCTTTACTAGTGGGGATAGTTGTGAAGAATTTATAATATGGTTAAAAGTGGCTTATACACATATTAATACACGCCCTAGACCACCTTTTTGTTAAAAAAATAATAAAAAAGTCTAATTCTAATGAACTAGTAGAATTAGACTTTTTTATTTTATATCAAAAATATGATGTATAATTATAATAATTTCAATAAAATAGGATGAACCTATTTTCAAAAAAAATAATTTATGATATAATAAAGTGAGTATGAGGTAGAAATATGGAAGATATACAAAATCAATTTTATAACATTCACATTCACGCAGCACTTATCATCCAAAAAAGAATGATAGATCAAGTGGATATGAAAGAATATGTTAGACAAATTACAACATATATTCAACATGTTGATCATTTATATATATATAATTATACCCATCAGGATTTAAATGAATTTTATCAACTGCTAAAAAAATATGAACATATTTCTTTTACAGACTGTGAAGACTTTGGACAGGTGGCCAACTATCAAATCATTTATGAGCAACTTTTAGAAACACAAGCTGATTTTGGTATGATTATGGAACAGGGATATTATTTTGAAGAAAATGCAGTGTTGACACTAAGAAGATATCTGGTAGAAAATGATTACACTAACATCGCTGTTGCAACACCTATGCCTCTTAGAGGATGTGAAGTTTTAGAACGCCAAGCAGAAAAAGTACGACCTTGTATGGGGTGTAATTTTGTAGGTGCCCTCTTGAATTTAAAATTATTTAAAGAGTTAGGAGGATTTAAATTAGAATATTATCAAACTACTTTTGATTATGAATATTGTATTCGAGCAAGATTAAAAGGATATAGCGTATTATTATTTCAAAATGAAGTTTTACGCAATAGTAATTATTATTTAATTGAAAAAAGAATTCTATTTTTTAAACTTTCCACTTTTGATTACGATTTAATGGATGTATATTATCAAACAAGGAATCGGTTTTACTTGTGGGATGAGTATGCTACATTAGATGCTAAATACGTAAAAATGGATAAAAAATTATATAAGGCGGAACGTCATGAATTAAAGGTAAGAGATTCCAATTACCGAGATAAATTTTATATGATGGAAGAAGCGAGATTTGATTATGTAAGGGGATTAAAAGGAAAATATAAAGGAGGACAAAAAAGTGAAAAAAATTAAAACATTATCATTAATCCTATTTATTTGTGCTTTTACATTTGTAGTATTATTACAAACCAATGTAAAGCCTGCCTATGCTTATGATAGCATAGATAATACGGGTGCCGCAACATGGACGGTGTCGAATGAAGAAACTTCAGATAAATACGGATTACATTATTCACATGCTATTGGGACAACAATGAATAATGGAGCAAAGAGTGTCGATTTGAATGCTAATTTCTTTAGTATGAAAACAGATGGTGAAAATTCTAAATTGGTCACTTGGGCTATTCAATCTGGAAATGATGCTTTTGTAACCCAACAACTTTCAGTTATTGCTAAGGATTATGAGCAAAAACATCCAGGTTGGATTGTTGTTGCGGGAATCAACGCAGATCAGTGGTATTATGGTACGGATATGTATAACCAAAAAGGTGGGTATTTTTACTATAAAAACCAAACCTATTATCCGTTTACTGTAGATGGTCAAAACTTATTTACCATTAGTCCATTGAATACGCGTGGCAGCGGTGTTGCTATTATGAATAATTCTACTAATCCAATTGTCGATGTCTATGATTCTCAAGGTATTGAATTACAAATCTATGATGAAAATGATCAATTGATTGCAACATATCCAGTTTCTGGATACAATCAAACACCTAGTGAAGGAGCAACAACTGTATGGAGTGGATGTATGAGTGCTAAGGAATTAGGCACATTTACACCAAGAGATGTTACATCTACCAATATGCTCTATATTATTGAAAATGCAGAACTTGCATTTATGAATAATTCTCGAGATTATGCAGAAGGCAACACAACATATGGACCAGCAGATTCATTTTATGGTCGTGGTGTGATTAGTACAACAGGAACTACAACGACACTAACTAGAGGACAGTTTGCAATTGAAACAACCAATGAAGAAGTCAAACAAAAATTAGCAGAAGGGGTAAAAGTAATTGTTGAACAACAATATTTGCCATCAGATGCGAATAAAGCAGAATCAGTAACAGGATATCATACTGTTCATGTAAGAGATGGTGTATATAATAATGCAGGAAGCAATGACTACAATAATAGTGATAGACCAAGATCTATTTTTGGTGTATTGGAAGATGGTTCTTATTTCTTGTTCACTGTTAGAAAAAATAAAGCTAGCGGTGGCACAGCCTACGCAGAGACAAATGCAATTTTAAGTTATTATAACGCTTATACAGCTTTTCAAGATGATGGTGGCGGATCTGTTATGTCAATTTATCGAAAAGATGATGGTACATTTGAAAATGTGAGTCCATCCACAGATGGTCGTGGTGTATTTTCAGGATTATTCTTTGTTGTTAGAGACCCAGGTCTTAACAGTAAATATGCAGAATCAACCCCAACAACCATCACCTTGCACAAAAAGAATAATGATTTTGCCAAAGGAATGGAAAACATCAGTGTCAAAGTCAATAACCAAACTTATCAGTTAGAAGAAGAAAGCCTAACTATCAAAGGACTACAAGAGAACAAAGAGTATGAAATAGAAGTAAACTATACCTATGAAGGAAAACCATGTCAAGCGACTATGTATGCAACAACCAAA
>CATLBQ010000026.1 GCA_949879765.1 uncultured Bacilli bacterium
CATCTCCCCATGGTGCCATGTAAGTAACATAATAGGTTTCACCATTATAGGTTCCTGTCCATCCTTCATATTCGTCATATTCACTTAGAACAAAAGCTACCCCATTGATGGTAATGGTATCTTTTGTGATGACCACAATATATTCTACATCGTTTTTGGTTCCTTTATATGTACCGATACTTTCTTCTGGTATAATGACTTCTAATGGATTTGGACCTGGTTGATCCGCTTTTTTGGTTACAATATAATTTTCACGCATTGTACCAATTTGAAGTTTATCGTCAGAATAGTAGAAAGAAACATAATATTCACTGACTTCCCCTAATTTTCCTTCATAACCTGTTGCATCTTTATTGGTAATGATATAAGGAACATCATTGATAACAATACCTGCATAAGTAATCACAACTGTTATATGATTAGCTTCATTTACCCAAGTACCTACATAACCATCTTCTATTTCAAAATATGCTTCTGGTGTCAATGTAGTGGCAAAAGAAGTAGAGAAATCATTTCTTGCAAAATATAATTCCTGACTCGTTTCATCATCTACTAAAACCAAATAATACGTCTCACCATTATATTTTCCTACTAATCCCGTTTGATCAGTATATCCGGTAATCATAAATTCAACATCATCTACAAAAACAACTTTAGAGTGAACTTCTATTTTATGTCCTTCGCCTTTCCAAATTCCTTTATATGCATCTGGAATTACAACGTCTTTTACTTCTTGATCTAAGGTATAAATACGTACAACATAGCCCTCTTCGTTAAATTGAGCCAATTCATTGGCATTAGACCACATCATTAAACTATATGTTACACCATCTAATGTTCCCACAAAGCCTTCTTGACTAGAATAACTTGTCACTACAAATTCTACACCATCTACAAAAATGCCTTCTTTTGTGACTACGATTTGATGTTGATCATCGCTATTCCATGTACCCATATATGGATCTAATACACTAGTTTGAACCATATTGTCAAAGTTTACTGGAACAGTCGTTGAATTGATATTACTATATGTAAGTGTAACAGTTCCTTTATAACCATATACTACATATTCATATACAATTTGATACAACTCACCATCTTTTACAGTCATTTGTAAATATGTAACATAAGCACCTAATCGTTGTGCATCATAATCTTCACCAATCCATGTAGCAATTTCAGATGCAATTTCTGGAGTACGTGCTACAAAAGTGCCATCTCCCACATATTCCATTACCGCAGAATCAAATGTATTGAATTTGGCTTGCACATCACCAATTGTTTTGAAATTAGAAAGAGCATCACCAATAGTCACTACTTTCCCATCATAGGCAAAACGATATACAAAACCATTTAATTCTAAATATCCATAGGTGATACCATCTGTTGCATAATCAGAATAAATCGATTTATCATCTACATATACATTATAAACAATATCTTCTTCACCAGCCCATTCATCCAAATGAACAAGCGTATAGTTATTGGTAATTTTGGCAAGTGCTTCTTCTAATTGTGTATGTTCAGGTGATTTTTCGAATGGTTTTACTTCTACTCCACTTTGAGCAGTACCATGTTCAGTAATATCAAATGTATATGTAGATACATATGTATCAATAATATTTCCTTCGTTATCTAGTACTTCAATAGATTCTGTCACAAATTCTAATTTTACAATTTGATCATTTTCTACATATACATAGAACTTTTCAATAGATTCCTCCCATCCTGTAATACAAGATGCGACAGGTTTTCTAAGATATTTGAGTTCATATTTACCTGGTTCAACCATTTCAAAATCACTGACAGTTAAATCTTTAAATGGATTATCATATTCATCAAATGGTTCACCAAGATCAACTATATACACCTTATTGGTCATACTGATATAAGGTTGTCCACAGTTTCCCTCATAATTGATGAAACCAAGATTATACAATACTTCACCTGTTGCAAGATCAGTTTCAACTTGAGAAACAGAATCTGGTTCAAAGATAGTCACTAATGCATGTTGCACAGGTGTTTCATCTTTTTCATATACTAGTGTATATTGACCTGTACATTTTAATGACGTTTGAACAGATTGCAATGCGGCAAGTGGAATAGATTTATCTATTTCTTTAGTTACAACTTCAATTTGTGTATATTTAGTCAAAACAAATTGGCATGTTCCATTTGTGAAATCTTGCATCTCATTGTTAATGCTTACGCTAACAATTTCAAAATTATCTTTTGCTGTTGCTGTAAAGGTCACTTGTGTACCTTCTAAATATTTTCCGTCTTCTTGCTTGGCATCTTCGGGATAAGTTAATTTATACGTTACTTGTGCCTCATTTGCCTTGACGGATACCGCATAAAAATGTGCAGGTTCATCTTGTTTTTCAAATTGAACATTGACTTTTGTATCTTGATAAATCGCAAATACATATTTACCATTTTCTAATTCAACGTCTTTTCCATTAACACCTACACTAGCAATAGTATATCCTTCATTGGGCAAAACCTCCAATGTAATGCTTGTGCCTTCTTTATATCCTTTGTCATTCGTTTCTTTTGTGTAAGTAACTGACCCTTGCTCAGAATCAAATACTATATCTAAGCTATAGTATGTGACAACACATGATGTTGCAAAAGTTAAACCCAACAAAAGAGTTATCATACATAAAAACTTTTTCATACGTTTCCTCCTATTTTTTTAATATTATATCATATATTCTTTGAAATAGCAATTTATATTAGTTGAAATCGTTTACAATTATAAAAAAAGAAAAAATGGAAAAATCTATCCTTCCATTTTTTCTTGTGCTAAACTCTCTTTGGTTTCTTTGGCAATCACTCCACTTAAAGCAAGTAGGGCAATCAAATTCGGTAAGGCCATAAAAGCATTGCAAATCTCAGCTATATTCCATATGGTATTGATTTCTAAAAAAGCACCCATCAATAATGCGAGAATATATATCCACTGATACACCTTTTCAATCCGTTTATTCCCATTGGTCAAATAATCTAGGCAACGTACACCATATAAATTCCATCCCACAATGGTAGTAAATGCAAAGCAAACAATACAAAGTAATAGTAAAATTGATCCTACCAAACTAGGAAAAGGAAGCCCCGTAGTAAAAGCATAGTTGGTAATCGAAATGCCTTGATGACCACTAGACCATGCCCCTGTGACTACAATACAAAGACCAGTTAATGTACAAATAATGACTGTACCTAAAAAAGTAGATGTCATAGCCATTAATCCTTGATGAACAGGATGATTTGACTTACCCGTTGCTAAAGCAATAGGTGCACTGCCAAGACCTGCTTCGTTACTAAATATGCCTTTGGCTACACCTTCTTGAATAGCATTTCGTACAGTAATAGCCACTACTCCGCCTGCGGCAGCTTGCCCTGTAAAAGCCATTTTAACAATAGTCAGTAGACTTTCTGGTATAGTTTTCATATGAGTACCTAAAATTATCAAACAAATGACAATATAAGCAATGGCCATAACGGGTACAATTTTTTCACAAGCACTACCAATTCGTTTTACCCCGCCAATTAAGATGAGTGCTGCACTGCATGTTACCATCACACCTGTAATGATGATAACGATAGATACAGGATGGCCAAAAAGCGTAAGCATATATATTCCATCTTTATCAAAAACATTCTTTGCTGCATCTACTATACCATTCATTTGGGTCATCGTACCAATACCCAAGATGGCCGCAAAAGTACCACATATAGCAAATGCTTTGGCAAGCCATTTGAATTTTTTCCCCATACCATATTCAATATACGCATATGGGCCACCAATCAATCGGTCATTTTCAATACGTCTATATTTGGTCGCCAAAAACCCTTCCGCATACTTGATTGCCATACCTAAGAAAGCAGTAATGACCATCCAAAATAATGCTCCTGGGCCACCAATCACAATGGCTGTTGCAACACCCGTGATATTTCCTGTACCGACGGTTGCAGAAATGGAAATACATAGTGCCTGAAAAGTGGATACTTCACCATTTCCTTCTTCTTTTTGAAATAAACAACGAAAAGCTTTAGCTAACTTCGTAATTTGAATGCCCTTCAATCGAATGGTAAGCCATAGACCCACTACCATAATCAAAACAATGAGGGGGATTCCCCAAACCAAATCATGTATTTGCTGTATAAGTGTGATAGACATTCCCATTCCCTCTAACTTTCTATATATGTTTGAATGAAACAAGATGGACCAACAATGTAGTTTTTACCTACTCTCATCCATCCACCATCGGATTGCATTTGAATTTCTTGAGGTTGAATTAAACCAAGACGCAGTAAAACCGCATATGCCGCCATTATCCCTGTACCACAAGTAGCCGTAAAACCTACACCTCTTTCATAGGTTTTGATGACTATCTGTTTCGTATCCTCTTCTTGTTTTACAATATCTATATTGACATAATGCTCAAAGGGAGGATATTGGTATATATAAGGCGCATCAGCAATAGCACTATCCCAATTAGAAACAATCACTACACCATGCCATACCCCTGTATGAATCAAATAAACAGGATACGTTTGGTGATGAATATCTATCCATAGCGGAAAAGCAATAGCCGGATTAAGGGTCTCTAAATCATTGACTGGCATATCAACACGAACTAAAAAAGGATTGATGGAAACAATTTGCGTATGAACGACACCACTTCCCGTTATTACATCATTTTTCAATTCAGTAATCCACTGGTGTCTATAACAATAATGAATCAAGCAACGGATGCCATTGCCACACATTGTGGCTAGACTACCATCTTGGTTATAAATGATCATTTCTAGAGGATTCCGTTTGACAAAGATGAAGCCATCATATTCACCTTTACAATATTGCTTTACAATATGCGCATTATCCCATCTTTTTTGATAAGGAGCAATGATAAAGGTGTTATTGCTACCATGATATATTTCCATTCAATTCCCCCCTCTCATGTATATTTTATGCAAGAATTTGCATTAAAGAACACGAAGAACAACACATTTTAAATATAGCGATTCATCGCTACCTAATCGAGTAGGATGATCTGGAGATTGAATTTTAAAGTCAACCATTTGTACCCTTTTCTTAGCATCAATGGCTGCTTCTTTTAACATTTGTAAAAATAGTGCTGGAGACATATGTTGTGAACAAGAAAAAGTCATTAAAATTCCATTTTTATCAAGTAACTTTAATGCACTTCTATTGATTTCTTTATATCCTCGGTATGCTTTTTCGACGGTATCTTTTGATTTCGTAAAAGCGGGAGGATCAAGTACAATGACATCAAATTCACCTTGATGTGCTTCTTCTCTTAAATAATCAAATACATCTGTACAAATGACTTGTACATTGACTTGATTGAGTTTTGCATTTTCTAAAATATCTTGACAAGCCTTTTGACTAATATCTAGTGCAGTAACACTAGACGCCCCATAACAAGCAGCATGTAACGCAAAACCACCTGTATGAGAAAAACAATCCAATACGCGTTTGCCATTTACATATTGTTCTAATGCTTTTCGATTGGTTTTTTGATCTAAAAAGTATCCTGTTTTTTGGCCATTTTCCAAATCTACTTGTAAAAGAATGCCATTTTCTTCTATGATGACACGTGTATTGAAATCTGAAGGATATAGTTTTTGCTTTACTGGTTCTAATCCTTCTTTTTGACGAATAGGGGTGTCACTTCGTTCCATAATTCCCTTGGGATGAAAAATTGTTATCAATGCTTGTACAATCATATCTTTTCGTTTTTCCATACCTAGTGATAACACTTGAATTGATAAATAATCTCCATATTTATCTACAATTAATCCTGGTAATTCATCGGCCTCACCAAACACAACTCGGCAATTATTGAAAAATCCTAAATTTTGACGATACGTATAAGCATTGGATATCCGTTTGAGAAAAAATGCTTCATCTACTACAATGGGTTCAAATGAAAGCATGCGCACCATAATTTTACTGGCGGTATTTAAAAAGCCTCTACCTATATATCTTTTATTATCACTATATACATCACATAGTTCACCCGATGTAATCTGTCCTTCAAATCGAGCTATTTCATTTGAAAAAATCCATGGATGTCCTTCTAAAATACGTTGTTCTTCTGTTTTTTTTAAAATTACACGTTGTATTTCCATTTCTTCACCTTCATTATCTTTTTTCATTATAGTATAATGCAACTTTTTTTTCAAATAAATAACAAATATATTGTTTTGTGGAGAAATATGTCTTTTTGATTTGACAACTTTGTCTTGATGTGAAAGACGATTTTGGCTGTTTTTAAAAATACAATGACATTTTAGGTTATAATGAGTAAAAAGAGGTCAAAGGTGGCAGGTTATGCATTGGTGTAAAAGAATAAAAGATTTGCGCATAGATCATGATTTAACTTTAAAACAGTTAGCGCAGAAATTAGAAATTAGTGAAAGAACACTTGCTCGGTATGAAAATGGGGTATCTAAACCGACAGTGGATGTCTTAATCCAACTTGCCCTATATTTTCAAGTTAGTGTTGATTATATTTGTGGGATGACAGAAGAGCGCTATGAAGCGCAACTTCACACCAAAGAAGATATCGCCTATATTATTGAAAAGCTCTATCAATTGAGTAAGAAATTATAAAAAATACAAGGAAGTCATTTCCTTGTATTTTTTTATTTTAAGCTCTTACCCATAGAGGCAAAAGATTGAATGATTTTAAATCCTGCTCCCATATAAATATAACGAGCATGATTGGTAAGCCCTGTGTAGAACGTCATAAATTTTGCCCCATTCGTCTTGTTGTAATAAGCCAAACAACTAAATAGTGCCTTTCCTAGTCCTTTTCCTCTCACTTCTTCTAAAATTGCAATGCCATCAAAATGTCCTCTTCCACTTTCTTCATTCCACATCGCACCAGTCCACCCCACAATGCGATTGTTTTTTGTAACAACCAAAAAAGGATATGGTTTTTCTAATTCTAAATTTGCACGAATGACTTTTTCAAAATCATACATATTTAAATCATGATAAAATGCATCTATGCCATAATGCTTAGAAGAATCATACAAGGTAATTTCAATTCCCTCTTTTTGATTTTCGTCTAAAATGCGCTGAATGTCTGCACTTAGTTCATAATCTTCTAAATCTAAATGAAAGGCGTCTTGGAAACCATATGCCTCATAACCTCTATGTAGATAAAAGAAATATTCTTTTGAATTCAACCGAATACCTGGGGCACAAGGGTGATCATGCTGATTCGTTTGTGGTATATACCAACTATAACAAGAAGGAAGAAAATATGCCGCTGCTACTTTACGTCTGCCATGTGCTTTAAAATATGCTTCTAATCGCTTTAACAACGTTGAACCAATACCTTGTTTTCGGTATGTTTTTTTTACCATAATGGCATTCACAATCCCCGCAACATCAGGATTATCTATATATGCTTTTCGTATATATCCAATCGAAAAGGCAACGAGTGTTTCCGCATCATATACTACTGTCACTGCTTCGTAATCAAAATCAGGGTTGGTGAGTAATTTTTCTTCAAATGCTGGATAACTCATAGGTTTTAAAAAATATTCTTCTGTGACTACTTCATTCCACAACTGATTCATCGCCATTAAATCAGCTGGGGTTGCTTGTTGATATTTCATTTTATTTTCCTCTACTTTCTTCTAAAAATACTTCTATTTCTTTTAACTTTTCAAAAAATCGTGGTTTATCGTTACTCTCTGGTAACATAAAAATGTGCATTTCTGATTGATGTGATGGTGCATTGGATACAATTAAAATCGATTTGGCTTCCTCAGGAGTAGCAAACATTTGTATAGGCAGGGTGATTAATGCCAAAATTTGACCATGTTTTTTTACATATTGGCTAAATACATCGTTTTTTTCTTGTGAAAAAAATGAATTATTGATGAGATAAAAACCAATGCGTGAAGAACTCGTCAAAAAAAAGTGCTCTATTAACAAATATGGAAAATACCGAACTCCTTGATCATATAATTCAGAATGATAATTTTCATTTTCATACCTATAATGGGCAATGTCTGATACCATTGCATCTACTCCATCAATAGGGAATTCGAGTGCATCTTGATAGTACATATCAAGTTCTACCATCATCATATTGGCTTTATGAACTGCTACTTGTGCAAATAAAGCATGATTATCCATACCAATCATTTGGATATCTACTTGAGTATGATTTTGAATGGCAAACATTAGATTTCCCGTACCAAAGTTATTGTCTAATACAACAATCTGTTTTTTTCCTTTAAAATAAGCATCGATACACCTTGCAAAAATCAGCCCAACGGCATCTGGTGTAATCAAATCAAGCGGAAAATTGATATTTTTAAAGGCTTTGATATCTAATAATAATAATGCCCTACGCATTTCTTCACTGTTGACAGCACGTGTTTCTATCATTTGTTGAAATGCACTGAGTTTTTCATCAATTTGCTTTTTGACTTCTTCTGATACATACATTGGCTTATCTTCTAAAAAATAATCAATGATTGCAAATAAGCTTTCATAAAAATGAGTAGTCGGACGTTCTTTGTTGTAATTCGTTACATCTGTATTTTCGGTTTCCTCATCTATACTACCATAATAGTGAAGCATTGCAATCTCATCTAAACCATCGACAATTTGGTTGATGATATGTTCATCTTCTCTTTTATTTTCCACTATGATTTTCCTCCTCAATGATGTTGAGTGCACATTTGATACCATCAATCGCACTTGTCATAATTCCCCCTGCGTAACCTGCTCCTTCACCAATAGGGTATATTCCTTCGATGTTAGATACAAATTGTTTATTTCTTGTAATTTGAATCGGACTAGAAGAACGAGTTTCAACGCCAGTTAATATCGCATCTGGATTATCAAATCCGACAATCTTTTGGCTAAAATCCTCCATAGCCTCAATCAATGCCTCACCGAACCACTTTGGAAAAATCATTCGTAAATTGGCAAAATAATATCCTGGTAAAACTGAAGGTATGACCGATCCTACTGCTTCGGTTTGCCGGTTTAACTTAAAATCTTCCCATCGTTGAACAGGTGCCAAATATCCTTTTCGATACGCTAGTTGTTCAAAACGGCGCTGATAATCTAATCCATCTAATGCAGAAGAATGATAATAATCTTCTGGTTTAATTTCTACTAAAATCGCTGCATTTGCATTGGTGGCCTCTCGTAAACGATTGCTCATTCCATTCACAACCAAATGACCTTCCTCACTACTCGCATTCACTACATGACCACCCGGACACATACAAAAACTATACACTGCTCTTTGACATGAAGGATGTGCAACCAGTTTATATGTCGCAGGAGGAAGATAGTTTTTGGCTTGATGATATAATGCCTCATTGATGTTTTCTTGAAGATGTTCAATTCGTACCCCTATGGCAAATGACTTGGGTTTTAAAGTAATCCCTATCGTCTGTAACATGTGATACGTATCTTGCGCACTGTGTCCAATGGCTAAAATAACCCCATCATATATACCTGATTTGATTTTTCCTTCAAAGGTAGCTTGTACACCCTGTAGATGCCGTTGTAGCCATGTTAATTTTGTTTCAAAATAGATATTTACCCCTAATCTAATCAAATGCTTCCTGATATTTACCAATACATTTCTCAAAACATCTGTTCCTATATGAGGTTTGGCCTCATATAAAATATCTTTAGGCGCACCAAACTGGACAAAAGTCTCTAATACATATCTAGAAAGTGGCACAGTATTTCCCGTATTGAGTTTTCCATCAGAAAAAGTACCTGCCCCACCTTCTCCAAACTGAATATTAGAAAGCGGATTCAATTGTCCTGTATGAAAAAAAGTATCGACATCCTTTACTCTTTCTTCTACAGTTTTTCCCCTTTCAATGAGGGTAACTTTTGCACCAGCCTGTGCCAAAATAAGCGTATGAAACAACCCCGCTGGTCCCATTCCCACAACAAGATAGTGTTTCTCTGAATGAAGTGAGGGAATATTGAGGCTAAAGGGTTGATACGCTTCCACTTTTGAATATCGTTTAATCAAGCGTTGTTCATATTTGGGCTGTTGTAGTGTAAAGATAGCTTGTAAAACATACTGCGGATGCTCTCTAGCATCGATGCTTTTTTTGAGTAACCTACAAGACTGAATCGGCATTTTCAACTTGTCTTCTATCGTTTGTTGACAAAACCGAACCAATTCATCATCCGTAACATTGGAAGTAATAGGATAATATAAAGGACTATATTTTAGCATATTTCCTCCTTCAGTTGCCGAGCAATATGTTTAGCTACTTGTTTGGCACTTGCAAAGGCAAAATGAAGATTATATCCCCCACATCCACCATCAATATCTAATAATTCCCCTATTACATACGCGTGAGGATATTGAATCAGTTCAAGATGAGAATTGACCTCTTGAAGATCTACTCCCCCTAAGGTAATTTGTGATCTTTCAAATCCATAGTCTCCAATGATATGCAGCGGATAATGCATGATATAATCTATTATTGTATTCACATCCTGAGTCATAGATATGATTTTTTGAGCCAACATTTTAGGTAAAATTCCCATGACAATCTCAATAATGGGTTTTTGTTGTTGCAATCCATTTTGAATAAATGTTTGCAATTCCCTTTGACTCAAATGTGGCAAAAATCGAATATATATATCAAAAGGAGCCGTTTGCCTTTGAATGATTCGTGAAGCATTCATCATCACAATACCACTAACCCCATCTTCTTTAAATTGAATTTCTCCTTTTTCTTGAAATATACATAGACCATTTTTTTGATATATCTTTACTTCTGCTTTTTGTCGTAACCCATTTAGACCTTTTACATCTTCTTTCCGAGTCTTTAATCCCACAAGACCAGGATATAATGCAGTCACCTTTACACCTAGTTTTTGCATCAATGTATAACCTTCTCCATTAGATCCAAGGTAAGATGCAGATTTTCCACCTGTAGCAAAAATAACCATATCTACATCTATATCTTGATTGCTTGTTTTGATTTGATATCCCTTTGGATGAGGTATCACTTGTTGCACAAGTGTATTGGTTTGAATCACAATACGATGTCTTTGAAGATTCATCAGCAATATACCCAAAACAGTATTTGCACTTTCTGTGACAGGATATATCCGACCTGCTTGATCCGCATCAGTCAATAGCCCTAGTTTTGACATATCTTGTTGGATGTTATTTTCTTGATAAACTGAAAGAATAGATTGAACAAATGGGTTATTATAATATTTTTCATGAATATCTTGATTCGATAAATTACATTTTCCATTTCCTGTGGCAAGAATCTTCTTTCCTACTCTGTCCATTTTTTCTATAATGATTACTTCTATTTGGTCAAAAAGCATTTGTTTGAGATATATCGCACACATCAATCCTGATGCGCCACCACCTATAATACCAATTTTTTTCATAATTTCACATATCCTTTATCTGTATTATATCAAAAATCAAAAAGAAATGCCATTTCAATAACTCTAAAAATAAAAAATGCTTGTTCATTGCTTTGATTTTCTCAAAGATAAACAAGCATCTATGGTCAATTATTTAGAAAACATCACTTTTTCACTATTGAACATCTTGGTTAAGAAGAAGACAAACGCACTTGCATACACAACATTGGATACAATAGTGATTAAAACAGGAACAACAGCCATTTGGAAACTAAATATATTCCCCATTACTTTGATACTATTATAAATGGGAATCAAGTAAATCAAATAATTACTACTAACCTCTGTGGATTTAGATAGCATTGCAAATAATCCAATTACCATTACTACAATCATCAGTGGTGTAACTAAAGTTGTTGCTTCTTTTACGCTCTTAGCATAAGCAGATATTACACTAATTAAACCAATTAAGATAAGAACTGTTGATATAATAATGAGTAAAAGCCATATATAATCTATAAATTGATAACTTGCTGTAATCTCTAGTTCACCCATACCCTTCATCAAATTTGGTAAAGAGATAATTGTTCCAATAAAACTACTGATTGCACAAAGTACCGCAATGACGCTTAGACTCATCAATTTCCCCATTGCTAGTTCACTACGTTTCATTGGTGTAACAAGTAAAGTTGCAATGGTACCTCTTTCCTTTTCACCCGCGATAGATTCAGGTGCTACTGCCATACATCCACTAAATAAAAACATTAAAATCAAAAATGGCAATAACATACCCAAAATAGTTGCGGTCAAATCCTCATTGGTTGCTAAATCAAACTGGATATCTGGTTGCATATTGATGTCAAATTTATTGGTTAGTGTACCTTCATAATTGGTAAACATAGTATTAAGCAAACTATATGCCGCAAAAGATTCGCTCTTTACAGAATTATAATACATTCTAATATAAGGCGCTGTTATACCTAAACTCACATCATATTCTGCTACCTTTTGGTCAAAATCTGGACTGAATTCTATACACAAATCAATATTTTGGTTTTGAATTTCTTGTTTTATACGATTGATTCCTTCTTTATCAGAAGCATCTATTGCTTTATATTCAGCTTGAAACTGACTTTCTGTAAGTAAAGGTTGAATCTTTTCTTGAAAAGATGCTGGTGCATTGATGGTATAAATCGTAGTTACATAATTTTCATCTACTTGGGTTCCATTAAAAATAGCACTGCCCATGAAAGTATATATCGTAAATATCAATAATCCTGGTAAAATCAACGTTGTTAAGACAAGACGTTTATCGCCAAAAAAACGTGCAAACTCTTTTTTAATGATAGTTAAAATATTTTTCATTCTGCATCACCTACTTCATTTTGATAAATATCAAAGAACACATCTTCTAATGCTCTTCCTTGCGTAATATGAGCCAGTTCATCACAAACAATCATTTTACCATTAATAATAATTCCCACGCGGTCGCATATTTTTTCGACCAAACTAAAAATATGAGTAGATACCAAAATGGTTTTGCCAGCTTGTTTTAATTCCTGTAAAAAATCAGTCACTACCTTAGCTGTTAGAACATCTAAACCATTGGTGGGTTCATCAAATACAATAATACTTGGATCGTGTACAATTGAAATCACCAAAGATACTTTTTGTTTCATACCTGTTGACAAGTTAGCAACTTTGACTTCCGCAAATTGATCAATTCCAAATTTCTCAAATAAGGCTTTTTTCCGGTTGCTTGCGGTTTCTTCATCTACACCATGTAAACGGCTGAAGAAATCAAATAGATAATTAGGTGTAAAAAAATCCTCTAATTTTAACTCACTAGTCAAAAAACCAATTCGGTCTCTCACTTCTTCTGGATGTTCTTTCGCACTATATCCTTCTACTAATACATCCCCACTATCACTTTTGATAAGGGTTGAAATCATTCTTAAGGTTGTCGTTTTACCTGCACCATTAGGTCCAAGTAACCCAAAGATTTCTCCTTTTTTCAAATCAAATGATAAGTCATTTACAGCAATCTTTTCTGCTTGATTTGTCTTTTCAATCTTTTGTTGCTTTTTCGAAAGACGAAATGTCTTTTTCAAATGCTTTGCTTCTAAAACAATGTCCACAATATACCTCCTTCAATGTATATATCGGTTTATTTTACGCTTGTTAGGCGCCAATTTTTTTTATTATATCATACTTTTATTGTTTCGGTCTATGTTTACACATTATTTTATCTATAATTTCAAATGAATTTCTTACCCCTTCTTAGAGAAGGGTGCGTTAAGAGCAAAAAAATACAAGGGGAATTCCCCTTGTATTTTATTCTTTTTTTCCTTTTTGGAATAATTGAAAAAATTGTTGTGCCATTTCTGGTATTAAATCAATTAAGTTTTCTAAAATATGTGATTTTTCCTCTAAATGTAGTACTTTTACATCCGTTTGAGTAATTACTAAAAAGGCAATGGGTGTCAAATTGACTGTGCCCCCTGCAGCGCCTCCAAACGGATCATCATCTCTCGTTTCTTTTTTTTGGTTGATGCCTCCACTAATAAATCCACATTTGACTTTAGAAATGGGGAATACCGAAATTCCATTAAACGTCATCATTTTTCCAATGACAACATTCACATCTACTAGTGATTTCATTTTTTCGGTAGATAAATTAAGCAAATCACTAAAATTATTGGTCATACTTGTTTCTCCTTTTTTGACACTATTTGTTTTACGCCTTTTAAATTTTTAAGGCTTGCTAAGACAATTTGAAATAAGGTTGCGGATAAATCAATCTCCAACTGTATTCCTACGTTTGTTTCATCAAACATCACTTGATAGTAATCATTATCAATATATTGAAAAGTAGACTCAATATAGCGTTTGACCGTAGATACTACCATCCAATTGGTAAATCCTAGCGCTGGAAACAAATTAGGGTGAGAATGACTCAATCCTGATATGATTGTAACCTTATTGACTCTTGCACATTCCAACAATAAATAGACATAAAAATTATTCTGTTTTAACTCTTTTAAGCTTTCATTTAAATTGGATGTAAAACACAAATCCACAAAAGATATCACATGTTCTTTCGATTTATTATGGGCATTTTGGTATATTCTTATACTAAAAATCCGTTTTTTTAAAAGATAGACATCTATTCGAAATGGTTCTTTATTTCTTTTTTGGATTTGCCCTTTCACAGGTATAAGTAATATACAATTGATGAAAAATAAAATAATACACAATATGATTATAGCTTTTAACATAGTTTTATTTTGAGTTAATTTTGTTTTTTTATACATTCTATAAGACATTTTACCTCTTTTTTGGTATAATGGTATATAGGTGATGTTATGTTTATACTCAATCGTTGGGCCATACAAATGATTTCTTTTTATCAAAAGCATAAAACAACATCGGGTAGATGTAGACACTATCCCAGTTGTTCTCATTATGGTATGGGTTGTTATCAAAAATTTAACTTTATAAAGGCCACTTGTTTAACAGGTTTTCGTATCCTCAGATGCAATCCTTTGAGTGTGAAAGTTTATGATCCCGTTCCTTTAACTAGACAAGAAAAAAAGGAAAAACAAAAAAGATTGCAAGTATTGTTGCCTTTAAAACAATTGCTTCTATCTATGCATCAACAATACCCTATGAGTCAAATAGAAGATGACTTAGTCCTTTTATTTGAAAATACGTTTTGTAAACCTACCTTGTTGAAACCTTGTCAGCCTGTAGAATCGATTGGTTTTGATACCTTTCGTATCTATATCCACTCTAGTCAAAGAGAACCTAGTTATACCTTTTTTGATCCATCTTTTTTGATAGATACAACCCATCTGACGCTTTTTTTTGATAAAGTCGATATATTAATGCAGATGATCAAAAAAAAAGAAATCCATTACGGATTACCCTTTTCCAAAATAAAAGCCCAGATATATCCTTATCTTAAAGGAAACATTCCCTTTGCCCACAGCAAAATCTATCAACAACATTATTCAACATCCTATATCCTAGTCAAACCCAAATTAGAAGAGTTTGATTCACTAACATAGTTTTATTTCAAAAAGGTATGACACAAAACCATACATTTGACTATAATACAATTATAAAAAAGAAAGGAAAAATCTATGTATCATCATCTCATCCAAAAAGCAGAACATCTTTTAACCCAGTGCCAAGTATGCACAGTTGCCTCAGTATCTGAAACAGGTTTTCCAAGAATTTGTGTCCTTATGCCGCTTCAAACCAAGGGCATAAAAGAGTTTTGGTTTTCAACTGGCGCAAGTGGAACAAAAATGAAACATTTTAAGATAAACAATAAAGCAGGTGTTACCTTCTACTATGGCGGAGATAGCGTCACACTTACTGGCTATATGGAAATTATAACCGATAAAGTGGTCAAAGAGGGATTATGGCAAACTTATGAAAGTTTCTTATCTAGACATTTTATCGGAGGAAAAACTGACCCTGAATATTGTGTCATTCATTTTATTGCTACTGAAGCAACCATTTATATTGATGGTGATTTTAAAACATTTGCGATTTAACTCCCTCTATCGATAATCAATCCGTGCTTGAACTGATTGATTTTTTTATTTAGATGAAAAATTCACGCTCAATTTGTCTCAAAAACGTAGTCAATTTAAAACAAAAGCAATTAGCTGAAAAAATGATTATAAATAAAAAAGAAAGATGATGTTTTTGTATAAAAATATGCCTTTAAACCCTTTTCATATCTTTTACTATATATGCTAATTTAAGCATAACTAATTCATCACTACTTTATACATAATAAAAAAATGCTTGAACCCCTAAATCCAAGCATTTTTTTATTGCGACATCACCTATGCACATTTCTATTTTTGTTCTTGGGAAATGCTCATAAGCTGCTTAACTCTATCTTTGATATTTTGTTCAAATTCCTCATCTGAATATTTGGGATCACGGGTTTGTTTCCAAACATCACATGGTAATTTTTCACAATTCAAGCAATTCTTATACCCATTTAAATTAACGCAACAATGATAAATAGGACAAGTTGTACCATTTGGGCAATGAAAAACCTGACCACAATGTGCGTGACAGCCTTTACACAGAGATGCTGTATAACAATAACACTCTTTACAACGAGAACCACATATACTTATATTTTTGTTCATTACTATTTCCTCATTTCTATCTCCATTTTATATATTTATGATTTGCAAATTTAATAATTTTCTTAATTTGATAATTTGAATAATTTCCTACATACACGTATTTAGGATTACCATATTTTAAATTAATTTTTAAATATTTATTAAACCAATGTTTATAATAAACCATTGTTCTTTTTTCTTCTTCTGTTAGTCTAACTATTTCAATATCCTTTATTTCAGAAATTAATACATCTTGATTCCATCTAGCATCAATATTATTTACTGCTTTTTCCCGACTTGTAGTGAATGGAAAATAATGAAAATATATACTATTTTTATTATTAATTGATATATATCTTATCATTAAACTGCACCCAATTGGGAGCATGATTCCTACTGCAAACAAGATCACAAGATACCAATATTTTAGTATCCATTCTAAGTCATGTAGTTTACCAAAAAGAAAGATTAAAATTGAGCATATCATTAATGGTCCACAAATTATAGACAATAACAGCACATCATAAAATGCAATTATTTTTTTTCATAATTTATCCTCCTATTTTGCAATACTATCAATTAACTCATCAAACCAATTACTTACAAAGATATCAACAAATACGCACACAACTCCACCCACAACAAATCCCACTGCAGTACCAACTGGTCCAAAGCAACTTCCAATAGCAGTAGCTCCATACATAATTCCTTTATTTAAATAGATTAGACCTACACCTTTAACTGAAGTTAATGTAGCTCCTAATGCTATACCGAATACATCTGATTTTCCTAATCCCCAACTAAATTGATTAAATGCAAGAACTCCATCTTTCATTGAAGCACCAAGCATTGTCATGTCATCAGTAAACGGAGCTAAATTTTTACTAAAATAACTTAGATTATTGTAAATTGTTGATGCAGAAGAATATAATCCATAAAGTGTTGAGCCTGCGTCTAATTTATTGACAATCCATCCTAGATTTATTCCACCTTTGGAAGTATAACTAGAATTCCCATTTCCAGTAAATGAACTACTAGTACCAATAGAACTTACTAATCCACCACTGAAACCAGTACTGCTCATAGCATTTGAGTTACTATATGAGAAACTGATTGGATTGTTATTTGCGTATGCGTATAGATTTAAACCATTTTATAGTTTAATTGTTCAACTCTAACACTTGTTGTTCCAATACTCCAACAATAACTTTTAAATCCCATATTATCTTCACCACTACTTTCTACTTTTTTCGATTAATTGCACTA
>CATLBQ010000027.1 GCA_949879765.1 uncultured Bacilli bacterium
AATTCCTAATAAAAATGTTAGCAAACACATTTTTTATGTATCTACTAACATTTTACCATTTTTATTTATTGAATCTATGATTAAAATAAACTAACCAATACATTTATTAAGATATTATTTTAATGCCTTGCCATTCAGATTCATCATATGGATAGATTTTTACAAGTGAACTTATTGGTACTTCATTGGGTACCCCAAGTCTTATATTTTCAATTTTTTCATGTGGAGAAATATTTAAGCAAATTTTATCATCTATTATTTCACATTTTTTTATTCTATCAAAATAACCCGAATCCCGCTTTAATAAATTTAAAATAGTCTCATTAATTGCAGTAATATTTAAGCCATTTATCGAAAAAACTGAATTTGGTTCATTATATACCAGTTTCTTAAAAAATATAAATTCATTACGGAATGATTTTGCATCAAATAAATATTCAATTTCGCTTTTAAAGCGGAAAATAAATGAACAAAAATCATAAACAATTAAATTATAGTAAGAGTCGTTGATTTTAACAAACAAATCACCAATCATTGCACCATTGCTAAGCCAAATAATATCCTGATTCATATTCTTATAAACATTTTTTTTATCACTAATAAATATCTCCATCTTTTTCCTCCTATTTGAAATTAAATAACTCTTTAGTTATTAATTTATTAAACTGACTTCTTGATATTGGTTTTTTTGAGATTATTAAACAATGCATCAAATCCGCTCGTGATGGTGAATGTATTACTTCAAACCCTTCTGGCAAATGAATTAACTGACGTGGCTTACCATGTTGTGCTGCTTTAGATATATCGGCGGATACAGATAACCCATCTTCACCACTTCGCAAATATATATTTGACCCATCATTACTTCCACGATAAACAACCATTTCCTTTCCATCAATATTTACAGTAGTGCAATCATTATGAACCAATACACTTTCTTCACTTACAAAATAATTATGATAATCTTCTACTTCAAAATTATAAGTTGGTTCTGGTTGTTCTAGTTTTTCTATTTCAATTCTTTGAATGATACCATTAACATTATTATATAATAATACTTCATCATTTTCAACGATATCGCTTGCTTTGATCCATCCTTTTTTCTCTATATAAATACGATGGCTAGGGGTACAAATGATTTCTTCAGTTCCTTTCTTAATAGGATTTTCTACAAATAAATGCATCCATTCCTTTGTTTCTTTTCTAAATAATTGTTTGACTTTCTTTAAGGCTTTTTCCTTTGTTTCTTCATCAAAGGCCCATACTTCATCTCCTACTTTTACATCTTCTATTTTGACAAGTCCTATAGATGTTAACACCATTGTCCCCGCAATAAAACAGTCTGTATAACAATTTTTGAATAATTCCGAAACCCCTATTGATACGATGAATATAGCCATTTCTACACCTAGTGTTTGGGACCAGTTGTCATTGATATAATTTACAAATCCATTCCAACCACCTTTTCCTTGACGTTTACTCCTGATACCTGCTTTTATACCCCCTACTAATAATGTAGAAATAACTGCACCTAGTGTGATTAAGAAACCAACAATATTACCTGTAACTATTGAAAGTGCTAAAGCAATCTCAGTCAGTTTTATGGCTATAATCTTACCTATTGGACTTTTCCAGAATTTTTCCCAATACCTAGTAAACATCGATTTTGCTTTTGGTACAAATACCAGTTCTAATTCACTTTTTATTGTATGTTCTTTGTAAACTATATTGACAGGATTAGATTTAAAAAATTGATATGGATATAGACTATATATAGTGGTACTATCTGATGCTACATTTTCCAATACATTCATAGACAAATTTTGTCTAATTTTAGGTGAATATGTATTGTGATTGATGAAATATAAATTACTTTCCGTTTCACAATACAATCCCTTCCATCGAATTGGATTTAATAGAACAGCATCTTCATCTTCACCTTTTGTGATGGTACAATCGCCAAAAGCATCATATTCATAATGACCAAGTTCTTTATCATCACCAATAATGGATACTACATTACCTTGTTGATCTTTTACATAATAATATGTATTTGACTTTAAATAGGTATCTGAACTCATTTTTTTGTCCATCATAAATCCTATTATACCTTCTAAATCATATAAATAGTTAATATAAATACCATTGCTCCAATTTTCCGCTATTAGTTTTTCGTTATCATAATAATATTTGATTATAGTACCATCAGATAATTCTTTTTTATATTTTTTTCCAAAGCCATTATAATAGTATTTTGTTGTATCACCATTGTAACTATAACTCTTTAATAGATTGCCGCGTTCCCAACTGTAATTTGCTGTTCCTATTTTACATATATTTCCTATATAATCATATTTTAGCTCTCTACTATTACCATCAAGTGAGATTGACGACAATTTTCCATTTGCATAAAAATATTCTTCTATTTTTGCTTTTTCATTGTTTTTTTCCACATTGATGCTTTTGATGCTACCATCATTGTTGTAAAAATACTCTCTTGTTGTATTGGCATATGAATCGTATTCTGTTACTAATTGTTCTGCTCCATTATATTGATAATTATGAATGTACTCAGTAGTCTTAGATCCATACTGATATACTAGTTTACTTTGTTCCAAATTTCCTCTTTCATCATAGTCATATCCAAAATTATATTGAGTAGGTGTTAAGCCAGAATAAACAATATTATCCCCACCCAATAAATTGGTTTTAAACCTATAGCATCTTTCTTGAAGGAATTTTCTATCTACAAGATAATCTCTTATATATACTTGTGATTCCTTTTTACTGATTCTTCCAAGGTCATCATATTCATATGTTATCATATTTTCCGGTTTATCAGAATATTTTCTACAAATAGTTTTATCTACCCTAGGTGATAATATAGTATTATCATCATAAATAAATTCAGCCTGCTGATTAGTGAAATATTGTTCAGAATCAAATTTATATTCTGTGTGATAATTAATTGTATTGTCTTCATCTTTTTTTACAGTTAATTTCGAGTCATCATCATTATCCGACCATCCATATTCTTGTAAATTATTAAACTCATCATATGTATAATTATATGTCTTCTCCTCAATATTGTCCTCTAATTTTTCTAAATTTCCCGCACCAATACTTTCCCATAATTGTTGCCTTGTATATTTTACTTTCGTACCATTAATATCTATTTCCTTTGTTCTACCATAGTTATCCATTGTTATGGTAGTAGTATCATGAGTTGATGCTTCACGATAATATTTTGTTGTGACTTTGTTGTTCAATCTATCTACAATTTTTTCAACTAATAAGTTATCTATTACTTGATTATCTTTTCGGTATGTAAAGAAGAATTTTGTGGGGTCACCAAATGGACTATATGTGAATTTATACCCATAGTAATTGTAATCATCATATTTTTTAGGAGTAACCTCAATTACTCTTCCACATTTATCATATTTGATATAATTTACACCACCAAAGTTATTTTTAATGGACTTGATTTGATCATTCAACTCATTGTATTCATAATGATTGACTAGTGCTTGTGATTTTGATTCTTCCACGCCATATCGTTCCATTTTTAAAATATTACTGTTTGTTTCATCATAATATATATCATTTTGTATAATTCCATCCTTTACTGACTCACTTGTATCAGATGTAGTTGTATCAACAACAATTTTCTCACTTCCTTCTTTTACATTTGTAAGAATTTGTTTCATTAATATTCCGTTTACATCATATTTATATATATTTTGAACACCATACTCATCTTGTTCTAAAATCTTTTTCCCTTTTAAATCAATACAAGTAAGGGTATAGCTTTCTCTATGATCCTCTGGTATATCTCCTTTATCATCATATTTTACATATCTATTTCCTTCTGTAATCATACACATACACTCAACGTTATCCGTTCCAATTGGATACTGTTTAAAAAAGTGGGGAATATTGTAAATATATATATTATTATCGGGGGATAATGATTCGATATAGTACAATGCTCTGGTTCCATCTATTTGAAATACTTGTTCATTATATTCATCACTACCAAAGGCTATAGGAAATTCTCTATTAGATGTACATAAATATGCATCTTTGACCATTATACAACTTGTACAATCATTATAGTAAAGTGGAAAATCACCAACAATTGTAGCATTTCCATAGCGTTTAAATCTATTTAAATATGTCATTTGTAAATCTTGATCGGTAATATATGTATTATCATCAAGATGTACTGTTTTATAAATTTCTGGATTATCTATAGGTATATATTTTATTTTCGTAACATCATCTAAATATCCCCAATTTGTTCCGTCTGTAAGCATCACATTGTAAGTAGATTCATAATACAATTTCATATCAACTATTTTGATACTCTTATTCGCATTATTTTCTAAGAATTCTAGTTTGATGCTTTTTAAATCATCATATGAAATTGTAATGGGTATTTTTACTTCTTGCCAACTATCAATAGCAGAGTTATCAAAATAGACTTCACTTGTATCGGTTTGGTCTTTAGAAACCACGGTGAGTCTAACCTTTGGATTGGTAACTTCATCTAATAATTTTAGCCAAAAACTGCATTTATAATTTATGAAATTCGTATGCATATTTTCTCTATAATACTTTAATTCATCTAATCTATCATACATTAGCGATCCATTATTTGTAGAAATAATATCACTCGTATTTAAAACAAATGCATTTTGTGTATTTATTTTTTCACTATCCGTACCCCCATTTTCATTTAGCATTGACCACCCTGGCATTTTTTTCAAGGTCTTTAAATCTGTATTCCCCTCATTCACAGATTCCAATACAGAAACAGTGAATCCCTCTTGATTTAAATAATATACCATTTTTACTTTTTGTTCATTTTCTACAATAGTATGCGTGTTGTGAGTAGAAGGAGAATAGGTGATTTTGTTATGCGTTAATTTATCAATTCCTAAACTACATATACTTGGTTGAATATAGTATTCTATTTCATTGTATTTTTCCCCTAGATAATGATTATCATGGGTATACAAAGTATCTTTTACATAACTTTCATCTTTTTTTATATTTCTTGTTCCAATGCTAGCTATACCTACATCTACTTGACTTACTTTATCATCGGAATATGTAATGTGAATAGCTGATTTGTCTGATAATAAAACCGCATAGTTTAAATATAAATTGGAGTATGAAAATAATGCTATTTTTTCCTCTACACCTTTGACTATTTTAGTAGTTCCAATGAGTTGTTGATTGGTATCATATCCATATTTAATTTCATATTTTTTTGAATTTTTCTCATAAACTGAAATTTTACTTAATAGATTATGATAATATTCTAAAGTGATTTTATGGTCTGGTTTTCTTGAATCATAAATGGAAACTAATTTGTCATCTTGATATTGATACACCTTTTCTATGGATATATTTTCACATGAAATAGTCTTAACTAGTCGATTATTTTCAAATATCATCTTACCGCCAGAAGTATCTTGAATTTCACTATAATTGCTATATAGATATAGTTTTAAACCTAAACCAGATGTATCATAATACATGTTTCCTGTTAACTGCTTAAATGTGATACACTGTCCCCCACCATCAATATAATAATAATCTAATCCTTCTTGATATAGATATTGTTGCACATTTAATTTCCATTGTTTCCCCATATAGGTATTGATTCCTGTAGGTAATTCTAATTGTGAATTATAAATATGTGATAGGGTCAAATTATATGTTTTCAACCCAATACTGATTTCAGGATGTTCAAAAAATAATCTCCCTGTATATAAATTAACTTTTGCATTTCCTGCCCCACAACTATAACTCAGTTCCGTTTGATTGATTTTACTCTTATCCATATTACCACCCAAGTTCTTGTAATACTTCTTCTACTACTTCACTATCTTTCACTAACTTCATTGTTGACGCACTATTACAAAGGATTCTTCGATTCCCTCTTCCTGATATGAAAATAGCATCTCCTGCTTTTGATTCTTCTATTGCTTTTCGAATCGCTTCTTTTCTATCTTCAATAATAACTGCTGGTGTTTCTCCTAGATATCCTTTCATCTGTCTACAGATATCTATTACCGATTCTGAGGCATGATCACTTTCTGTTAGATATACATATTCTACTTTTCCTTTGAGAAGTTCCATCGCATATTGTCTAACCTTTTGTCTTGTCTTCTTCGCTTCTTCACTATTGAACCGTTCTTCCCATGTTTTAAATCCTGTTCCAATTGAACCTACCACCACTTTGATTTGTTTAATTTCTTTTCTTTTCTTTTTATCCATTAATTCATTCAACATCTTAGGTAAATGTAAATCTACTATAATGGTTCTTCCATTTGCCTCATAGACAACTGCTCGTCCTGGAATATGGATATCTTCTATACAGCTTTGATAGGTTTGTTTATCGAATACACCTAGGGCTTGAATGACTGTGAGGGCGGTGAGGTAATTCATCACTTGATACTTGACTTGTTCTTTGGTATGAAATGAATAGGTTTCTTCTTTCATTTTGACTATAAAATCCATTTCATTTTCTTTCACATCTAGGTCTTGTAATAAACAGGTGATGCCTTCTTTTGCTACTTGCTTGATGTTTGCGATATACTGCGTCGTACAAGTCATCTTTAGATAATCATTGATGGTCAGGAGTTCTTCCCATAATGCTTTATCATAGTCTTGTAATCCATATACACAGATACATTCATCTTCGATATCTTGGAAGAAGGATTTTTTGATGTTGACATATTCTTCTTCGGTATAGGTTTCTAGGTTATGTTTGGGATTTAAATTGGTAAGGACTCTTATATCAAATGGGACATCTTTCACAATACCTTTGGCGATGGTACTTTCATTGATTTCTAGTACTAAATACTCTGCTCCACAGGCTTCTGTTTCTTCGATGATACTAAGTAATGCTTCTTTTGAACCTACAGCTACTTCATAGGCTTCTTCTTTTTTGATATAAGAAGCTGGGGAATCCACACAGATACTACTATAGAGGACAGATGGATATCCTTGTTGTTTTAGATATTCATGGATGATATAGGCTGTGGTTGATTTTCCTGTACTTCCAGTAATACCGATGATTTTTAGTGTGGGTTGGATTGCTTTTGCTTTTCTTTGTGGAGTATATATGCTTTTTACTGTTCTGGTTTTTCCTCCAATGGTTTGTTTTAATTGTTGTTTTAATTCTTGTAATTTCATTCTTCTTTTCCTCCTATTTAGTCTTCTGGATACATCGATCCTAATATTTCAACGTTGCAACGAATCAATTTGGTATATTGTCCTGTTGTTCGATTTCCTACTTTTATCCAAAAATCAAATGCACTGATGCCACAATCTACTGGAAGATCAAAGCAAGTGACTGTAATCGTTAATTCATTTTCAGAATTGATTCTTGTTGTAACAGTAAGTAAATCCGAATATTCATTATCAATAGTTATATTAGAGTTTTCTTCTACTTGAATCATTTGACTAGCAATACTAGCGCTTGAACCATCTGGTAATACATGAAAAGTTAAATTCATTTCTTCACAGTGACTTGCGTATTCTTCTTTAGGAACACAAATATCAAATGTGGTAGTCTCACTTACTTCTTTATTGGTTAGGGTTAATTTTAATACGATATTTTGGTCTACTTCTGTTCTATTGACTTGTGCTACTCTGTTTTGAATGGTAATTCCTGTACCTGATACAACACTCCATGTAAACGTTGTGCCAAAGTATCCTTGATGTGGCAATGAAAAATCAAAGAAAGCGGTTGTTGGGATTTCTATTTTGGACTGATCTAGTTGTATCTTTTGTGCTGGTGTACAAAGAAATTGGATTGTTTTATTTTTTTCCTCCTCTATCATTTCCTTTACTTGGTGCGTTAAAGTATAGTTCCTATCTTCTTCTATCATCATTTGAATCATGTTATTTAAGTTTTCTGCGTTTAGTGGCGTACCTTCTTGATAAACCTCTCCTTCTTGACGTTCTACATCGACTAATAATTTAGATAGTTCACCATTTTCTTCATATACAATGTTTTTGATGATTAGTTCTTTTCTATTGGGATACTGTGTATCCCTATTTTTAAATTTGTTCATTTTATTGTTCTCCTTTGTTTTTGAATATTTGTTTGATGAGTTGATTGGTTCCTGTTGATGTCGCTCCACTCATCATTCCTATCTCTAGCGCCATCCATCCATTGCTTGCATAGGGTATCATTTCTCTACTTGTCATATATATCACTATGCCTAAGATTCCTCCTACTCCTATCACTACTAGGGGAATCCATTTTTTTTGTTCTTCTTTCTTACACCCTTTCTTATAGATTTCTCCTACTACATAACATAATAGTACGATGATGGGTATACTTGTATATTCCATTTTATCCTCCTTTGCTTTGTACTCTTTTTTCTATACTCGTTACTTTTCCTTCTAGATTCGCTATTCTTTCTACTACATCTCGATATCTTTCATCTACTTTATTTAAGTTCTTTTCTACTCTATCTACACATGCTTTGATATATCCTATATCTGATAAGATTAATCCTTCGTGTTTGCCTTCTTTCTTATGACTTTCTTTTTCGGTTTTCTTGAATGCGAGTGTTGCGAAGACGATGCTTGATATCGATGCACATAGTCCTACTAGTGTGACGATGATACTGATGTTCATTTCTTTCACCTCCTGTTCTTGTTAAGGGCAGATAGGAAGTTCCCTTACACTATACTTGCGAAAGAGTGGGGTGTTTCGCGGGGGTATATTTTAAATTTTTTTATTTTTTATGTATTTTTTTTGAACTTGTTGAATGCTTTCCGATATACTACTATGATGAACCCCCTCCTCTTTAGCTATTTCTTCTATTTTTATCCCCCTTAGGTATTTTTCAAATCTTATTCTTTGTTTACTAGTCAATGTTTGAAGAAATGTCTCCATTTCCTTATTGCGTCGGTCTTTTTCTTCTGCTACAATCAAAAGATCTAGTGGAGAATGCACTTGCTTATCTTGTATATCTTCCATATTGACATATAAAGGATTTTGGTAATAAAACTCTTTTCGATCATGGTTGTATTCTTCTGCATAATATTTATCTAATACTTTTTGAACTTTCTTTTGTAAACTCCATTCTTCATCAAATCGAATCATATCATTTTCTATTCCAAACTGAATCCATTCTACTGCCTCTTGTTCTGTTATATTGATGATCAAATATTGTTTTCTTCCTTTTTTATCTAATCCGTTATAATGTAATGTTTTCATATGTACCCTTTCTCGCCCTTTAGGCATTCTTTTTTTGTAAGCAAAAGGGTACAAAAAAAGTCGGTACATCAATTTTTAGCGAATACCGACTAATGCATCTTTCTTCAGAGAACGACAAAAAATAGGTATACACTAAAAAGCTTTTCCTACTGGTGTGTATCAGTAGTTATATCAACTTTTTATGTATCCCTTTGCTTATGTCGACATCCTCAGCAAAAAGACGTGTAATAAAATGATAAATAGTAACAACAAAAAAGACCTGACAAAATATGCAATACTATTATGCTTAATAATATTGCACATTTGTCAGGTCATACTCATAGTTATGATAATTCATTATCGATGACTCATTCGACAAATTTTACTATATCAACTGGATGTTCAGGGTCTTTTGACCTGCTGGTGGGCATCTCTTTTCGTTTTTATAGTTATTGTATGTATTTTATTTATTCTTCTTTCCTATTTCTATAATAACCCTCACTTTTTTAATTTATTTTTGTTTCTATCTTCCTGAACAATCTTAGGACTTCTTTTTTCTAGATTCAATAATCGCTGTTTTTACTTGACCTTCTTCATATATGAGTACGTCAACCAACCTTCTACAATTCGCACACTTTAATCGGATATGTGTATCTTTGCTTTCAGTATCACAAACTTTAGTGCCACATCTAGGGCAATGTACAGCAATAGCATTTGGCATGAATCTTAGTTCCTCCTTTCCTTCGCATTTTCATCCTTGTTTAAAAAAGAACTGAGTGGTCGTCCACTTTTAAACTTGGCAAAACCATCATCTTGGATTACCTCATTTTTAATGATAAACTGAACTGATTCAATATCCAAATAGTTCATAATCCTAATGAGGCTATACCCATCTGGTTTACTGCCATTGCCCGCTTCCCAATTTTGATAAGTACGCAGTTGTACACCTACTGCATTAGCTACATCTTCTTGGGTTACCCCCATTTCTTTTCTATATATTTTTAAAGCGGAAGGATCAAATTCCATCACAGATGGACCAAAATAAATTGGGTACCAATATATCTTACTCTTCTCTTGTTCCTCAAATGGATTTACTAAATAAATTTTTGTATGATTATTAATACCAATATGTAATTCTACAAGTAAATTGTTATGTTCTATTTCTCGGTAAGTATGAATATATTTTTCATTTTCTACGCTAATCAATATCCAACGTCTTACGACTTCTCCATAATCATCCACTGGAAATTCTCCTCCTACAAGAATTTCTAATCCTGCTCTGATATAAAATTGATGAAATCCAACAACTGGTTCTACAGGATATAAAATAGGTGCTTTGCCAGCTTTTTCTAATGCCAAATTATATGCATATAAAATATTTTTGGGACAATAATCCGTAATCCCAAATTCACGAGCCAATTTTAAATATGCGATCCATTTTTCAAAAATATCATACCGTTTAATAGATCCTGTCTGGATAACTACATAATTAAAAATCATCTCTACTGGAATTTGATATTCATAAAATAGTTCTTCCAATAGGAAGTATAAGGGTTCGTAATTGGGTTCTACTGTATGATCTAGTGCCGTTATTTTTTCTTCTTTATAATTATCCAACAAATCCATTAAATCACTATGATATTTATCTTTCCCATCTGGTTCATAAAAATAAAATGGAATCCGCCTAATAAATGTATCTACAGAAACTACGGGAAAACCAAAACCATTATGTAGCTTATAATTTCTAACTAGTCTTTTTGAGGGATGGTATACTTGCTCTGTATCTTTTGTAATGTATGAGAATATATCTGCCCCCACTTCATCATGTATATTCAAATACGTTTTTAATTTTTGAATATCATATATACTCGAATTTACATACTTTTTAATTGTATTTTCTTGGTCAATTGTTAGCTTATTTTCACTTATCATATGATATCCTCCTTTGTATAGCGTCATTATAACACGAAAATTCTTGCGTGTCAAAGGAGTAACTTATTTTTTATAATATGAATAAATTTTCGTTATTTATGTTTTTTGGTAAAAACAGAATTATGGAAATCCTTATTTATCTTTCACACATTTTATTTATTTTTACATAAAAATAGACCTGCCACTTACGACAAGTCTATGTTTTTATTTTATTTTTTCTTTCGGAACCATACATGTAACCCTACATATATGCCAATTAAAACAACTACTGTTGCAATAACAATCGTATACATAGAAGCAATAGAAACGGAGTGTCCTAAGCAATAGATATGTTGATCAAAACCATCTTGAAGTGCTTCAATCAATTGATCAGGAATATGGTTATGTTTCATTTCATCTAATACACCACCCATCAAATGGTTTCTTAAAAGGCCTGTACCATATGTGCCCGGTAGAAATGAAACGAAAGACTGGATGCCTTTTGAAAATTGAGATATCGGCATATAAGCCCCGCAGATAAAACCATAAAATGCACTGACAACTGTACTTACAGCAACTATTTGTCCTTGGGTTTGCAAAAAACTATTGATAATAGAAGATAATGCGGTACCAAATAGAACCAATAGAAAAATATCAAGTATGGTCAACAAAACATCCGCTATACTCAAATACCACCCCACAATGGCCAAATAAATCAGTCCTATAATAAAGACAGTATAACAAATGATCAGCGTGATAAAACAACTCGATATATAATAACTCAGTGCAAGGATAGATGATTTTACTGGCGCAATCGTAAGATCAGCTCTAGAAGATGTCACTTTATCTTGAACCATAATCATATTTGCACAAAATGCAACCGTTACACAACTAGTAGCAAAAAGTGATGAGAATAGCCATCCTCCTACAAATCCTTCTATCCACCCTTTTTCAATTTCTATTCCTTCTGGAATAATTGATTGAAAACTATCTCGATATACATTACCTAAAAAAGAAATAAACAGCACCAATAAAATCAGTGGAGTAATGAGTGCAGTCAAAAAAGTTCCTTTGTCTTTAAAGAATAACTTTGTATTGCGTTTGACCAAAGCTATCAACATATTCATTCTATCTCTCCTTTCGGTAATGTCTTCCCTGTTACCGCAAGAAAAACATCATCCATTTTTCCTTTGATAATTTCATAGTCTATAAACAAATCGGGATATTGAAGAATTAAGTCTGTGGCTTGTTGGGTATCTTTTACTATCAACCGATATCCATCACGTATGCTTTGATAAGGTATGCCTAATTCTTGTACTTGTTCTTCAGAAATATGATATAAAGTAATGCTATCGCCTGTATATTGATTCTTGAGTTGCAATGGTGTACCTTTGGCAACAATTTGTCCATGCTCTAGAATCACTACATCATCAGCTTCAGCTGCTTCTTCCATATAATGTGTAGTCAACAAAACAGTTAATTGATGATTTTCACGTAAATTGGTAATAAATTTCCACAAGGTTTGTCTCGTTTGAGGATCAAGCCCAGTCGTAGGTTCATCTAAAATTAAAATTTTAGGTTCATGTAATAATGCACGTGCAATATCAATTTTTCTCCGCTGTCCACCTGATAACTTGCCAACTGGCCGCTTCAATAAGTCCATAAAATCAAGTGCTGTAGCTAGTTCGTTCAATCTTTTTTCAAAAGCAGCCCCATAAATCCCATAAAGGGCAGCACGGCTTTTCAAATTATCTTTGACGCTGAGCACTTTATCCAATACTGAATTTTGAAAAACTACACCTAAATCCCGCTTAATTTGATCTAAATTTTTGTCTAAATCTGTGCCATTGATTTCAATATGGCCACTATCTTTTGAAAGTTGGCCACATAAAATGGCAATAGTCGTACTTTTTCCTGCACCATTTTCTCCAAGAAAAGCAAACAATTCTCCTTTTCGTACCGAAAAGCTCAAATCCGATACTGCTTTTACTTCTTTAAACGTTTTAGACAAATGACTAATTTGAATCATTTCTTCCATTATTTTCTCCTCTTTGGTTACTTTTCATTGTATAACCATATCATATGTATTATAACACGATTATATATAAATCTCAACTCATTCAACACACAAAATAAGTTTCTTCTAAATTTTAGATGACTGGATATATTTATCTAATAAAAAAACCTACTTCATGATGAAACATCACCTAAGTAGGTTTTTTATTCTTCTAAAAATTATTTAATACAGATTATCGTTTTTTATGGTAAAACTGTGAACACAATTTTAGACACTTTGCTAGGATTTTTCTTATTTACACAAGTAACCACTACTGTTCCTGCACCTCTTGCTTCTACTGTTCCATATGCACTTACCGTTGCAATAGATTCATTAGAAGATGTAAATGTATAATCAAATCTTGACTGACTTGGAGCCGTTGGTCCTAGATAAATACATCTGCTATATCCTACCGATAATGTTGTATCACCATATGCTCCGCCATGTCTTGTAACTTCTGTTCCTACTGTTGCGGCACCTTCTGGATCTACTACTAAATCATAATCTGTGATAGTGAATGTATAAATAGTCTTATGATCTAACATATCTGTTACTATGATTTTATATTCTCCTTTTCTATAGAACGTAAATCCGCTCTTTACAGTTCCTTTTTCATATCCTCCACTAAATGGTCGATACTCATAGGTCATTTCTTTGACTTCAATATTATCCCCATAAATAACTTTCATACCAGCACTAGTAATGGCACCATTTGACATTGGAGTCTCTTCTAGCCAGTCGCACTCTACGAGATAGATGAGTGGTGGAGTTTTGTCCACAGCAAATTTATACATTTTACGCTCGTTTTTTCTTTTATCATGAACAGTTACTTCATATTCACCCTCATCATCTATATAAGCAGATTTATATTCTTCTCTATATACGCCTGAAGTAAGATTTTTCACTTCAAATACCAAATCCATATCTGGATCTCTATTATAATCGCTGTCTGAAAAATTAACACCATTTTCATAATAGTATTGGTTAGTATTCAAACTTGTTGAGATGCGGTTAGAATGAAAGATGGATCGATCAACTACCACTGTTATTCTAATATATTCTTTCAGTTCAAAATTCTCATCATATTGATAATATTCAAAAATCAAAGGACCACCTATATCAAAAGTTTGTGTCTCCCCATTGGATATATATTGATTTTCTACATAGGGCTCATAAGGAATAACACCCATACTTTCTCTGTGAAGTGTATAATGAGAACCAGTAGTTTCTCCAGTTAAATCATTATATGTAATGGATATACTATTTGCTTTAACCCTAACAAAATCGTTATATCCAGTTACAAGATTGATGGATTGACCATTATCAAAAGATAGTGTCCATGGTGTGGGTAAACCTTCTTCTGGATAAGCTTTTGCTTTTGTTGTTGCACTAACTAGCATTATCCCCACAAATAATGCAAAAAAAGCAACAAAAATCTTCTTAACACTCTTCATATTTTTTTCTCCTCCTCTTCATATGATT
>CATLBQ010000028.1 GCA_949879765.1 uncultured Bacilli bacterium
ACTCGGTAAGACAAAAGAGTCTTAAAAAGTTCCAAAAACAATATGTTTTGGAACTTTTTTTCTTGTTTTTTATAAATTTTCACACAATTTTGTCCTATAGAAAATTGTTAAATAGATTTCTATTTTAAGGCTCGTTTTTATTTCTTTTTTAAAAAAACGAGATTTTAACTTGCGTAAATTAGAATAATTATTCAAATTTAAAATAAGAAGTAAAATCTTTTCCTAAAGTAAGCAATTTAGCAAATGAACGCCAAGAGAAAGATTTTCCATTTAATATTGAACGAATAGTAGAATGTGATAGAGTTGTACATTTAGATACTTGAGATATAGAAATAGAATTATCAATCATATAATGCTTTAAAGCATTCATTGTCATTTTTTGATAATGGAGATAATCATAAGAGTTATTAAAAGTTATATTTTTCATAATAGACAACCTTTGAGACTATCACGTTGCTATGTCGGAAAGAAGTCAAAAACAAGTAAAATACACAGAAATTATGGGTTTTGACCTATATTATAGGCATTCTGTCTTTAATATAGATAAGGATAACTATAGAGAAAAAGATATGAAAGATTACCTCCAAGTTCAGTTAGTAATAGACTTAGAGTGTGGAGATATGTTAAATTAGTAAAAAAGTATAATATTAACCAAGTTCTTAAACTACTATTTTATTTTAAAATGGTAGTTTTTTATTTAATTATTTTGAAAAAAGAAATTTACATGATATAATAACCTCAAGAAGTAAAATTTTAAAATAAAAAGCAATAATTAAATAAAAACGAATATTACCAATCTTTAATGAAAATCGAGAATTCAAATAAATTAAGGTTCAAAGGAGGATTGATATAAAATGAAAATCTTATTAAGAACAGGAAGATTCCTGTGGATTTAAGTAGAGCAAATAAAATCAAAATAATAAAGGAGGAGTAAATGAAAAAAATTTGTATTTTATTTAGTTTAATGATTATGTTATTCTGTAGTGGATGTGGTATATACAAGATGGAACCTCTAATCGAAGGAACATATGCTTCTTATAATGAAAAAAGCAATGCAATATTTAGTAAAACAAAATTTATACTAAAAGAGATTACAAAAGGAGAATATGAAGAAGCAAATGGAATAAATGTATTTATTGATGGTGTATCAGAGCAAAGACAGGAAAAAAGATATTTATTTATAGAGCTTTACTTATATTCATTGGAAACAGAAAAATTTGAGCAAGTAACTTTAACAAACTTTGAATATATAGGACAAACGCCACATAGTTATGCTTCTAATATATATATGAAAGTGAATGATAAAATATATGAAGATGATTATGCAGTTTTTAATTTTTATCATTTTGAAGACGATAGAGTATGTTTTACTACATCTCTGAAAGAAGAAGGAACCGGTAAAGAAATAACGTATACGACTGATTTAAAACTAGAATAAAAGCAAATTTGATTTTAATATGTAATGAATAAGAGGGGGAAAAATATGAAAATCAAAAAAATCATTTTAGTTATTTTATTTAGTATATTAACATTAAATAATCATCACAATAATATTTATGCAGAAAAGGGAATAGTAGAAGAAACCATTCAAGAACATACTCCTCAAATTAAAAAGAGTTCAGTTAGTAAGGATGAAAGTTCTCTACATGAAAATGTAGAGTCGTATTTGCAAGCAAAATATGGAACACAAAATTGGCATAAGGAAAACAGCAATACAACTGAAAAAGTTTTAGGTGTTAAACCAATTGAAATGCAAAGCAATATTTTTGAAAGTGATAGACTAGATAATGCAATGATTGCTGCAGGAAAGAAAACTAAATATGCAGGATGTGGACCAGTAGCAATAATAGGAATGGTAGACTTTTTTGCTAGATATTTCGGATATTCTGAAATTTCAATAAATCCAGATGATATTATATTACAAGAGAAAATAGCCGAGGAAGTTTTAAGAAATATAAAGACACGTGATGTCAATACATCTAATTATGGTAAACAGACACTTGCACTTCCGTGGGACTGTACAGATGGATTTAATAAAGTGATGAAAAATCATAATTTAGAAAATACGATACAGGCCACAGATATGGGATTTTTTGGAGTATCGAAAAGAGAAAAGATTCTAAAAATAAAAGAACAAATAGATAAAGGATTGCCAGTTACATTATACACAGCAATGGCTGGTGAAGGACCTTTAGGAGACCATTATGTCAATGTATATGGTTATGAAGAATGGCATGGAAAAGACCAAAATGGAAGAAACATTACACATACAATGTTAGAAATACGCTCAAATTGGGGAAAACCATCTTCTTCGCAATACTATATGGATTCAGATATATTAGGTAGTTTTATAACAGGAATAATTTATTATGATATAATATATAAATATCAGTGTTTACCAGATATGTTGTTTATGACTTTTAAAAATGAACAAAATCAAGGACAATATTTTAATGAAGTTGTAGAAAGCCCTTTATCAATAATGGAAACTAAGATATCTTTTATGACACGAAGATTACGTTGTAGTTATTTAAATCAAGGATATTTTGTACTTTCTGCAAACCGAGATAATCATGATACCGCCTATTTAGAATTAGAATTTGAGGAAGAAGTTAGACAAATTGGATTAAATTTATGTTTATGGAGTCACAAAGAGCAATTTAGCAATAAGTCATCTCTTCGATTAGAATACTTTGATGAGGTAGCAAAGGAATGGAAAACAATAAAAGAGATGAATCCTCTTTTATTGCCATTAAAAGAAGAACCATCCAAAACAAATTCTACAATAATACCAAAAGGTGTTAAAAAAATAAGAATAATAGTCAAAAATAAAGGGATTACGACAGATAGAAATAAGGGAAGAATTGTCATTGATTATATAGATGTTTATTTTGATACAAAAAATCAAATTATCCCTAAACCACATCGACATAGTTATGGTGAAAGTTACGAATATATAAATGAATTTTCACACAAAGCCTATTGTAAATGTGGTGAATATGAAGTTCAATCTCATATTGCATTAGATAGTGAAAATCCGCATACATGTTCTTCATGTAATGGTTTTGTGCATACGCATACTTACAATTGGAAAATTGAGCCACAAGGAAATTATTATCATAATTTGTATTGTGAATGTGGCTCGTATATAACAAGAACCCATTCTTATACTCATTCTTATGAATCAATAGATGAGCAAAGTCATAGGGTATATTGTGAATGTGGAGACTTTGTAACCAAAGAACATACTTGGATAATACAAAATGGAAAGAAAGTATGTCAGTATTGTGATTATGAAGAACATACTCATCATTATATCTATGAAGAATATAATGAAACACATCATAAGAAGGTTTGTGAATGTGGAGATATTATTATGGAAGAACATTCGATAAATACAAGTAATCAAATACACGGAACATTTGAATGTGATAAATGTAATCAATCAATAGAAATCGCACATAATTTCAATCATCACTATCATCATAAGGACATGGAAGAGCATATGGCTTATTGTGAATGTGGAGAGTTTATAATAGAAAGTCATAATTTCAATCATAGTTATTATAATAATTGTGAAGAATTTCATGAAATCTTTTGTAGATGTGGTAATTCAATTGCGGCGGAACATAATTATGTATGTGAATTTTTAGATGAACAAAGTCATCAATATAGATGTATATGTGGTAGAACATATAATGAAGAACATAGTATAGACACAACAGGAAAAGAATATGGAGAATTTGGGAATTGCATTTATTGCAATGAGGAAATTTTAATACCTCATTCTTATGGAATAAGTTATGAATATGATGAAAGCAGTAAACACCGATCTTTTTGTGAATGTGGGAACTATATAGAAGAAGAGCATGAATTCAAATTTTATCATAGCATAGATGCTGAATATCATGTAGTATATTGTAAATGCGCAAAACCAATTATAGAACAACATACTCTTTCAGAAAATGGTATTTGTATATATTG
Source organism: uncultured Bacilli bacterium (assembly GCA_949879765.1). Lineage (GTDB taxonomy): Bacteria > Bacillota_I > Bacilli_A > ML615J-28 > CAG-313 > CAG-313. Next base: position 3,985 of record CATLBQ010000028.1, read on the forward strand.
CAATCACGGAATATAAGATGTTGAATGAATACATAAAATAAATAAATCGGTTACAGGCATAGATGTAAAAGTCTATGCTTTTTTATAATAAAAAATATCAAAAAATAAAATAGATTATCAAAAATTTTTAAGTATGCTAGAATAATTTTTTATTTTAAGCGGTGGAAAAATTAAAATTGAAAAAAGCAAAATTAATTATTTTTGTATCATAGGTTGAGTTACTAGTGATTTTCCAAGTCGGATTAACATATCAGTTATATGTTTGATAGTAGCTTTACTCTATTTAAAAGTGTTAAATGATAGAAAAAGCATAAAGAACTATATTATCAAAAAATGTGGTATAATAAGATGTCTTTTTGAATGATGAAAAAATGAGCAATAATAGAAAGAAAGTTGTCGTCTATTATGAGTCAGTATGTAGTCAGCTTTTAAGACAAGATAATAAGATAGAAGAGGTACAAGATGAAAAAAATTTTACTATTGTTTTTATCCTTTTGTTTTATGGGGGTCTTAGTAGGATGTCAAACAACAGATCAAGAAGAGTTTAATTTTTCTCTTGCCATTATTGGCGAGGGGAATGTGACTGGAACTGCAGCAGGAAAATATGCGAAAGATACCGAAATTCATTTGGAAGCAACACCAGATGAAGGATATATTTTCCTAGGTTACTATGTCAATGAAGTGCTACAATCTACTTCAACTGAATACCAATTTCAATTGGTAGAAAATATTGAATTGGTTGCCAAATTTGGTGTAGAAGAAGATGATTCCTATGTATATCAAACATTTTCCCATAAATTTCTTCAAAGTGACTTCACAGGATCTGGTTATGATACACAAGCAGGTTCAAAAGAAATCAATGGTTTGATTTGGAACTATGATGCTTTCACTTTTTTGGGTCAATCGTCGGATGGAATACAAATTGGTAGTAGTAAAAAACCACAAGTTACGCCATGGACAATTGCAACTATTTTTAATGAAAATGTGATTTTAACATCTCTTTCAATTAGTGGTAAAAATTCGAGTGGAACAAGATTAGAAATTTCTGGATCGGATTATAGCCATTCAGAAACATTAGTTAATGCAGAATACCAAATGTATACCTTTGAAGACATCAATGCTACGATATCATCTCTTCAAATTTCCCTTTCAACAATAAGTAAGTCATTTTATTTTGATACCTTGACGTTTACTTGTAAAGTATCAAGTGATTCTCAGTTGGTATTTTCAACCGATAAAGAAACCGCTGTTCCTGCAGTACCAGGACAAAACGGAGTTCCTCTAACCAAATATGCGCCTATTGCTAAAGAGGAATATTATAATGGAATTGATTTTGAATTGATTGGAGAAGCATTGAAGAATAAATTGAACGAACAGATTTCAATTATGACCATGTATGCTTATGGAGAAGATACCAATATTTTGTTATATACGGATGCAAGTATAGATGCACCAGGGTACTTATATGGTATCTATGATGGTGATGATATTGTTGCTAGTAATACTGGTATTTGGAATAAGGAGCATGTATGGGCCTGCTCACAAATGGGATTAGGTGGCAGTGCTAGACCTAGTAGCAGTACAAAAAATAAGTCATCTGATTTGCACAATCTAAGGGTATCTTGTCAAAATAGTAATGGTATGCATGGAAATAAATTCTATGATAACGAGAATAATATGGCGACTTTTTTTCCTAATATTGCAGGAACGCCAAATATTTCCCATCAGTATGAAGGAGATCATCGAGGAGATGTTGCCCGTATTTTATTTTACATGGCAACAAGATATCCAGAACTTCATTTGGATGATGAATTAAATGGAAATGATAATTTATCAATGGGCAAATTATCCGTTTTATTAGAATGGAATAGACTTGACCCTGTTGATGAATTTGAAATTCAAAGAAACAATCGAATTTATGAATATCAAGGAAATCGAAATCCGTTTATTGATTATCCAGAATTGGCCGATCAAATTTGGAGTACAGAGGACACGAAAGGTGAAACTACTTCATATGTTTCTTTCCATAGAGGCGATAACCTTTGGAAACAAGAGGTTGGGTGTCTGGTTTTGTATCAAAATGGTGATGCTCAAGTGAAAATAAATAATACTAGAATTGGAAAACATCAGAATTATAACGAACTGATGGATGATAGCAACACAACTACGGAGAATCTGGTTCAAGTATATATTGTATTGCGTAAATCATTTGGAATGATGGATTCTTATTCACGGAAAGAGGAGGACTTGTATATATACAAGTCCTTTTCATTTGGACGAAAAACAATTGGATTTTATAGTTGTCAAATATAGAGAGGCTTTATACATAATATGAGAAAATATTATACTAATCTTTGAAATTGAGTGAATATAAGAACAATATTTGTCTTTTAGCTAAAAAATTGCTCAAAACGCAAATACAGTAAAAAAAAGAATATTGATGATAGAAAAAGCAGATTTTTGAGGATTAATGTTGATTGCGTGCTAAAATTCGACAGATTAATGCAAACTGATAAAGTATAATGAAATAGCAAAGTGATAGTGCATATAGTTGTTTCATATAGGGTAGTTAAAAAGTAAAATAGAAATGTGGAAGGTAAGGTATTTACATGAAAGGATAGCCTTCAGTCTTTATCGATTGAAACGTATCATTTTGCATACAGAAAAGATAGTAGCAGGGGGGAACATATGCGAGTAAAAGAGGAAAAAATATTTATGGATTCAGTACATGGATACATTAGTATTCCAAAATGTTTTGTAAAATATATTATTGATACAGATTATTTTCAAAGGCTAAGAAATATCGATCAAACAGGAATGAGAATTTTATTTCCGAATGCTAAGCATGATCGGTTTTCTCATTCATTAGGAGTTTTCTATTTAGGAAGAAAAGCGATTTTGGCCTTGTGGAATAATTCAAGACATATGATTGTAGAGAAGGAAAAGAATACTTCAAATGAAAAATTCAATAAAGAGGATTGGAAACGCAATGAGGTATTGTTCTTGTTGGCATGTTTATTGCATGATATTGGACATACACCATTTTCGCATGCCCTAGAGGATCTAGTCTTTAATAATACATTAAAAAATAGTTTAGATATAAATGAGGAATTAAAAGAAAGACTAGGAGAAGAAATTTGTGGTGCTTCACACGAAAAAATGGGGGCATATCTTTTGTTTAGTGACTTTTTTCAAGGACAAATAAAAAAAGTACTATTAGATTTAAGCAATGAGGAATATTATAAGGGTATTTTTGAACATGATGGTGAGAGTATAGAGGATTATCTTTGCTTTATGGCAAGAATGATTATCGGCCTACGTTATGATATGGAAAAGAACAATGATGATTCATATGCCCTTCGAAATTGTTTTATAGAATTATTAAATGGTTCCAATTTTGATGTAGATAATTTAGATTATATAGTTCGAGATACTCAAATGTCTGGCATACAAAATGTTACAGTAGATATTGATCGTCTATTTAATTCTTTATGTATTGTGACAAAAACAATATATCAAGGCATTGACATTAAATCAGAATTTCCTGTTTCTAAAAAAGAAACAATTGTAGAAGGAGAAAACGAAGGTCATAACGTATTAATAGTAGAAGGAAATTTTGCTGGAGCTATATTGATTCAACCTAATACTAAGGTAACAATTGGAAAAGATAGTTATTTTACTAGTCTAGCAGATGTCTCTAATGGCAGTGTAAAAATAAGCCTAGAATCAAACGAATCTGTAAAATTTGAAAATCACACGGAAATTGAAATTGATTCAGAAAAAATTAGTATCTCATATGATTTAAATTCCTACAAAAGAATATATCCAAAAAACAATCGAACCCCTTTCTATTGCAAAATTCAAAATGCTAAAACAATTACCGATTTCATTTTTACAGCCAAAGAAGAGACCATATTAATGTTGAAGAATAAATGTACATTAGAAATAGCTGGAGCCTTTCAAGTATTTTCTTCCATTAGTGTGCAAAATGCTAAAGTTTTTCCTCAAAGTCGCATTGATAAAATTGCTATTTTGGATAAAAAAGAAAATACAACAAAAAATCTAGCTAAGAACAAACGAATAGAGTATGCTATTGGATTTCGTAAACAAGCCATCAATATTATTGCAAATGTTTTAGAAGCAAGGAATTATTTGTATCTTTGGATATATGCGCATCATAAAGTAGTTTATTATGCAAATTTCCTCATTCCTGTGCTAGCTAAGAAATTATTTCAATTCGATTTAAAAAGTAAAATATGGGAGTTAGAGTATAATTCACTCAGGTATTTAGATGATTGCTATTTTTGGACAATGATTAAGGAAGTAAATTGTAAGCAAAACGAAATTTTATCCAACGATAATAAATTGCAAAGGGAAATTGCTCAACTCATCCAAGAATTGATGGAAAGAAAGTATAAATGTAGTGTATACAAATCACTAGCTGAATTTGATCTTTTCTTTGAACAAATTACTGATGAGCAAATGAGAGAAATCGTCAATATATTACAAGAAAAAACAGATGAAAAGATGCCTAATTTAGAAAAAGACAAAAAGAACGATTATATAGCAGGGTATTTGCATGAATCATTCATAAACGAGGTAAACAAAGAATTGGAAGATATGTTTCCAATGCTTCAACTCAAGAATTTGTTATATGTTTGTGCAGATTATAAAATGAAAACACTAAATACAGAACAAATATATATCAATATGGGGGATAAAGTCGTGACGATGGAGGATATCTACTTATTAGAAAAGCATTCACAAGTAAATGAGCAAAAGAGAAATTATTTTTATTTCTATTATGAAACGGAAATGAATGGGACCGAGAGTAAAGGCCTTCAAGTAAAAATAAATAGTGAGGAAATTCAAACTAGTGAAGAACTAGAAAAAATATATAAAACAGAACTGAGTGAAGCTATTCGGGAAGTTCTGATAAAAAAATGGAGAGGTGATAAAAATGGAAATTGAAAGAAAATTTTTTATTGATGAGAGTCATGAAATGCCAAATTTATCGTTTGTTCAGCATTGTGAGATAGAACAATATTATTTGACCATTCAGCCAGAAATTAGGCTAAGGCGAATATCCACAAATCAAGACCACTGTGTAATTACTGTAAAGGGGGAAGGAACCCTAGAAAGAGAAGAGATTGAATTTGAGATTTCTAAAGATGTATTTGAGAATTTGCAAAAAGCAAAAATGGGAAATATCATTCAGAAAATAAGATATCAAATACCATTAGACAATGAACTAGTTGCAGAATTAGATATCTATAAAGGCGAACTTGCAGGGTTAAAGACTGTTGAAGTAGAGTTTCTTTCTGTAGAGGCGGCTTGTGATTTCTCCAATCATCTTCCCAATTGGTTTGGAAAGGAAATCACTGAGGATAAGAAATATAAAAATAAATATTTAGCGTGTGCATATGCCTTAAAATAGTCAAGTGAAAATTAAGTATGTAGTACTTGTAAGAAACCTCATCAAAATGATGAGGTTTTTTGAAGAATTATGGTATAATATTCTTGTAAAATACAATGAAAGGAAAAATATATGGAAAGAAAAAGTGGAACTATATCTAGAGGAATTCGATGTCCAATTATCAAAGAGGGAGATGATTTAGCAAGTATTGTTGTTGAAAGTGTGCTTGATGCCGCAAAGTCTGAAGGATTCACTTTGAAGGATAGAGATGTGGTGGGAATCACAGAATCCATAGTAGCTAGAGCACAAGGCAATTATGCTACGATTGATGACATAGCAGCTGATGTAAGCGCCAAGTGTGTCAATTCTACTGTAGGTGTCATTTTTCCGATTTTGTCTAGAAATCGTTTCGCCATTGTGTTAAAAGGCATTGCAAGAGGCGTGAAAAAAGTCATTCTGATGTTGAACTATCCAAGCGATGAAGTAGGAAATGCATTATTGAGTATCGATCAATTGGATGAAAAACAAATCAATCCGTATAGTGATGTTTTGACATTGCAAGCGTATCGTACTTTATTTGGATACACAAAGCATGAATTTACCGGTGTAGATTACATTGATTATTATATCCAATTGATTCAACAAGAAGGCGCAGATGTTGAAGTCATTTTTGCCAATCAAGCCAAAACAATTTTAGAATATACAGATACCATTATCACATGTGATATTCATACCAGACAAAGAACCAAACGCCTGCTCACCCAACTTGGAGCTAAAACAGTTCTGGGTTTAGATGATCTTTTAAATCAACCGATTCAAGGTAGTGGTTATAATGTGTCATATGGTCTTCTGGGTTCAAATAAAGCAACAGAGACCAAAGTGAAACTATTTCCTCGCGATGGGCAACCTTTAGTAGAACAAATTCAACAGTATTTTTTGGAAAAAACCGGAAAACATATAGAAGTTATGGTTTATGGTGATGGGGCATTTAAGGATCCACAAGGCAAAATTTGGGAGTTGGCTGACCCTGTTGTTTCTCCTTTTAATACAAAGGGATTAATAGGTACACCCAATGAATTAAAATTAAAATATTTAGCAGATAATGATTTCAAAGATTTAAAAGGTCAGGATTTAAAAGAAGCGATTGAGCGTACGATTATGGCCAAAAAGGATAGTTTGGTTGGCAACATGGCATCACAAGGCACCACGCCTAGACAGATTACCGATTTGATTGGTTCACTTTGCGATTTAACGAGTGGATCTGGCGATAAGGGAACTCCAGTTGTGCTTGTTCAAGGCTATTTTGATCACTATGCTAAGCAGTAATGCTTTTGGTGTAATCATAGAAAATTATTTTGACAAAATGTATAAAAAAGCTAAATTAGATATACAATAAATTAAAAAGAAAATATGAAAATAATATGTAGATAAGGAGGAAATGAGATGAAATTACGATGGCTGTTTCACTTATCCAATGATATTGCTCGAGCAAGACAAATCAAAGAAAATCCTGAAAAACAACAAAGAAGTGTACGCTTTGCGGTATTATCTATCATTTGTGCAGTACTAGCAGTACCTTTTAGTGGCCTTCCTTTTCTATTTGTACAATCGCTTTCCTCTAATCAATTTATTTTTATTATTGGAGGTATCTTATTTGGTCTTGGTTTAGGTATTGGCGGAACCTTGATATTGCTTTACCATGCGATTAAAAACTGGATACTTCAGCTTTATATCAACAAAAAACCGATTGCATGGGTGGCTTTAGCGATTGCTGTAATTAGTTTGATTGGTTGTGTTGGTATTATATTATACACACTTCAAGTTTTTGATTAACATAGAAAAGATAAAAATTGAATAACAAGTGATGCATCCTAAAGCGTCACTTGTTTTATTTACAAAGAGTAGATGGGAGAAGAATACTTAGTAAATTTTTCAAAAAGGGTTCAAAAATACCAAAAGTATGATATAATAGAAAAAACAAATTGTAAATAGCTAAGATGAAAATAGTTAATATGCAGGAGGAAAATATGGAAAAAAGAAAAAAGAAAATATGGATAAATCAAGATTGGTATGTGCCGATTAGTCTTTTTGGGTTGGGCCTTGTTTTATACATCGTGTATGGGGTAAAAAATTCGTTTCAGTTTCTCCCTTTATTGGAGATTTTAGGCTGCTGGTTGGCATCTTGTGTTATTCCTATATTGAATATTAAGTTACAACCCCGTTGTCCGATATATGTCAATATATGGATAGCCATTCTCATCATAATCGGGGGCTATTTGGGTGGCGCATGTGCCTTTTATGATCAATTTCAATATTGGGATACTTTTTGCCATACTTTTTTTGGTATGGTAAGTGGCGTAGTTTTTATTTATTTGATTCACTTGTTTCATATTGAAAAGATGAACCTTTTTGCTTTAGCTATTTTGGAACTTTTTTTCACCTTGGGCCTTGCGGGAATATGGGAGCTATTTGAATTTGCTTGTGATTGTATGTTCCATACCGATTTTCAAAAAATAGTTCTTTCAGTTGAACAAGGTAAATTGCCCCAGTGGGATACTATGATGGATATGCTTGTTGCTTTTTTAGGATGCCTTGCACATTACATAGGATATATTATATATAGACAAATCAAGGCAAAAAAAGACAGGACAAAAGATTCCAATATAGGTATAATATAGTTTGTACGGAAAAAGAGGAAAGCGATATGGACTGGATTAAAGCAATTGATCAAACACTAGAATACATTGAATCGCATCTATTTGAAAAAATCTTAGTAGAAGAAATGGCGAAAAAGATTTATATTTCACCATTTTATTTGCAAAAGGGATTTACCATTTTGACAGGTTATTCTATTGGTGAATACATTAAAAATCGGCGCCTATATTGTATAGCACTAGAATTATCGAAAAAACGGATTAAAGTCATTGATGCAGCATATCGATGTTTTTATGAAACACCAGAAAGTTTTACAAAGGCATTTATCCGCTTTCACGGGGTAACACCGACGGCTCTTATTCAAGATCCATCCCAAATGAAGCCCTTTTATCCGTTGCATATTACAATTGAAATTAAAGGAGGAAATAAAATGTATTATCAAATTGAAAAAATGCCATCATTTCAAGTTGTTGGATTTTGTAGACGATTTCATATATCAACAAGTTACCAAGAGATTCCGCTTTTTTGGGCAGAAATTACTGAAACATATGCGAAGAAGATGAGACAAAAACCTTTTGCAACATTGACCACATTAGAGGCCTTTTTAGTAAAAAATAAAATTGGTGAATTGGGAATTTGTATTGACAATGAAGAAGATGGTTATTTCACCTATATGATTGGGGGATTCTATACAGGTGGTGACATACCAGATGGTTTGGAAAAAATAACTATTCCAGAAGCAAATTGGGCAAAATTTAATTGTATCGGCCCTCTTCCTGAGGCGCTACAAGCAGTAAATACAAGAATTTTCAAGGAATGGTTGCCTGGAAATTCGGATTTTGAAATTGCTATGGGGATAAGTGTCGAATGGTATTCTTCTAATGAAAAGACGGAAGATGCCAATTATCAATCGGCGATTTGGATTCCTGTAAATCGAAAATAAATCATAAAAATGACGATAGTTGCAATATACTTTCGTCATTTTTATTTTATTCTAGGGAGTCATATGCATATTGTAGAAAAGTGGATGAGCAATCTATAAGGAGTGTTGAATTGAGATGGGAAAGGATATTTATATTGTCGAAATTAGTCGAATATTAAAAACTTTCTTCATTTGAAAATATTGGCAAAATAAGGTATAATATATAATAAAACCATATATATGGATGTATTGAAGTAAGGAATATTAAAAAATTTATATAAAAT
>CATLBQ010000029.1 GCA_949879765.1 uncultured Bacilli bacterium
ATAAATATATAAACCGTTAAATAAAAGAATAAAAAAAGTTTTATTCTTTTATTTAACAATAAATAACTTTTAAACAAAAAGTATTAAAAAAAACGACGTTTTTGATAAAAAAGCTATAAAAGAAGTTAAAAAAAACAAAACGTTATCTATAGCGTTTGTTTTTAAAAAATATACTATATATAATAATAAGGAATATACTTATTTATGTAAAAAACACTAAATAATAGGTTTTATTTTAGTGAATGTCGTTTTTTTAGTAGGAAAAAATTGAAAAACAATTTTAAAAAGAAAATAATGAAAAAGAGGCAAAAAAAGTCTTAAAAAACGGAAGAAAAAAAGTGCAATTTTTTAGGTCTAAAAAGTTGATAAAAAAACAGTATTATGGTATAATTAAAATGTAAAAAAGAGGTGCTTTTATGGAAGAAATAAAAATTCACACAAACACTATAAAATTAAGCCAATTTTTAAAGTTGGTAGGTCTAATTTATACTGGGGGAGAGGCTAAAGAATTTATTAGCGAAAACGACGTTCTAATTAATGGAAATATAGAAAAATGTAAGGGGAAACAGTTACAATTAGGGGATGTTGTTGTTGTAAATAATAAAAAATACATTCTTGTGAGTGAAAAATGTTTTTAAAAACAATAAAATTGTTTAATTTTAGACAGTTTGAACGGTTACAAGTATCCTTTTCTTCTGGTATAAATGTGATTACTGGAATGAATGCGGTTGGGAAGACGTCTTTATTGGAAAGTATAGGTTATTTGGGTGTTACTAAAAGTTTTAGAGAAGCTTTAGATGTGGATTTGATTCGAGAGGGACAAAACGAAATGGCTGTCTTAGGCACTGTTTTTGCTGGGGAGCGAGAAAAGAAATTACGTATTTTAAAACAAAAACAAGGTAAATCTGTTTTTTCTAATGATTTTCGATATAAAAAAATAAGTGAGTATTTGGGAGAATTGTTGGTTGTTAGTTATTGTAATACTGATTTAATGATGCTTGTAGGTGGGGCTACAGATCGCAGAAAAATATTTGAGCCGATAATTTGCCAAATATCGCCTTTTTATATGGAGGCTTATAATTCTTATAGAAGAGTTTTGTCTGAGAGAAATGCTTTGTTAAAACGTCTTATTTTTGAAAATAATAACAAGTTGTTAGAATTGCTAAAAGTTATTAATGAAAGAATATCTGATTACGGAAAAAAAGTAATTGAAGAAAGAAAAAGGTTTATTGAAAAACTTAATGTTTTTATAGAGCAAATACACAATAAAATTTCAAGTGCTTTTGAGACTATAAAAATAGAATATTTGCCTTCAATAAAAGAGGAAGAAATAACAGAATCCCTAGATAAAAATTTTGATGAAGATTTAAGAAAAGGTTATACAAGTTATGGACCACATAAGGATGATTATATTTTTATTATCAATAATAAAAATATAATCCATTATGGGTCTTTGGGACAACAAAAAAATATGCTAATTACAATTAAATTAGCATTTGTAGAATTGATTAAATCTGTAAAGAATGATTATCCAATATTATTATTAGATGATGTCTTAAGCGAGTTAGATGGTATTAGACAAAATAACTTATTTAAGGCGATTAATTCGTCAGTTCAAGCAATTATATCTTCTGCTACATTATCAGAAATAGATCCTGATTTATTATCTATGGCGAAGGTTATAACACTGGAAAAAAGGAGTGTGTGATTATGAATGAAAAAGAATTAGCTACAATTGAAGCTGAGAAAAATTATGATTCTGGCAGTATTCAAGTACTAGAAGGGTTAGAGGCAGTTAGAAAAAGACCAGGTATGTATATTGGTTCTACTGGCCCTAGAGGTCTTCATCATTTGGTTTGGGAAATCGTAGATAATTCAGTTGATGAAGCTCTTGCTGGGTTTTGTAACCAAATAGATGTGGAAATAAATGTGGATAACTTTGGGAATAATACCATCAAAGTTGTGGATAACGGAAGAGGAATGCCGACAGATATTCACCCTAAAACTCATGTTAGTGCAACTGAAACCATCTTTACTGTATTACATGCAGGTGGTAAATTTGATAATAATAGCTATAAAGTATCAGGTGGTTTGCATGGTGTAGGTGCTTCGGTAGTAAATGCTTTAAGTGAATACTTAGAAGTGTTTGTACATAGAAATGGGCATATTCACCACCAAAGGTTTGAAAGAGGGATTGTAAAAAGCCAATTAGAAATTATCGGAGAAACCGAGCATACGGGTACAGTGGTATTGTTTTGCCCAGACAAAGAAATTTTTAAAGAAACAACAATATTTGACTATGAGACATTAAGACATCGTATTCAAGAATTGGCTTTTTTAAATAAAGGCTTGAAATTAACAATTAAAGATTTAAGAAATCAAGCGAATATCAAATCAGGAGAATATCACTATGAAGGTGGTATTGTAGAATATGTTGAATATTTGAATAAAGGAAAAAAATCCCTACATAGTGACGTGATTTCTGTAGAAGAAGAAATTGAAGGGACACAAATAGAAATTGCTTTCCAATATACAGAAGACTATAGTTGTAATATTAGATCATTTACCAATAATATCACCAATAATGAAGGGGGAACGCATGAAGAAGGTTTTAGAAATAGTTTAACTAGAATATTGAATGCGTATGGTAAAACGGCTAATATTTTTAAGAAGGATGAAAGTTTATCTGGAGATGACGTTCGAGAAGGGTTGACTGCTATTGTTTCTTGTAAAATAAGTGATCCTCAATTTGAAGGGCAAACCAAAACAAAATTGGGAAATACAGAAGTAAGAAGAATTGTTTCACAGGCTATGACGGATAAATTTGAAGCATATTTATTAGAAAATCCAGCCAATGCTAAAATGATAGTTGAAAAGTCGTTGTTAGCTTTAAGGGCTAGAATTGCAGCAAAAAAAGCGCGAGAGGCAACCAGAAGAAAGAGTCCACTGGATTCTTTAGGTTTTGCTTCTAAGTTGTCAGATTGCAGAACAAAAGATCCACAACTTGCTGAAATGTACATTGTCGAAGGGGATTCTGCGGGTGGTTCTGCCAAAATGGGTCGGGAAAGTTACTATCAAGCGATACTGCCACTTCGCGGTAAAGTATTAAATGTTGAAAAAGCAACGATGTCAAAAGTGCTAAGTAATAAAGAAATTCTTTCAATGATACAAGCAATAGGTACTGGAATTGGAAATGAGTTTCAAATTGAAAATGCTCGCTATCATAAAATTGTCATTATGACCGATGCCGATGTCGATGGTGCCCATATTCGTACATTGTTACTCACATTCTTTTATCGTTTTATGCCACAAGTGATAGAAAAAGGATATGTTTATATTGCTCAACCACCATTATTTAAAATTCAACAAGGAAAAAGAATAGAATATGCCTATAGTGATGAAGAGTTGAATTTAAAATTAAGTGAGATGCAAGGCAGAAGAGATATTCAACGCTATAAAGGGTTAGGTGAAATGAATGCGGATCAATTGTGGGAAACGACAATGGATCCAAAACGACGTGTTTTGTTGCAAGTAACTATGGGGGATGCCGAACAAGCGAATGAAACATTTTCGATGCTAATGGGAGAAGATGTTGAACCAAGAAGAAAATTTATAGAAGAAAATGCAGTATTTGTTCAAAATTTGGATATATAGGAGGTTAATTCATGTCTGATAATGAGAAAAACATAAACATTGATGAAGAAGATATTCGAGAAGAAGAAAATACAGATGAAGAGAATAACCCTGATATCGATCCTGAACTTACCAAAATTGATGAAAACTTATTAAGTGAAAAAGAAGATTATGATAAAATTCAGCCAGTAGACCTAAAAAATGAAATGAGAACATCATTTTTAAGTTATGCGATGAGTGTTATAGTATCAAGAGCACTACCAGATGTTCGTGATGGATTAAAACCAGTTCATAGAAGAATCTTATATGCAATGAATGAATTAGGTATTTATAGTGATAAAGCACACAAAAAATCAGCTCGTATCGTTGGTGATGTTATTGGTAAGTATCATCCACATGGTGATACTGCAGTGTATGAAGCAATGGTACGAATGGCCCAAGATTTTAGTTATCGATATCCTTTAGTAGATGGACATGGAAATTTTGGTTCTGTTGATGGTGATGGGGCCGCCGCAATGCGTTATACGGAAGCAAGAATGAGTAAACTTGCTAGTGAAATGCTTCGTGACTTAAATAAAAATACAGTAGATTTTGTGGATAACTATGATGGTTCTGAAAAAGAACCTGCCATTTTACCAGCAAGATTTCCAAGTTTATTGGTCAATGGTGCATCAGGTATTGCTGTAGGTATGGCAACAAGTGTACCACCACATAATTTGACTGAAGTAATTAATGGTACACTTGCTTTGATTGAAAATCCAGATATTACGATTGAAAAATTAATGGAATATATTCCAGCACCAGATTTTCCAACAGGTGCCACCATTATGGGGCTTTCTAGTGTGAGAAAAGCTTACCAAACGGGTATGGGGACGGTTACTGTTCGCTCAAAAGTAGATATTGTTTCTTTGCAAAATGGTAAAAAAGAAATTGTTGTTACTGAGATTCCTTATCAAGTCAATAAAACTCGTTTGATTGAACGAATTGCAGAACTGGCAAAGGATAAAGTGATAGATGGTATTACAGATTTAAGAGATGAATCCAACCGAAAAGGAATGCGAATTATCATTGAATTAAGACGAGATGCTAATGTCAATGTAATATTAAATAATTTATATAAACACACGCAAATGCAAACGACATATAGTGTCAATATGATTGCATTAGACCATGGTCAACCTAGGGTACTCAATTTAAAACAAATTCTAGAATGTTATGTCAAACATCAAATTGAAGTGGTAACAAGAAGAACACAGTATGATTTAGATAAAGCTTTGGCTAGACTCCATATTGTGGAAGGGTTATTGATTGCATTAGTAAATATTGATGAAGTAGTGGCAACGATTAAAGCATCTAAAACAGGTGATGAAGCCATTCAACAGTTAACAACAAAATTCTTGTTGACAGAAATTCAAGCAAAAGCCATTCTAGATATGAGATTGCAACGATTGACTGGATTAGAAATTGAAAAATTGCAATCAGAGAAGAAGGAATTGACAGAAGTAGTTGCTTATTTAGAAGATATTTTAGGCAATCATGAAAAATTAATGCATGTAATTGTCACAGAATTGACAGAAGTACAAAGAAAATATGGCGATGATCGTCGTTCAAGTATAGATCTTAGTGAAGATTTAGAGGTTGAAGATGAGGATTTAATACCAGTTGAAGATGTTATCATTACAATAACCAATAAAGGGTATATCAAACGGATGACAGTAGATACTTATCGTGCGCAACGTCGTGGAGGCAAAGGGATTACAGGAAGTAAAATGCAAGAAGACGATTTTATTGAAAAAGTAATTTATACGTCTACTCATGATAATATGCTTTTCTTTAGTAATTTTGGAAAAGTATATTTGCTAAAAGCATTCCAAATTCCTGCCGCAAGTAGAACATCTAAGGGATTGCCGCTAATTAATTTGTTGAAGTTTGAAAATAATGAAAAATTGGCTGCTGTTATTAATGTGAAATCATTAGATGACCCTGGCTATGTTATCTTTGGAACAAAGAATGGAATCATCAAGAAGACAGAACTTGTTCAATATAAAAATATTCGAAGTACAGGTATACGCGCACTGATTTTAGGAGAAACCGATGAACTGATTGCTGTAGCAAGAACAAATGGCACACAAGACATTATTTTTGGTGCATCTAACGGAAAGGCTGCTTGTTTTAATGAGTCAACAGTTCGTGCTACCAATCGTGCCGCAAGTGGTGTAAAAGGTATTCGGGTAGCTGAAGATGAACGGGCCATTGGACTTGTTGCGGTAAATGGAGAAGAAGATGAAATTACAGTTGTCACAGAGTATGGATATGGTAAAAGAACACCGACTAGCGATTTTAAGATTAAAGGTCGCAATGGAAAAGGTGTAAAATATATGAATATTACCGAAAAAAGTGGTAGACCTGTAAGTTTAGCTCCATCTACTGGTGAAGATGACTTAATCATTATTACGGATAAAGGTATGGTAATTCGTACGCATTTATCTGATATTTCTGTTATTGGTAGAGATACACAGGGGGTTCGGGTGATTAAATTAAATGATGGTCATTTGGTATCAACAATTGCGATTGTTCCGCGCCAAGAAGAATCAGAAGAAGAAGATGTCATTGATGAAACAGAAATGATGAATGAAAAACTTCGGCTATTAGAAACAATGGAAATAGAAGATAGTGAAGAACAAATAGAAGAAGAAAATATAGACGAATAAAGAAGTCTTTTCTTGACAAACTAAAAAAAAGAGATTATAATTTGAACGATTAAATTCGATGAAAAGGATTAGTAACTAAGAAGTGATATAGTAGAGACTTGATGGGTGGTGAAAATCAAGATATACGCTTAGTGAATCTACCTTGGAGAAGAAGTAGCAAACTACTTTCGGTTAGAAACCGTTATCTTTCTATGTGAAGCGAGAGCATGCTCTAATCGGGGTGGTACCGCGGACTATCAAAATGGTTCGTCCCTGTTACAAAAGAAAAATCCTTTGTAACAGGGATTTTTATATGTCAAAAAGGAGTGAAAATATGTTAGATATTAAATTAATTAGAGATGATGTTGAAGAAGTAATTCGAAGATTAAATACAAGGGGTGGAGACTACTCGTATTTAAGAGAAGTCAAAACGATGGATGAAAGCAGAAGAAACATCTTGAGTACAGTTGAGACTTTGAAAAATGAAAAAAATCAAAAGAGTAAATTAATTGGAGAATATAAGCGAAATAAAATGGACGCAACAGAAGTATTGAATGCGGTTGCTCATATTGGAGAAGAAGTTGCTTTATTAGAAAAAGAATTAGAAGAATTAGATGAAAAAATTAAATATTATATGCTTAGAACACCAAATTTAGTAAGCCTAACAACAAAGGTGGGAAAAGATGAAACAGAAAATAGAGAAATTAGACGTTTTATGGAACCTACAAAGTTTGATTTTGTACCAAAAGATCATGTAGCACTTGCTGAAAAGTTAGATATACTTGACTTTGAACGGGCTGCTAAAATCACTGGTGCTAGATTTGTTGTTTATAAAGGGTTAGGGGCAAGATTAGAAAGAGCATTGATTAGCTTTATGATGGATTTACACGCTACAAAACATGGATATACGGAATTAATGCCACCTTATATTGTCAATGGAGCAAGTATGCTTGGTACAGGTCAATTCCCCAAATTCCAAGACGATGCTTATAAAGTCACCGCAGGTCAAGGTGATGATGCAGATTGGTATTTGAATCCAACCGCAGAAGTGCCAAGTATCAATATGTATCGTGATGAAATTATTGATGGAGACAAATTACCTATTCGTTTTTGTTCTTATACAACCGCATTTAGAGCTGAGGCTGGTTCGGCTGGACGAGACACTCGGGGTATTTTAAGACAACATCAGTTCAATAAAGTAGAATTGATTAAGTTTACAAAACCTGAAGACTCCTATGATGAATTAGAAAAAATGTTGCAAAATTCAGAAGAAGTACTGAAACAATTGCAAATACCTTATCATGTAGTAGAACTTTGTACAGGAGATATGGGATTTGGTATGGCAAAAACGTTTGACATAGAGGTATGGTTACCTGGACAAAATTGTTATCGTGAAATTGGTTCAATAAGTAATGCTGAAGATTTCCAAGCGCGTCGTGCCAATATTCGTTTTAGAAGAACAAAAGATAGTAAAACTGAACTGGTTCATACATTGAATGGTTCTGGTCTTGCAGTAGGAAGAACCGTTATTGCTGTGTTAGAAAATTATCAACAAGCAGATGGCTCTATCAAAATTCCAGACGTTCTTGTACCTTATATGGGTGTAAAAGAAATTCGTTAATAAGAAAAAACTCTCGTTTCTATTTTGAAACGAGAGTTTTGTTTGGATTACAATGTGAAAGATTACTGAGTCAGTTTTGCATATAATTTTTCTAGCTCAGCAAAATTTGGTTCGTGATCAACTTGATGAAAATCAATTTCATCATCAGCATAACGAGGTAACACATGCAAGTGAAAATGCATTACAGTTTGTCCAGCGCCAACCCCAGAATTGTTTAATAAATTGATGTCTGTAACGCCTAACTTTTCTTTCAAAAGATGAGATACAACTACAGCTGCTTTCATTACTTCTTCAGCATATACTTCTGGAAGTTCAAAAATATCTTGGACATGTTTTTTAGGTACAACTAAGCAGTGCCCTTTGGTAGCTTGTGAAATATCTAAAAAACAAGTTACAAATCCGTTTTCATATAATTTATAGGCAGGAATTTCGCCATTGATAATTTTACAAAATATACACATGATTGATGTCTCCTATCTGTTTATATAAGGGTATTGTATCAAAAATGAATTTGATTGTAAAGTTAAATAGGAAAATAATGTGAAAAATAGACCCAAAAACAAGCAAACATAAAAACCTATCTATCAAATTGTAAAAATATACACAGGATAATCAAGAACGTGAAAATAAGACTATTTTTAGCCTAAAATAAAAAAGTAGACTAACGTGAAATAGTCAAGAAAAAGTAGACACATAAAAAAATATTAATAAAAACCTAGTTCAGTTCGATATTGAACTGGGTTTTTATAATGTAAAGAATAAGCC
>CATLBQ010000030.1 GCA_949879765.1 uncultured Bacilli bacterium
GAAGGATTACCTGACCAAGTAGTACAGTATCATTATGGTGATACCATTCAACCTATAGAAAATCCAGTGATAGAAGGCCATACTTTCCAAAAGTGGAATCAAACATTACCCGAAGTAATGCCAGCAGAAGATATAGTTGTGATAGCTCTGTTTGATAGCAAGACCTATACCATCACCTAT
Organism: uncultured Bacilli bacterium; assembly: GCA_949879765.1. Taxonomy (GTDB): domain Bacteria; phylum Bacillota_I; class Bacilli_A; order ML615J-28; family CAG-313; genus CAG-313. Next base: position 181 of record CATLBQ010000030.1, read on the forward strand.
CAAATCGAAGGAGAAGAATATATTGTTCAACAATATTTGTATCATGAAGCCATTGTTCTACCGGCTGTGCCAGAAAAAATAGGTCATACTTTCCAATCATGGAGTGTGACATTACCAGAAATAATGCCAGCAGAAGATATAATTGTAGAAGCAATCTTCGAAAAAAATACCTATAGCATTACCTATCAAGTGGATGGTGAAGTCTATAAACGTGAAAATTATGTATACCAATCACCTATACAATCCATTGCTAATCCAGAAAAAGAAGGATATACATTTAGCGGTTGGAGTATACCAGTACCAGAGGTGATGCCAGCAGAAGATATAATTGTAGAAGCAATCTTTGAAAGGAATACCTATACCATTACCTATCAAGTCGATCATGTAGAATATGCAAAACAAACTTATTATTATGAAGAAGAAATTGTTTTGCCCCCTACACCGACTAAGAAAGGGTATACCTTTAGTGGATGGGATCTAGAAATTCCGTCATTTATGCCTATGCAAAATTTAGTTGTTTCAGGAACACTAGATAAAGCTACGTATACCATTACCTATCAATATGATGAAGGACGTTGGCCTTTAACTTATTTAGATACAATCGAGGATGTATTAGATGCCTTGTTTACGGATTTCCATGCTTATTTGAATAGTGATGTAGAATTGAGTCGATTCATTAAAGGAGAAAATGGACAATATCAAAGTGGAGAGTGGGTGAAACAAAAAGCGAAATTATACGCAGCCAACCTCAAAGATATTCGTGAGCAAGCTGATTATTTTATCAATGATATTCGGTATCATGACAAATGGATTGGATTTTTTGATACTTTAGATGCTTGTATTACCGCAATCAATCCGGCACAGGATTTTTGGAGCTCTACTTATGTAGGATGTATTCGTTTACCAGAAATTGCTGATCATGCCACTCGTTTTACGCTAGATCAAAAAGAAATGATGCGAAAAGCTTACCAAGTTGAAGTTAAACCTACTTTGACCTATCAGTTTGGAGATGCTTTTGCTTTCTTACCTTTATCATTGAACGATGGAAGAGAGTTTTTAGGTTGGTATATGGATGATACCCTTTTAGAAGGAATTACTGTAGAGATGGCTCAAGATATTACAGTTGTTGCAAAATGGACAGAACCCATTTTTCCAACAGAAATTACAATTGAAAATCCGGTTTTGCGTCTAGATAAAAATCAAACCTATGTACTCCAATTCCACATTCAACCTATCAATGTCACTCATCCTCAATTGGTAATGACTAGTTCGGAAGAAAAAGTGGCCACAATAGAAAAAGGAACCATTGTTACAAAAGGATATGGAACAACAACCATTACGATTTATTCTACTTATCGTCCTGATGTACGGATTACTTTTGAACTAGAAGTCTTCCCTGATATTGAAGCAGATAAACCTGTCATTTATTTGCCTTATACTACACCAGAACGATTAGTGATTTATGCCAATGAGTCCTATGACTTGCGAGAGGGAGTACTAGCATATGATAAAACCGATGGAGATATTTCCACTTGGATAACCATCAATGAAGATACTCTTGACCCTTCCAAAGAAGGAATTTATACCGTAATCTATTCAGTAACAGATAGTGAACAGCATACGACTACCTATGCAAGAGAAGTTATGGTGGTTGAACGTAGTGAACTATTATTTATCGGTCATGCGGGATGCTATTTGGGAATTATGAATACAGAAGAAGCGTTCATTAATGCTGTAACAGTAAAAGGATATCAAGCATTAGAATGTGATGTGAAACAAACCAAAGATGGTGTATTTGTTGTTTGCCATGACAATGATTTTGCAGGTTATCCGCTTGCTTCAACCAATTATGCAGATTTAAAAGATGTAACAACAACCATTACAAGAGGAGGCATTACCTATACTTCAAAAATTTGTACTTTTGAACGTTATTTGGAAATTTGTAAAACATATGGCGTTCTTGCAGTCGTAGAACTCAAATCATCCGCAGGCATCACCAATAGTGATCAATCGAGAATGGGTGCTTTAATGGAAGTCATCAAAGAAAAAGGAATGCTTGATTCAGTTATTTTCCTCGGATCACAATACAAATGTTTAGAGTGGGTCAGAAATAATGGTTATCATAATATTCGCTGTCAATATTTAGTAAATTCTTGTGAAAGTGAAACGATTTTTAATCGTTGCTTAGAATGGCGCTTTGATGTAAGTTTTAATATAGGCTATGCCAATTCAGAAGAATGGATTGCACGTTATCATGAAGCAGGATTGAAAGTGTCTTGTTATACATTTAGCCAGTATAGTGATGCGGCCACATTACAAAGTTGGATTGATAAGGGAGTCGATTATGTTACATGTGATGTGCTAACTAAAAATGATGTAAAAGTACCCGATAGAGGGGATGAAGACCAATTACCAGAATATGTAGTTACTTTTCAAAATTCAGATGGCACCATTTTAAAAGAGGCTATGGTAAAAGAAGGAAAAAAGGCTGTAGCCCCATTTGAACCTCAAAGGGCAGGCTATCGTTTTATAGGGTGGGATAAATCATTTGACCAAGTGCGAGAAGATATGACCATTACAGCACAATATGAAATGATCCATTATACGATTTCATATGATGCCAACTTTGTTCAAATTACTGCTTCATCGTGGGAAAATAAAGAAGCATTTGTTCAGGATTTTTATACAGATTTATTCAACTGGTTGGTATCTCATATAGATCAAATTGATCAGTTAACCGTTAATGGATCAACCTATACATTGAAAATGAATACGTCAACTTATGGCACAGCGGTTTTCAGTAGTGTTTCTGATTTGATTCATTTAGATAAGTATATAGTAGAACAAACGATTGGTCAATTGATATATTGTCCAATTACAGGCACAAATCATGCCGAATTAGAAATGGTTGAAAATGAAGGATATTTCTTAAATACAGAACCTTATAGAACCAAATACAAATCTTTAAATGGATATTTTTTAAAGGCAATGCAACAATCTTATCCAACCTATAATACAAGTTATAAACCAACCAGTGCTGGTAAAGTACAGATTTTCTTTAGATTCCAACAATGGCAACAAGGAACTAAAATTCCTGTATTTGACCAATTACCAACCAAGTGGGAAGTGGATTCGTCCACACCTACTGGGGTTACTTTACCAACAACTCCAGTATCCTATACCATTCAAGATACTTTATCATTCGTAGATGCAAGTTGTGAGGGCTATCGCTTTATGGGATGGTATCTAGATCAAGGTTGTACCATTCGGATTGAACAAATTGAAGAAGGAACGACAGGTAATTTAAAACTATATGCGAAGTGGGAACAGATTGTAGCATGATAAAAAGAAAAAAGTGTCAATTTTTTTGACACTTTTTTTTCTTGTTTTTCTTTGACGCATAGGAAGTCGTATTTTCATCCATTTGTCTCGTAATTTTATCGATATATTCGCTTTTAGCAATCACGATAATATGATCACCAGATTCAAATACATAATCAGGATTTGGAGAGGCAATAACACCTGCACTTTTTTTGATGGCAACAATATTGATGGAATACATTTTCCGAATATTTAAATCTAAAATAGAAAATCCTTGCCAACTGGTTAAAATAGGAATTTCATAAATAGCATAATCTTCGCCAAGTTCAATATAATCAAAAACATTTCGCGCACTATGTTTAATGGCCAGCCGAACAGCCATATCGTGCTCGGGATAAACGACTTCGTTTGCACCAATTTGTCGCAAGAATTTAGCTTGCATATCTACTGTAGCTTTTGAAACAATGTATTTTGCACCAGCCTCTTTTAATAAAGAGGTAATTTCTAATGAAGACTGAAAATTATCACCAATGGTAACAAAGCATACATCAAAATGTTTCACACTCAAGGAAGAAATGACTTCTGGATTGGTACAATCACCAACAAATGCATCTGTAAATGATGCGGCCATGCCATTAATGATTTTTTCATCTTGGTCAATGATCATCACATCATTGCCTAAATCCATTAATTTTCTTGCCAAATGACTACCAAATCGTCCCATTCCAATAACTAATAATGATTTCATATGTTTCTCCTAACCAACTAAAATTTTTTCTACAGGGCGCTCTAATACTTCATTGTCTTCTTTTTTATTAAATAAGAAAATAATAGAGAGTGCTCCAATTCTACCCATATACATCAAGGCAATTAAAATACATTTGGAAATACTACTTAGGGTAGGTGTTATACTCAAAGACAATCCCACTGTTGCTACAGCAGAAGTGGTTTCAAATAAAACTTGTGTAAGTGTTAAATGATCAATTGCAGAAATTAATAAAGATGACGCCAAAATGGATAAAAGATATAAAGTCAGTATTGCACTTGCTTGCTTGACAATATTGGTTTCTAATCGCCTTTTATGAATGACAAGATCCGTTTTTTGTTTGGTTGCAAATACAATACTCAATATCAATACAACAAAAGTAGTGGTTTTGATTCCACCAGCTGTAGAACCAGGATTTCCACCAATTAACATCAACAAAAGCGATAACAAAATGCTCGAATCAGATAGAGCGGTTAAATCGATTGTATTAAAACCAGCTGTTCTAGGGCTAATGGATAAAAATAAACAAGTTAAGATTTGTTCATGCAGTGGCATTTCTGCTAAGGCATGATGATGCTCAAATAAAAAGAATAAAAGGCTTGGGCATAAAATCAAAAACAAGGTGGAAAATAAAACAATTTTGGTATGCAGTTTCATTTTCCGAAAATGGGTTTTAAATTCAATCAAATCAGACCAAACCAAAAAACCAAGGCCACCAGCTAGTATCAACACCATAATGACGATATTGACTAACCAATCCCCAGAAAAAGCAGTGAGGGAACTAAAGGCTCCTGAATATCCACCCATTAAATCAAATCCAGCATTACAAAAGGCAGAGATAGAGTGAAAAATCGAAAAAGCAATACCTTGAATTATTCCAAATTGAGGAATAAAGCGAATACATAAAAGGAGAGCTCCACATCCTTCAAAAATAAGTGTGCTTTTTAAAATCCGCTTTACCAAATGAAGAATCCCACTGGTATTGATGGATCCAGCCGCTTGCATAATAAGTTTTCGTTCAAATAAATTAATTTTTCGTTTGAGAAACATTCCTACAGAAGAAAATACGGTCATGAACCCTACCCCACCAATTTGAATCAACAACAAAATGATGATATGTCCAAATGTCGACCAATGTGTATAAGTATCATAGGCAACGAGTCCTGTTACACAAGTGGCCGAGGTAGAGGTAAAAAGGCAATCTAAATAATTGCTCCAACTGCCATCTCGAGAGGAAATTGGTAAAACCAATACAATACTACCTAGAAAAATAATTATTAAAAAAACGAGTGCAATAATCTGATAAGGAGAAAATAACCTTTTCTGAAACAAATGATCACCTCCAATTTCTATCGTATTATATCACAAATTTTTCTATTTTTCAATGCACAAGGCTTAGGACTTGTTTTGGACAAATCTAACTTTAATTGACAATGAATGGCAAAAATGGTATAATATGATACATATTAGATAGTTAAAATGACAAGATGTTCTTGAATGTGACATCATCCGAACATTTGTCAAAAATATAAAAGAAAATAAGTAGGTAAAAATATGAAACAGCTCAAACAAATGACAGGCGTTTTACTTGGAACGATGTGTGTTGGACTTGGTGTGGCATTATTTAAATTATCCCAGTTTGGACAAGATTCTCTTTCCGCAATGGTGTTTTCATTGATGTATTGGTTTGACATAGAAGGAATCGATTATAGTGTGTATTATATAGGTGTAAATGTCCTATTCTTGGTGGGTATGGTCTTTTTTTTACGAAATAGAATTCATATTGGTACCATCATCAATGTATTACTCACTGGGGTATGTGCAAGTCTTTTCTTACAACTATTTGAATGGCTCAATTGGCAAAATGGTAATTGGCCTATTCGCTTATTAGAAAGTCTTTTCGGACTAGTAATCATTAGTTTTGGTATTGCATTATATGGAAGTGCCAATTTAGGGATTGCTCCATACGATGGACTACCTATGATATGCAATCGTTTATGTCCGAAACTATCTTATGCTATGTCAAGAATCATGGTGGATTTATGTTGTACTATTATTGCTTTTGTCATAGGGGTATGTATCCTTCATAAAACAGATATTATTCATATCAATACAATATTCACCTTCATTGCGATGGGACCGCTGATTGCTTTTTTTAGTAAAAAAATCAATCAATATATTTATAAGTGGGATCAAGAGGTGTTTTCATGATGAAAATAGTTGTTGTCAGTGATTCTCATCATAACAAAGCAATATTAGAACAAATTGTCAAAAGACATCCCGATGCATCACTTTTTCTTCATGCGGGGGACAGCTGTTTAAGTATTCAAGAAATAACTCCATATCTAAGTGTAAAAGGAAACTGTGATCGAGAGGAATACACAAAAGAACGAGTGATTCCAACACCATATGGTTTACTCGTTATTCTTCATAGTCATCAATTGTTTTTTAATCCTCAACAATTTCTTCAAAAAAAACAAGCAAAAATCCTGATTGTAGGACATACTCACCAACACAAAGTGATGCAATATCAAGATGCGTATGTATTTAACCCAGGATCAGTAAGTTTACCTCGGGATAAAACCAATGGGACATATTTGATATTATATATTGAAAAAGAATCTGTTGCATATGAATTTGTTTATATGTAAAAATAGAGATACATAAAATATAAATGAATTT
>CATLBQ010000031.1 GCA_949879765.1 uncultured Bacilli bacterium
AATCATATGAAGAGGAGGAGAAAAAAATATGAAGAGTGTTAAGAAGATTTTTGTTGCTTTTTTTGCATTATTTGTGGGGATAATGCTAGTTAGTGCAACTACAAAAGCAAAAGCTTATTCGGAGGTGCCAAACTCTACACCATGGATTTTGACATTTGATGATGGTAGTGTTGTCAACATTAGAGAAGGAGAAACAGGCGGCTTTAGTTTTAACTCTAATGGCTATACAGTAACTTATTTTGATGCAACTGGTAAAACAGAAGGCGGGTATTTGACTATTTGGACTCATAGTAAAATGCTTGAGGCTTATGAAACATGTGTCTATAAAAAATATATTTTAAATGGTGAAAGTATAACTATTGAAAAGGGTGGACATATGACATTAGTATATGAAATGCCAAGTGATGAAGGTGATTGTATGATTAAAGATAGTTATTATTTTTATGTCAATCGCTCTATTATTGATACTAATCGTATTTGGACAGATTTTGTAGATGGAAAATATTACTATGACAATAGTATTCGTTTTGAAGATAGGGATAATGAATGGATAGGTGATTCTGATATTGAATGGGAAATCTATAATAAAACTACTGGGAAGGTAGAAAAAACAAATGCCGATTTTTGTGTAGATAAGGTAGGAGAATATAAAGTAACAGCGTACAATGAAGCAAGGGATGAAACATTAACCTTTGAATTTGCAATTGATTATGCAGCACCACTTATCTATTTAGTGGAGTGTGATTATCTTACTGAAACACCAATGGAAAATGGAGCTATCACGAGTGCAGGAATGAAAGTAATTTATGGAGATAACTTTGAAGTAAAAGAAATGACATATCAATATAAACCATTCAGTGGAAGATGGGAAACAGGAACAGTAAAGAGTGGATTTACATTCTATCGAAAAGGAGAATATACAATTACAGTAACCGATATGGTAGGAAATACAAGTGTTTCAACATTTACAATTACGGATTATGACTTAGTAGTAGATCCAGAAGGAGCAGGAACAGTAGGAACGGAAGTTACATCAAATGGGGGTGCATACGGAGATTCAACGATGTCAGTAGGATACACAAGATGTATCTATCTAGGACCAACTGCACCAAGTCAATCTAGATTACAATATACATTTACATCATCAGATGAATCTATTGCAACAGTAAGTGTATATGGAACAGTAGAAGCAAAAGGGGCAGGAACAGTAGAAATCAAATGTGTGCATAAGAAAACAGGTAAAGTATCTAAGATTGTGATTACAGTTTTACCATAAAATGAGAAAAGAAGGATAGGGTATAATAGATATCCTATTCTTTTATTAATTTCATCATTTATTGATAGTAAAATGGTAGAATTGACGAGTAATTTCAAAATATTTTAAAAAATTATATATATTATTGACAAAATATGGAAATTAAGATATAATCAAAAGTGAGTTCGGGGGGAGCCATTTATATTTAAGAGATAAAATAGATATTAAAGGCAGAAAACTTTTCTTATCTATCTTGTCTCCTTCTTGACTCATAAATAACACTATATTATATGAAAAGGAGGAGAATATATGAAGAGTGTTAAGAAAATATTTTTTGCTTTTTTAGTTTTATTGGTAGGGATTGTCTTACTTGGTAGTGCATCCACTGCAAAAGCAAGTGATCCTGTAGCTACACCATGGTTTATTACCTTTGACGATGGGGTTGTAGTCAATGTTAAAGAAGGTGAGATGGGATTTAGAAAAAATGCCAATAGTTTTACCATTAGTTATTTTGATGCATCAGGCAAGACCGAAGGAGGATATTTTGATCTTTGGGCTGAGACTAGACACATAGAGCAATTTATTCCATATGCGGATAAGGTATATCTTAAAAATGGTGAAAAGATGAGTTTTGATATGGGTGGTAGAATGGAATTTAAATACTATCAAGTAGGCAGTGAAGGCTATCCAACAAATCCTACAACTTACCAATTGTATGTAAATCGTTCTATTGAAAATAGTAATCGTATTAGAACAAATGTAACAGAAGATAAATATTATTATGATTATGTTTATTTTGAAGATGGAGACCATATTTGGGATATTGATGAAAACCTTGTTTGGGACATTTATAATTATGATACTGGTAAAGAGTATGAATTTGGTGGATATTTCAGCACATATGAAGAAGGAGAATACGCAGTAAGTGTTTATGATACAGTAACTGAAGAGTATTTGAGTTTTGAGTTTATCGTTGATAGAACTAAACCAGTAGTAGAACTTATTGAATGGGATTGGATGACAGGTACACCATTATTAGGAAACCATATTACAAGTAAAGGTGTGAAAGTAAATTGTAGTGATGATATGGAACTTGCCACAATTAGTTATTGGTATAAAGGATTTAATTCTAGTCGTGCAGAAACAGGAACAATTGAAAATGGATTTACATTCTATCGAAAAGGTGATTATACAATTCGAGTAGAGGATACTGCAGGAAACTTAACCGTAATTAGTTTTACTATTACTAGTTTTGATATTATGGTTGATCCAGAAGGTGTAAACCCAGTAGGTACAGAAGTCACTCAAAATGGTGGAGAATACGGTGGTACTACAATGTCAGTAGGATACACAAGATGTCTATATCTTGGTGGTGATGCACCAAGTCAATCTAGATTAGATTATACCTTTACATCATCAGATGAGTCTATTGCAACTGTAAGTGTATATGGTACAGTAACAGCAAAAGCTCCAGGTACTGTTGTTATTACTTGTGTAAATAAGAAAAAGCCATATTTAGTTTCAAAGGTAATCTTAACCGTTTTACCATAAGCAAAAAATAAGAATAGAGTATACTGATAGAGCGTATACTCTATTTTCTATTGTTCATAGAAATGAGATATGAAAGACCTAAAATAAATGATTGACAAATCTAGGATAGTATATTATAATGGTATGATAGTAGTAGATCAAAATATAGAAAAATAGGAGGAAGAAATATGGCTTCTAGTATAGAATACGTGAATTATTTAACTGAAGAACTTTCATTTTGTAAAGACATTACTTACCGAAAAATGATGGGAGAATATGTGGTATATTACCGGCAAAAAGTAATAGGTGGTATTTATGATAATCGTTTTTTGATTAAGCCAGTAAATATAGTTAAACAAATGTTACCCAATGCTTCATTTGAAATCCCTTATCCAGGTGCAAAACCAATGATCTTGATGGAAAATTTGGAGGATAAGGTATTCCTTCAAAATTTATTTGAGGGTATGTTTGCTGAATTACCAGAAAAAAAGAAAAAGTAAGGAATTTGGGATGAATCATCAAGCAATATATCATTCTAAAATAGGACAATTTAGAATTATAGAAGAAGAGGGATATATTACATCTATTCAATATATAAATGCGCCCCTACAAGAGCAAAACGAGTGTAGGAGTGAAGTATTAGTAGAATGCATCCATCAATTAGATGATTATTTTGAGGGAAAAAGAAAACAGTTTACGCTTCCACTATGCCCAAAAGGAACGCCTTTTCAAAAGCGTGTTTGGCAGGCATTGATGGCTATTCCTTATGGTCAAACGATGACTTATCAAGAAGTTGCTAAAGAAATAGGAAATGAGAAAGCATGCAGAGCTGTAGGTATGGCCAATCATTGTAATCCTATTCCCATTATCATTCCTTGTCATAGGGTTTTGGGTAAAAACCAACGTTTAACGGGCTATGCCTTAGGTATAGAGAAAAAACAGATATTATTAGATTTAGAAAAGGAGCATATCCTATGAAAAATATGATAGATTATATGAAAAAATATGGTCACCTTTCTTTTAAGGAAAAACCATTTTGTGAAGTAGATAGTATGATATTGGTGCAACTTTCCTATTTTGATTTTGCAAATACATTAGCAGAACAAACCAATTTTGAACATACCTTACAAGAGTGTTTGGAAAAAGATTATGATAAATCTAGAGTAGCTGGTATTTGGAATCCCAAGAAAAATGATATGATGGCTCGGTTAATTTTGACCTTGCCTCGGTTTTCTCATATTAAAATTGGGTATTATGTCAATAAAATTGAAGTAGATAACGAAAAACAATTTTCTGCGGTTGCCTTTTTATTACAGGAAGGATTGTATTATATTGCTTACCGGGGGACTGATGCACATTTTATTGGTTGGAAAGAAGATTTGAATTTAGCCTATTTAGAAAATATTCCTTCCCAAAGAGAAGCAGTAATGTATTTAACTGATTTTGCCAGCATTTATCCTGGTCAATATATTGTAGGGGGTCACTCTAAGGGCGGAAATTTAGCAACATTTGCAAGTGCTTGTGTGGATGAAGCCATTCAAGAATGTATTCTTACGGTCTATAATCATGATGGTCCAGGTTTCTTACCTGAGTTTTATGAAAAACCATCTTATCAGAATATTGAATCCAAAATTATAAAAACCATTCCGAAAGATGCGCTTGTCGGTTTATTATTAGAACCAAGTAATCGTTATCAAGTGGTAGCGAGCAATGCATTTTTATTTGTGCAGCATGATCAATTTAACTGGGTTATCGAAGATGATCATCCTAAATATATTCAAGATGTGACTAAAATTTCTAAACATACAAGAAAAGCCATTACCAATTGGGTCAATCAAATGGATATGGCGACTAGAGAGTCATTTATTAATACCATTTATGCTATGATTGAAGAAACAAAAATAGAACGGCTTTCAGGGTTTGTGAAGAAATTACCTAGAAATTTGTTTATTATGAATAAGGCTTATAAAAAACTATCTGTTGAAGAAAGGAAAATCGTTCGGGATGCCTTAGTTTCATTTCTTGCTTGCTATGTAGGAAAAAAGTAAGATAGTTTGAAATATAGATACTACTAATCATAAAATTGTGATAAGCGCAATTATTTTTAATGGATATAAAAAGATGATTATAGCTTTAATAAATACATATAATATATTATATTGACAATAAAAATAAAAAGTGTTATAATAAATTTAGAAAGTAGGGAATTATATGAGCCATAAGAAA
>CATLBQ010000032.1 GCA_949879765.1 uncultured Bacilli bacterium
TTCTAGTGGATAGGTTTGTCCTTCGATATTCAATACTATTTTTGCTGTTTCTATATATTCATCGGTTTTTCTTACACTCACTTCAAATCCATTTGAGGTTGGGTTGATATCTATTCCTGGGTCATAGGCTTTGGTTTGGGCATATAGTGAACTAGTACATGCTTCACCATCTATCTCAAAATCAACTTGTATACTATATGTTGTATTTTCCTTCAAACCACCAATAGTCAAACTATCTCCAGACATATCATACGTTTTTCCATCCACAGTTACTTTGACATTTTGCAATTGTTGTGCATAGTCTCCTTTTTTTCTATCCAATTGAATTGTAGTAGCACTAGAATTAGCCAAAACAGATTCAATTCCTGGATCTCTAATTACCAAGAATACAGCGTTTCCGGTGGAACGTTCATTCCCGTAATCACTTGGTCGATTGATAACATCAAATCCGCCACTTGAATTTCTAGCAATGAGGGTAGATGAACCACCTCCGTCTAAATTATAAGCATTAACACATCCAGCAAGTTTCATAATTTCGGCACCTTCAAATAAACTCACGCCATAGTTATCTTTTTTTACGGTACTACTTGTTTCACCACGTCCGTCTACAACCATTAATACTGGTGTACCATCAGCTTTAAAACCGATAAACGTTCTAGGATGATCTGTATATACAAAAGAATCTGTTGATTTTTGATGCAATGAAGTTCCATTATCCAACATTTGATAGACATAGCCTACGCTATTTTGAACATTTTGCCATTGTCCTTCATAATCAAATTGGCATTTTACACTTGTATTTTCAGAAATTTTTCCTTCTAATGTGGCATTTTTATCCACAATATAAAATTCTCTTGTAATTAGTGTTTTAGTAGTTCCATCTTCTAATTCTATTTGTCTTGTCTCTTTTGGGCTCTCGTTAGTAGTTCCTGCCCTAGAAGATTTAATTTGCCCCTTCACAAAAACAGTCTTTTTTGCTCCATTAGAAATTCTGCATAATGTATATTCACCTACATAAACTGTACATCCAGTTAAATCAAGTGATTTCACATAATCCTTTGTATATAAGGTTAAGCCATCAACAGGTTTTTCAACGTTATAAGCTTGAATAGGTAATTTTTCTCTAACTGTTTCATCTTCATTATAAATATACAATTGCATAAGTTGACTAATTGTAGGCATTCCCACAATCACTGAATTATCTTCATTAATCCCCACAACGGAACGATACCCACCAATGACATCCGCTCTATACATATTACCATCGGCCATAAAATTATTGGTTGGTTCCCAAGTGATGGTTCCTGAATTCTGAAAAAAATCTCCATTAGTTCCTGCAATAACAATCCAACCAGGATGACTTTTTTCCCAATCTTGTGCGCAAGCTTTTGTTGTTGCTGCAGACCAGCTATCTGCTGTTTGTTTAGTATGTGTAACCAATTTTACTCCAGAACCATAGCCTGCTAGATCTACCCATTGAACAAAATGTTCTTGAAATCTTTTTCCCTCATCTCCGTTTAATAGTGATGACATTTTTTGCTCATATAGCGTTACACCACCTAATAAATTGGTTGTTTTCAAATCTGTTACGGTATTTACATACTCAGAATCAGTATTTGTTTTAGCATTTACTAATACTATACTATTTTGAGCAACTAAAAGCCCTAAAGCAATCATCATAAAAAATATTAAACACAATTTTGATATTTTTTTTGTCATTTAATTTTCCTCTTTATTTTTCAATTATCTTTTCTTTCTAAGTATTATCAAAGTTGTTGTTAAGGCAAGGATACTTGCTATCAGTGTCATGGCACTGGCTTTCTTACATCCTTTCTTTGGTTCTCCTACGGTTGTTCCACAGACTGTACATGTTTTG